>JAVBVR010000050.1:0-11952 GCA_036677845.1 Anaerovoracaceae bacterium | reverse complement strand
GAAATGGTAAGACCCGTGAGAGACTATCACGTTGATAGGTCGGAGGTGTAAGCACAGCAATGTGTTCAGCTGACCGATACTAATAGGTCGAACGCTTGACCAATGGTTTCAAGTAGAAGATATATTTTGACATTGTTCGGTTTTGAGGGTACATGATACCTTCAAGCCACCCGAGATTATATCGGGTAAATTATCCGGTGACTATAGCGAAGAGGCTACACCTGTTCCCATCTCGAACACAGCAGTTAAGCTCTTCAGCGCTGATGATACTTGGCGGGCAGCTGCCTGGGAAAGTAGGACGTCGCCGGTTTTTTTAATAAGGCCCCATGGTCAAGCGGTCAAGACACCGCCCTTTCACGGCGGTAACCCGGGTTCGATTCCCGGTGGGGTCACCAAAATGATTAGATCCCAAATCTATTGATTTTAATAGATTTGGGGTTTTTTCGTATATTTGTTATTATTAACATCCAATGGGTATATTAAAGTATCTAATAAGTCAAAGTATTTAGATTGTCTAAAAGGTATAGGAAGCAGCAAATGAAAGGAATTCCCTGGAATATAAGAAGAAAAGGAGTACAGATTGCAGTTGCAGCCGTCATTTTGATCTGTTTGATGCATGCTTTCGGCGGATTACATGGTATTTCTTATGCTTCGGAATCGGGAGAAGACGGATATGAAAATGGTTTCAAGCGAATTCTCATCTTGAATTCCTATGATGAAGGATATCGATGGACCAGCGAGCAGTCAGATGCAATCATAGAAAGAGTAAGGGAAGAGTTTGATGATATTCTGATTTTTGTAGAGTATATGGATACGAAGTATCACCCAAAGGCAGACAATCTGAGGCAGTTGTATGAGCTATACCGGCTAAAGTATGCCAATACACCCATAGACCTTGTTTTTGCAACGGACAATGCGGCCCTGGAGTTTGCCGTCGAGTATCGGAAAGACTTATTCTCAGATGCGCCGATGGTATTCAGTGGAGTAACCAAGGATACGGCATCCCCGATATTGGCGAATACTGACAACGTCGTCGGCGTTTATGAGGTGCTTGATCCTGCCGGAACCCTCCGAGCAGCAGCTGCCATCAATCCTGGATTGAGAACTGTTTATGTAATTTTCGACAATTCGAAGTCTGGTATTGATTCCAAGAATCTCATTGTGGAAGGCTTACGGGATAGTGAATATGAGATCGTTTTTCTCAATATGCTGTCCATCAAAGAGATATTCAAAAGGGTTTCCAAACTGGACGACAGCAGTATCATCCTCATGGGTGCATATTCTTCCGATGTGTATGGATATAAGCTGCCGGCTGATAAATTTTCTGAACAGATCAGCAACGCCAGTGCTGTTCCGGTTTATGATCTCCAGACTTATAGGCTGGGAAACGGCATCCTGGGCGGACATCTGCTGTCCGGATTTGAAACAGGGAGAAACGCTGCGGAGCTTGGCATAAGGCTCCTGAACGGCGATCCGGTCGAGAAAATTGACAATGTTGAAAAGAATCTTGCTGCGTATATCTTTGATCATAAGCAGCTGGAACGTTTCCAAATACCGTTGGAGAAACTTCCGAAGGGCAGCATGATAATTAATAAACCATTCTCTTTTTACGAAGCATATCGAGCGTTAGTAATCGGAACGGTGATTTCTTTCACTGTTTTGCTTATTTTTATACTTGTTTTACTCTGGCATGCAAATAAAAGAAAAAAGGCGGAGATGGCGTTGATTGCTGCAAATCAAGAGCTGAAGGCATTGTATGAGCAGATGTACGCCATAGATCTGCAGTTGAAGCATCAGTTGGAGGAGCTCTCGATTGCCCATAAAAAGCTACTCGCTAGTGAAGAAAAGTACAGAATGGTTGCGGAAGCAACAAATGACATCATTTGGGACTGGGATGCGGAAGACAATAAGATACACTATTCCGGCGGGTTGCATCAAATTCTTGGTTATGATGAATCGGAGGTATCAACAAAAGAAGACTGGATGAGCCTCGTGATACAGGATTACACTGATCAGGGAGAAATTGAGGATATTGAGCATGTACTGAAAAACCTGAGATCACCGGTTTCGGAGTACCGCGTCAGACATAAAACGGGCAAAGAGGTCTGGATTTCCACGAGAACCAAAACATTGTACGATGAATTCGGAAAACCTGAAAAAATCGTAGGGTCTCATACAGATATCACGCAACTGAAGGAGTATCAGAACAGGATCTGGGAAATGGCGTATTATGATGCGCTGACAAAGTTGCCGAACAGGGCGAATCTTAAAGAGTATATTGCCGGCAAAATTGCTTCCTGTCCGAATCTTTCCATAGCAATTATATTTATAGACATCGATAATTTTAAGGCGATCAATGACAGCTTTGGGCATACAGAAGGGGATAAGCTTCTGGTCAGAGTAGGCGATATGTTGAGTGAGAGCATGGACGAGGGATGCGTTGTTTTTCGGCAAAGCGGAGATGAATTTGTTGTAATCCTGGACTCTGTGAACCAGAAAAGTGATATCACAAATTACATATTAAAAATAAAAAACAGATTTGATGAACCGGTCAGCCTTACGGAAGGTCAATTTCATATAACACTAAGCGGCGGTATCGTTGTTTATCCTGGTGATGGAGCTGATTTCGAAACCTTGATGAAAAAAGCGGACATCGCCTTATATCATGTGAAAAACACCGGGAAAAACAATTTCATTTTCTTTGACAGCAATATGGAGAAAGAGGCAAAAGAGAAAACCCTTCTGGATTACAGTCTGCGGGCTGCTGTGAAGAAAATGGATTTTGTTTTGTACTATCAGCCCATCGTCGATATGTATTCGGGAAAGATAACGAAATTTGAAGCCCTGATTCGATGGAGGCATTCTGAGCTCGGAATGATAGCGCCTTCCGTCTTTATTAAGCTTGCCGAGGAGAACGGGCTGATTATTCCCATCGGTGAATGGGTAATACAAGAGAGCTGTAGCTTTGCCGCAAGATTAGAGTCTATCGGCCTTTCCGATGTGTCCGTTTCGATCAACATATCGCCGGTTCAGCTGAGACATAAAGATTTTGTACATACGGTAAAAGAAGCGATTTCAGGCTCAGGGGTGCTGCCTGAAAGAGTAGAGATGGAGATCACTGAGTCTCTTCTTATCGATTCACCGGAATTGAGTCTAAAAAAACTGGAAGAGATCAAAGCTCTCGGAATCAGAATTTCGTTGGATGATTTTGGCCAGGGCTATTCTTCACTGACTTATTTACGGATGCTCCCGATTCATACCCTAAAAATCGACAAGGCATTTCTGGATAACATGAGTGCGAAACGAAATGAACAAATCATCTGTACAATCATAAAACTTGCCCATGGAATGGGAGTTGAGGTTGTGGCAGAAGGGGTGGAGACCAAGGAGCAATTTCGATTTCTCAACGAGAGTAATTGTGATCTGGCACAGGGATATTTTATCAGCAAGCCCCTTCCGGAGGAGGAAGCGCTCAACTTGGTGCGGCATAACACAGTACGCTCTGAGAAAAGTTAAGCCAATCGCGAAATGAAATGGCGATTTAAATTCAGAAAAAAGTAAGCCCTGAATATTCAGGGCTTACGATGGTTTTATCAAGATATCATCTGAGAAAATGATTTAGATCATCAGGAAATGATCAGTGCATAGATAACACCCGCCATACCCAGCAGACTGAGGACTAAAACAGTTTTTGCGGGCATTCTTCCATCATTCTCGACAGCCTTCCCAAATATACCGAAAACGAATGGATGAATCAAAAACGGCATTGCGAAAATAACCGGAATCATCAAAGCAGCTTCCTGGCCAAACATGCCGCCCTGAATCGCGGCGAAAAGGCCAAAATGGGAGATTGCTGCCGATGTTGCCATGGCGGAATCGTTTATACTCATACCTGCAAGGGCCAGCATTAAAAAGCTTCCGAAAACTGCTACAATTTGCAGCCCAAAGGAAAACTGCATCAAACCTTTTATCTCTTTGGCTTGATCACCTCCAGCTTTTCTCAGCGTACGGAAAGAGAGATATGTCAAACCTGCACCCACTGCAACCAAAGGAGCCACCCAGCCGATATACAATTCGCCTTTGGATGCACTGGCAGCCAGAATAGAAAAGACAAACACGTGGCCGAAAAATGGAATATTAATCATGATAGGCGCCCTGGATGCAGCTTCGTCGCCGAAGTCACCAGCCGTGCAGGCGCCGGTTAATCCTGAGTGGGAAAGAGCGCCGGCCATACCCGGTCCAAGATTTCTGACATGATTTGCCTTTGCTACCCAAATCAGGAGTGTCAGCCCCCCAAACATCCAGAACAACTGTCCAAACAGACCATAAGCCATTACTGCTTTCATACCGGTAATTTTAAAGGTTTCCAATAACAGTGATCCCCCGACGATAAAGTTGGCAGCCAGGACAACCGGTATCCCCGCAAAGAGTAATGCGCGAAGCGTTGGACCGAATTTCCAGTTTGAAAAAACGGCGCCAAGTCCGGCAGAAATCATCATAGCAAAAAATATTTGGGGCAATGCAATGACTGGCTTAATCAAATTTGCTATATAGGACGATGCGAAAAGGATGACCAGTATGGTAATGATCTCCAAAACACCTTTTCGCAGATACATAGGCTTGTTTTTCACCTTTGCTTTCGGGTCGACCAGGATGATCGCTCCTGCCAGTCCGATATATGCAATAATGGGATAGAACTGATGAAGGGGATCCCCGTACTCGATACCGATGACCAGGCGTTTAACGCCCTCAACACCAAGAAGGATAAAGAATGCTCTCAGAATAAAAATTAACTGTGTGCTTCTCGTACCCAGGAGAACTTCATCCTCGCATAGAGATACTGTGTCATCAATGCTGATAGGCTGTTTTGTGAAGATTTTCTTTATCTCCTGACCGCCGACGAAAAAGGATGCGATAAGTGCAGTAACAGTAACCTTGCTCATCAGAATTACAACCGGGAGTTCCTGAACGCCGGGAGTGGCCACGTTTCCTTTCACAAGGGAAAGGCCCATCAGCAAGCCAAAGATTACGATGATAAGAATAGGGGAGTACTTGGTTCCCGCAACAACGGTACGTGCAATCAATACAATCGGGATAATCAGCAAAAAAGTAATCAGAAGTTGATCGAGCATCTGAATGTGTGTTATCTGCTCCAGTAAATTTTCCATTAAATTCCTCCCTGATAAATTGTTTAGGCTATTGAATTTTAATATATCATAATACTGTATACATAATCAACAAGATAAAGTTGGAGTTAAAAAAGTAAGCAAATTAGTACTGTTTTCTTCGTTTATATCCATAGGATCAATGCTTTGTTTTGCCATAATTTATGACATTTTGACAGTAAGAAGAAATTCATCACGAGGCGGTTATGTTGTGACAGAAGAGCAACAAGTTTCCGTATTTTAACAGGAAACACCAGTGACGGGTATAATGAATGAAAAAGTCCATGCCCATAGGGAACAAATTCTGATTCCATAAAAAAGAGTTTGACAAAGCCGCGCAAACGCAGTAAAATAAATCTTGTTCAGTCTCCAGACCAAGGCTGAAACGGCATGCGCGCGTGGCGGAATTGGCAGACGCACTAGACTTAGGATCTAGCGGGCGACCGTGGGGGTTCAAGTCCCTCCGCGCGCACCAAGAGAATAAAAGGCACCTTGAGTGCCTTTTATTCTTTTTTTGAAAGAACCGGAGAGACTTGAACCCGAAAGGGCATTGAGCGTAAAGAAAAGCATCGGGGGATGCTTTTTAGCGAGATGGTCCGAGCCCTGTCTTAGGGCGAAGGACGGCAGACACGAAGAGGCTGCGAAGTCCCTCCGCGCGCACCAAGAGAATAAAAGGCACCTTGAGTGCCTTTTATTCTTTTTTTGAAAGAACCGGAGAGACTTGAACGTTGTAATCATCGCACTTTTGTGTTAATCTATTTACAAAAAACCGGGAGGAGAATCGTAGATGGAAAAAAACATAGATTTCGGCTGTGTTGCCGATATTTATGACTACTATACCAATGTGGATTTTGATATTGATTTCTTTAAATCGTTATGCAAGGGACATGGAAACATACTGGAGCTGATGTGCGGGACCGGCCGCATTTCAGTGCCGCTTATCAACGAGGGCTTGTCCCTTACCTGCGTCGATTATTCCGAGGAGATGCTGGATATTTTCCGAAAGAAGATCGGAGAACCTCAGAATGTAAAAATAATCTGCCAGGACGTATGTGAGCTTAGCCTGGAGGAGAAATATGACCTGATCATCATTCCCTCCAATTCCATTGCGGAAATCATTGATCCGGAAAAGAGAAGAAAGGCGCTGCGCAGGATTTATCATCATTTGAACCCCGACGGCATTTTCTTCTGCACGCTTTACAATCCAGGCTACCGAATTCGTCAGGCAGACGGAACCCTGCGGTATTTGGGTAAATATCAACTTGACGGAAATAAAACGCTTGTTGTCACATATTACAATGTCTTTTCCTCAGCTCAGAGCATCATCAGCGGAACGCAGTTCTATGAGATTTATAGCAACGGTAAATTGTTGGAAAAACGGTGCCTGGATATTAAATTTGCTGTGATTACAAAGGAAGAAATCTGCAAAATGGCAAAGGAGGAAGGGTTTTCATTAAAAGTGATATACGGAGATTACGCCAGGTACCATTACGACGAGAACAGTACATATATGAACCTTCTTTTCAAGAAAAGAAGCGGCAAAGAAAGGAATATCAGATGATCATTAATGCGAATATCGATCACGGAAGGGCATTTGACTGGGGGAAGGCCTCAAAGGATTATGCAAAATACAGGGACATTTATCCGGTGGAGTTTTATGAAAAAATAATAAGCTGCGGCATCTGTACAGAGGGAGAAAGTGTACTGGATCTAGGAACCGGCACCGGTGTGCTGCCGAGAAACCTCTATCGCTGGGGTGCCCGGTTCGTGGGTGCGGACATATCAGAAAACCAGATTGAGGAAGCGCGTCGGTTAGCCGGCGACAATGGAATGGACATCAAATTTATCGTATCTTCCGCGGAGGAGATTGATTTCCCGGACGGAAGCTTCGATACTGTAACCGCTTCTCAATGCTATATGTATTTTGATATGAAAATTGTCCTGCCTAAGCTGCATCGCATTTTGAAGGATGAAGGGCATTTCTGCATTCTTTTTACGGCGTGGCTTCCCGAAAGCGAAATCGCCCGCAGGAGTGAAGAGCTCATTTTGAAGTATAATCCGTATTGGACCGGAGGAAATCTCAAACGTGGCCCGCTAAATCTGCCGAAGCTGCTGGATCAGTATTTTGAAATCGAAAACGATATCCTGTATGACATTGATATTCCATTTACCAGAGAAAGCTGGAACGGGAGGATCAAAGCATGCAGAGGAGTTGGTGCGTCCACACTTACTCTTGAGGAGATCGCGGCATTTGAAAAGGAGCATATGAAATATTTGAGTGGTGTGGATGAATCATTTGTAATCCCACACTTCGTGAATCTCCTTAATTTAAAAAGGAAAGAGCTCTATGCATAGGTTGCTGCATAGAGCCCTTTTTGAATGGAAAAGAGTCGATTTCTAAAGCTATTGCATGCCGCCGCAGAGGGAGGCGTTATTTCTTGCTGTTTGCGTAGCGTCCGATCTTTTTGTCTTCGACGGAAATATGCTTCAGCAGCCAGTCTGCAACGATCTGGTTTGCATTCAGAATCACCAGAATATTCCCGCCGGATTCCTGAAAGTCTTTTTTTAGTTTGGCCAGAGCAGAGATAAAATCGGTGTGCATTTTTTTCTGATTATCATACTCCGGATAGCCGATTGACTTCATATATATTTCTTCGCTGTGAAAATGCTGCCTCGTATAATCGTCCAAAAAATCCAGCAGCTCAGAGATAAATTCCCTGGATTTATTGTTCCTGCCGGCTTCGAAGAGCTGATCCGCTTTTTCGAAAAGTGTTTTATGCTGTTGATCGATACTGTTCACGCCGACGGATAAATTGGATGTCCACTCAATTGCCATATATATGCTCCCTTCCTGTTTTGCGAACGTACTGTAAATCTATATGGATGCCTTCCATAGTCCGTGGAGGTTGCAATATTCAAATGCCGCCGTTACGGTTTCCCCTTCGCTCAGTGCAAAGACCGCCTTGGGTTCGGTGCCGACTTCAAGATATTTGATCTGGCTTCCTTGGTTCGTCTGAAGATAGATCCAGGCGATATGGTGTTCCGGGAGCATCGGATGAGCAACGCTTCCCACAGTAACGGCTACCTTGCCGCCCTCTGCCTCAATAACCGGCACATGTTTTTCTTTGGCACCGTCTGAGGTATTGGCAGTCATCTCGGCCATCTCGTCGCCGCAGCATATAACGGGAACTCCGGCATCCTCCAGCAATGTCATAATATTTCCGCAGTGTTTGCAGATAAAGAATTTGGGGTCCTTCATGTTTCATATCTCCTTTCGTAGATCAATAATCTCATTATACTAGAAATTTTATACCACATTCCTATAAAATCAAACTAAAAAAAGAGTGTACAGAATGAAAATATTGACAGGGGAGTTTAAATTCAGTACAGTAAAAAGCAAAGAAGCAAAAAATAACGATATGAAACAAGGAAAAGAAGCGATAAACCGGAATAAGCGGAGTAATGCCATGAACCAGGATCAGCATAAAATGGAAGCCGAAATAAAGGCGGAAATAGAAAAAATGTACCGGAACCAGATCGGTTCCATCAATGAAATGATGAAGCCTGAATTTGTATCCTGCAGCCTCGAAGAGAAAACCTTGATCGTTGCGTTTCCGGTTTTGGAATGGGAGAGGAACAGAGTCGGCGTCATGCATGGCGGTGCCATAGCAGCAGCCTTTGATATTGCGACAGGTCTGCTTGCACGTTATCTTGCCGGTCAGAATTTTGCGCCCACCATACAGCTTGAGACGGTATTCATCAGACCGGTTCAGATCGGAGATGTTTTTGAGGTTTCTGTGAAAACAAACCTTTCGGGGAGAAAACTGACCCATCTTTACAGCGAAGGTACCATGAGGAGCTCTGGAAAACTTGCGGCCACAGCCACTGCGTCCTATTTTAATGAGAATACCAGTAACCGGTAAATAGATAAATACCAGTAATCGCTAAACAGAAACCTTGAATGAAGACATGACCTGTGGTATGATAACTTTTGTAGGTATGTAGTATAGAAGCATTTAAATTGCACCTGAATTTTATTACGATACTTCTGCTTGCAGGGAGTATCGTTTTATACTTCCGGTCGGAAGGGATTCGGGCTGCCGCAAGACAAAGATAATATTCCGGGAGGTATGCAGGAAAATGATTGACGCTAAGATTTGGAGCAAGGAAGAAACCTTGAATCGGGAAGAATTTGAACAGATTCAGCTGGAGCGGCTGAAATATACCGTGGAAAGAGTATATCGGAATGTTCCGTACTATAAGGAAAAACTGGGAGAAGCGGGAATTGAGCCCGGCGATATCAAAACGCTCGGTGATCTGCCGAATATCCCTTTTACAGTAAAGGATGACTTCAGAAAAAATTACCCTTTCGGACTCTTTGCATCGCCGAAAAAGGATATCGTAAGGTTCCATGCGTCCTCCGGAACGACCGGAAAACCAACGGTTGTAGGTTATACAAAAAAAGATATGGATACCTGGAGCGAACTCATTGCCCGCCTGATCACCATGGCCGGCGTTACCGATGAGGATACGGCACAAATTGCATTTGGATACGGTCTTTTTACGGGAGCGTTCGGACTTCATCAGGGACTGGAACGGGCAGGAGCGTCTGTGATTCCCATGTCCAGCGGGAATACGGAAAAACAGATCATGATCATGAAGGATTTTGGTACCACGGCACTGATCAGCACTCCTTCCTATGCATTACATATGGCGGAAGTGGCCTGCGAAATGGGCGTCGACCCGAAAAAAGACTTATGCCTGAAATGGGGGCTGTTCGGAGGCGAGGGTTCCACTGAGAGCATGAGGAGTGAAATCAATGAGCGCTGGGGATTATTTGCAACAGAGAACTATGGTATGAGCGAGCTTATCGGACCCGGGGTATCCGGTGAATGTCTGGCACTGAAGGGCATGCATATCAGCGAAGATCACTTTCTTCCTGAAATTATCGACCCGAATACGGGCAAGGTCCTGAGCGAGGGTGAGGTAGGAGAACTGGTCATCACTACAATCACAAAAGAAGCGCTGCCAATCCTGAGATACCGGACCAAGGATATTACGTCTCTGCATTATGAAACATGCGAATGCGGAAGAACTACAGTGAGAATGTCAAAAATTCAGGGACGTTCCGACGATATGCTGATTTTGGGCGGCGTCAATGTCTTTCCGTCTCAGATTGAGGATGTGCTGCTGAAGATCGATGGAATCGGACCCCATTATCAGATCAAAGTGTTTAAAAAGGGTTATCTGGACAGAATTGAAGTTGACGTGGAATTGATCGATGCAAATCTTCTGGATTCCTTTACGCTGCTGGAGAGTCTGAACGACAGAATCAGGCATCAGTTGAGAACGGTGCTTGGAATCGAGGCAAAGGTAAATCTGGTGGAACCTAGAACCCTTGCAAGGTTTGAGGGAAAAGCAAAAAGAGTAATCGATATGAGGGAGGTAAAATAGGATGCTGATCAAACAGTTGTCAATCTTTATACCCAACCGGAAGGGAAGCCTGTCGCAGCTGACGGATATTCTCATTGCGCACAATATCGATATCCGGGCTATTGCCGTTTTTGATACCGCTGATTTCGGCATTTTGCGGATTGTCGTTGACGACCCGGACCGGGCGGTGGAAATTCTCAACCGGGAAGGTGTTGTAGCCAAGGTCAGCAAGGTTATCGCCGTTGAGCCGGAAGACAAGCCGGGAAGCCTGAATCAGATCTTTACCATCCTGCGGGATGCTGATATCAATATCGAATACATCTATTCCTTTATCCTGAGAAAAAAGGAGATGCCATACATCGTTCTGAAGGTGGATGAACAGGAAAAGGCGGTCGAAGTACTGACCGCCAACGGAATCAACGTAATTAACAAGGAAGAGATCTACGCAAAATAGATGCAGGAGCGTCATCCGCAGGCCGCAGGCTTGCGGAGAGGAAATACGACAATTTATAGATGAAACTTAAGTTTGAAATCCCCGTCTTCGCTGCTGACATAGCCGATGTACAGCCCAGGCGGGATTTTTTTTGCAAAATCCAGTAAATCCAAATTGACCGAAATGCTGTCCTTATCGATCTGAATGAAATCCAGCTTCAGAACTTCCGCTGCGGTCTGCAAATAGCTTCCTCTCAGGCCGGCGGCCTTTAAGGCCATGCTTTGCATAAAATTACCCTCTGATCTGACGTCTTCCTGGTAGGATAAGCTGATGCGGTGGACATCCCCTTGGAACCGGATCTCTTTTATATTGAACATATACTTTGCTGTCAGCCGTCCCAGCTGCTTCACAGAGGCGTCAAGCTCAACAAAGACGGCATCCTGTCGGAACAGGATCTCATAATCGTTCAGATAAGGTCCGGCCTTATCCATAACCAGCATTTTAATATCGCGATTAACCAGTTTTTCCGGTATTGCAAGAATCCCTCTCTCGATATCCTCTGATCTGAAATTTTCAAGCAGGGAAAAAGCGGTGTCTCTGTTTTTCAGCAATAAAACCAGCATTTTTTTTAATCCTGCGTCTGTCATAAAAATCACCTCGTTATTCGATCTCCGGGCTCGCCCGACCTGTTTGCTCCGGGCAATATGGTTTATTATACCACAGATGGTAAATCATTAACCAGAAACAGCGCCGGAATTGAAAAAAACAACAATAACCGCTAAAATAATACGGCAAGTCCATTGCAATTTTAAAACGCAGGTGTTAAAATGTATAATTGTCCAATTGTGATAGGTCAAATTCAGACAGAAAGGTTGTGGGAATGTAAAATTGGAAAAATTACAATTATATGGGTTCAATAAT
>JAVBVR010000049.1:0-35533 GCA_036677845.1 Anaerovoracaceae bacterium | reverse complement strand
ATGATACCATCTGACCGAGTCCGTATCTCTGGAATAAGGTCTTTGTGATCGCCGCTGTCAAGGTTGTCTTGCCGTGGTCTACGTGACCGATTGTCCCGATATTGACATGGGGCTTGTTTCTTTCAAATTTAGCTTTTGCCATTTTTTCATTCCTCCATTTGATAACCTTCTTATTATGAATGCCGATACCTTCCAAATAGCCGTTCGTTGATGAAAGCATCTCATTGTTAAACATAAATTGGAGCTGTTGAGCAGGTTCGAACTGCCTACCTCTTCCTTACCAAGGAAGTGCTCTACCTACTGAGCTACAACAGCAAAACTAGCTGGTTCGACACTAATGGTTATTTTACTATAATTAGTCTTACAATGTCAATACATTTTAACGTCTAACGTCCTAAATATAGTTCCAATTTACGCTTTGTCCTCTGGATTGCATTATCGATGGCCTTCGGTGTCTTTCCTGTTATTTCTGCGATCTGCAGGTAAGATTTCCCTTTCAAGTATTCGTTCCAGACGGAAAGCTCCAGATCGCTGAAGATTTCAGCACCGTTCCCCTCTATAAAGTCCATGTCCTCCTTAAGAAGAAAAAGCGCTTCCGGATCTGTATTGCTGTTGGAGGACAGGGTTTCCTCCAGCGTCGTATCCGGTTGGGTCTCCGACAGGGGCCTGCTCAGGGATACCGAGGTGTTCAGCGGAGAATGCTTCAGCCGGGTGGCACGCTTGATTGCGGTAATGATCTGCCGGTTGATGCAGATTTCCGCAAAAGTATGAAACGATGCCTGTTTGCTTTTATTATAACTCCGTATGGCCTTAAAAATTCCTATCATGCCTTCCTGGACGATATCCTCGTTGTCGGCGCCCACCATAAAGTACAGATGCGCCTTGCTTCTGACCACATCCTTATATTTTCTGATCAGATACTCCTCTGCGTTCTCATCGCCGTCCTGGGCCAGATTCACCAATTGTTCATCGGTAAGTTCCGGATAATTCTTCTCCATGTTTTTGTTTTCATTCCCCTTTATTTATAGCTTAAACAAATCATTATATCTGAAACAAACCTTTTCTCTTATTTCTGAAGCAAAACTTTTCTCTGTCTTCGCACCTCATACATCAGGATTGCAGCGGCATTGGAAGCATTCAGAGAGGCAATCTTCCCTGCCATGGGAATCGAAATGACAAAATCGCATTTTTCCTTTACCAGCCTGCTGATTCCCTGGCCTTCCGCTCCAATAACCAGCGCAAGGCTTCCCCTCAGATCTGCCTTGTCATATTCCGTCCCTTCCATGTCACAGGCACCGATCCAAACTCCCCTTTCCTTGAGCCTGTCGATGGTCTGGGCAATATTGGAGACCTTCGCTACCGGAACATACTCCACGGCTCCTGCCGACGCCTTGGCCACCACATCGGTGACTCCGACCGCTCTGCGTTTCGGAATGATGATGCCATGCGCTCCGGCCCCGTCTGCAGTACGCATGATCGAACCCAGGTTGTGAGGATCTTCTAAGCCATCCAGAATGATGAGAAAGGGGTCTTCCTCCTTTTGGTGCGCTTTCTCAAGGATATCCTCCACATCGCAGTATGCATATACGGACACATATGCGATTATCCCCTGATGTGCACGGCCGTCTGCGATCCGGTCCAGAGCATTTTTCTCCGCAAACTGGCAGAAAAGATTTTTTTCTTTTGCCAATCCGATGATTTTTCGTATCGAGCCTTCTGCGTCCTTTGCCACGACAAGCTTATCGATCTCTCTGCCGCTTTTCAGGGCCTCCATGACAGGATTTCTGCCGATTATGATGTTGCTTTTCCCAAAGGTCTGTTCTTCTTTCAAACTGTTTTCTCCTATGTTTAACACTCCCGATTCCTCCGGTGTGTTATCCTATTGTTTAATTCTCTCCCGTGAGTTCGTGTGTTGTTGTATTCTTATTTTCTCTTGTATTCCGTAAAACAGTATTCCACTCCGTTGTCGTTCTGCATTTCGCTCTCCTCGACAAGCTCCAGATCTGTTCGCTGATCCAGATTTTCAAAGTGCTTGTCCGCGTCAAAGTTACTGTTGATCTTCGTTACCAGATGACCGCTGCAGAATGGAAGAAACTGCTTGTAGATATCCTCGCCGCCAATGATAAACACATCTTCCATTTCATAGTTTTCCAATACCTTGAACAGCTCTCCCATGGAGCTGCATTTTATACAGCCCTCCGGACAGAAATCTGGATTTCTGGACAGTACGATGTTCACTCTGTCTTTCAATGGTTTTTTCCCGGGCAATGACTCGAAGGTGGTTCTTCCCATAACAACCACCTTGCCGCAGGTCTTTTCTTTAAAATATTTCAGGTCGCCGGGGACATGGCAGAGAAGACAGCCATCTTTTCCGATTCCCCAGTTATTATCCACTGCTACAATGGTTTTCATTCCTTGCTACTCCTTCTATTATCATTCCTCAGACAGCAATGGGAATTTTCTCATCAAACGGATGAGGTTCGTATCCTTCCAGCTTGAAATGGTCTTTCGTAAATGAATAGAAATCAACGACGGAGGGATCTACAACCAGTTTGGGCGCCTGTTTTGGTTCTTTCTGCAAAATGGGCTTGAGCAATTCCAAATGCCTGTCATATAAATGTGCATCGGCAATTACGTGTATCAGCTCTCCCGCTTCAAGACCGGCTACCCTTGCCATCATATGTGTCAGCAATGCGTATTGAACCACATTCCAGTTATTTGCGGCCAGCATATCCTGGGATCTTTGGTTGAGTATTGTGTTCAATGTATTCCCCGATACATTGAATGTCATGGAATAGGCACAGGGATATAATGCCATCTCATGAAGTTCCTCAAAGTTATAGATATTCGTCATGATGCGGCGGCTTGCAGGATTGTTCCTGAGTTCATAGATTACCCGATCCACCTGATCGAACTCTCCTTCCGAATACCTGCTTTTTTTAGCAAGCTGGTATCCGTATGCTTTCCCGATCGAACCGTTTTCATCCGCCCAGCTATCCCAAACATGGCTTGACAGGTCATGAATGTTATTGGACTTCTTCTGCCAGATCCACAAAAGCTCATCAAGAGCACTTTTCCAGTATGTGCGCCTGATCGTAAGAATCGGAAATTCCTCCTTCAGGTTATATCTGTTGACAATTCCAAACTTTTTTACCGTATGAGCAGGCGTTCCGTCTTCCCATCGCGGTCTCACATCCTGATCCGTATCCCATACTCCGTTCTCAATGATATCCTTGCAGTTCTGTATAAATATCTCATCCGCTCTGCTCATTGTTCCGCTCCTCCCGTTTCGGTGATTTATTCTTTTCTTTCTTCAATGAGTCCAATGGTTTGAAGAATTAGGGCTTCCATTCTGGTATAATTTTGAGATAAATAAAGAAACCCAATCAATGCTTCGAAGGCAGTAGCCCACTTATAGACTACCGGATCTGCATTTTTCGGTTTCGTTGAAATCTTTTTGTTGCGGGCCCGTTTCACAAGATTCTGCTCCTCCTGAGTAAGTCCTTCCATCATGGATTTCAGTGCATAAGCCTGAGCATCCGCTCTTACAAACCGGACAGCCGCGCGGTGCAGCAGATCCGCATTGACCTGACCTTTTTCAATAACATGTTTTCTGATAAAAGTCTCATAGACGGAATCTCCGAGAAAGGCCAGCACCGTGGTATTCATGTAAGCGATGTTCTGATTCTCCATATTAGCTCCTGTCATTTTGGGTTCCGTTTTACCGCTTCCCCTCCGCGTCTTTGGTATAGCAAAAGCATAGCATACTACAAACAGAATTGAAATAGAAAATTAGGATGCAAACGTACCGGCCGATAAAAAAGCCGCTGAATTTCTCCAGCGGCGTCCGTCTGTCCAATCACGATTACGGATAAGGAATTAGTCCCTGTCGTCATCCTTCGCTACGTTTACCTTGCCCTGCAGCTCTGCTCCCGCACTCATGGAAAGGGTAGGCGCAGTGATGGAGCCCTTTACTAAGGACGTACTTGACATGTGAGCCCCTTTCATTGCTTCAATGTTTCCCTTGATCTTCCCGTCGATGGTGATGAGCTGCCCGTTCATATTTCCGGCCAGTGTGCTGTCCTTGCCGATGGCGACATCTCCCCTTGCCTTGACGTCACCGTCAACGATGCAGCCTCCCAGTTCGATATTGCCGCCTTCGATATCTCCTGCAACTTTTCCTGTGACCTTGATATCACCGTAAGCGAAGATATCCCCGATTACACTTCCCTCGATGCGGATGTGCCCTTTGCTGCTAACTGTGCCGTTGATTGTTGTCTTTGGCGAGATCACACCCACCTCAGAAACAGGCTGGTAGTTTTCTGCGACCGGAGGCTTCTCTTCTGCTGTCCACTCAAATTCCGGAACCTCCGCCGGTTTGACGTTGACTGCCGCCTCCTCTGATTTCAGGACCACATTGGATGCCTTTTCGGCGGCCGCTTCCGGCGCTTCCGGCACTCCTGCCGTTTTCACGGGTGCGCCGGCCGGCTCCTCGGCATGCGCTGTTCCCTCAGCTTGAGCAGATTCTTCTTCCAACTGCTTTTCAACCACCTTCTTCATCAGGTCTGAAAAGCTGCCGCCCAAGTCGCTGCCTCTCATTACTTTATTTGTATCATCACTCATCGTCTTACCTCTCTTTACATTCCGAAGATGGAATCGAATTCTTTCTCGCTCTGTGAACCGTCAAGGGCTACGCTGACATTACCATGCAGCTTGGCGCCCTGGCTCATGGAGATGGTCTGAGAACGTACATCGCCGGCAAGCAGTGCATTTTCAAGAAACTCGGACATTTTGGCTATCGTCAGGTTTCCTTTTACTTTCCCGTTCAGTTTGATGCTGTCCGCAACAATGTCTCCCACGACAACCGTGTTGGTTCCGATGTTTACATGGCCTTGGGCGGTAATATTTCCCTGAATAGTGCAACCGTTTAAGGTAAAACTGTTCCCGGTCAAATCACCAACAATCTTCCCGGTTGCTTTAATGTCACCATCGGTTTTCACGGATCCCTTCACATCGCCATAGATATCAATAGCCCCGCTGGAGGTTATTTCTCCTACAATCACCATGGATCTGGAAATAACCGTAGCTGGAGTATCCTCCTGAATCGGTACGATGTTGCCTGCAGTAACTGTCTTGGCATTATAAAGGAATTTTCTTCTTTCTATGTCAAATTCCGATTCTTTTTCTGTTTCCGGTTCTCTTCCAATATTCAGGTCAAGCTTTATATTTTGTTCAAAACTCGCCTCCGGATCTGATTCCTGCATCTTTCCTCCCGGTGAATTCTCACTGCCGGGAAGCCCCATCAGATCCAATACTGCCTTCGAGAAATTATTCTTTGTGGCCATTCTTTCTCCCTCCGTTTAACCGATTTCATTTTACCGATTTATCGTTTATCCATCAGCCTATATTTTCATGTCGATGTCAAAGGTCATGTCGGTCTCCTTTTCACTCAAAGGAATATTGACTGCGCCTTGGATTTTAGCACCCTGGCTCATTGCAATGGATGCTGTCGTCACATTTCCGGCCAGAATTGCCTGCGGCTGGAACTTGGCTTCCTTCTCAACGGTCACATTCCCTTTGATTTTACCGTCCAGACAGAAGTTTTCACCTTTTACGTCGCCGATAACCACAGAGCTTCCGTCAACTGTGACCATTCCGCTTGCAATGATATTGCCCTGCACCGCACATGCCACCAAATCAATATCTCTGCCGATCAGATCCCCGATGACTTTGCCGTTTGCTTTGATATCACCCTGAGAAGCGATCTTGCCTTTGACGCTGCCTAAAAGCTCAACATCACCATCTGCATTGATCTCACCAATGATGACCGTTCCCTTGGCGATGGTCGTTACTCCAGCATCCTCTATTCTCGGGCGTTCTGAAAGCTCAAACTGAGGCACCGGCGGATTGGCCGGCTCATTCCGATTCGTTTCATTCTGTTGTGTCTGCGTCTCCGTTTCCGGTGACTGCGCCTGGGTTTCCTGGTCCTGCGTCTCCGTTTCCATTTCCGGTGACTGTGTCTGCGATTCCTGTGTCTGCGTTTGCGATTGCTGTGTCTGCGTTTGCGATTGCTGCTGCGCCTGCTGGGCAGCCAGCATTGCCATGATTCTTTCCTTCGGATTCTGGACTGTATGAGTGGTTCCCTCTTTTTGATCTGCCGTCATTTCCGTCTCCCTCTCCGCATTTTCCATTTCGCCTGCAGCGCCTGCCTCTTTACCCGCAGTCTCATCAATTGCTTCCGTATCCGGCATTTCCTCTGCCGGCACTTCTGTTGCTTCTTTTCGATCTTCCGGTTCAACATTTCTGGAAATCCCGATCAACTCCGATACCGCCTGGGAAAAATTGTTTTTCACTCCCATGTCTAACGATCCTCCATATTCGAATTCTTAATAACTAATATAATTAAACGCAATCGGGCTCACATCGTTAGTAATGCGTTCAAATTTATAGCCCTTTGTTTTATAATACTGAATAATCTCCGGCAATGCGGCAACAGTATAGGATTTGCTGATACTGTCATGCATAAGCAGAATGACACGTTCCTTCCCCTCGGACGATTGAACGGAATTGAGATAAACTGACTTAGTTGTTGCATTGGGGTGGGCGTCTCCGCTGGAAGCATTCCAGTCGTAATATGTAAACCCACGCCGCATCATTTCGGCAATAATTTCCTCGTAATACAGAGCACTGTATTGATTGATGCTTCCTCCGGGAAATCGGAATACATCCGTTTTGACTCCCGTTGTTTCATAGATCAGCTGGTACGTTTTGTGGAAATCTTCCAAAAAGCTTTCCACAGATTGGTAAATACTCCCGTATACGTGGGTATACGTATGAACTCCGATCGTATGGCCTTCCGCAACTATGCGCCTCATGAGATCCTTTTCTCTGGCACCTTCTTTACCGATTATGAAGAAGGTTGCTTTGATATTATCTTTCTTGAGAATATCGAGGATTTCTGCCGTTCTGCCGGAGGGCCCGTCATCGAAGGTCAGATATACCGTATCGGTCTCAGACTTGGTTTTTTCAGCCATGGTTACATACATATCGGGATATAGTTCCTGATATTCTATGGAAAGGCTGTTTTGCCGGACATCCTCCACCGGATTCGACTGCGCTAGAACAGGAGCGGATTGCGCTTCCGAAAGCTGAACTTGGTAGCTCTTATTGATAACAGCCAGACAGATGGTTGAAATGGTCAACCCAAAAATAAGAAGTAAAACTAATGCGACAATCAAATGCTTGAAAAATCGTACACTTCCTAAATACATAGCACACACTTTCCGTTAACACACATAACACTCAGAAAACAGACTCAACCGATTGAATCTACTGCCATTAATTATATCTGTCTTGCCGATGTATTTCAACAAATTTCAATAATATTTGCTATAAAAATAATTCTGATTCAACTTGTTGTCGAGTTAAAATTCCTCTGGTACTAAAATCGGTCGCTGTCATTGAGCATGTTGCTGATTGCACCGGATTCCGCCTTTCTGACCTGCTGAACATCCTCGTACAGGATCGCTGCATCAAGACAGTTTTTGGTTATCGTCGCCACGGCGTAAGACCCCATTCTGCCTCCCGCCGGCAGGGAAAGGCTTCCCGGGTTCAGCAGATAAAGACCTTCCGCCTCACGAAATAAAGGGATATGGGTATGCCCAAAAAAAGCTGCCCTGCAGTGAAGCGATTCTGCTTTGTACAGAATGGTTTCATAACTCTGCTTAACATTCTCCATATGGCCGTGTGCCAGATATACTTTGCCGAAGTCCGTTTTCAGAATGTGGTACCCTTCTCTTGAAAAAGACCCGTCCATGTTTCCTTTTACACCGATTACCGGAACGTCCAGCTGTTCCTTTATTCTTCTTGCGTCATTCCAATGATCTCCCAGATGAACGATCAAATCGATGTCTTCAAGAGTTTTATATATTTCCAAGGCTTTATCAATCCTGCCGTGGGTGTCGCTGATCACATAGATGCGCATAAAAAAGTCCTCCCCGTCGACATCGCTGAAAGCGATATTTCCTGCATATAAAAAAAGTTTATCACAGAATTAATAATTCTGCGATAAACTTTTTCATATTTCATTTCACAGATTGAGAAGCTTTCCTCCATTACGAACAGTGAAGATTATGCAAGGATTTTCTTCAGATCCTCCTTTGGTGTGGATGTCGGAGAAATCTGGTATTTTTTCACCAGCAGATCCAGTACGTTAGGCGACACGAATGCCGGGAGCGTCGGTCCGAGGTAAATATTTTTAATGCCGAGCGCCAGAAGCGAAAGAAGAATGCACACCGCTTTCTGCTCGTACCAGGACAATACCAGAGATAGCGGCAGATCGTTCACACCGCAGCCGAAGGCTTCCGCCAGGGCGGCGGCAACCTGGATCGCGCTGTAAGCGTCATTGCATTGTCCCATATCCATAATCCTTGGAAGTCCGCCGATTTCACCGATATTCAGATCATTGAACCGGAACTTGCCGCAGGCCAATGTGAGGATAATCGTATCCTTCGGCGTTTGTTTCACAAATTCGGTATAGTAATTTCTGCCCGGCTTTGCACCATCACAGCCTCCTACAAGGAAGAAATGTTTGATTGCTCCCGATTTTACCGCATCGATGACCTTGTCTGCGACGGATAGTACCGTACCTCTGGCAAATCCAGTTGTTACGGTGTTCCCACCGTTTATGCCCGTCAATTTCCTTTCTTCGGGATATCCGCCTAGCTCCAGTGCTTTTTCAATAACCGGAGTAAAGTCCTTTTTCTCATCGATATGAACCATTTCCGGGTAAGCTACCACTTCCGTTGTGAATACTCTGTCATAATAGCTTTCTCTTACAGGCATCAGGCAGTTGGTCGTGAAAAGAATCGGCGCAGGGATATCATCAAATTCCTTCTGTTGGTTCTGCCAGGCTGTTCCGAAATGGCCTTTCAAGTGTTTGTAGGCCTTCAGCTTGGGATATCCGTGGGCCGGAAGCATTTCGCCGTGCGTATAAATATTGATGCCCCTGTCCTTTGTCTGTTCCAGAAGAAGATTGAGGTCATAAAGGTCATGGCCGGTCACAACGATGAACGGACCTTTTTCGATGGTCAGCGGCACTGTCACCGGCACAGGGGTACCGTAAGTCTCCGTATTTGCCTGATCAAGAAGCGCCATACATTTCAAGTTGACCTGACCGGTTTCCAGAACAAGGGGCAGCAGGGCTTCCAGATCAGCTTCTTCCTGTCCGACAGCACGCATCCCCTTATAGAAAAACTGATTCACCTCTCTGTCTGAATAGCCGAGGACCAACGCATGATAAGCATAAGCAGCCATACCCTTCAAGCCAAATAAAATCAAGGATTTCAAGGAACGGATATCTTCATCGGAAGTCCAGAGATCATTTACGTTGAAGCGGTATGCTCTGCAGCACTGAGAACTGTAATCACTGCACCTGGCAACCAAGTTTCCTATTTCAGTCTCTGTTTTTTCAATTTGTCTTTTAATTGCATCATTATCAAAGCTGACGTTTGTGATTGTTGTGAACAACCCTTCCACCATAATCTTATGTGTCTCATCTGTTGGTTCGGCGTCGTTTGCCGCGACAGCAAGACCAATCAGCGCTCCGATCAGTTCGTCCTGCAAACCTGCGGTTTCCGCCTTTTTTCCGCATACTCCGCCGGCACCTTTACATCCCGTGCCTTTTGCTGTCTGCTCACACTGAAAACAAAACATGTCAGACATACTTTTACCTCCTTAATCGATCCCCTATTTAAAACTTCAGCAGATTCTCAAGTTTCAATACCCATATGACACATGTCTAAACCATAAAAAGGAACCCCACCCTGATTTGTCGCAGAAATTGTAGAAAATAAACTTTATTTTTGTAGAAAATAAAAATTTCTTTATGTTTTTACTAATTTTAACAAATCCCCGGACGATATACGAAGTATCTATAATTTTGGACGAAAGGGAGTAAGCTTATGAAAACGAGTCTAGCAAAAAAAATAGCCGTATTTGTCGGGATACTGATTTTTTTGACATCAGCGGTCTTGGGCAGCATCGCAGTTAAGGTGAGTTCCGATGCGCTATTAAAACAGAATCAGGAATCCATGCTTCAGTATGCAGAAAAAAATGCTGGCTATATTGATGCCAAACTTACCGCCAACCTAAAGGCATTGACCGAAGTTGCACTAAGGACTCGAACAGCAACCATGGATTATGCCGTTCAAAAGGATTCCCTCACGCCTGACATCGAGCGCCTGGGTTATCAGAGTATGGCGGTGGTTCAGATTGATGGAACTGCTACGGACATTCAAAGCGGAGAAATATTGGATTTGAAAGACAGAGAATACTTCATAAAAGCATTGACCGGCCAGGCGTGCATTTCCAATGTTCTTATCAACAGATTGACGGGGGAACCGGCAATTATGGAAGCGGCTCCGATCAAGTCAGGGAATCAGGTAGTAGGTGTTTTGATTGGAAGAAGAGAGGCAAACTTCCTGAGTGAAATCACCAACGAACTGGGATTGGGAGAGAGAGGGTTTGCCTTTGTAATGGGTCCGGACAGTACAATTTATGCCCACCCGAATAAACAGGAGGTTCTTGATCAGGCAAACGTGTTTGATAAAATTGAAGTCGACGGCGACCAGGGCCTTGGAGCAAGGCTGAAGGAGCTGGGACTCGGAAAACCGGGAGTGATCGAATACGTAAAGGATCATGACGTCAGGATAGTCGCTCTCGCGCCTGTGCCGAATACGGACTGGACCTTGGGAATCGGAAGCTTTAAAGAGGATGTCACTGCCGGTGCGGACACACTAAGAAATATTATTCTCGTGGTGGCACTGATAATTGTTGCGGCGGGAATCATCCTGGCCATAATGCTCGGCAGGATGATCAGCAGGCCCGTTCGCGAACTGAGCTGGATTGCCGACAAGCTTGCGGAGGGCGAGGTGGATGTGGAAGTGACCGTCCGCTCTGAAGATGAGATCGGAAAGCTCATGCATTCATTCAACAAGATGATCGACAATACAAAAAACCAGGCAAAGGCTGCCGAGAGAATTACAAACGGGGATCTTTCCGTTGAGGTTGTGCCCAGATCGGATCGAGACGTTCTTGCAATCAGCATGAAATCGGTTATCGAAAGCCTCCGGGCTTTGGTTCATGAAACCCAAACGCTTACAACCGCAGCCGCTGAAGGAGATCTTGACACCCGGGGCAATGCGGACCGTTTTCAGGGCGGCTACAAGCAGATCGTTGAAGGAATCAATCATACACTCGACGGTATCGTTGAACCTCTGAACGTAGCGCTGGATTTCATCGGGAAAGTGTCAAACGGAGAAGAAACAGATGAAATCGAGAATCATTACAACGGCCAATATCACGTTTTAATTAGCAATCTAATGATGGTTAGGGAATCGCTCAGCCAGCTGAACACAGAAGCATCAAAACTAACAAACGCAGCCATGAAAGGAGATTTCTCCTATCAGCCCGATATGGGGCTGCTAAAGGGCAGCTATGCACGGATTCTGGAAAGCATCAACGAGGCGATGCGCCATATCATAGCGCCGCTTCGTATGTCTGCCAACTATATGAGGAAAATCGGAGAAGGCGAAATACCGGAAAAAATCCTCACAGAGTACCAGGGTGAGTTCAATGAAATAAAAAACAGCATTAATGCATGTATCGACGGATTGGGTGCTTTAGTAGAGGGCAACGATATTTTAAGACAGATGAGCAAGAATAATTACTCACAGACCATGGACGGGGCCTTCGTTGGTATCTATGAAAAGATGCGCCACAGCATCAACAACGTAATCACTACGGTGAGAGACATCATTGAAGTCGCTGCAGATATGGCAGACGGCGACCTTTCCAAGCTGGAGGAGCTTAAAGCCATTGGCAGCCGTGGAGATAACGATATCCTTCTGCCGGCGTTGATAAGAATGCTGGAAAACGTAAAAATGCTTGTGGAAGAAACAAAACACATCGCCGAGAATGCGGTTGAGGGTAACGTCAGAGCCCGGATTGATGAGGAGAAATTCAAAGGTGAATACAGAAATGTTGTCAGCGGAATCAACCAGACACTGGATGCTACGGGTGCGCCAATGGTCGCAGCGGTTTCCATACTGAAACAAATCGCGGAAGGAAATCTCAATGTGATGATGGAAGGCGATTACCGGGGCAATTTCGCGTCTGTCAAGGACGCGATCAATACGACGATAAACAATCTTCAGGGATACATATCCGAGATTTCCAACGTATTGTCCGAACTCTCCGAAGGAAATCTGAATCTCGCCGTTACGGCGGATTACAAGGGAGATTTCATCGAAATCAAGACCTCCCTGAACAACATCATTTTATCGCTCAATGGCATAATGGGTGATATCCGGGAGGCTGCGGACCAGGTAACGGCAGGCTCCAGACAAGTCTCTGACGGAAGCCAGGCCTTGTCCCAGGGTTCTACGGAGCAGGCTGGTTCCATTGAAGAACTTACCGCTTCAATCATGGAAATTGCATCGCAGACCAAAGAAAACGCAGTGAATGCAAATAAGGCAAGTGATTTGGCAGGGCAGGCAAAGACCAATGCAGAGAAGGGCAATCATCAGATGAAGGAGATGCTGGACGCTATGGTTGAAATCAATGATTCCTCAGCTAACATCTCAAAAATCATCAAGGTCATTGACGATATTGCCTTCCAGACGAATATTCTGGCGCTTAACGCCGCCGTAGAAGCGGCAAGAGCCGGCCAGCACGGCAAGGGCTTTGCGGTGGTTGCGGAAGAGGTCAGAAACCTGGCGGCCAGAAGCGCAGCTGCAGCCAGAGAAACAACGGAGCTGATTGAAGGATCAATCAGCAAGGTGCAGATCGGAACCAAGATTGCCAACAATACTGCTTCAGCACTCCTGGAAATCGTGGATGGCATTGAGAAGGCGGCTGATTTGGCGGCTGGCATTGCCCAGGCGTCCAATGAACAGGCCTCCGGTATCGCTCAGGTCAACAAAGGTATCGAACAAGTGGCTAAAGTTGTTCAGAATAACTCTGCAACTGCAGAAGAAAGCGCGGCGGCCAGTGAAGAGCTTTCCAGCCAGGCTGAGCTGCTAAAGCAAATGGTTGACAAATTCAAGATAAATAGCGGCCAGAAAGCACTGACGGGTTCGATGCCGGCGCTTCCGGACAGCGAAGAAGGTTTCGCTTCACAGAAAGCGGCTTCAGATCATAAAATTGTTCTGGACGGGGAGGATTCGGACAAATATTAGAGTACGATCAAGTTAGGGGTCGGGAAAACATTAATATTCTTAGAAGCATGCCGCCTATCGGCATGCTTCTTCAATTAACCCTGGCGCTCTTGTTTCAGCCTTCCCAGAAATGTGCCTTCAAATCGACACAGCCGTTTTCCTTGATGTGCACCCCTTCTTTACCCAGAAGCACCCCATGCTCGTTCCAATGGGATACCAGCCTTCCCTGGCTGTTTACAACACGGTGGCACGGCGCGTCCGTAAAAAAGGATGCATAATGCATAGCCTGGCCTACCATTCTCGAGGATTGGGGCCGGCCGATGATCCGGGCAATGGCACCATAGGTGGTAACCCTGCCTTCCGGGATTTGATTTACGATATCGTATACCTGCTGATAAAACGCTTCTCTTTTCACCACTGCTACCTGCTTCTTTACGTCAGATTTATTCAATTAACCCTAATATAGCATAAACCCGTCCGACGGTTCAATCCATCAGGCGGGCCATTTGATTATTTATTCGGCCAAATCTTTGCATCTTTTTCAAGCAGCCAGGTATAACGCTCATCATTGATCCTCGCCGTCCATGGATTGTCTTTCAGGTGTCGGATCATCCAGCAGTAATACATTGCAAATCCAGGTGCCGCTGCCTGCGGATGGGTCGGGCCGCCGGGGATAAAAAAGGCGCTGTTGTCTTCAATTTTGAAGACCTCATCTCCAAGGAACGCCGCACCGAAGCCCTCCGGCCTGTCAAAGCGGTAGAAGTAAACCTCCGGCTGGTCGTGTCCGTGAGGAATGTAACTGGACCAGCGCCCGGGATAATTGATCAATTCTCCCATGACCATGTTGGAATAGGGTGCGTTATTATAGTCAAATACGGTCCTGCAGGCTCTGCGGGCAGTATTGTCCCACACTCCGTCTCCGAATATTTCCGTTCCTACATCTTCCTGGGTGTATAGCCTGGAATCAAAGTCTCTGTCATTTGTCGTTCTCTGGATCAGCAGCTCTGCATCATCCTTTGCCGTAACCGAGATTTCTATGCTACGGGCAACATGAAGTGCCACCGGGTTTTCATCAAAGAGGGATCTCCTCATCACACCGGCCTCGTTGCCTTCCCAGCGAAACGTAATTTCACCGCCAAGCAGCAAAACGGCGGTTTCTTTTTCCGCCTCCGATATTGTCAGCGTCTCTCCTGCGCTCATTTTTTGAATCCCGATATCCATCAGCATGTCGGGGTGATTGTCTGTCATGTTGCAGATTTCATTGTATCCTTTTTTCATTTCACCGTAAACTGTAACCATACTGTTCTCCTTACATAAGCGAATTATCCGGTTGGCAGATTATTACCATGCCTGCCGGATTTAAAATACAGGAGAGGGGTTTTCTCCCTCTCCTGTTGACACCCGAATATTCTAGTATTTGATCATAAACTTTCTGATGATCTTGACCAGGTCGTCGTAACCGCCTGCAAACTGATCCAGAGTTTTATTGACCGGTCCGAAGGAATCAAACTCTTCCACGCTCATTTCATCATATGCTTTCACGAAATCCGGATGCTTTCTGAGCTCCTTAATGTAGTATGGATCCACTTCGTTGTCCATTCTGGCTTTTATCTCAAAGTCGGAACCATTGAAGTTCAGCTGGTTCTTATAAGGAATGGTCATGACCATGTCTCCGCCTATGAATTCAAGCCACTGCAGCGGCGTTCTGTAGGCTGCAGAAAGCATCTTTGTCTTATATCCTCTTTCCTTGTAAACCTTGTAGGCCTTCTTAACGCAAGCGATTCCGGCATAATAGAGGGCACAGGGATCAATGCAGAGATTCATCTTTTCCGCGCTTTCCTTGAGCCAGTCGTCCAGTCTTCCAACCATAATGGTGCAGACAGGGTTGATTTCCGAATTGTCCAGGCCTTCCGCCTCTCTTCTCTTCAAGCCTCTCTCTACGGCTTCGCCTACAGCGATCGCCTGCGTGGCGGAGAAGGAAACTGTCGCGTTGATGCTGACGCCGTGATAGGTCATTTCTTCAAAGGCTTTGATTCCGGCGGATGTGCAGGGCGCCTTCACCTGCATGTTGGGAGCAAGGGTATTGAAGTAGACTGACTGCTCTACCAATTTTTCCGCATTGTTGAAGTACTTCGTATTGGTCTGAATGGACAGTCTGCCCGTCCCGGTTTTCGGATCGAACAGCGGTTCCAGCAGCTTCGCCCCGTCAACGGCCATTTTCTCAATCACAGTCCATGCGATTTCGTCTTCCGTGGACGTCGGATTGTCTTTCACAAGCTGGCTGATGTAGTCCCGGTAGCTGTCCAGCTCCTTTTCCAAAACCCCTTTTACAATGACCGGGTTTGTGGTTGCGCCTACCGCACCTCTTTCGATGGCGTAGGTCAGCTCCTTGATGGAACAGGAATCGTTCCAGTACTTTGTCATAGGGAATTTCTGTGTCATTTCTAATAGTTTATCCATTTTTTTACCTCCTCTACTAGTTCGCACGATTTGCGGATGCAAATTTCCGGCGAACTTATGCAAGGAAATCACAAATTTAAATTTGTAGATTTCTTCTGCGATTCGAATGCCAGGGAAGTTGTATGTTGATTGTTTTATTTCTTTCTTGCATTCTTTCTCATGTCAACGATAACAGCTACGATAATGATGCAGCCTTCCACAATCTGCTGCCAGTATGCATCGATTCCCATCAGGGTCATGCCGTTTCTCAGTACACCCAGAACCAATGCACCGACCACAGCACCCCAGACCGTACCGATTCCGCCGTAATGGCTGGTACCGCCGATGGTGGTTGCTGCAATCGCAGTAAGCTCATAACCTGCAGCCGCACCCGGATGCACGCTTCCGACACGACCGGCAAATACGAGGGAAGCCACAGCAGCACATAGGCCGGCATATCCGTAGATCATGACGAGATTTTTCTTGACATTAACACCGGAAATCTCAGCGGCTTTAATGTTTCCGCCGATTGCGTAGACATTTTTGCCAAAGCTGGTATGTCCCAGCAGAATCCATGTGATGGTGATCATGATAAGGTAGACGAGCACCGGTATCGGAAAAAAGCCGATTTTGCTTCCGATGAACATCATATCAGGTGTGAACTGGCTGACCGGCTTTCCACCTGTATAAATCAATGCAAGGCCTCTTGCGATGGTCATCATACCCAGTGTTGCGATGAAGGCGGGAATTCCGGTAAATGCAATCAGCCCGCCGTTGATGGATCCCATCAGTGATCCCACAGCTAAGGCCGCGACAATCGGAAGGATGACCGGCATATTGCTTATATTGGGATAATATAACGTGGTCGCGGTGCTTACCTGAGCAAGGCTGGCAGCTACGACTCCGGAAAGAGCAAGCACGGAACCGACGGAAATATCGATCCCCTTGGATGTGATAACCAATGTCATACCCAGTGCCATAATACCGAAGATGGAGCTTTGCGTCATTACGTTAAATATGTTCGTTTGTGATAAAAACTTTGGTTGTACGATGGAGATTACAACGATAAGGAAAAGCAGAACCAGAATGATACCGTATTTCTGAAGCAGAGCTTTCACATGGGCTCTTTTATCGCTTGCCGCTTTTGCCGCTTCTGCTTGGTCCATTAATTTTTTTGAATCAGACGTCATTGTCGAATTCCTCCTCCTTTAACATTCTGTACGGCGCGCCTGCACCGTCCGGCAGAATTATGCTGTAGCGGCCTGGCCGGTAGCATATCTCATAATTTCTTCTTGCGTTAAATCCTTGGTGTTCTCTAGAATTCCTGTTACCTTACCCTCATGCATTACAACGATTCTGTCACTCATTCCCATTACCTCAGGTAATTCGGAAGAAACCATGATGATCGATTTTCCCTGTCCCGCCAGATTTGTAATCAAACGGTGTATTTCAGCTTTCGCACCGACATCGATCCCTCTTGTGGGCTCATCCAGGAACAAAATCTCAGGGCTGGTCAGAAGCCATCTCGCTACCAGTACTTTCTGCTGGTTGCCGCCGCTCAGATTTTCAACTTTCTGGTAAATGCTCGGCGTCTTGATGCTGATCGCCTTGACATATTCGTTGGTGTCTTCGATTGCCGTTTTATGGTCAAGCAACCCGCTCTTCTTGATGTACTTTTTGATATTCGCCATGATGACATTCTGGAATACGGTCAGCATGGGGAAAATTCCCGTGATCCGCCTGTCTTCTGTCAGAAGGGCCATTTTATTCTGCTTCGCATCAGCCGGGGTCTTGATATGCACTTCTTTTCCGTCAATCACAATCTGCCCGGAAGATTTATCGCGAATCCCGAATATCGTTTCGATTACTTCCGTTCTGCCGGCGCCTACCAATCCGGCGATTCCCAGGATTTCTCCTTTTCTCACGTTAAAGGAGACATCCTTGAATTTCCTGCCGTAGGATAGATTTTTTACCTCCATCTTTACGTCGCCTATATCGCAAACCACCTTCGGAAACATTTCATTAACTTCTCGTCCTACCATCATTTTGATAAGCTCGCTTATGTTAATATCCTTCGTGTTGCCTTCGCCGATGTACTGTCCGTCCCGATATACGGTGATTCTGTCAGTGATTTCATAGATCTCGTCTAATTTATGTGAAATATAGATTATTGATTTTCCACTTTCTTTCAGTCTTCTCATGATCGAAAACAGTTGATCTATTTCCTTATTGGTCAATGCAGATGTCGGTTCATCCATGATAATCAGTTTCGCATTATAAGAAAGCGCTTTCGCAATTTCAATCATCTGCATATTTGCAACAGTTAAGCTTGCAACCAGAGTCTTTGGGTCTTCGTTAAAATCGATTAATTTCAGGACTTCTTTCGTCATTTCATACATTTTTTTGTGGTCAACCAAACCCAGCTTGTTCTTGGGTTCTCTCCCCAGCCAGATGTTTTCCATAATGGAACGGTGTTCAACGGGGCTGAGTTCCTGATGAATCATGGCAATTCCCATTTTCAGCGCTTCAGCAGTTGTGTAGTTTTCTATCAGGTTCCCTTCAAAATAGATCTGACCGGAAGTCGGAGGATGTATCCCTATCAAGCATTTCATGAGGGTAGATTTTCCCGCCCCGTTTTCTCCCATCAGGGCATGGATTTCACCGTATTTCACATTGAGACCGACCCCCTTCAGCGCTTTAACACCCGGAAAGGTCTTCACAATGTCTTTCATGACTAGGATATCTTTTTCTGTTTCCATTGCCATCTCCTCTTCATTATGAATATATGGGAGAGGGGATACCCCTCTCCCATATCCTTTTTAAAGAATTAATTATGTTATTACTGGAAATCTGCTACGTTTTCAGGGGTAACCAGAACGAAGTCAATCCAAGTAACTGCATCCGGTGTTTCTCCGTTGAGCACTTTTGATGCTACTATAACACCGCCTGCACCCTGTCCTTCAGCATCCTGAAGTACGGTTGCATCCAATTTGCCTTCTGCCACCAGGTTTACAGCATCGGGAATCGCATCTACGCCGACTACGATAACATCATCTCTTCCTGCTGCTTCAAGTGCCTGGAGGGCTCCGATTGCCATACCGTCGTTGTTGGCAAGAACCGCATTCAGCTTATCGCCGTAAGCAGTCAGCCAGTTTTCAGTAATCGCCATACCTTTGTCATACTGCCAGTCTCCGGCTTCTTTCGCAAGGATCTGGATATCAGGATACTGCGTCAGAATTTCTTCGTTTCCTTCTGTTCTCTTGACAGCGCCTTCATTGCTCAGGATACCCATCAGGATACCAACTCCGCCTTTTGTTCCCATTTTTTCAACGAGGAACTCACCCTGGAGCTTACCTGCAACGATTTCCTGAGATCCTACATAGTATACGCCTTCCGGTGGCTGCTCTTCACCGAACGGATTTCTGTTAACATAGATGAGCGGGATTCCGGCTGCAGTAACCGCATCCGTGATCGGACCCATTGCGGATGTGTCAACAGGAACCACCATGATTGCGTCGTAACCCTGTTCAATCATCGTGTTAACCTGGTCTTGCTGTTTTACTACGTCTTCCTGTGCGTCTGTAACATCGAGCTTGTATCCGAGTTCTTTCGCTTTTGCAGTAGCAGCGTCAACAACATAGGTCTGGAATGTGTCATTCAGATTGGCCTGTGCAAATCCGATTTTAACAGTATCACCTGCAGGGGCGTCATTGTCAGCTCCGCCGCCGCATGCTGTGAACATTCCAAGGGCAAGTACGAGTACCAGCAAAATTGCAAGTATCTTTTTCATTTTTTTTCCTCCTCAATTCTAAACGATTGATTAATCCTTTATATTAACAGTAAAACTGCTAATATCCGAGAAGTATCTGAGCGTTTACGAAAACGCTTGCTAAAGTTGATACTACCATTATAGCATTGATTTGTCAATACCTAAAAAGCTAGCAAAACCAATTCTTCAGCGTACTATTATATGATATTTCTTTCACAAATCCTATTTTGTTTCATTTTGCTAGATTCATGCATTTTTTTTATTTTTTCTGTTGACAATATCGGTTTCTCAGGCTTATAATCTGGGTATCAAGAAAAACGTTTTTCTTGGCCGGATGAAATAGGTCTTTCTGGTCAACACTATAACGTGACAAAACTAAGGCATAACCTAACGATCAAAAATGGAGGAGAAAACTATGGTACCTGAAAAGAAATGGTTGATGACTGAGGACCCGAACATAATGTTTGAAGGCGACAACGCTGTCGGGCAGATGAAAAAGCAGATCTGGGATGCGTCGGAAGAAGAAATCGACGCGATTCTTGCAGAGTATGGAATTCCATCACCTTCCGAACTCGGAGTAGCCGGTACGTATATCCAAAATACGCCCCGGGCAAAGCAAATTGAAAAAAGAAGAAAAAATGACATCGTTTTCGTTCCCATCGGATGTACTGAAAATCATGGCATGCATGCCAATACCGGTCTCGATACCTTCATGTGCACACAAATACTGGAAGGTGTACGAAGATACACCGCCAAGCAGGGACATGAGGTAAACCTTGCATTCACGCCGCTGAATTACGGCGGACATCCCTACCACCATATCGGTATGCCGGGAACCGTTATCATGCCGGAAGAAGTAGTAAAAGAGTCTCTGATCTACTGCATGCTGGGCCTCTGGAACGACGGGTACAGAAAGATCATCTTCGTCAATAACCACGGCCATCTTTGGATGCTGGAATCCGCAATTCATGAATTCTGCAAGAGATATCAGCTACCGGGAATTTTCAGAGTAATCGAATGGCACAGAGCGGTCAGAGAATTCTTTTATCCCACAAACCGGAAAAACAGTCTCGAAACGAACTTCATTCATGCGGATGAGGCTGAAACTGCAGTAGCGCTGCTTATGTTCAAGGACATGATCGATATGAGCGCCGTTCAGGATGCTGACGGCAAGGGCTTCCTTCCTGACGGTCACATGGATAAGTCCGTTGATCCCTACAGAAGACCCTGCAGATGGTCCGAGGGAGAAGGTCATGCGGCCATCGAGAGAGCCGCAACTCCGGAAGGAATTGTCGGCAAGCCGTCCCAGGCTACCGCAGAAAAAGCAAAAAGGCCGATTGCAGCGATCCTGAAATACCTGACATTGCTGCATGATGAAATTCTGGAAGCCTTCCCAGCAGGAACCGTTCCGCCGGTAGATCAAATCACCCTGCGCAAACCGGAAGATATGGAACCTTTCCTGAGAGAGCCGCTCAGCGAAGGATGGAAGTCCGTGGACGAACTGCCGAGAATCGGTATCTTCGAAAGACTGTAAATCATTAGCAGTCAATAATTTGCGCAGCCAGAGGATATTCCCAAGTATTTACACGAAACCGCTTCATTTAAGATGCTTCGCATCAAATGCGGCAATAGGTTTCACGGTTTTTTAGAAAACACTTTTCAGCCATCCTCTGGTATGCCCACGGTGTGCCGTTAACTCATATTAAGGATGATTTCCAGTCATTCCAAAGTATTATTAAAGGAGATAAAAAAGATGAAATCAAAAACTGCTTTTTTGCATAAACCCCATGATCTTCGCATAGAAGAGGTTGAACTCGCTCCTCTCAAGCCTAATCAGGTCCTGATTAAAGTGGGCGCCTGCGGAATCTGTGGCTCCGACGTGGAATGTTACGAAGGAAAATCTGCGGAAGGAAGATATGATATCGCACCTTACACACCCGGACACGAATGGGGCGGAAAAATCGTTGAAGTCGGTTCCGGCGTTTCTACTTTGAAAGTAGGCATGAAGGTTACAGGCGACTGTGTTATGGCCTGCGGCGTCTGCAGAAACTGCAAGGACGGCCTGATGCCTTCCGCCTGCCTGAACATGAGAGAGATCGGTTTCCGACCTGACTCTCCCGGAGGAATGGGTGAATACATGATCGTCGAAGAACAGTATGTGCACCAGATTCCCGATGACTGGTCCTATGCGATGGGTGCCTGGGTTGAGACTTTTTCAATCGGATATTTCGGGCTTTGGGGCAACGGCGGATACATCGACGCTTCCGACACGGCGGTAATCTTCGGCTGCGGTCCCGTAGGAATCTCCGCAACCATGGCTGCCAAGACTTCCGGCGCCAAAGTAATCGTAGTGGATCCCATTGCTTCCCGAAGAGAGCTGGCAATGAAATACGGTGCAGACTATGTTGTTGATCCCACAGCAGCACCTCTGAAAGAGCAGATTGACAAGCTCACCGACGGCCAGGGACCTTCTGTCATTGCCGAAGCATCCGGAAATGACAACGCCATCGCTTCCATCTTTGACATCGCAGGACACAGCTGCAGAATCCATCTAATTGGACATTCCATCGGCAGAAAGGTTCCTGTAGAGCTTGGATGGACTATCTGGAAAACATTGAAGATCAACGGTTCCGGCGGAACAAAGGACTTTGGGCAAAGAACCATCCGTTTCATGAGCGCTATCAAGGACCAATATGATTTTGATGCTTTAAACACCCATTACTTCACATTTGACAAGCTTCATGAGGCTATGGATACTGCGATTCATGAAAAGGAAAATGCATTTAAGGTCATGCTGGAGTTTCCGGTAGAGTAGTCTCATCCGCATTGCAGCAGAGGCGATAAAGAATGAGAATTACCAGTATAGATAACATCATATGCACCAGCAAATATAACATAAACTTGCCAACAGCAAAGACAGGGAGGTCAGGGAAATGACAACTGCATACAACAGGGAAACCGTCTGTAAAGCTCTGAATATTGACCCGGATCGGGTCATGGAATATCCTTCATCCTACGTAGAAGTAGACAAGGGCCAATATATTTTGTGCAAAATAGACGGAGCCAAAAAACTAATTGCAACGGGGAAAGGTGAATTCTTCTCCTTACTAGACGGTACGCTTCTGTCCGAAACCGTTAAATTATGCCCTTTATCCCATTGCAACAGACTGTTGATGAACAAATATATTCCCTATACCCTCCCTGCTGCTTTTGGCAGAAGAACCGCAACCTTTGGTCTGGGAGACCGTCTCGGTCTCGCCACACCGGGCCATATCCGCTGTTTTGAAAATAGCAGCGCAAAGCCGATTCTGGCTCAGCAAAGCAAGAGAGAGCTTGATCTCACAGGAAGAAGCTACGAGCAGGTGTTGGATGATGTATGCTTTGCTGTATTTCAAGAAGGATACAGGGGCGGATTCGGCGCTGACGGCGATCATTTGAAAAAAACAGAAGATATCTGTGAAGCGCTGAACTGCGGCTATACTATGATTACCCTTGACTGCTCCGAGAAGATCGGCAGGGGAATCGAAGGCCTGACGCAAGAAGAAGCAGCGGCCGCTTATGAAAAACTCCCCCGGGACTACCGGATGCGCATTGAAAGCAGCTATTTAAGCAAAGGTTTTCCTGTCGGTGATCAGAAGTATTATTTCAGCAGAGAAGAGTTGATGCGCTGTGCCCTGATTTACGGCAGTGCCATAGGGTTTACGTCAGAAGTCTATCATAATCAACTGAAAAAAGCAGAACATGCTGTGGATTTTGAACTGTCTATCGACGAGACCGAATCCGTTACAACTGCCCAGGGCCATTTGTTCGTAGCGATGGAGCTGGAGTTTTATGGAATTGAAGTTACCAGTCTGGCTCCCCGTTTTATCGGAGAGTTTCAAAAAGGCATCGATTACATCGGAGACGCAGCGGCATTGGAAGATCAGATACATCAGCATGCAGCCATTGCCTCCCATTTTGGATATAAGCTCAGCATCCATTCGGGAAGTGACAAGTTCAGCGTATTCCCGGCTATCGGGAAATACACCGGCGGCCTGCTCCATCTGAAGACCTCCGGAACGAGCTGGCTGGAGGCAGTCGGAACCGTTGCGGAAAAGAACCCCGCCCTTTACAGGAGAATCCATCAAAAGGCGTTGGAACACTTTCGTGAGGCATTGGCATTCTACCATGTTTCAAGTGATCCGGAAAAGGTGGAAGACCCTGCGGCCAAAAAAGATGAAGACCTGATCAGCTATCTGAAGGACGACAACAGCAGGCAGCTTCTTCATATCACCTATGGTTTCATTCTGGAAGATTGCGTTCTGAGAGAAGAACTGTATCGTACGCTGAACGAAAATGAAGCGCATTACTATAGCCGGCTGAATTCTCATATCGGACGTCACCTCAAGCTGGTCGGCCTGATTGACTAAAAAACAGAATCATCGCCTATTCACGATAAGCTGCTTGCCCTGCAGTGTCAGACTCCGGGGCAAGTATTCCATTTTAACCGAGGAATGTATTATGAGTATAAAAAACGGTCTGCCGGAGCAGATTAAACTATCCGCAACGCTGGCAGCAGAACTGAACCCTTCATCTCCCGTCATCATGGCCGGGGATCCGGCGGAAAGAATTGCTATGGCGTCAAGGCTGGGATATGATGCCGTGGAACTCCACTGGGCTGATCCGGCTCAGATTCCGCTTGCTTCCATCGCTTCCGCATGCAGGGAGAACCAAATGGCGATCTCCGCCTTTGCAACAGGCAGAGCCTATGTACAGGAAGGACTTTCCCTGATCCATGAGGATATCGGCAACCGTGCGGCTGCCATCAAGCGGCTCAAGGATTTTATCGACACGGCGTCTCCCTACGGAGCAGTTGTAATCATCGGTTGCATCCGCGGAAATCTGACCTCCGAAGACGACAGGCAGGCATCCCTGGAACGTCTGGCCCATTCGACAGAGATCATTTCTGAATATGCCCGGACCAGAGATGTCGAGATTGTTTTTGAAGCCATCAACCGATTTGAAAACAACTATCTCAACACAGCACCGGAAACAGCCGCTTTCATTCGCGGCAACAACCTTTCGAATACCAAAATACTGCTGGATACGTTTCATATGAACATCGAGGATGCGGACATGTCCAAGGCGATCCTTGACTGCGGAGATCTATTGGGTTATATTCACATAGCAGACAGCAATCGTCATTATGCCGGTGCCGGCCATATCGACCTCAAGGAAGTTTTCAATTCGCTTAAGCAGGTGAACTACCAAGGATTTATCAGTGCAGAATGTCTGCCTCTTCCCGATTCCGACACGGCTCTGCCGGGCTGGATCGAGGGAGTAAAGAAAGCTTTTTAATTCTGAATAAAAAGAGAGGTACACCATGGAAAAAGTCAAATTAGGTATTGTAGGCCTGGGAAGACTCGGCCGCGAACATGCCGCAAACATCAATTACAATATCATCAATGCAGAACTGACCGCTGTCTGCAGCGCGATTCCGGAAGAAGTGGAAAGCGTAATAAAAGAAATGAGTCCCGGCTACGGTACCACGGATTACATGGAACTGTTCAACGACAAAAATCTGGACGGCATCGTCATCGCATCAAATTCCGCATTCCACTGCAAGATGATCTGTGACGCCGCAAATGCCGGTGTAAAAAATATCTATTGTGAAAAACCCCTCGGGATGACGCTGGAAGAAATCGACTTGATCAAAGAAACCGTTGAGAAAAACAATGTTCAGATCTTTCAGATCGGTTACAACAGAAGGTTCGACCGCTCCCTGATGACCATGAAGCAGAAGATCGAGGAAGGCTTCATTGGAAAACCGATTTTGGTAAAGCTGGCAAACCGCGACCCCGAATGGGACAGGGGTGCACTGCTCAAGTTCAGTCCTACAAGCGGCGGACTGGTCTTTGATATGCTGACACATGACTACGATTCAGCCAGATTCCTGATCGGGTCAGATGCGGAAACCGTATACGGAATGGGCGGTGCTTTCGGCTATGACGGCCTTGCTGAAATCGGCGATATCGACAACTGTATTATTTCGGTTGCCTTTGAAAACGGTGTGATGGGATATCTTGAAACATCAAGAAACTCTACTTACGGGTATCATGTGGAAATCGAAGTATTCGGAACAAAGGGTTCCCTAAGAATGGGCACCACACCGAACAAGGACAGGGTAGTCCAGATGAACTGCAATGGTATCACCACCGAATGCGTGAAATGGTTCTTTGAATTCTGGGAGCCCACCTTTAAAGCCGAGCTCCAGGATTTTGCAGACTGCATCCAAGAGGGAAGACAGCCGAAAGCAGGCCTTATGGACGGTTATAAGGCAGTAAAATGGGCGTTTGCCGCAAAAGAAGCGGTAGACAAGAGAACCATCGTAAACATGAAGTAAAACGGAACATTGAAAATGCTCAGGGTTATGCTTTACAAGCAGACCACTGAGCATTTTTGCTTGTTCAATTAAGTAGCTATCAAAACCGGAGGGACAGACAGCTTAGACCGCCGTCAAGCTTTCTGAATTCGGAGGTGTCGACGGTAATGGTTTCATAACCCGCCTTTTTTACCGCCTCCAGTACCAGTGGATAACCCTCCGGCACGATGACCGTTCCGTTTACCCAGATGCAATTGGCTCCATAGGCTTCTTCTTCCGGAACGATGATTTTGTTGAATTCTGCAAAATCGGGCTTGTGTATAAACTCTCCGCTCACAAGCAAATTGTTATTCTCAATATAGGTCACACCCGTCTTTAGGTGGAGTACCTTATACAGAGGTACTTCAGAACCGGTGAAACCATATTTCTCAAGTATTTCGATAAACTGCCGGATTCCTTCTTCATTGGTACGGTTAGACCGGCCGATATAGAAATGACTTCCCGCCATCATGACATCTCCGCCCTCCAGCGTCCCGGGTGATTTTATGGATTCGATCTTATCTTCCGGGTAGAATTGCTTGATCACAGGAATCATTGCACCGGTTTCCATATTCCTGGAGGAGGCACCTGGATTGGTTATTATGGCGCATTTCGTGGTTAAAACCGCCGGATCTTCCACAAAACAGGAGTCCGGGAATGATTCGTCAGGCGGCAGCACAGTAACCTCCACTCCGCATGATTTCATCGCTTCAATATAAGCGTCATGCTGCCTCAGTGCCAGTCCATAATCCGGTTTACCCAGTTCCGGCGCCGAAGTGATTCCTTCCACCATTGCTTTGCAGGGCCTTCTTACTATGACATTTTTAAACATGATTCCTCCTTATCCACGTTGGTGGTTCATTATATATACGGCTCATTACCAGCCCATCAGGTTCCATGTCCCGCTGCCTTCGCTGCTGGTGGATTTTCTGACAACCAGTTCGGATTCCAGCGTGATGACGCACCGCGGCCTTGCTGAATCCTTCATCCGTTCGTTCAGCAGTTGCATCGCCTGAAATCCCATATCGTATTTGGGAAGGTTTACGCTTGACAGTGACGGCGTGATCAGCGTGGACGGGAAATTATTGTCTATTCCGATCACCGCAACATCCTCGGGAACTCTGCGGCCTTTATCGAGTAATGCACGGATCACGCCGATTCCCATCTGGTCGTTGGCTGCGAATACCGCTGTGAATTCTTTCTCCTGCCGGAGAATTTCCATCATCGCATTGTAACCGCTTATGGGAGAATAATCTCCTTCCCGGATCAGGTCCTCATCCACGGCAAGACCGGCCTTCCTCATGGTCTGACGGAAGCCTTCCAGCCTGAGATTCCCGATCTGGAACCGCAGCGGTGCCGAGACATGTGCGATATTCCTGTGCCCCAAAGAAATGAGATGGTTTACAGCAGTCGCCGCAGCGTTCCGGTTATCGATCACGACCGCATCGATTCCGGGGTCCAGAACATTTTCCAGGGAAACTACAGGGATGGCTTTTTTTCTGTTGCCGCTATCCACAAGAGAGCGGATGTATTTTCTGTCCGAAATATTTTCTCCGTTGGCATAGGAAGCAAGGATGATTCCGTCCGACCAGGAGTGCTGCAGAAATCTGACATGTTCTTTCTCCAGCTCAACGTTTCCGTTGGTTTCAAAAACCAGTATGGTATACCCGTATTTGATTCCCGCTTCGTGGATTCCCTGCAGCACCGCCGGAAAATAGACTTGGTTGAAGGAAGGGACGATGACACCAACCTGATTTGTTTTGTGGCTTTTCAAACCTCTCCCCACAGGATTCACTTCGTACTGCAATTCTTCGATTGCTCCGCTGACCCGAGCCTTCAGTTCGGGGCTGACGGGCTTTTTGCCGTTTATGACATTTGACACGGTAGAGATAGATACTCCTGCTTTTTTTGCGACCTCTTTGATTCCTACCATTTGAGCCTCCAGATTTCCTCAGTTGGAATGATTCGTTAGCTGTAAAATTCTGCAACTCTATTTTACACAAAATTATAAAAAAATGCATGCATTTTATTTACCGGTCTCAATCCAGTCATTGAAGACACCAAGCCTGCCTGGGCAAAAGGCCATGAAGGCCAAAAAAGCAGCCATTTTTTTGCTATGGCTGCTTTTATCGTATTGTAAACAATTAAAAATCTTTCGGTTCTGCCTTCTGATCTTTCTTATTCTATTTCACTCAACTTTACCGGTCGTCCCTCTTCAACGGACTTTCGTGCTGCCAGACCCAGCTTGATGGGCTGTAATCCGTCAAAACCTGTCACCGGAGTTTCCGTATCATTGATAAGGGCATTTACAAATTGTTTCATTTCCTCGGCAAAAGAATCCATGTACCGTTCCAGGAAGAAGTAAAGCGGTTTTTCGCTGTAAACTCCGGTTTCTGTGCTCCATACTGCTGTGGAAGGATAATCGTTGGTGATCTCCACCTTACCCTTTGATCCAAAGGCTTCCACCCTCTGATCGTATCCGTAAACAGCTTTTCTTGAGTTGTCGATGACACAGATGGCTCCGTTCTTGAAACGAATGGTAATCAATGCGGTATCCACATCGCCGGCTTCTCCGATGGCCGGATCCACCATACAGGCGGCTGCAACGTAGATTTCTTCAGCCTCGCTGTCAGTCAGGAATCTTGCCATATCAAAATCATGAATGGTCATGTCCATGAAGATTCCGCCGGATACCTTGACATACTCGATTGGGGGCGGGGAAGGATCTCTGGAGGTTATTTTCAGGATCTGCAGATCTCCTATCGTTCCGTTTTCGATGAGTTCCTTTACCTTTCGGAAATTGTGGTCAAATCTTCTGTTAAATCCGATCTGCAGCTTGACTCCCGCTTTTTCCGCCGCTTGGATGACTGCCTCAACCTTTTCAACGGACAGGTCCACCGGTTTCTCACAGAAAACATGCTTCCCTGCATTGGCAGCAGCAATAGCGATTTCAGCGTGAGTGTCCGTGGAGGAGCATACCAGAACTGCATCGATTTCAGGATCTGCGACCAGTTCCTTGTAGTCATTGTAAACTGTTTTAATGCCGGACTGGGCTGCCCATTCTTTGGCCTGATCCAGGAAAATATCCGTAACAGCCTTAATTTCAACCTGCGGAAGCTGGTTCATGATACTCATGGTGTGTACTTTTCCGATTCTGCCGGTACCGATGATACCGACCCTTAACTTATTGTCCATTCTTTTACTCCCCTCAAATCTATACTCCGGATTTTTCTTCGATGTATTTTCTTGCTTTTAAAGCATACTCCAGCGGATTTGCCTTAGCAGGATCCTGTTCGGCTTCTACGACCATCCACCCTTCATAGCTGCTTTCATTGATGATCTTGAATATCGGCGTGAAGTCGATGGCTCCGTCTCCCGGGACTGTAAATGTGCCTGCGCGGACACCATCCAAAAAGCTTAATTTCTCTTTTCGAACCTTTTCGATGATCTCAGGTCTTACATCCTTTAAATGAACGTGGGCTGTCCTGTCGATATATTTTTTCAGCAGCGTCAGGCACGCTTCATAGTTGCCTTCGGAATAATAAATATGCCCGGAATCGTAAAGCAGATACACGTTTTTCTGAACACTGTCCATAAAGCGATCGATTTCTTCCATAGTCTGAACGCCGGTCCCCATATGGTGGTGGCAAGAAAGCTTCATACCCTTTTCCTCAGCCAGATCAGCCATGAGATTATAACCTCTCACGACCTTTTTCCACTGTTCCTCGGTATAGACGGGCTTGGCGTCAAAGATCGGTTCATTCAATCCCTGAATGCTGTTTCCCACCTCTGCTGCGCCGATCACTCTGGCACCCATTTCATACAGGAAGTCTCTATGCGCTACAAATTCTTTCAGAACTTCCTCTTCCGGTTTCGTCGTAAAGCAGGCGCTGAACCAGGCATTGCAGATTTCGATTTCTCTGAGAGCCAAAGCCTTCTTTAATACAGCCGTATCTCTGGGATACTTGTTTCCCACTTCCGTTCCCCGGAATCCTGCAAGCGCCATTTCACTTACGCATTGTTCAAAGGTATTTTCACTTCCCAAATCCGGCAGGTCGTCGTTGGTCCAGCCAATTGGCGCGATTCCTACCCTAATTCTCTTGTTTTCCATATTTTTACCATCCTTATAAAAGTCTCAAAGAGTATTCTTAATATTGTCTGGCTTTCTCTACATGCGCCTGGATATCCCTTGCAGCCGCCTCAACGGATGCATGACTGGACACCTGCGCGGTACCCACTCTCCACCAGGCATTGTACCCGTCGGTCATGGTACCCGGCAGAGTTTTCACATCGATCACGGAGCTTACCGTGCCCGCTTTCATTTCGAGGAAGCACTTTTCCAGATCTGCAGCGGTCAATGCGGTATAGCCGTTTCCGCCGTATCCGCGGGCAACCATGGCATAATCCACAGGCAGGTACTCTCCTGTCAGACGACCCGTCGATGCTTCTCTTCTTCTGTACTCGTTACCGAAGCTCGGAATCCCCTGACTTCTCTGCAGATTGTGAATGCACTGGAAACCGTGGTTATCCAAGAGAATCACATTGATTTTCAGCCCTTCCTGTAAGCTTGTCAGGAATTCGGAGTGAAGCATATTGAAGCTTCCGTCTCCTAAAAGAACATAAACCTCGCGATCCGGCTCCGCGATCTTGACGCCGACTGCCGCAGCAACCTCATAACCCATACATGAGAAGCCGTATTCTACGTGATATACACCTTCCGCCCTGCATCTCCAGACTCTCTGCACATCGCTGGGCAGGCTTCCCGAAGCTGCCACAATAATCCCGCTGTCCTCGATCAGCTTTTCATTCAGTTCACCCAGAATCCGGGACTGTGCCAGCCCGGCTTCATTTTTAACAGCGTACAGACGGTCAACTTCCTGATCCCATTCCTGTCTGGCTGCAGCAATCTCATTCTGATATCCGCTCTCATAACCCTTTTTCTTCAGCTCACCAGCCAGCGCCTGCAAGGCCAGTTTCGCATCTGCAAGCACAGGGAAAGCATTCATTTTATATGCGTCAAAGCTGTTGAGGTTGATGGTAAGCATGGATACGTCATCATTCTGGTACAGCCACTTGGAGCAGGTACAGAAATCGTTGAGCTTTGTGCCGATGCCTATGATAAGGTCGGCCTCCTGCGCCAGCTTGTTCGCCGCTGAGGATCCTGTCAGACCGGCTCCGCCCATGTTCATGGGATGGTCGAATAGAACTGCGCCTTTTCCTGCCTGAGTCTCTCCGAATGGAATTTTGAAGGTTTCCGCAAACTCGGCCAGCTCCTTTGCGGCATCAGAGTATTTCACGCCTCCGCCGCAGAGAATGAATGGCTTTTTCTTGGAGGCAATCAGTTCCGCCGCCGTCTTCAGCGCAGCCGGGTCGATATCCCTTCTCTGTATGTAATGAACTCGTTTTTCAAAAAATTCTGCCGGATAGTCGTAAGCCTCTCCCTGTACATCCTGTGGAAGGGCAAGGGTTACCGCCCCCGTGTCTGCGGGATCGGTGAGAACTCGCATGGCATTGATGGCAGCCGTCATCAGCTGCTCCGGTCTCGTAATGCGGTCCCAGTACTTGCTTACGGCTTTAAATGCATCGTTGGCCGTAACATTATAATCATAGGTTTGCTCGATCTGCTGAAGCACCGGGTCAGGCTGCCTGCTGGCATAGGCTTCAGACGGCAAAAACAATACGGGAATGCGGTTTGCGGTCGCAGTCCCAGCAGCGGTCACCATGTTTAAAGCTCCGGGACCGATCGAGCTGGTCACTGCCATGATCTGCTTTCTGTTCTTCTGCTTTGCAAATCCCATGGCGATATGCGCCATGCCCTGTTCATTCTTGCCCTGAATGAAACGCAGGCTGTGATCTCCCGATTCCAAAGCTTCTCCGAGACCAACGACCATTCCGTGGCCGAAAATGCCCAGTACGCCCTGCACAAACTTGACCTCTTCCCCGTCAACCTTTATGTACTGATTATCAAGAAATTTCAATAATGCCTGTGCCATGGTCATTTTTACTTTTATCATCTTTCTCTCCTCATAGCTTTTATTGTCGTTTCAACGTTAATTCCCGTCTCCGTTCTATCCGATAACGGAGTTTATGCCTTTGACCGCGTTGTTTGCCGGATCTTTAATTCCGGATTCAGGATAATTTTCCTGGTCAGCCTTGCAGTTTCCTTGCTCTTGATTTCCTCCAGCAGGGTTTCGAAAAGCATTTTCCCCAGCTCATACTTTGGCTGGTGTATGGTGGTGAGCTGAATCTGGGGAAGTCCCGCATAGGAGATATTGTCATACCCGATGACTCCCACTTCATCGGGGACATTAATATTGCTTTCATTGCAGTACTGCAGCACTCCCATTCCGATCAGATCATTCATGCCGAAAACAGCATCGATGGGATGGCCGCTCTCAAAGAGCTGTTTCGCAGCCTGTCTTCCTCCTTCGATGGAGAAACTGCCTTCGATGATGAGATTGTCATTGATGGCCATGCCGCTTTCCTCCAGCGCCTTTTTCGCCCCTTTTAAACGCCGCTGGGATGCAAAGTAATCTTCCTTACCCAAAATAAAAGCGAGGTTTCGATATCCACAATCCAGAAGATGCTTGACCGCCAGATATCCACCCAGCTCATTGTCTACCTCAACGGAATCAAATTCGTGATATTTGCTGTAGCGTTCGATGATCATTAGCGGTGATTTCACATCATCATATTCTTCATTTTTCCCCGCTGACTTCAGGATTATGCCGTCTACTCTCTTTTTTCGCAGGGTATTGAAGTACTCCTTCTCAATTTTAGGATTCCAACCGGAAACACAGAGAAAAATGTTGTATTCATTTTCATTGGACGCATCGGTTATTCCGGCAACAATCTCGCCAAAAAACGGATTGTTGATATCCGGTACAATAACACCGACCGTTTTGGAAATCTTATTAACCAGGCCTCTGGCCAGATCATTGGGCTGGTAGCCCATCCTCTCCGCCGCCTCCAGAATCTTGTCTCTTGTTGCTTTGCTGACGCCTTCTTTTCCGTTTAATGCCCTCGATATAGAGGAGTAGGATACGCCAAGCTCTCTTGCCACATCTTTAATCGTAATGTTAATCGGAATCATCTCCCTACAGTTAATAAGAACATCATAGCAAACGTTTGTTAAATATGCAATGGTTTTCTGAAAAATACATGAATCCGGACATGCTCCTGCCGGAAAAAAACAAGGCAATTTTAACAATTGCCTTGTTTTGAGATTTGAATAAGTATGAACCCTGAAATCCGTCATCTTATTGATCTGTACTCCGTCAGCATATTCAGGACGATTTGCGCTGATACAAGCTCAGCTCATCCTGATTGATCTGATAGCTCAACAATTGAAGGCTGTCACTTAAATGCGCATTTTCTACGGCAATACCGTGAGGCAATTCCAGTTCTGCTGGCGTAAAGTTCCAGATTCCCTTCACACCTCCCTTGATCAGCTTATCAGCAACAATCTGGGCATTGCCTTCATTTGTTGTAACGATTCCGATATCGATCCTGTTTTTATTGAGAAATTCGTCGATGAATTGGAAATCAAGCACATGGATATCGTTAATCTGTAAGCCGATCAGCTTTGGATTGATATCAAAAAGTGCCACTGTCTCGAACCCGGATTTATAGAAATGCGTATAATTTGCTATAGCCTGTCCCAGATTTCCGGTTCCGACAATGATCATCCTGTATTCTTTCTCAAGCCCCAGAATTGCAGTTATCTGCCGATACAGGCCCTCCACATTGTATCCATAACCCTGCAGCCCAAAGGAACCGAAGTTGTTTAAATCCTGTCTGATCTGTGATGCGGTATAATTCATCAGTCCGCTGAGTTCTGTAGAAGAGACTGCGTCCACCTTTCTGTTCAAAAGATCCCTCAGAATCCTTCTGTATCGCGGCAGCCGTCTGATCACAGCACTTGAAACCTCTGTACGTTTTTTCATAGTTTAACCTTACCTAATCATAATTGTGTATGTGCAAAATGCCGGTATCCGGCATTTTGCACAAAAAGAAAGAAAGAGGATCTATATTAAAAGTGAATTGCTTTGTCTATGGCAGCGTGAAACGCCTCGTGATAAATTTCCGATACCGTCGGATGCGGATGGATGGACATGGCTACTTCTTCCGCGGCGGACTCAAGATTCATGGCCACAACCGCCTCAGCGATAAGGTCTGTCGCATGGATGCAGAAAAGATGTACGCCAACGATTTCGTTATACTTCGGTTCGACGATCACCTTGATCAAACCGCTCTCTTCGCCGGCCACCTTCGCTTTTCCGTTCGCAAGCAAAGGAAACCTGCCGACTTTCACAGCGCCGTATCTGGCTTTCGCCTGTTCTTCCGTCAGCCCGACGCTGGCGATTTCAGGCTGAATATATACGGCACTGGGGATTCTGTCATAATTCATGCTTCTCCGGTGGCCGCAGATATTCTCCACAGCAATGATGCCTTCCGCGGAGGCGGTATGCGCCAGCATTGACTTTCCGTTTACATCTCCTACTGCGTAAATATTGCTGACTGAAGTCTTCAAAGTAGGATCCGTTACGACAGCTCCGCGTTCCGTCTTGATATCCAGCTTTTCACAATCGATTCCCCCAAGGTCTGGGCTGCGTCCGACCGCCATCAGTACCTTTGTTGCCGGAACAGCCGACTGTTTACCATCCTTCTCGAATATTACAGCATTGCCGGAAATTTCAGTGACCCTGGCATTCGTATAGACCTTTACTCCCAAAACTTCCAGCATGCCTGTAACCTGATTTGTGATTTCTTCATCCACCATGGGCAGAATTCTGTCTAAGAACTCGACTATAGTAACCCTGGCGCCGATGTTTGCGAAGAAGTACGCGAATTCAACACCGATCACGCCACCCCCGATGATTGTGATATCTTTCGGAATTTCTGCCATATCCAATACATCATCGCTTGTCAGCACTTCCATGCCGCTGTCAATGGGGATGGGCAGGGATTTGATGTTTGAGCCTGTGGCAATCACAATATATTCCGTGCTGTAGTTCTTCCCGCCGACGGAAACGGTATTGGGGTCAAGAATCCTTCCTTCCCCTTCCATCACAATGACTCCGTTCTTCTTCAGCAATCCGTTTACGCCGCCCACAAGCTGCTTGATAATGGACTCTTTCCTTTTCTGGACCTTGCTCATATCCAGTTTGACATCCGCAGTATCAAGACCGACAATTCCGTATTTTTCGCTTTCTCTGATTTCGTTTAACGATTCCACGCTTCGCAGCAGTGTTTTCGTCGGTATACAGCCTCTGTTCATGCATACGCCGCCGAATTTGTCTTTTTCAACGATTGCGGTGCGTTTCCCCATCTGAGCGGCTTTAATGGCTGCCACATAGCCCCCGGGGCCTCCCCCTACAACGATAATATCAAAGTCTTTCTTCCCGCCGCCGCCTGTGTCTGCCGGTTTCATGACAGCTGCGGTTTTCTTTCCCAGTTTGGCAAGGGCTTCCGCCAGTTCAGCATCGATATTCTCCTCTGCCCCTCCTATGAGAGCAATGGGGAACGTGACCGGAACGGCTTCCCCTTCCTCAATGAGAAGCTTCCTCACCACTCCGTCTCCGGTCGCTTCTATGTCAATGCTCGTCTTATCTGTTTCGATGGCGAACAGCGCTTCTCCTTTTTTTACATTGTCGCCTTCGTTTTTATACCACTTGACCAGCTTTCCTTCACTCATGTTGAAGCCAA
>JAVBVR010000048.1:0-17976 GCA_036677845.1 Anaerovoracaceae bacterium | reverse complement strand
GGCGTATGCATGGATGTTCGGATGTGCCAAGATGGGGATACATTTTGTTGCTTACGGACCGGATGAGCTTGAGGTAGACGCTAATGTGCTGGAGGCTGCAGCACAAGTTGCCGCAGGGACCGGAAGTGTTATCGAGGTAACCAGCGATCCGGCCTGCTTGAAAGGTGCGGACGTGATCTATACGGATGTCTGGGCGTCCATGGGGGAAGAGGATCAGATCCCGGGCAAGGTAAAGATGCTGACCCCTTACAAAGTCACTATGGAAATGCTGAAATCCACAGAAAACCCGGATGTTCTCTTCCTGCACTGCCTGCCTGCCTTCCATGATTTTGAGACCAAAATGGCAAAGGAGTGGAAGGAGAAGGGCTATGACATCAGGGAGGTCACCGATGAAGTTTTCAGAAGCAGACACTCGGTGGTCTTCAATGAAGCGGAAAACAGGATGCACACGATCAAGGCGATTCTGGTAGCCACCATCGGAAATTGAATAAAAGACCGTATAGAGTATGTCAAGGATTCCCTATCGCTAATATACTATAAGTAAAGCGAGGGGATCCTGTATGATTTACAAAGACGAATTTCAAAACGGCCGCATCACCGGTGAGATGAATTTGATTTTTCGAGCCAGAATGCTCTGGCGGAATCTTGCGACCTGGATAACGATCTATTTGGTCAGCACATACGGCGGTTACCCGAACAGGCAGGCCGTCAGTGAAAAGCTTTACGAGGTGCCGCTGGAATACGGCAATTTTATGAACCTGGTTTTCGGCAATGTTCCGACAGAAGAATATATCAACATTCTGTCTGTTTACGTTATTACACTGCAGAATTTATTCGATGCTCAAATGAGAGGAGACATGGATGCGGTCAACCGGTATGGGAGGCAGCTTTATCAGAACATAGACCGGAGAGCGGAGTTTCTGGCAAGGTTGAATCCGTACTGGAATAAAGAAACGTGGCAAAGCCTGCTGTATCACTACAATCATTTGCTGCTGGAGAATTCCATGACTTTATTGACAGAGGACTATAATAAGAATATCGATGTATTCGATCGACTGCTTTCGTTCAGTTCGGTGATCGGAGATTATTTCTCGGAAGGCATCATCCGTTATTTAGGGCTGCCCGAAGCGCAGCCGGTTCCTGTACAGCCGGTTCCGGAACAGCCGGATCCTGTGCAGCCGGATCCGCAAAGATAGCCGCCTCACAAGTCCTAATTATAGCACACCACCGGTGTTCCGACAGAGATGTGCTTGAATAACGTTTCCGCCACACGAAACGGCGCATTAACGCAGCCGTGGGACCCCCTTGTCAGATAGATATCGCCCCCGAACCGGGTTCTCCAAGGGGCGTCGTGAATGCCGATGTCGTTATTAAACGGCATCCAGTATGATACGCTCGATTCATAGTTTTCCCCCTTCAGCACGGCGTCTCTTATCTTATATTTCAGACTGTATATTCCTTCCGGTGTCTTATAACCCCTGCTGATATTTCCGGTGACCACGTCGCCGTGCACGATCAGTATTCCGCCGCTGTAGAACCATAAATGCTGTTTTGTAAGATCAATTTCCACGTAGGTGGAACCAATATCGTTGCGATCCCTGAGTGCCCCGTTTTGGCTGAATTCGGGTTCTTTTACAACCGTCATCCTGCTCATTATGATTCCAATCAGATTTTCCGTTTCTTTCCTGATATCAACCTTCCATCCATAATCCCCACCGCCTATCTTAATTTTTTCCCCCGATGATGTTACAAAATCGCGTTCCCGGCCCACCGTATCGTAGTGTTCCGCCAGCTGTCTTAAAAAATGTGCAACCTTACCTTCATTGAACGAGATCTTGAGATCATGGTCAAACTCAATCCAGGAGCTGATCTCTTCTCCGTCCACAACTACGGCACCGTCCGGAAGTTGATATATAATTCTAGCGGAGATGTATCCGTCAGCAGCGATTTTCGTGTTCAGAATTTTTTGGGAGTCCCATTTAATCGTTGGATTGCGGTAGCAATTGATCTGTTCCAGATTGATTTCAGGGTCTCCGTTTTTTACAGCATTTTTAATATGTTCGTATAAAATATCGTCAATCACCCGGTTTCCGTAAACCTCTTTGACAATCCGGTAGGACCCGTTTCGATAAACCAGACCGGCATTTTTCGGTTCGATTATTTTTGAAGTGTCTGTACAGTCAAGGCTGTCGTACCTCTTTTTTAATAAATCTTCATCGTATGTAAATGCCCCGTTGTATGAAAGGCAGTCGCGCCTTAAAACGGAAACCAGCCAAAATGTTTGGTTTTGTATTTTTTTTAAGTGCGAGCTGTCAAGGGGTTTGCCGAATTCCAGCCCGATCTCCGAGCCTGCGATCTGCTCCCGCTCCTTGTTTCGTTCATTCAAGACAAGGACATAAGTTGACGCTAAGCGGACCAGCCTCCTGTCAGCTTCCTTTTCTGTTTTGCAAGAAACCTGGATTCCGTTTATTACGGTCCCTGGATAAAAGTGTGTTCTGAAGAAAAGAGTGAGAAGTAAGAAGATCACAGTGATCAATAGAATGAAACAACCTACTATGAAATCTTTTCGGAATACCTTTTGATTCTCTGACATCTCAGCTCTTTTCCTTTTCATGAGAATACGGCCAACGGCATGATATCCGGAAAGCCCTGTTTAAGCATATTCCCCTGTCACGCAAAATAGAATTTTGGAATTGTTGTGACCAGAAAAAATCTCTACCTCAGCTCAGAAAATGCTTTTGATTCCGATTCAAGAAGTTTTTTGAATAGTGAAATCAAATCAGATTGACCGGACCACGTTTTTGTTTTTATACTTTGTGCAAATCTTTCTGCTATTTTTTCAATCAGCTCACCGCTTTCCGCAAAAAAACCGGCTGCAGTCAGCCAGCTTTCGTTTTCGTATTCTTCTCCAAATTTCTGCAGTGCTCCGGAAAACAGATCACGGGTTCCTCTGTTTGGATTGTAAATCATTGAAAGATCGCTCTCATCCAGTTCCTTCGGTAATTTCGGCAGGACACTTCCGGTAAACATGATGAAAAATCGATAGATTTCTTCTATTGCTTTATCGTTGAACAAACAGTGCCAGGCAGGAAGCTCAGAGATCAGTTTTTTCATCCCCCTGGCTCCCATGAAGTTCACCGGTGCATTCAGAAACAGGCCCGCCATGTGAGCGTAGGCCCTTTTCAGGATGCCTCCGGAATCTCTGCATGTTTCCATGAATTCAATACCGAAGTAGGCATTCTTCCTGCTGATGTTTAAATATGGCTGCCCCCAGGCCGGTTCGAGGTCAGTTAAGAAGACCCTCTGAATCTCCTGCTTCGAATTATCATGCACATAGATACAGTCGGTATCATAGCCGACCATCAGAAGAACATGACCCGGAACATGGATTCTATGGTAGAATTTTTCCTGATATTCCAGATGAAACATATCCAATCCAAACAGGATTACGGGGATACCCCGGTCAATCAATGCATGAATGTTTGCCAGCGAGTTTCTGAAGGTTTTGCCTTCTCCTTGATGTAATTCGTAACCCATGAACTTACCCCAGAATTCATATTGTTTTCTTCCTATACTGCAGGTTGAGAACAGGATCATCCGGGGAGGGACAACCCGTTTATCTGAAATAAGAAGAAATCCGCTTCTTGCGTAAAAAAGAAGCGGATCTGGAATTCGCTCTCCGGTTTTCCATTCATAGATATCAGCCAGCCCGTTGATCGGACATAAATAGTCTGCCGTCTTGTGCGGCAATTGTAACAGTTTCATAAAAAAAACTCCCTTCTTATAAGCACTACGGCAAGCATAAACCCTCGGACAGTGCTAGAGTCAAGAGATTTTTTACTCAATTTTTTTGACTGGAAAGCATACTTCTGTTACAAAATTATCCTCACTTCCGCCGCCTTCCGGGGAGACATGGTAAATGTTGAAAAGGTTTCCGCAGGGTTCATACCGATTCTGCAGAATCCATTTTGCAACAGCCTCATTGACATCCTTCAGCAGGGAGTACCCTCCGCGGCAGATCAGAGAAGCTACGGTAACGGGCTCTACGATCTTGAATTCCAGCCTGCCGCCGGATCCGGAATAGTGATCAATGGTTTTTTGAACCTCAACATCAATATCATTTCGATCCGGATCGATTCCGTACAATACGGCGACATTATATTCCAAATCAGAATAAGAAATCTTATGATTTCGGCCTTCTTCGAAGAGCGCAGTCCAAAGTCGGCCTTCCTGCGAATATTCCTGAATCCTGGAGCGATAGCTTACAACCTGCCGCCGCGGGATATCCTTTACAGCGATTGAACCGGCAAACTCACTTATCGGTTCTGTTTCGCATATTGTATTGCAGATTTCAAACAGCTGATTTTCCAGCCGCCTTATTTCGCTGACTTTATTCTTTGCCTTATCGTGCAGAAGCTGTTTCAGCCTCTCCTCATCCTCTCCGCAGAGAATAAACTCCCCGATTTCTTTCAACCCGAATCCCATGCGTTTCAGTGCAATAATCCTGTTGGCAGCAGACAGCTGCTCTTCACGATAGTACCGGTAACCGGTAACGGGATCCGTTGAATCCGGTGTGAGAAGCCCGATTTCGTCGTAGTGGCGCAGCATATGAATGCTGATGGAAGACAATATGGAAAATGCTCCGATTCTAAGCATAGCGCATGATACCTCGCTAAAATTCGTATAAAACCCTTCTATACCGTATCTTACCATTTCCATCCAAAGTTGACAAACAAAAAGAAAAGGGTTATATTTTTCTTGGTTAGGCTTATAGAACACGCTTATAGAACTGAGGTTTTACCTATGGATATCGTGATCAGCCACCACACACAAACTCCGATCTATCTACAAATCGTCAACCAGATTAAAGAGATGATTCTCAAAGGGGAAATCACCGATGGTTTTGTACTGCCTTCAGAGAGAACCATGGCAAAGCAGCTGAAGGTACACAGAAATACCATCATAAAAGCTTATACGGAGCTAAAGGCGGAAGATTTTCTTGAATCCTTCCGGGGAAAGGGCTACATCGTCTGCCATGGCAGCGGTGCGCCGGAAAAGACCGGTACAAGTGCGGAAATCTCCTGGCAGAGCCTGATCAAAGACGAATATCTGGACTTGAAAATCACCTTTGACGATCTCTTTTCCAAGTCCTACTCCTCCAATAAAATATCCTTCGCGGGAGGTATCGCTTCGGTGGAAGAGTATGGGAAAGATGACCTGGCGCTGATCCTGAATGACATCATTTTATCTGACAATACCGAAGCATATTCCTATACGCCCTATCAGGGTAACCGGCATCTTCGTCAGAACATCGCCTGTTTCATGCAGGGCAAAGGAATCAAGGCAAAACCGGGTGAAATCCAGATCCTTCAGGAGACAAACCAGGCATTGGATTACCTTGCCGCGCTTCTGATCAAACCCGGAGATGCAGTGATTACGGAGGAACCCGTATCCCCTGATGTATACAGAACTTTCACACTGGCAGGCGGAAAAGTCGTCACCGTACCAATGGACAAGGAAGGAATAATTTGCGACAGTCTCGAACCCCTGATTCAAAAATACAAGCCAAGATTCATCTATGTTAATCCGGATTTCCATAATCCTACCGGCATTGTTATGAGTATGAGCAGAAGGAAAGCTCTTCTGTCCCTTTCTTACAAATACAAATTACCTATCATTGAGGAAGACGCTTCTTCAGAAATTCGTTTTGAGGGTGTCAGAATTCCATCACTGAAAGCTCTGGATCAGGGCAATCATGTGATCTTTATCTATTCCTTTGCTCTGACCTTCGCTCCCGGCATCCGGATGGCATTTGTTCTGGCTGACAAAACCCTGATTAAGAGCCTCAGCTATATCGTCTCCATTCGCTTGATAAGCTTGGACAGTATTTCCCAGAAGCTGCTCAGCAGTTATATCGAAAAAGGGATTTATCAGAGGAATCTCAGGAATATCTGTACGGATTACAAGGAGAAGCGGGATTTAATGTGCGCCTGTCTGGCGGAGGCCCGGGAATTGGGACTCGAATTCCATAAGCCTTCAGGCGGAGTTTACCTCTGGTGCAGACTGTCACCTGATATTGATTATCGCAGACTGTACGGTAAGACAACGGAAAAAGGCGTGTCTTTCATACCTGGAAATATATTCTATTTGCGAGGGTCCAAGGGAGACAGTTACATCCGGCTTAATTTCTCCTATCCCAGCAAGCTGGAAATTGAAAAGGGAACCCGGATACTTACGGAAGCAATCAGGGAAAGCAAAGAATATGCAGCCGGCATAGAGGAGGAAACCATAGAAAGCTGATACTCCCAGAAAAGAGTATGAAACCAGAGTAAGTAAAGGATCCGGATCAGGATCGTACTGGCACACGAAAAAACTCGGGCGCTGGTACTTTATTTTTTTGTGAGTTGAATTATTTTATAGGTAAGAGAAAATGCTTTTTTATAAAGGAGATAGGAGATGGCTGTCAATCTGAGAGGAAAAAGTTTTCTGACTTTGATGGATTTTACTCCCAGTGAAATCCGTCATCTGCTTGACCTTGCCCACGATTTCAAAGCAAAAAAAAGGTCGGGCACACGAAATGAAATGCTGAAGGGCAAGAACATTGTACTGTTGTTTGAAAAGACTTCCACAAGAACCAGATGCGCTTTTGAGGTAGCCTGCCTGGATGAAGGGGCACATGTTACCTTCCTGGACTCGGGAAGCTCTCAGATGGGGAAAAAAGAATCTCTTGAGGACACTGCCAAGGTTCTGGGAAGATTCTATGACGGAATTGAATACAGAGGATACGATCAGAAAGTTGTAGAAGATCTGGCTAGGTTCTCAGGAATTCCTGTTTGGAACGGGTTGACCGATGTGGATCATCCGACCCAGATTCTGGCTGATCTGATGACCATGGAGGAGCATCTTGCGAAGCCCCTGAATAAATCCAAGGTGGTATTCTGCGGGGATATCAGAAACAACATGTCTTATGCCTGGATGTATGGATGTGCCAAAATGGGAATCCACTTTGTGGCCTACGGACCGCCCGAATTGAAACTTGATTGGGAGATTGTGAAAAAGGTTAGTGCAGCAGCGGCAGAAACGGGCGGAAAAATCGAAATTTCCGGCACTCCTGACTGCCTGAAGGGCGCCGATGTCATTTACACCGACGTATGGGCATCCATGGGAGAAGAAGCCCTGATCCCGGAAAAGGTCAGGCTTATGTCTCCCTATAAGGTAACCATGGACGTGATGAAAGCTACTGAGAATCCCGATGCAATCTTTATGCACTGCCTTCCTGCTTTTCATGATTTCGAAACCAGGATGGCTAAGGAATGGATGGAGAAGGGCTGCGACATCAGAGAAGTCGAGGACGAGGTGTTCCGCAGCAGACATTCCGTCGTCTTTGACGAGGCAGAGAACAGAATGCATACCATCAAGGCAGTCATTGCAGCGACCATCGCCTGAACATGAATCCGGCCGGAAGAGACGGCCGCCTAAACATGAATCCGGCCGGAAGAGACGGCCGCCTAAGCAGGAGTTTTGCCGGTACAACCGGCTGCTTTTCAGAGTACGATACGTCGGGAAGGAGAATGTCGTATGGCAAAAGGCATAAATATTTACTCGGAGATAGGGAAATTAAACACGGTACTGCTGCATCGGCTGGGACGTGAAATCGAAGGCTTGGTCCCGGACAATTTTGAACGGCTGCTGTTTGATGAGATCCCATATCTGGAAGTCGCCCGGTATGAACATGACTGCTTTGCAAAGGTTTTACGGGAGAATCACGTTGAGGTCCTGTACTTTGCTGACGAGGTGGTGAAGGCACTTGAAACCATGGAGGCAAGAGGGGAATTTATCAAGGAATTTCTGCGGGACAGTGATGTTTTTTCAGCCCATGCGATCGAATCAATGGAGGATTACCTGCACCGTATGCCGGTGAAAGATATGGTGGAAACCATCATCGCCGGCATCAAGAAAGAGGATCTTCATATCAGAAAAACCAATTCTCTTGCAGACTTTATCAATGAAGACTATCCGTATTACACGGATCCCATGCCGAATTTGTATTTTACCAGAGATCCGGGGGCCTGTGTCGGTAACGGTATCAGCATTCACTGTATGAGAACCAAAGCACGAAAAAGAGAGGCACTGATGCTGAAATATATTCATCGGTATAACAGAGAGTTTATGCCGGAAAACACAGAGACATGGTATGACTACGAAGGCCCCAACCCAATCGAGGGCGGGGATGTGCTGGTGCTTTCACCGGAAATCGTAGCCGTCGGCCTCAGCCAGAGGACTTCTGCGGATGCTATTGAGACTTTTGCCGGAAGATTGCTGAATCATTCCAACAGCTTCCGTAAGATACTGGTTTTTGAGATTCCGAAGTGCCGGGCCTTCATGCACCTGGACACCGTGTTCACCATGGTGGATTACGACAAGTTTACCATTCACCCGGAAATTGAAGGACCGCTGCATATTTATGAAGTAACGCTGGACAGGAAAAAAACGCCGGTTTTCAAAAGCAGTAAAAATGAGCTGCAGGCCATTTTAAAACGCGAATTGAAGCTTCCGGCGATCCAGATGATCCGATGCGGAGGCACCGACCGGATTGCCGCACAGAGAGAACAGTGGAGCGACGCATCCAATACCCTTGCTATTGCTCCCGGTGTTGTCATAACCTACGACAGAAACCATGTGACTAACGAGCTACTTGACAGATGCGGGGTGAAGGTTATGACCATTCCGAGCTCGGAACTGTCCAGAGGCAGAGGCGGACCCCGGTGCATGAGTATGCCGGTCAACAGAGACTGAATTGCTGAAGTGAAAGGATATCATTGAAGATTGAGAAGGAGAATTGAAATGTGTAAAGGTAAGATTGTGATTGCCCTGGGAGGTAATGCTCTTCAGGCGTTTGGTTCCCCTCCCACCGCAGAAGCTCAGCTGGAGGTAGTCAGAAAAACCTGTGACCACATCGGCAAAATTGTTGAAAATGATTATGAAATCGCTCTGGTCCACGGAAACGGGCCCCAGGTCGGGAGAATTGTACTGGCGCTGGAAACAGCAAAAGATGTAGCCCCTCCACTGCCCCTTGACGTTTGCGACGCCATGAGCCAGGGATATATCGGCTACCACCTGCAGCAGGGGATGCATGAAGCATTGGTCAAGCTCGGGAAAGGCCATATTCCGGTGGTTACAATCGTAACCCAGATGGTAGTTGACCGGAACGATCCGGCCTTTCAGAATCCAACAAAACCTATCGGACCGTTTTATTCGGAAGAACAGGCCAAATCGATCGCCGCGGAGAAGCACTATGTCATGAAGGAAGATGCAGGCCGTGGCTGGCGCCGCGTGGTAGCATCGCCGATTCCCCACCACATTGTGGAAATCGACTCCATCAGGCGGTTGTGGGATTCCACCATCGTCGTCTTTGCGGGCGGCGGCGGGATTCCGGTTATCGAACACGAGGATGGTTCCTTTGAAGGCGTTGCCGCTGTCATAGACAAGGATTATGCGGCGGAACTGCTAGCGGAACAGATCGGGGTCGATACGCTGCTGATTCTGACAGAGGTGGAGAAGGTTGCCGTCAATTTCAATAAACCCGATCAGAGGAATCTGGATTATATGACGGTGGACGAAGCGGAACGGTACATAGAGGAAGGGCATTTTGCACCCGGGAGCATGCTGCCGAAAGTGCAGGCCGCCGTAAAGTTCGCAAGATCGGGGGAGGGCAGAAGAGCCATTATCAGTTCTCTTTTTCAGGCGGTTGATGCGCTGGAAGGGAAAACCGGCACCCATATCATGGTATGATGAAAAAACTGGACTCAATCAATCGAGTCCAGTTTTTTCATAATGAATACCTTGACGATTGCCGCAGTGGGGACAGCCAGGATCATCCCGAAGATGCCCCAGAAATAACCTCCGACGACGACGGATATGAGTACGAACAAGGGGTGAAGTCCGACGCTTGATCCGACTACCCGCGGGTATATGATATTAGCATCGATCTGCTGGATCACGACTAAAACCAGAATTGCTAAAAGCCCTTGCGGCAGGCCCCCTGTAAGCAGTCCGACCAAAGCAGCAGGTATGATGCTGATCACAGGGCCGAAATAGGGGATGATATTGCAAAGACCGGCAAAGCAGCCGATAAATACAGCAAAATCAAGACCGATGAGAGACAGTCCGATGGATGACAATATGGCAATGATTACCGCGTCCAGCAGCTGGCCTCTTACAAACTGGGATACAACCCTGTTTATGTCTGACAGAGTCTCCGTTACGACGGCATTGGCTCTCATGGGGAGTACCAGATGAAGTGTTTTCCTCCACAGCCTGAGAAAGAAATCCTTATCTTTCAGCAGGTAGATACTGACTACAAGGCCCAGTACCGTGTTCAGAATACCGCCGCTGATACCTGCCACAAAGTGAAAGACCGCAGCAGTGCTGAAATTGTCGGTGATCCAGTTTACTGCATCCGTGGCAAAATCCTGGATCCGCTCCTCAATTTCCGTGTTGTTGGGAATTGCCTCCAGCCAGCCCCGGAAGACCGTCTCGTATTTCAAAAAATAATCGATGATGCTTTCTATCATGTTCTGAATACTTGTGAAAACAAGCTCTCCGACGATCAGGAATGCAAAGGCATATATTATAACGCAAATAATGACAAAGATAATCAGGAAAGTGATCAAAATACTGATCGTTCTCTGCACGCCGCGCCTTTTTTCCAGCTTGATCGGATCGGCGGGAAGATTGAAAAAAAGCCTGGATACCAGTTTCCGGTTGATAAACTCAACGAGCGGGCTGAGCAGATACGCGATGATCAGACCGATGATCAGGGGAGAAAACGCTGCTGTGATACTGCCAAAAAATGAAGATATCCAGTGGAGTACATCATTGAAGTTTTTTATGATAAAATATAGGATATAAAGCAGGGAGGCAGTAAAGACAATATACAGACATAGTTTCACATATTTCCAATCCGACAGCATTTCCCTGATTTTTGACATGCTTGCACCCCCTTTTCAATGATAGTATTATATATCAGGAGAATAGAACTTAGCAAATGAAATATCCCTCATTGATTATTGCCTTTAATCATAAATAACATAAATATAAAAATATAGTCAGGAGAATTCCATGCACATGATACCCGAATTACTTGCACCTGCTGGCGGGATGGAACAATTGAAAGCAGCGGTGGAGAATGGCGCCGACGCAGTCTATCTGGGAGGAAAGCTATTTAATGCTCGGATCAATGCCGCCAATTTCGCTGATGCTGAAATCAGCGAAGCATTGGACTATGCCCATATGCGCGGCGTTAAACTATATATTACAATGAACACACTGATCAAGGACAGCGAACTTGAGCCTGCGTTGGAATACGCAGCGGCCCTTTACAATAAAGGCGTTGATGCTCTGATCGTCCAGGATCTCGGATTTGCCGGACTGGTTCGGGAGCATATCCCCGGCTTTGAGCTCCATCTTTCTACCCAGGGTACCGTATACAATTCAGAAGGTGTGAAAAAGGCCAGACAGCTGGGTTTTTCGCGGGTTGTCCTGGCAAGGGAGCTGGAGCTTTCGGAAATCAGGGAGATCACCGATCAGAAGCTGCTTGATATCGAGGTATTCGTTCACGGAGCACTTTGTATCTGCTATTCCGGCCAGTGTCAGATGAGCCGGGTAATCGGCGGCAGAAGCGGCAACCGGGGAGAATGCGCCCAGCCTTGCAGGCTGCCCTATTCCATTTTTCAGGAGATTGAGGATAAACAAAGGTTTCAGGAGATTGCGGATAAACAAAGGTTTCAGAAAGTGTCCGGACCGTACTATGCGCTGAGCCCAAAAGACCTGTGCACAGTAGAGCATCTCGGCCTGCTGGCCGAAGCAGGCGTTGCCTCCCTGAAGATAGAAGGCAGGATGAAAACACCGGAATATGTAGCTGTTGTAACAGGTATTTACCGTAAATATCTCGATCTCTTTGCAAAGAACGGGCACTACAAGGTCGATCCTTCCGATCTGAGGGACCTGAGCCAGATCTTCAGCCGGGGCGGCTTTACAGAGGGATATTTGTTTGAAAATACGAAGAAAAACCTGATGTCAGGTGACTTATCCAAGCATCAGGGCATTTATATCGGCAGGGTTGACGCATATGCCGCTTCGAGAAAAACCAATGGCAGAAAAGACGATGAGACTAACGGAAAGCGTCAGAGGGGCCTTGTTACCGTCAGGCTTGCCCAGAAGCTGTCGATAGGCGACGGTATTGAGATCCGGAATCGGGATTTGTCGGGTAATCTCATCACCTTCATGAAACGTGGAGATAAGAAAGTGGATACGGCGGATAAAGGCGAGCTTGTCACCGTGGGCTATGTCGACGGAAACATCCTGCCGGGTGACCTGGTCTATAAAATTACCGATAAAGAGCTGATGAAGCGTGCAAGATCTTCCTTTGAAGGTAAAAGCGGAACTTCGGAAAAAGCCATGCGTAAAATGGGAGTTAACTTTCATTTCAGCGCCGGACTGGACAGGCCTGTTAGGCTGGTCGTTGTTGATCAACAGGGAAACAGGGTTGTGAAAGAGCTGCCGAATGCGGCGGAAAAAGCGCTCACCAGGGCTATTACAGAAGACGCGGTGAAAGCACAGCTTTTCAAGACGGGAGGAACAGCCTTCCGGGTCATGGAATGCACCACAGAATTGGAAGCGAATATTTCCATCCCGCTGTCGAACATAAACGAGCTGCGGAGATCTGCCCTGGAAGAGCTGGAAGGACTCAGGAGAAAAGGAACAAGAAAACCCGTAACCGTTCGGTGGAATCATAATGATCAAACCGCTGCCGCTGACACCGATTCCGGAGAAGAGGAGGTCTTTCTTTATTTTCACCGCGTAGTCAAAGAAGAGACTATAGATCCGTCGGTCAGAAGAATTTATGTACCCTATCATGCGGTGCTGGATGGTTTTTACCGGGATGACGAAAGGCTTGTTCCGGTCATACCGAATGTAACGAAAGGTCATCATGAATACAAAATCCGGAAAAACTTTGACAAAATTCTGGCAGCTTCCGTTCGAAACGGGGTTGCCGTAGGCAATTTGGGATGGATTGATCCGTTTGTTGAAGCGGGAGTAAACGTTTTCGGGGATTATGGGCTGAACCTTTATAACAGCAGAGATTTTAAGTCAGTGAAAGAAATGGGAATCACAGAAGCGATTGTATCCCATGAGGCGGAACAGGAAGATATCCTTAAGATGGACTTCCATGGGGTTGTGCCTGAGGTGGCGGCCGGCGGCAGAATTCCGGTGATGATCAGCGAGCACTGCCTTTTTGCCCAAAGTTCTGTCGGAGACTTGAATTTTTGCGGCAGCTGCAATAAAAAGACAGGGTTATTTTTACAGGACCGGAAGGGAGAATATTATCCGGTTCTGACGGATCCTGCCGGCTGCCGGAATACGATTCTGAGCTGTAGGGAGACCGACTTGAATACCCAAAAAATAGACCTGAAAAAAGCCGGGATCAAACGCTTTAGAATTTACGCATTATAACGTCGATAAAGCACATATCCAAGAGATATTCCAAGGATTGTCTAATATTTCACAATATATTATGTATTTTGTATTTTTAATAAAAAATTATTTGACTCACAACAAAAAAGGCTATAGAGTAATATAGAATACAACATTATTTTACATTAGATTTCACAAATAAATGCAAGAGATTTTGCCCCAAATCACATCAAATTGACAAAAAAGATAACCTAAAGCTACCCATAATGAATCTAAACTGAGTAGAGGCAGAGTCAAAAGCCATCCAGACAGAAAAACGTCAAGTACAAACTCACCGAAAATATCAACATATCGTTAAGAGCCAATCCATGTTATAGATTGTTAAGGAGGTTATTTTATGATGAAACGAAAAACAAAAACGATGGACGGGAATACGGCAGCGGCGCATGTATCGTATGCATTTACCGATGTTGCGGCAATATATCCGATCACTCCATCCTCAACCATGGCTGAAGTTGTCGACGAATGGGCAGCTTATGGAAGAAAAAATATCTTCGGACAGGAAGTTAAGGTTGTCGAAATGCAGTCGGAAGCCGGCGCTGCAGGAGCAGTGCACGGGTCTTTGGCCGCAGGAGCTTTAACTACTACATATACTGCGTCTCAGGGATTGCTGCTGATGATCCCCAATATGTACAAGATCGCCGGCGAACTTCTTCCGGGCGTATTTCATGTCAGCGCCAGAACCTTGGCAGCACACGCTCTGTGTATTTTCGGAGACCATTCCGACGTCATGTCTGCAAGGCAGACGGGTTTTGCACTTCTCGCATCAAGCTCCGTTCAGGAAGTTATGGATTTGGGCGGTATCGCTCATCTTGCCGCAATTAAATCGAGAGTTCCATTCCTGCATTTCTTTGACGGATTCAGAACATCCCACGAAGTTCAGAAGATTGAAATCATCGAAAATGACGAATTTAAGAAGCTTGTCGATATGGAATCGGTGCAGCGCTTCAGAGATGAAGCCTTAAATCCGGAGCATCCGGTAACCCGCGGTACTGCTCAGAATCCGGATATCTTCTTCCAGGCAAGAGAATCCGCAAACAAGTATTACGAAGTGGTTCCGGGAGTCGTTGAAAAATATATGAAGGATATCAGCGCATTGACGGGAAGAGATTATAACCTGTTTGATTATGTCGGTCATCCGGAAGCTGAGAATATCATTATCGCAATGGGTTCTGTCTGTGAAACCATTGAAGAGACTATCAATCTGCTGATCAAGCAGGGAAGAAAGGTCGGTTTGGTCAAGGTCAGGCTGTATCGTCCTTTTGCGCCGGAATATCTGAAGGCGGTAATTCCAAAGACGGTAAAACGAATTGCGGCACTGGACAGAACAAAGGAGCCGGGAGCGCCGGGCGATCCCCTCTATATGGATGTCAGAACAATGTACTTCAATGAAGCGGATGCTCCGGAAGTTTACGGCGGAAGATACGGACTGGGATCCAAGGACACCACTCCGGGACAGATTGTTGCGGTTTATGACAATCTGGATCAGGAAAAGCCCAAGAATCAGTTTACAATTGGTATCGATGACGATGTAACCTTTACCTCCCTTGAACCGGTTGAAGGGATCTCAACGGAACCGGAAGGAACCATCCGATGCAAATTCTGGGGCCTCGGATCTGACGGAACCGTCGGCGCCAATAAAAACGCCATAAAGATCATCGGAGACAAGACCGATCTCTATGCACAGGGATATTTCGCTTACGACTCTAAGAAATCCGGCGGCGTAACCATCTCTCACCTTAGATTCGGGCAGAGCAGAATCCAGTCTACGTACCTGATCAACGAGGCGGACTTTGTGGCTTGTCACAATCAGGCTTATGTGAATCAATACAATCTGCTCAAGGGCCTTAAGAAGGGCGGAACCTTCGTATTGAACTGTATCTGGGACGACAAGGAACTGAATGAGCATCTCCCGGCTGCAATGAAGAGCTATATCGCAAAAAATAATATTAATTTCTATACCATCAACGCTACAAAAGTTGCCGAAGAAATCGGACTCGGAAACAGGATCAATATGGTCATGCAGTCGGCATTCTTTAAGCTGGCTAATGTAATTCCGGTGGAAGACGCAGTGAAATACCTGAAGGAAGCGGTAGAGCACTCCTACGGCAAAAAGGGTGAACTGATCGTCAAAATGAACAATGAAGCCATCGACAGAGGTATTACAGATATTAAAAAGGTCGATGTTCCTGCTGACTGGGCAGACGCGAAGGGTACTGAGAAAGAAAAACTTGACGTTCCTGAATTTATTGAAGAAGTACTTATCCCGATGACCAGACAGGAAGGTGATGATCTTCCGGTCAGCGCTTTCGTCGGAAGAGAGGACGGAACCTTCCCGGCAGGCACCTCCGCATACGAAAAGAGAGGAGTAGCCGTTCATGTTCCGGAATGGAAGCCAGAGAACTGTATTCAGTGCAACCAGTGTTCCTTCGTATGTCCGCATGCTTCCATTCGTCCCGTTCTTGTCAACGCAGAGGAAAAGGGAAATGCACCGGAAGGCTTTGATACCATCAAGGCAGTCGGAAAAGGGCTGGATGGCCTTGAGTACAGAATGCAGGTATCTCCGATGGATTGCATGGGCTGCGGAAACTGCGCGGATATCTGTCCCGCCAAGGAAAAGGCTCTCATTATGGTTCCGATTGCAGAACTGGAAGCAGAAAAGGCAAAATGGGATTATACGGCGAAACTCCCCGTAAAGGACAGTCTCCTTTCCAAGGAAACCGTAAAAGGCAGTCAGTTTGCAAAACCCTACATTGAATTCTCCGGCGCTTGCGCGGGCTGCGGAGAAACACCATATATCAAGCTTGTGACACAGCTTTTTGGAGACAGAATGATGATCGCCAACGCGACAGGCTGTTCCTCCATCTGGGGAGCCTCCGCACCATCCACTCCTTACTGCAAGGATGACAACGGAAGAGGTCCTTCCTGGGCAAACTCCTTGTTTGAAGACAATGCGGAATACGGCTTCGGCATGTTCATCGCAACCAAGCAGATGAGAGAAAAGATTGAAGCATGTGCCAATTCGCTGTTGGCCATGAACATTCCTGCAGACCTGAAGACTGCATTGGAAAGCTGGCTAGCGGACAATAATGACGGGGCGCTGTCCAGACCTGCCAGCGACAAACTGATGGCAGCGATTGAAGCTTTAAAGACAGACGATAAAGAAGTGCTTGCTCTGGTTAAAGAGATTACTGACAGAAAAGACTACCTCGTCAAGAAGTCCGTTTGGGCATTGGGCGGAGACGGATGGGCATACGATATCGGCTACGGCGGATTGGACCACGTTCTTGCTTCCGGCGAGAATGTCAACATCCTCGTTTTTGACACAGAAGTATACTCCAATACCGGAGGACAGTCCTCCAAGGCTACCCCAGTTGCTGCAATTGCCAAGTTCGCGGCTTCAGGGAAGAGAATCAAGAAGAAGGATCTCGGTATGATGGCCATGTCCTACGGCTACGTTTATGTAGCTCAGGTGGGAATGGGAGCTGACAAAAACCAGTTTATGAAAGCAGTAATCGAAGCTGAGAAGTATGACGGACCTTCCATTATCATCGCATATGCACCTTGTATCAACCACGGCATCAATATGGGCAAGTCTCAGGAGAATATCAAGGATGCGGTGGAAGCCGGATACTGGCATCTGTACCGGTACAATCCGGAGCTGAAGAAGGAAGGAAAAAATCCGTTCACTCTGGATTCCAAGGCTCCGACGAAAAGTTTCAAGGACTTCATCCTGGGTCAGGTCAGATATTCATCGCTGGCACAGGAATTCCCGGAAGTTGCCGACAAGCTCTTTGAACTGGCTGAAGATAACGCAAAAGAACGTTACGACAGCTATAAGAGACTGGCAGACAACCAATAAAAGTTGAAAAAGTATTTTCACGAAAACCGCCTCGTTTAAAAACTCGGTAATAGGTTTCACGGTTTTACTTAGAAAACACTTTTTCATCGCGGTGATCAACTGATTGTTGGTTTCCCCTACCCGTGATTAACAAATTAATGAAAAGCGGTTCTCAGGAGCCGCTTTTCATATTCCTCCGATATTCGCACCGGTATGATAATATGCCAGGAATCGTTCGACATAGCATACATAAGCAGAGTTCTAATACATATAATATGTACAAATAATATGTACAAATACTAGCTCGCCCAATTTGTCAGATTATCACTGACTCGGTTCTGCCTGGGCATTCATAGAACAAAAGCTGAAATCTTTAGAAGCTGAGAAAAAAGTCTCGAAAAAAGTATAAAAAACGGGTTGACAGGTGAAGTTAGATTTGTTAGGATAATAAAGCTGTCGGTCAGTTGCGGGAAACGCGAGGGGTTGGACAGCCATAGTAGAAGAGACGGACAAGAATGTTAAAAAGATGAAAAAAGTCGCGAAAATCGGTTGACACAGACAAGCATCTTTGATACTATGATTAAGCACCTCTCAAACGG
>JAVBVR010000047.1:0-23707 GCA_036677845.1 Anaerovoracaceae bacterium | reverse complement strand
TTCCAGAAAATCCTCATTTCCTTCGTAAGGGCTGTAATTTGTTTGTATAAAATTCCTTACGTCGATTTCATGTGTCCAATTTCCTCTCTGAAATCCTTCCCATGCCAAATCATTCATGTTGATATTCCTCCCATTAAAACAAAAATATCTGGCGATACCCTGCTCTTTTTCGATATCCGTGCTGTAAGCTGCCATGTAATGCAACGATTCTCAGCTCTGCTGCCATGCGAATAATAAAAAAGAGCAACATTCGGTAACAACCAAATATTGCCCAGACGGTCGGCTTGACTAAGACCTTCATTCCCCTGTGGTTACCCACAATTACCCGTCAGTAATGAGGTCCGTATTCTTTTATAAGCTGATTATAATATGGATCGATTCGTGTTGTCAATGCTTTTACCCCAAGATGCGTTCGATGATTGCCCGGATATGCTTTTCGTCCGTAAAGTCCACCGGATGAGAATACGCATTCAGCATGCCTCTTTCATCCGGCGTCGGATTCTTCTTTCGCTTCAGGTTGATCTTCATGATCTGCATCAGTAAACGGTCAATGGATCTGAGCCTACGCTTGTCAAAGCCCCCCCGCAAAAGGAAAAAGTCGATTGACTCCTGCTGTTCCGCGGTTAAATTTCGGTTCTTGACTTCTTCGACAACCGCAGGGCGGACAGGCGAAGCGCCAACTCCGAAGAGAATCAGTTTTTTGCCCTTCAGTTTGTCAAAATTATCTGTGATCAGTTTGATGCCATTGATGCCCACAGCATACAAGCCTCCGCCGCAGACAATCGTGTCATAGTCCAGCAAATCATCCAGTTTTGTTTTTTCGCCCTTCAGGAGATCCGCACTGACGGCTTTGGCAATCCACCTGGCATATTTCTCGGTATAGCCGGATTTTGAACGGTATACCACTGCGATTTTTTTCATCTTAACACCTCTTTTATCGGAATCATGCACTAATATTAAAATATAGGAAAATCCCAGGTATATCAAGTCCTTGCCTTTAACTTTCCGGCTTTCTGCAATTTATCAACTTTTCCGGGCTTACCGCATATATTAGAATAACAGAATGGAGGTATCACAATGTATTATTGTATTATTCCATTGGTGTTAGGCTTTGTCGCAGGCAGAAGCTGCTGCGGATACGGACGCGGATTCGGCTCTTACGGCTGCGGATGTGGTTATAGCAGAAGATGTTACTGGTAATTTTTCCCCTTAAAACGCCGCGGCAAGCGATCTTAATACAATAAAAACGGGGGCCGCCTCTTTCCGATCACACCTGGGATCATTCAGAGGCTCCCCCTTTCTAATTTTTCCCTGTAATCCCATCCAGCTTAACTGGAACCGGCTGGCCTTCCTCCATACTGATATGTCCGGATTCATAGGGCTTCCCTTCTACCGTCAATATTAAGCTCTCTGCATGGTAATAATCCCCGAAGGTATTTGCGATACACTGAATGATCATCGTCTCATACGCAGCTCCTGCATTCATTTCGGTTACAAAGGCTGCATTGAGATCTAACCTCACACGGTTCCCCCCGTCTTTAACCAAACTTTTAATAGCCGTTCCGGTGGTAAACACCACCCCCAGGGGGCCTTTCACCGCTCCCTTATACTCTTCTTCCAGAATAACGGCTGTTTCATCATTGGTTCGGAAGAAAACCTCCTTTTCCACATAATAGAGTGCTCCGCTTTGGATATCGGGGTAGTAAAACCAGATTTGCTGTGATCTGACTGTATTCTCAGTCACAGATTCCAGAGCCGAACTCACTTCCATCCCTCCCGACTGAAAGATGGTTTTAACCAATCCGATCCCCTTTGCATAGTAATCTATGTTGATTCCATCGCGGCCTTCCGTAACAACTTCAATGGCAGTAAAACTCCCCAGGGGAGTCTGGATCTCTTTTGAAATATCCGTTATGGTTCGCTGTCCTCCGCCATCCAGTTTCCATGCCGTACCTTTTTTTATAGGCTCCATCAGGAGTACTTCTCCTTCCCCATCCGGCTTTTGGAGCATATTTTCCCTGTAATAAATTTCTCCCTCCGAAAAAGTCCTGACCAGCTTCCCGTCATTTACCTCATAAATACGGGTCATCACGGTTCCGCCGTTATTGATACTCTGCTGGATCCTGTCTCCGGAAATATAATCCACATAGACATCAAATCCCGCAAATTCATTCCCGTCGCCTTGATAAACGTACTTCACATTCTCACGGAACGGAAAATAGTCTGCAACTACTTTCTCCGCCTCCCCTTTATATAACAGCTTTACACCGGTTACCTGAACGGGATAGCTTTCTCGGATTTCGGGTCTGATCGTCACCTCGACAATCTGACCCTCCGCCAAATCAAAATTATATTCAGCCTCGCGCAGATCCACGCTCGCTTTATCAAAATCATTAAAATCTATAGTATTGACGAGTATACTGTTTTCCGACACCTCCAGGATTTCCGCCGAAAAGATAATCAACTGCTCCTTCCCGGAACATCCGGAGAGCGGCAGCAGTAAAATTAACAATAAAACCATGCATTTCAACTTCATCATCAGTCTCCCACCTCTTTCTTTTTTATCATAGCATAGAATCTTCCATTTTCAAACATGGAACATATCTCGGAAATATGTTATGCATTTATTATATGGACATTTGCAAACTATAGTATTTTTTGTGAAACAGAATCAGGCGACGAAACGGCCTGCGGACGAGAACAACCCCGAAGATCTGTCCTCTTCGGGGTTTCTTAGCGCCTTTCGGCGGATGCCAGCTGATAAAAATAAAAAATTGGCTGGAATTAGTCTCAAATAGCAGGATTGCCCGGCTGAATCGCATCTCGCAATCCGAAGTAGCCCATGCAGGGATAGAAGGTTCCGCATCCGATCGGTTGACCGGAATCGCCTGTAGGCTGGGTTCTGAAATCATCAGGCCATTCATGGATGATAATAGCCCTGCCCAGAATCTCTCCGGGCCGGAAGCGGTCTGTATATACAATCATGTACGCATGGCCTTGAAAAGCCATCAATGTGGGAAGGTCGCCGGCATGATAAGGATGGGGAGCGCCTTCAACCTTGGTAAAATGTCCTCCCACATTATAAAAACCGGTGTAGCCTTCTCCGGCGATACAAGGTCCGTGCTGGTGAATGTGGAATCCATAAAATCCGGAAAATGGGATTCCTTTAACGTCTACTACAAGCAAAGATCCTTCCAGAAAAGGATAAACGTAGACGTCCCCTGTCAAATCATGAATTGCTGAGCTTCCTATTATATGTGCACACACTTCCGGTATTTGCTGCATCGTCTGGTACATTAGCTGTATCGTCTGATCTATCATAGGAAATATCCCCCTTGACATCTCTTAGTTATTTTATTTTATGCCACAGCTTCCCTGAATGCTACAAGACGCGGCTAAAATAAAGGATCTGTATCGCCGATGCCCTTGAGATCGAGCCCGTCATATGGTCGGATCCTTCAGAGTACAGGACTCAAAAATCCGTTTCGTACCAAAGAAATCGCATAGTTTTTTCGGGCCTGCGATGATATCCCTCCCAACATACAGGATTCCCTCTTCCTTGACCTTTACACTCCATTTGATCAGAGTGATCTCCCCGCCGCTGATTTCGATTCCGGTGATAAAACGTGGGTGAACACAACTTCCGTCATTGAAATACAAAGGTTCTCCCAGTTCAGGAAACATCGGCCGATGATTGTGTCCGGCTATGAGCATATGATTTTCCCGGAGGACCCACTCGGTCAGCCTCTTTCCGACCAGCTCCTTTTTTTCCTGGTTTTGAGCCGGACTGGTTGGGTTTTTTAACCCGAACAGCTGCAGGGGCTTCCATAAATACCTTACCAGGAATCGAGCCGATTTCCACATTCTGCTGTTTAGAAAATCCACCTGGTGCCCGTGGACCAACAGTATTTCCCTGTTCAGGAGCAGCTGATCCGCGCTCTGATATACCAGGACAAGGCCTTCATGAACCTTTACATTTTTAAATAACGGTCGTACCGCACCCGCTTGTTTATCATAGTATTCGTTCAAATTTGCCTTGAGGTATTTCTCACTTCGTTTTACCATATCATGGTTCCCGTAGATGAAATACAATCGCCTGTTCCGGTAAAATTTACTAAGAAGCCGAAATACGCCGGCGTGCGCATTTATGATATCCGACATTTTTTTGTTCTCCCACAATTCGTCTCCATCTCCGATTTCGATATACGTATATCCACCCTTGTAGTAATGGTTTAAGGCGGACAGATAAAGATTCTCATTATTGGAAAACTCGTCTGCCCGACTCCCGGCTCCCCTATGGCAGTCACTCATCAATATGATCCTTGACGAGTCTTGAATCGGAACCCTGTCCGCAGACTCAAAAATATGAGACAACCGCTTTCGCGAATTCATTGAAATCCTCTCCCGTTTTCGAATAACATTTCAGATATCCGTCCGCCGTAGTACGACGTGCCGGTCTCCGTTTACAAGTAGCTTTTCAGCCTGTCAAAGGCCTTAAAGACATGCCTTGTTTTTCCGATGTTGAATAGCGCCTGATACAGCAGGGGCTGCTGCTCGCGAATAGCCCGCAGCTTCTCAGGCCAGCTTTCGTAATCTCCTGTAATCTTCTGATAATGGCTGCAGATTCTTTCGTTGTACCTCTGTATTATCCAGTCGGTTTCCTCCGTCCTGGTCAGTGGCTGAGGGGAATGGGGATGACTGAAAGTGAATTCAACCGTTACTCCATCCACGAAAATTTCCCGGCTCTGGTATCCAATCCCTTTTAAGGCCCTGACAAAGCTTCTGCACATTGCAGCGTCTTTCAACATAATCCGAACCTTCATCGTCAGCTCCCATGGCTCTGAGAATTCGCCAGGCTTGAAACCGGTAAGCCACCAGTGCTTTCCTTCTCTGCGGAAAACCTCTCTTCCATTTTTCAAAAGGGTATAAGCCAGGTACAGCCTGTTCTTGTTGTCGACAGACTGATAAAAGGGACCCCGAAACAATCCGGGAATATCCAAATTCGGTTCTTCCGTATAATACACTCCTATTTCGCACCCTGTACTCAGATGATACTGTCCTTTCCAGAACTCGATCAGCCACCGTTTCCCCCCGTACTCAAAGCGCACCGGTTCCGAGTCAATGATCATGCCAAGTGCGACGGCAGCTTCGTCGTAAAGCCGGCAGTATCCGTATTTTCGCTGCCAGGGGTTCATTTTGGAATAAAAAATATTCTGAGACGGATCAAAGGTATATCCTGCATCGTCAAGCAGCTTCTTGAACTCCTCCTCCGTGTCTGCCGTTGCCGGACGGGGCATCAGGCTTCTCACGATACGATAGATCAGATAGACAAATATCAACAGTAAAACGAGAATGGAGGGAAAGACAAGCATTCCGCCCTCTATTTGAGTTCGTATCAGTTCAATCATGGCCGTTTCTCCGAAAAATAGATTTTAATTCATAATATTCTGAGCCGGCTGTTATTGTTAAAAATAAACAAACAAACTGATAGGATAGAAGGGGGAAAAATAAAGCCGCAGATACAAAATCATCTCGATTTTGTATCTGCGGCCGGCTGTATGCCGATTTAACTCAGTTTTATTTTTCCGCAATGAGCTCGCAGATGGAATTGGAAAATGCCACAGGATCCTCTATGGAAAGGCCTTCTATCAAAAGAGCCTGGTTGTAAAGCAGTTCCGTATATTTTTTTGCTTTTTCCTTGTCGGAATTAAAAGCTTTCTTCAGTGCTTCCAGTACCGGGTGTGATGTATTGATCTCCAGAACCTTCTCCGCTTTGATTTTGTCTTCATTCGGCATGGCGTTGAGGATTTTCTCCATCTCAATGGATATGCCTCCTCCGCTTGCAAGGCAGACAGGATGGGATTTCAGGCGCTGGGAAAGCCTTACGCCGCTTACTTTTCCCTCCAGGGTCTCTTTCATAAAGTCAAAGAGTTCTTTATAATCCTCTGTCTCCTTCTTAGCCGCATCTTTCTCCTTTCCGTCCTCTTCAAAGCCAAGGTCGTCTCCGGAAACGGATTTGAATTCCTTGCCGTCAAAGTCATTCAGAATCCGGATGGCAAACTCGTCGATGTCATCGGAAAAATAAAGAATTTCATAGCCCTTGTCCTTCAAAAGCTCCGTCTGGGGCAGCTTGTCGATCTTTTCGACGGATTCCCCCGCAGCATAGTAAATATATTTCTGATCGTCCTTCATTCGAGATACATACTCCGAAAGACTTGTCAGCTTCTTTTCCGTTGAGGAATAAAACAGGATAAGGTCTTTCAGTGCGTCTTTGTTTGCTCCGAATTTGTCGTAAATCCCAAATTTGAGCTGAAGCCCGAAGTTTTTGAAGAATTCATCGTATTTTCCCCGATCGGTGTTCATCAGTTCTATCAGTTCGCTCTTGATCTTTTTTTCAAGTCTTGAAGCAATGGCCTTCAACTGTCTGTCATGCTGAAGCATTTCCCTGGAAATGTTTAGGGACAGATCCTGAGAATCAACAAGCCCCTTAACAAAACTGAAATAGTCGGGAAGCAGATCAGGACACTTATCCATGATGAGCACGCCGCTGGAATAAAGCTGCAGGCCCTTCTCATATTCCTTGGTATAATAATTATACGGTGCTTTAGCCGGGATGTACAGCAGCGCATTGTAGGAGACAACTCCTTCCACATTGGTATGGATCACCTTCATCGGCTTGGTGAAGTCATAAAATTTCTCCTGGTAGAAATCATTATATTCCTCGCCTGTAATCATGTTTTTATTTCTGCGCCACAGCGGAACCATGCTGTTCAGAACCTGTTCCTCTATGACGGTTTCGAATTCATCCTCGGAGCCCTCTTTGAGCTTTCGCTGCTCCACATTCATCTTAATGGGATATCGGATATAGTCGGAGTACCTCTTGATCAAGCTGCGTATCCGGTATTCCTGCAGGAATTCATCATACTTATCCTCTTCGGTATCTTCTTTGATTTTTAATATAATCTCCGTGCCACATTGATCTCTCTCCCACTCGGCAATGGTATAACCATCTGTTCCCGCAGACTCCCACCGATAGGCCTTGTCTGCCCCGTACGCTTTGCTGATCACAGTTACCACGCTGCTTACCATAAATGAGGAATAGAAACCCACTCCAAATTGGCCGATAATGTCAATATCCTCTTTGCGTTCATTGTCATTCTTAAAGTCAAGAGATCCGCTTCTGGCAATGGTACCGAGATTGGATTCCAGTTCCTCCTTCGTCATTCCGATTCCGTTGTCGGTGATGGTCAGAGTACGGTTTCCCTTGTCGACAGCGATGTGTATTTCAAAATCTTCACGGGATATCCCCGTATTATTTTCCGTGAGGCTGCGGTAATACAGTTTGTCAATCGCATCGCTGGCATTGGAGATCAGTTCTCTCAGAAAAATCTCCTTATGCGTGTAAATAGAATGGATCATCAGATCCAAAAGTCTTTTTGATTCGGCTTTAAACTGCTTTTTTGCCATTTTAAACCCTCCTGATATATAAATTTGATGATTTTACGTTTTAGCACTCATTATCAATGAGTGCTAACAATACTAATATAAACCAAACCGTACCGGAAATCAAGAGTGTTTTTGAATTATTTCCCATAGCAGTTCAACATAATAATTCAATGAAATTCACGATGTACACCATTTTTTTGTTATTTTTAATCGAATTATTTGTTAACTGAAATAATATTCGATATATCATCTTAATGCAAAAACACTGTTGGAGGAATGTATTATGAAAAGAAGACTGGCATCCGTTCTCTTAATTCTGTCACTGACTATGACGACAGCCATATGCTCCTATGCGGCTGACGACGGTTCCAAGAATCAGAAAAACAGAAATGCAGCAACGAGAATTGAAAAGGGTCAGATCAATCCTGTAGAAGAAATCGGGAAGGACAATCCAAAAGCGCGAATGAATTCAGAGTTAAAAAAAGATTTTATTGCTCAAAAGAAACAGCAGATTCGAGAAGGATATTCTGCAAAAGAGCTTCAGGAAATAAATGATGCCTCAGAAAAAATAAGAAAAGAGAGCCCTGGAGTAAAAGTTCTTGGTTACGACAGTGTAATATCTAACAAGGCAAAGTTCAAATTTGATACTCCTCCAGTCATAAAAGGAAGCAGAACACTGGTGCCGGTAAGAGCAATCACCGAAGGTTTCGGCGCAGAGCTTTCCTATGACCAGGAAAGCCAGACTGTCACAATTACAAAAGGAGAAACCACCATAGAATTAACACTGGACTCAACCGTTGCAATTGTAAACGGCGAGGAAGTAATCATGGATACCAACGCGGGAATCACAAACAACAGAACCTACGTACCTTTACGGTTTATTATAGAAATATTCAAATTGAAAGTCGAATGGGATGAAGAAACGGAGACGATTGAAATCGGCGATGATGCCGATTCGGATCAAACAACCACCGAAGGGGCCATCACTGTGGATGAAACCACCGATGAATCCGTCTCAACGGATTCTGTATAAACCGATCAATCAAATGAAACAAAAGAGGCTGCCTCTGAGACGACTTTACAACCAACATAAGTGGGTTGAAGAAATCGAAAGGAGACTGCCTCTTTCTTTATTTTGCCAGTCTGTATATTTCTACGACATCCTTCCAGTACAGCTTTCGAATTCCTCCAACCGGCATCTCTTCCCCCTGGCTGAAACCGGTTGCTTTCTTGGCCATCAGCTCAAAATTGCTGTCGTCAATGCCAAGCTCTCCCAGTGTCACCGGAAGGCCAAGAGAAACGAAAAACCGTTCCAGTCTGTTTATTCCCTCCTGAATTGCGGCTTCCGGATCGCGGAAGGAGGCTTCCACCCCCATGACGTTTACAGCGAACTGTACAAACATATTGATGTGATCCCGATATACATATCTCATCCAGGCGGGAGTCACCACAGCCAGTCCTGCACCGTGAGCAACATCGTATATGGCGCTCAGCTGATGCTCAATCCTGTGGCAGGACCATTCCTGGTTTCTGCCCAGTCCCAGCAGTCCGTTATGCGCGATGGTTCCTGCGAAGGCGACCTCCGCCCAGGCGTCATAGTTTTTGCCGTCCTCGTCGAGAATCTTTGCATTTTTCATAATCGCCTTCAGTGTGCTTTCACAGAGGCCGTCGGTCACATCCGCTTTTACCGAAGTGGTAAAATACCGCTCAAAGATATGGCTCATCATATCACATACCCCGTTTGCCATCTGGTTTTTCGGCAGGGTGAAAAACAACTCGGGGTTTACAATGCTGAACAGAGGTCTGTTTTTATCGCTACTGAATCCCAGCTTAAACAGATTCTCTTCGTTGGTGATTACGACGCTGTCACTGGATTCTGATCCTGTGGCCGGAAGGGTCAGGATCGCAGCAACATCCAGCACCTTCCCGGGCTCCCGCCGGGTCTGAAAAAAGTCCCATACGTCGCCGTCATACGGAACACCCAGCGCGATGGCCTTCGCAGAATCGATCACACTGCCGCCTCCCACTGCCAGAATAAAGCTGATCTCTTGTTCCCTGCAGATCCGGATCCCCTCGCGAACCAGCGACAGCCTTGGGTTCGGCAAAACACCTCCGAGCTCAATCGCTTTCACACCGGCATTCTTCAGTGATTCCAGAACCTCATCGTAAAGACCCGTCCTTCTGATGCTTTCTCCTCCGTAATGGAACAGAATTTTGTCTGCAAAGGGTTTGATCAATTCCCCAACCAGTTTCTGCCTGTCCTTCCCGAAAATAATCCGGGTCCTGTTCTCATATTCAAAATTGTTCATACTCGCTTCATCCTTTCACGCTGAACATCTATATTTTAATTATATCCCTGAACGACAATCGGAACAAGAACGATCTACAATGAGAACGAAACAGCAATCAGTACCAGAACCAGTCCGACTAAAAAGAGCGTCAAAGATGCGAACACAAGCAGGACCCTTGTGATTGAACGACTTGCCTTGGTTCCGGCGGACTTGGCCCTTCTAAGCTCTTTTCTTAACAGGATAACGACCGCCAGGAGTGCTGCAAACATAATTCCTTCCGCAGTCACTTCAGCTGCGGTAGAGATTTGACCGTACGGAATCGGCAGAGCTTCCATCAAAAAAAGCCAGGGCACCGCAATTGCGACAAGACTGGCTGGATATAACAGCTTTCTTTTCATTCTTAACTCCTCTTTTTCATTCTCACGGAGCCAGGTATCCAAGATGCTCCAGAAGTATCTTGACTCCTATCAAAATCAGAATAATACCTCCTGCAATCTCAGCCTTTGCTTTAAATCTGGAACCGCACAGATTGCCGATCACCACACCGAAAAAAGACAGCACAAGCGTCGTAACGCCTATCACTGCAATACTGTGATAAATATTCGCGTGCAGAAAGGCAAAGGTAATTCCAACGGCAAGAGCGTCAATACTGGTTGCCAGAGAAAGCATGGTCATGTTCCCCAGGCTCAGTGTGTCACATTTCTCTTCCTCATCCTTGCGGGATTCCAGTATCATATTAATTCCGATCAGGGAAAGCAGACCAAAAATAACCCAGTGATCGACGGAGGTCAGATATTCTTCAAATTGCACTCCGAGAAAATAGCCGATCAGCGGCATCAGCGCCTGAAAACCTCCGAAAAACAATCCGGTAATCAGAGCATACCGATACCGCATTTTCTTCAGACACAATCCCTTGCTGACCGCAACCGCAAAAGCGTCCATCGACAATCCCAAGGCAATTGCGAACAATTCTAATCCATCCATTCTCCGGCTCTCCCTTTATCTCTTTCTTTATTATATTAGGCAAAGACCACGGAAAGACTACTGTCGGAAGCATGGTCTTAGTATTATCCCTGACGTGCAAATCATACACGAAACAAAAAGACTTCCAGCATGAACCATATTGCGACGGTTATGCTAAAAGTCTCGTTACCTCAGCGGGATGCAAAACCAGGCTGCTCGCCAGTATGTTGATTTTGCATTTCAAACTACTCCCTCTTAACAAAGGGTATCATACTACAGATTTCCATGATCTGTCAATCATGATCATGAATTTTTTAAGCTTCTTTATTGCTTCTCCAGTGCCTTTTGTTCTGTGTATATGTCATAGGCCTCTTCCACAGTCGCCTTCTCATGTACGATAGCACCGATCGCCCTTGCCATGCCGATGGGGCAATCGCTTTGGAAGATGTTTCTTCCCATATCCATTCCTCTCGCCCCGCCTTGCATGCTCAGCCAGGCCATGGTCAAGGCGTCCTTCTCCGCAACCTTCTTGCCTCCGGCCACGATGATGGGTACAGGGCATGCCGCTGTAATCTCTTCAAAGTCTTCGCAGTAATATGTCTTGATGATCTGCGCCCCAAATTCAGCCAGCATACGCGTAGCCAGCTTGAAAAACGCAGGCGTGCGTTCCATGTTTTTACCTACCGCCACAACGCCCAGGGTAGGAATTCCATATCTGTTTCCCGCATCAATCGTCTTGCATAGATTGTCAATGCTGGACTTTTCACCCGGTGCACCTATGAAGGTCTGAATTGCCATACAGGAAGCATTCATCCGGATGGCGTCTTCTATGTTCACAGCGATGACCTCATGAGAAAGGTCCTCGTCCATCATGGAGGAACCCGCACTGCAGCGAAGTGCAATTCCCTTGTTGAACTCCGGCGGGATACAGGTTCTCAAAGCGCCGCGGGTCGCCATCAGAACATCAACATGAGGAATCAGCGGCGGCATTGCCAAATCCAGTCTTTCCAAGCCGGCCGTCGAGCCCATGAAATATCCGTGGTCAAAGGCAAGCATTACTGTATTTCCGCTTTCCGGCCGGAAAATCCGGGACAAACGGGTTTTCATGCCCCAGTCCACATCTTCCATTCCCTTGACGTAAAATCCGCCTTTTTTTCCAAAGTCCACACCGGTCTGATAGTCCTTTGCAATTTTATTTCCGTCTTTGTCTGCCATAGTTACCTCCTTCTGTCGGTTGATCAATTGTTACCATTCATCCGCATTACGCGGAAGATTTGATCTGCTTTTAACAGCGTAGCTGTGGTGTTAAGGCCACAGCTACCCGTTCACTAGCTATTCACTTAATTTAGAAATTGTAATTGTCGATATTATCCTTGGTGAAAATTGTTCGCTCCGGCAGCAGCACGACTCCTGAGTCGTCGGCCGTATATGCTTTCGGATCCAGAACCGTGTTAGGCATAACCTCAACTTCTCCGATGGTCGGAATGTCGATCTTGTCACCTACTGTGAAGGTATTGCCTGCAGCAAGCCAATAAGCAAGGTATGCACCCATAGCGCCCTGAACCTTACAGTCCCAGAGTCCGAAAACCGGAACGGTGCCGTTCTTGCAGAAGTTTCTCATACCGTTTGGAGTACAGAATCCGGTAATGATTACTTTCCCTGCCATTCCGAGATTCTCGGCTGCCTGAGCCTGACCGGGAAGAGCGGTGGAGTCATTGCAGATGATTGCGTCAATCTCCGGATAAGTCTTCAGAATGGACTCGCCTACAGATACGGCTTTTTCCGCGTCCTGATCGCTGTAATAGTTGTCAGGAGCTAAATTGACCCAGCCGGGATACGTTTCTTTTATGTATTTTTCTCCCGCTACCTGCCAGGAATTCTGGTCTGTTACCGTTGCCGAAGAGTAATGCCAAACATAGTTGCAGTTTTCTTTCTTGTCTTCCGGAAGCTGCATTGCTACCATTTCAACCAGCATTTCACCGAGCTGCTCGGGAGTTCCCTGCGCCACGTGGAGTGAACGCATGTCGTTCTGCACATCGGAGTCCCAGCAGACGATCTTCAGGCCGGCATCCTTTGCAGCCTTCAGCGCATTGTTCAGACCGTCCGGTGTTACGGAGGAAATGGCAATTGCATTGAAGCCCTGCTGTACGGCGGAGTTGATTACCTGCACCTGATTTGCGACGGACGCTTCGGGATTTCCTGTGTAGACGCATTCAAATCCAACCTCTGCCGCGATATCCTGAGCTCCCAGGTTTGCAGATTCAAAGAATGAGTTTCCTGTTAATTTCGGAATAAATGCAACCGAGATATCAGCCGGATCCACTGCAGCTCCGCCTTCTTCAGATCCCTCTTGAGCACCGCCTCCGCAGCCAAACATGGAAAATACCATGGTTAGAGCAAGCAGAACTACTAAAAACTTACGCATTAAAAATCTCTCCTTTCAATTCTTTCTCCTCTATTTTTTTATTTAATACTATCTGATGATAATATTAATAACTTGGGAATCGGTATAATAAATAACTTGAGGTGTATCGGGCTAGGCCTTTTGTTTCCCGGCAGCAAAGGACGGGCGTTTCAAGTAAAGACTGGCTCCTCTTGCCGCTACCGCCAGGATCAGCATCAAACCGACCGGAATATCCAGGTATTGGGTACTTACCCCTGCCATTTGCAGTCCGAAACGCAGAATTCCGATCACGATGGCTGCGAGCGCAGTCCCGATGATGCTGCCTCTGCCTCCCGTAATTGCCGTGCCACCAAGCACAACTGCGGTTACAATCGGCATGGTTAATCCATTTCCGAGATCTGCACGGCAGGAACCCAGATAGCTGGTCAGAACCACACCGGCTACGGAAGCGGAAAGGCCGGACAGCACATAAGTAAACATGGATACGAACTTGTAATTGATCCCGGAAAAGCTGGCCGCATTGGGATTCACTCCCACCAGAAAAACATATCTTCCGTATCGGCTTTTATGGAGCAGAATGTAAGCGATTATTACCAGGATCAAGAATATGATAAACGGATTCGGGATGAACCCGAAGACTCTTCCCCCGGCAATACGGATGAATTCCTGCGGAAACCCGCTGATTCCTTCGTAGGCACTGGATACGGAAAGAGTGGACAATACCACGGCAAGGCCGGAGTAGAGAAACAAGCCTCCCAGAGTCACAACCATAGCCTGGACACCAACATAGGATACCAGGAAGCCGTTCAGCGCTCCGCAGATTATGCCGGTGAACAGGCAAAGCACCACTGCGGCCCAGATGTTCAGTCCCGCATCCTGCCAGAGCAGTCCCAGAACCATGGAGGTCAGGCCGACGATGGCTCCGCCTGATATATCGATGCCTCCGGTAATCATGACGATCGTCCCGAACAGAGCAATAATGCAAATACTGATATAGTCGTTGATGCTGCCCAGAAGGACAGGCACTTTCAAAAACCTGTGATTGATAGAGCCGAAGATGATGATCTCCAGCACCAGGATCAGAATCAAAGCCATCTCCCAACGAAAGATCATTTTTTTCCAATTTAAGGTTCCGAGCTTGCTCATCATCATATACTCCCTCCCGTCTCTGCCAGGGATTGCTGGTCCCCTTCCAAGGATTGCTTTTCCTCTTCCAAAGATTGCTGCGCTTTGAGTTCACGCGCCGCCAGGCGCTGTCTCCTGGCATTTTCCTTCAGATGCCTCTGGATCAAAGCATCCGCTACGACGATAAAAATAAGGAGAATGCCTGTAATTGTATTGTCCCAGTTGGACGAGAACTGGAGGAATACCAGGATCCTGCTGATGGACGACATGATTATGGCTCCGAACATAGCTCCTATTACGGAACCAACGCCGCCGGTCAGACTGACTCCGCCCAGTACACAGGCGGCAATTGCTTTCATTTCGTAGCCGCTTCCTGCTGTAGGAGTTACAAAGCCGATCTTGCTCGCAAATACGATTCCTGCAAGAGAGGCAAAGACGCCGCATAAAACGAAGGCAAGAATGCGTGCACGGTCTACGGGTATGCCGATCAGAGTGGCGCCGCCCATGTTATCTCCAATGGCCGCAAAATACTTCCCGTTTTTCGCTTTATTCATATAAAGATACACACCGATTACTATCAATGCCGTTATGAGAAGAAACAGATTCACAAAGCCCGCCAGCGTGATTTGTCCATAACTTTTAAAAACAGCGGGAAGGTTTTCCACCCACTTTCCTTCCGTATAGACATAAATTGATCCTCTTACAACACCGTTCACACCAAGCGTCATAATGATGGCAGGGATATGCAGCTTGGTTACCCCAAGCCCGTTGACCAGCCCGATCAATGCGCCGATCATGACCGCGGCTGCCGATGCGGAAAGAAGCGAGCTGCCGTCCCGGATCATGGTTGCACAAACTGCAGCAGTCAAGCCCAGCGTTGCCCCCACGGATACGTCAATATCTCCTGTCATGATGACGAAGGACACACCGATAGCAAGTAATATGTAAATGACACTGCCGTTCAGGCAAAGCAGAATATTTTCACCCGATAAAAAATTCGGATTTACAATACCGGTTCCTAAAAACAATATGACTAAAAAAGCAATGGTAAAAAGTTCTCTCGTTTGCGTTAACGCTCTCACGATTCTGTTCATGCCGTCACCTCTTCCTTGTACACGCCGAAGGAGGCCGCCATCAGATTATCCACCGTGATTTTTTCTCCTTTGAACATATGGTTGATCCGTCCCTGGTACATGGTTGCAACACGGTCCGAAAGCTCAACCACTTCCTCGATATCAGATGAGATGAGTACCACAGCCACACCCTGATCCTTCAGCTCGTTGATGATTCGATAAACATCTCCTCTGGCCCCGGCATCGATTCCCCGCGTCGGCTCATCCAGAATGACTACCTTCGGATTGGCTGCCAGGGCTTTGGCCAGAACAACCTTCTGCTGATTCCCGCCCGACAGAGAGGATGTAATCTGGTCTCTTCCGGTCACTTTAATCCGAAAATCCTTAATATACCGATCCGCTAATTGACTGCCTTTCTTTTTGTCAATAAAGAATCTGTTCAAATGGCCTAGTACGCCTGAAGTCACATTGGCCTCCACATCGCTCATGGAATAAATTCCGTTCAGATGCCTGTCTTCCGGAACATAGGTTAAGCCTTTCTCAATGATCGCATTGCATTTTTTTCCGGTAATATCCTCTCCGTCCAGATAAACGCTCCCGCCTTTGACAACGTCTTTTCCGAATACGGTTACCGCAAATTCCGTTCGACCCGCTCCGACTACCCCGGCCAGGCCCAGGATCTCCCCCGGGAATACATCCAGGCTGATGTCTGTGAAGCCATAACCGCTGAAGTTACTGATTTTAAGCAGAGGATTCATCGCGGAGCTGTCGATGTCGGCACATATCTTTTCCTTTTTCTCGACTCTCTCATAATTGATGGGCAGAAGCCCCTGAATGAGCATCTCCTGGTCGAATTGTCCGACAGATCCTTCCATTGTAATCTGGCCGTCTCTCAGAATAACAACCCGCGTAGCAATATCAAATACTTCTGTGAGACGGTGAGTAATATAAAAAATACTGATGCCGTTACTATGTAAATCCGTTACAATCCGGAACAATGATTCTATTTCATGGAAAGTCAAGGCCGAGGTCGGTTCATCCAATATCAGGATCTTCGAATTTCGCAGCAGGCCCCTGAGTATTTCAACCAGCTGCTGTTCCGCAATGGAAAGGCTGTCGGCTCTGCGATCCAGCTTCAAATCCCAGCCGAGATTGTCAATAAGCGCAGTCAAACGGACATGCAGCTCACTTCTTTTCTCCTTAAAGCCCAACACGATGTTTTCTTCAACCGTCATGTTGGGAAACAGCATCGGTTCCTGGGGTACTAGATAAATTCCGTTAGCCAGGGCTGCCGAAGGATGAGAAAGATTGACTTTCTTTCCGCCGATCCTGATTTCACCGCCATCTGGCTGGTAAATACCCATCAGGATTTTCATCAATGTACTCTTTCCTGCACCGTTCCCTCCAATCAGCGCTACGACATCCCCCTCGTAGACGTCCAGATTGATCCCCCTCAGTACGATGTTGGAAGCAAACGATTTGCTGATTTCTCTGATGCTGACGGCAGGAACCTGATTTGCGTCGTTGTTGCTTAAGCCCATAGGTAAATCCTCCATTTATCCGCAAAATCATCAAGCCGGTTAATAGACTATGTCAGCGATAAGGGCTTATAATCCCTGTATAGCGGATATATTTGACCACCGATTACATTAGTTTTAACTTTAATATTTTGTTTCATCATAATGCTTTTTGTTCTGCTTGTCAACATTTGTTGCGGAAAAAATATTAATAACCATGTTCCGCGCTCGAAATGTTACAGTATATATAAATCGTAGAATAGCCGAAATAATTATGACGTATCTTTAGATAATGCCGCAATATTAGCAGGATTGCAATTATATATCCAGATAAAATAAAGATGTTGACAGTGTTTTTATTTCGCATTATAATGAATCTAAAAATAAAACATTTTATTTAATCTGAAACATTTGTTTAAATGGGAGAAATATTATGAGTATGGACTATGAACATTCTTTGATGATAAAAGCCGTCTGGTGTTACTACATTGAAAACATGACACAGCAAGCGATTGCCGACCAGTTGGGGATCTCCCGGATGCGCGTAATCAAACTGCTTGAAAAAGGCAAGGCGAAAAAGCTGATTCAGTTTAAAATCAGAGCCGATGCCTACCAGCAGACAGAAATTATCAACCAGCTGAAAGATCGCTACTCTCTCAAAGAAATCGTGCTGGTTCCGTCTATCTCCACGAACATCAATGAAACGATAGCACGCGCTACTGCAATGTATCTCAGCGACCATATCAGTGACGGCTCCTTTATTAATGTAGGCTTCGGCGATACCATGGCACGAACCCTCCGGAACCTTGACCTCCCGGAGGAATCCAGAATATCCTTCGTTTCACTTACAGGAGGCGTCAAGCATTACACGGTTACATCCCACTTTGGGATTACCAATATGACGAGCTATATCGTACCCGCTCCTTTTCTCGCTTCCACAGCTGAGATGGCAGCCGCAATCCGCGAAGAGCCTTCCGTCAAGGATATTTTGAAATTATCCAGCCTTGCCGGTTATACGATCGTAGGGGTTGGGGGTGTTACTGAAAAGGCAACCGTAGTAAGGGAGGGAAATCTTACCGCCAATGATCTGCTTCGGCTGAAAGCCGAAAGTGCAGTCGGAGACATCCTCGGATACTTTATAGACAAGGACGGTCATGTGCTGAACGGTTCGATCCACGACAGACTTATCAGTACACCGCCGGATGTTCTCGCAACCTTTCCCAACGTTATAGCTGCGGCGGGTGGCGTCGAAAAGGCGGAAGCCATGAATGCGGCGTTGAAAACGGGCTGCATCAATATACTCATTACCGATGAAGAAACCGCGAAAGCTGTTTTGGAAATTCAAAGCTAAGGAGGGATCTGAATGGCTCAATATTTGATGGCGATCGATGCCGGTACAGGAAGTGTGCGTGCGGTTATATTCAACCAGGAAGGCGAACAGATCTGCGTATCCCAGAAGGAATGGGAACATAAAGAAGACCCCGAATATCCCGGTTCCATGAACTTTGACTGGGAGCACAACTGGAAGCTGGCCGTCATGTGTATTAAGGACACTCTTGGACAAAGCGGAATCGATCCGTCGGAAGTTGCCGGAATTGCGACGTCCAGTATGCGGGAAGGTATCGTCCTTTATGATGGTGAGGGAAAGGAAATCTGGGCTTGCGCCAATGTCGACGCCCGTGCCTCCGCAGAAGTAATCGAATTGCAAAAAATATCTGAATCACTGGAGAAAGAAATTTACATACCATCCGGACAGACTTTTGCCTTGGGGGCTCTTCCGAGGATACTCTGGGTTAAAAACCATCTGCCGGATATTTACGATAGAACTGCAACAGTAACCATGTTTAACGACTGGCTCATAGCCAAGCTGACCGGAATGTTGGCCTCGGAACCATCCAACGGCTGCACAACCGGAATCTTTAATCTTGCCGGAAGAACATGGCTCCCTGAGATATCAGGAAAATGCGGATTGAAAACAGATATCTTTCCGCCTGTCTATGAAAGCGGAACTGTTATCGGTACGGTATCCGCTGCCAGTTCCGCGGATACCGGTCTGAAGAAGGGTACGCCTGTAGTTACCGGCGGAGGTGACGCGCAGCTGGGATGCGTTGGTGTGGGCCTGGTAGAACCCAATCAGGGGGCGATTTTCGGCGGGAGCTTCTGGCAGTATGAATTCAATACAAACGAAGTAAAGACGGATCCCGACTGCCGTGTCCGCGTAAACTGCCATGCCGTTCCGGGATTATGGCAGTATGAAGCCATTGCGTTTTTCCCCGGCCTGGTTATGAGATGGTATCGGGACGCCTTTTGTCAAGCCGAAAAGGCCGAGGCGGAAAAAACCGGTCGAGATCCCTACAGTATCATGAATGATGAGGCGGCGAAAGTACCGCCGGGCTGTTACGGAATGCTGTGCACGTTTTCGGATGTTATGAACTACATCCACTGGAAACATGCGGCTCCTTCCTTTCTAAACTTTGCGCTGAATCCCGATAAATATAATAAGTATACCTTCTATCGCGCACTGATGGAAAATGCAGCGCTGGTAACGAAAGGGAACCTGGAACTCGTGTATGAGGTTACCGGCAAACGGCCGGAGCAGGTTGTCTTTGCCAGCGGAGCATCCAAAAGCTCCGTCTGGTGCCAGATTTTATCCGATGTGCTTGGAATCCCCGTCAGGGTCCCCAAGGTCAAGGAGGCTACCGCTCTCGGAGCAGCCATCACAGCCGGAGTCGGAGTCGGGATATATCGGGATCTTTCAGAAGCGGCTAAGATTTTGGTACAATGGGATGCGGAATATACTCCCAATATGCAAAACAATAAAATCTACAGCGAACTCTATTCAACTTGGCGAAAAGTGTATCAAGAATGCATGGATCTAACCAATCAGAATCTGACAACCCCGATGTGGGCTGCACCCGGGTTATAATAGAAAGGAGTAAATGGATGTACATAATAGACGAAAAGGATCTGGAATACAGGAACGGTGACAGCGGACCCAAATATCTTATGAAAGGCCCCCGCATGAATTTCGCCATCGTTCAGTTTCCTCCCGGATCAGATTTCAAGGCACATTATCACAATATTATGGAAGAAAATTTTTATGTCATAGAAGGCGAAATTGATATTGTCGTAGATGGGGTATCAACGACCCTGAAAGAAGGGCAGTTCATTCATGTGGAACCGGAAGAGAGCCATTACCTGATAAACAACTCGAAAAAGACGGCCCGTCTGGTGGCCACACTAGCCCCATACCAGGCCTCCGACAAAGTTGAGATCGGTTAAACCTACTCAGTTTTTTTATGCTCCTCCTCATGGAAAAAGCCCGTTTTTATAAGCGGGCTTTTTCGTAAAGTGAATCCTCAAAAGGTTTATAACAGCTTTTCCACCTGCTTCTGAGACTTTTTATCCAGAATCCCTCCGGTCATAGCTTTTACCATAAAATCATCAGCGGCTCTCATATCTGTCAATCCGCCAGACCCTTTGTTTCAGGATCTGATCGATGAAAACCTTGAGAATGTCCTGATCAAACTGTGTGCCTGCATTCCGCTTGAATTCCGCAACCACATCCGACAGGCTCAAATCTTCGCGGTACGGCCTGTGGCTCGTCATAGCGTCGTAAGCATCCGCGATACAAATGATTTTAGACTGCAGCGGAATCTCTTCATCCTTCAGCTGTCTAGGATAACCTTTTCCGTCTATCCTTTCATGGTGATGCAGCACATATTTTGCAATGGGTGCAAATTCATTGACAGACCGCAGAATATGATAGCCGATCTCCGGATGCCGCCTCATATCCGCCCACTCCTGTTCTGCCAGTTTACCTTGTTTATTGAGCAGACTTTCATCGATTCCGATCTTTCCGATATCGTGAAGAAGCCCGGCCATCTTCAGTTCCCGTACGGAATCAGGGCTCATCTTCAGAGCATTCCCGATCAATTCGCACAGTTTGCTGACCCGCTCACAGTGGAGCTGCTCTCTTCTGTTTTTCTGATATAATGTTTTGGTGATCAGTTTGATGGTCTCATTTCTCATGCTGGAGCTCTCCGCCAGCTTGTTGCGGTACATATAATCCTCTGCCCGCATGAATACTTTTCGGATATCCTCTTTCAGATAATGCTTCGTGGCCCACCCAAAAGATACGGAACAGATCATATTGCCCCGCTGTTTTTCCGAAATGGATTTGTGGATGCGGTCGATGATTTTCTGCGCTTCCTCTTCGTCTGTCCTGGGAAGCAGAAAAACGAATTCATCTCCGCCGATTCTGGCGATCATGTCCTCGGTTCTGCACTCTTTTTTAAAGACCTCGGCAACTTTTTTCAAAAGATTATCTCCAAGGGAATGGCCAAAAGCATCATTGGTAAGCTTCAGACCGTTTACATCAGCCAGAACCAGAGTAACCGGAAGATTCCGGCTCGTATTGATCCGCTTCAGCTCCTCTTCATAATATCTGCGGTTATATAATCCCGTGAGCTGATCATAGTAGCTGAGATACAGAACTTCCTCTTCCGCCTTCTTACGGGACGTGATATCTTCCACCATACACAGGTGGCTGTGTTCCTCGTGGCCCGATGATCGAAACGGGGTAACGGTAATATTAACCCAGACTTCTCCGCCGTCAGGTCTGATAAATCTTTTGTCCATGGTAAAGCCGGAAATCTTGTTATCCAAAATAAGACTGACTTTATGTAAGTTCTCTTCCACCTCGTCGGGATGGGAATACTGCCTCCAGTCCAGAGAGAGGATTTCCTCTCTCGTCCGTCCGACGATTTCTGCGTATCTTGCATTGACCTGATTTGCCTCACCGGTCCTTGAATCAAATATTCCGATTCCAAGCGGAGCCTCCTCAAATATGGTTCGGAACCGTTCTTCGCTCTGAGCAAGCTCAGCCCGGATCATCTCCTGCTGCGTAATATCTTTGGAATAGCCTGCCGTTCCCGTTAATTGCCCCGATGGATCATAGACGGGCGTTTTATATTCTTCGTAAGCCCCTTGATCAAAATGCGATACATAAACGCCTCTTGCCTTTCCTTCCATGGTCTCTTTATCGGTGGAAACATAGAAATCGGCAGCCGGACTTTCATAGAGGTCATAATCGGTCATCCCCAGGATTTCCTCCTTTGGTATGCCGGTTTCCTCGCTTAATTTCCGGTTTACGATAAGATACCTTCCATCCCTGTCCTTCATCCAGACATCAAAAGGAAGGCTATCCAGAATAGCCTCCAGTCGGTTAATATGGAGCAATAATTCTTCCTTTGACTTCTCCATTCACAGGCTCCAGTTTCTATTACTCTGTTTCATCCGGTACGACGTAAGGTAAATGGGATATACCCTACAATTATATTATCTATCAAAAAATGGTATTGTCAATGTTACTTTTAAACATTTTTTGTCGAATATTACTTTATTATTTGAAAATTGTAATCCAGCAGAGTCCAATTCTGAGGAAACGGATATCCCAAAACCCAGTAACTGATTCCGGCGAGACGGTACTCCTTGACCGTATCAAATTTTGCCTGGGCGCTTCTGGCGTCCTCAAACCAGACTTCATGCATCCTTCCCTGAGTGTCCTGATACCGGTAGAAAGGCGATTGAGCAGTCTCATCATATTGAATGACCGCATTATGTTCGGCGGCTCTGATGATCGCTTCCTGACAGCTGAAGGTTTCCGCTTCCTGACCCTGCACATGCGGCAGCAGCCAGTCACGGGCGTAAATCTGAAAGCCGAAATAAATCTTTTCCCTCGGTATCACCGTTACGGCATAGTCGAGAACTCTTCTGATCTGATTCAGCGGCGATATGGCCTGAGGCGGTCCCAGCCGGTAACCCCATTCGTAGGTCATAAGAATGACAAAATCCATCAGATTTCCGTGGACGTCATAATCGATCGCCTCATAAAGCAGTCCTTTCTGATCGGGGCCCGTCTTCGGAGCCGCTGCAGAGGAAATGAAGTAGCCCTCCCTATGCAGGCTCTCTGCAGCCATGCCTAAAAACGCATTGTAACGTTCCCTGTCTTCGGGAAGTACATATTCGAAATCGATATTCAATCCGCGGTAACCCTTCATTCTCATAGTTAGGAGAATATTGGAGATCAGATTCCGCATGGCCGCCGGGTTGTTCAAAACGGCATGCGCAATGTTCTGCCCTCTTGCTGTGGCCGAGAAGTTGACGATGCACATCATCGGAATTACATTATTCATGTAAGCGGACCTGATCACGGGTTCATCCTCTATGGGAACGAGTTCCCCGTTCTCTTTGACCACATAGGAAAAAGGCGCCAGAATCGAAAGATATGCTCCCGTTTCTTCTGCGATTGCCACCCCTCTCTGACCAAGAAAATACAGGTAACCGTTTACCGCCGTCGCAGTCTTTTGTATGACCGGCTCAGCCGTCGGAATGATCAGAGACTGTCCGACAAGCAGATTGTCCGGGTTGGGGAGGCCGTTTAACGTAATGATACTCTCAGGCGATGCCTGAAACTCAGCAGCAATTTGTAAAAGCTGTTCCCCAGGTCTGACGGTATAAATAATCATAAATAACACTCCTTCATCCAACAATTTATTCTGTTCGCCGAAAGGGTGTTACAGTACTCAAATGTATATTTCAGAAATCTTTTGGCGGAAGCCCTGACTTATTTTCTATTATCCTTCTTTTAACGTATGATTACAATCTTTTTTTCAATGAATGATCCAAGTCTGCAGTGTTTTGTCGAACTTCCGCAATGTTTTGTCGAACTTCCGTCGCTTTGATAAAAGAGGCACATCGGGGTGGCTCCCGATGTGCCTCTTCCAACACGTTTTTGATATTATTCAATTTCAATTCTCTGTGCATTTACGGCTTTTACCTGGCGCGGCACGATGATATTCAGAACGCCGTTATCCAATTTAGCTT
>JAVBVR010000046.1:0-137345 GCA_036677845.1 Anaerovoracaceae bacterium | reverse complement strand
CATCTTTTAAATCGAGCAGACTTTCTGTATAATTGGAATAGGACATTGAGAAACCTCCTTAGGTTGTGAGTGTGGTAACTTTATTCTACAGGATTTTTTCTCTTTGTCCCCTTTTTTTAAATTAAAAAATGTCAGGGAACCATCTTTGATGGTCACCCCAACATTCATTATAGAGCCTTTTCAATGGGACAGGGCCGGATTACCGGCTGCTGTCTCATTTTTTACATTTAATGTTAATAATGTAACAAATGCTTTTCTGCGCTAAATCGAAAACATATCATAATCATACTAAATATTACCTTTTTATATACTATTATTTGAATTGAACACAGAAGAAGAATCCCCAAATATCAATAAATTGAATTGTCTAACTATTCCGACCTTTAGATTTTTTTATCAAAAATATGAAATTTTAATTGCAAAAAATGTAAAGATCATGTACGATTAATATGTTAAATAAATAACAAGTTGGTCAGTGTGCGAAAGGAGATCTTTTATGAACAGTACATCTATATGCAGCAAAATAGATGAAATCCTGTCTAATCATGCACAGGAAAAACCCCCGATTGTTGCTATACTTCAGGACCTCCAGGAAGAATACAGGTATCTGCCGAAGGAAGCTTTCTTCTACTTATCTGAAAAATTGAATATCAGCGTAGCAAAGATATACAGTGTTGCAACCTTTTATGAGAATTTTTCCCTGCTGCCGAAAGGTAAATATATCATCAAAATATGTGACGGAACAGCCTGCCATGTCAGAAAATCGATTCCCATACTGGAAGCGTTGAAAAAAGAACTGAGACTATATGATTCAAAGCACACGACGGATGACCTCATGTTCACGGTGGAGACGGTATCCTGCCTGGGTGCCTGCGGACTGGCGCCTGTGATAACGGTCAATGACAAGGTTTACGCAGCAATGACTCCGGAAAAGGTGATTGAACTTCTTAACGAATTAAGAAAGGGGATCTCAAATGAAAATCAGTAACAGAGAGCAGTACAATCAGGCAAGAAGTATTTTTTTGGAACAGCTGAAAAGGCAGAAAAAAAAGATCTATGTCTGCGGCGGCACCGGATGTATTGCCGGCGGATCCCTTGAAGTGTTCAACCGATTAAAAAATCTGATCGAAGCAAAAGGCCTTTCCTGCCAGCTCGAGCTGAGAGAGGAAAAAGAAGGTGAGCATATCGGTTTAAAACAAAGCGGATGTCATGGATTTTGTGAAATGGGTCCCCTGCTGAGAATTGAGCCGGCAAAGCTCTTATACATTAAAGTTTCTGCGGAGGATTGTGAAGAAATCATAGAAAAATCAATTGTTGGGGATGAAATCATCGAACGCCTGATCTATCGCACCGAGGGAGAAGCCTATCCGGTACAGGAGGAAATTCCCTTCTATAAGCATCAAACCAGGCTGGTTCTTGAGGATTGCGGTCAGATTGATTCTGAATCCATTGAGGAATATATCGCTTACGGCGGATACAGCGCCATGATCAAATGTCTTTTTGACCTTACCGAGGAGGAGATTGTCCGGACTATTTATGACTCGAATCTGCGCGGCAGAGGAGGCGGAGGCTTTCCGGCCGGAAGAAAGTGGACACAGGTAATGACGCAGAAAGAGACTCCCAAATACGTCGTATGCAACGGAGATGAAGGAGACCCGGGTGCATTCATGGACAGAAGCATCATGGAAGGGGATCCTCATAAAATGTTGGAAGGCATGATCATTGCCGGTATCGCGTCTGGAGCAGCTGAGGGATATATTTATGTAAGAGCCGAATACCCCCTTGCAATAAAAAGATTAAAACTGGCAATCGATGAGGCGAAAAGATTGGGAATGTTGGGAGATAGTATCCTTGGCAGCCGCATCAGTTTTGATATAAAGATTGTGAAGGGCGCCGGAGCCTTTGTCTGCGGAGAGGGAAGCGCCCTTACCACTTCTATAGAAGGAGACAGAGGCATGCCAAGGGTAAAGCCTCCCAGAACCGTAGAGCAGGGGCTCTACGGAAAGCCCACTTTGCTGAACAATGTGGAGACCTTTGCCAACGTGCCCATGATCATTCACAGAGGTGCAGAATGGTATAAAACCATCGGATCGGAGAAAAGTCCCGGAACAAAGGCCTTTGCCCTGACCGGAAATATTATGAATACCGGTTTGATTGAAGTTCCCATGGGGACCAGCCTCAGAAAAATTATTTTTGAAGTCGGCGGCGGAATCAGAGACGGGAAAAAATTCAAAGCGGTCCAGATCGGCGGACCGTCCGGAGGCTGCCTTACGGAGGAGCATTTGGACCTGCCACTGGATTTTGACAGTCTAAAAAAGGTTGGAGCAATGATCGGTTCCGGCGGACTTGTGGTCATGGACGAAGACACCTGCATGGTGGAAGTGGCCCGGTTTTTTATGAATTTTACACAAAATGAATCGTGCGGTAAATGCGTGCCCTGCAGGGAAGGAACACGCAGAATGCTTGAAATTTTGGAAAAAATCGTGCAGGGTAAAGGGGAGCTTTCCGATATCGATATGCTGAAAAAACTAGCCGATACCGTTACCCATACCGCTCTTTGCGGCCTTGGAAAGTCTGCGGGAAACCCGGTGGTCTCTACATTGAAATATTTCAGAGATGAGTATATCGAACACATCGTTGACAAGAAATGTTCCACCAGGACCTGCCAGGCTCTCCAGACGATTGTGATCGATCAGGAGCTTTGCAAGGGCTGCTCCAAATGTGCCAAAGTCTGCCCGGTCTATGCAATTCGGGGAAAGATTAAGGAACCGTTTGTAATCGATCAGAGCTTATGCATTAAATGTAAGGCTTGTATTGACAGCTGCAGCTTCAGGGCGATCAAGGAGGGTGAATAAGATGAACAGTATGAATAATAAAAAATATATAACGATCGATGGCTTTCCTGTTGCCATTGAGGGAGAGAAGAACATATTGAGCATCATCCGGAAAGCGGGCATTGATTTGCCTACGCTGTGCTATTATTCGGATCTATCGGTATACGGGGCCTGCAGAATGTGTGTTGTGGAAGACAAGCACGGAGAGATTATGGCATCATGCTCCACACCTCCAAGGTCAGGCATGGATATCAAGACAAATACGCCCAGACTCCAGGAGTACAGAAAGACCATTCTTGAGCTGATGCTTTCCGACCATTGCAGGGATTGCACGACATGTGCCAAAAACTTCAACTGCAAGCTGCAGGATATGGCCCGTCGCTTCGGGCTGAAAGAGGTCAGCTTTGAGAGGTACAGCCCCGTGGAACCGGTGGATTCCTCATCTCCTTCCATCGTGAGGGATCAAAATAAATGTATCCTGTGCGGCGACTGCGTTAGAATGTGCTCAGAAGTACAAAAAATCGGAGCAATCGATTTTGCTCACCGGGGCTCTAAAATGACGGTTTCTCCTGCTTTTGAGATGCCGATTTCAGAAACCAACTGCGTGAACTGTGGTCAATGTGCGGCGATTTGTCCCACGGGAGCGATTGTCATAAAAGATGATACAACAGATGTATGGAAGGATTTGCATGATCCCAATGTCATCGTGGTTGCCCAGATCGCACCGGCGGTAAGGGTTGCACTGGGTGATGAATTCCAGCTTCCTCGCGGTACAAACGTGATGGGAAAGATCGTTTCCGCATTGAAGAGGATGGGCTTTGACGAGGTTTATGATACTGCAACAGGGGCGGATCTGACCGTGATCGAAGAGGCGAATGAACTGCTGAACAGGTTGAAATTGGGTCAGAAACTGCCACTGTTTACATCCTGCTGCCCGGCCTGGTTTCGATTTGCTGAGATCTATCATCCGGATCTGACAGATCAGATCTCCAGCTGCAAATCTCCCATGCAGATGTTCAGCTCCGTTTTGAAGGAAAAGCACAAGGCTAAGGGCTCGGGGAAAAAGCCAAAAAAAGTTAAAGTTGTGGCAATCATGCCGTGTACGGCCAAAAAACATGAAGCAATTCGGGAAGAGTTTCATTATGACGGCAGTCCGGCGACAGACTACTGCATTACAACACAGGAGCTGGCCAACATGATTCGCGAATCAGGCCTCCGTTTTTCGGATATTCTTCCGGAGGCGGTTGACATGCCTTATGGAATCGCCAGCGGGGCAGGCGTGATCTTCGGAACCACAGGAGGAGTTACGGAAGCGGTAATCCGCTTCATGATGAACAACGGCAGCAATAAGCAGCTGGCCGACATTGCGTTTACCGGCGTCAGGGGGCTCGAATCCGTGAAAGAGGTTGTGATACCTTTTAAGGAGGGATTCTTGAAGTTTGCCATTGTCAGCGGTCTGAGCAATGCCGATGACTTGATCAGAAAAATCAAATCCGGGGAAGCGGAATACGATTTCGTCGAGGTTATGGCTTGTCCGGGAGGATGTATTGCAGGAGCGGGACAGCCACTTGCAGAGGGGAAGGCCAGGAAAGAGCGATCCGAAGGAATGTATGAAGCGGACCGAATGTCCAATGTCAAGATTTCCTCAGAGAATCCGGTAACTATGAGCCTGTATTCCGGATTGCTCGGCGGCAAAAAAGCCCACCATCTTTTGCACTATAAATAGGGTACGGAATTCCCTGATAGGAAATTTTATCAGAAATACCGCATCTTACCGAAAAACTGCCGGCAAGTTTTTTACTTGACAGCAGTTTTTTTTTGTGCTAAATTGATTGTGGTGTCAAGCATAATTGCTTGGCACAAAGGGAAGGCTGATTGCAGATGATTGAAAAGATGATAGAGATAAGCATGCTATTTGATTTTTATGGTCAGTTGCTTACTGCAAAGCAGCAGGAACTACTGAAACTTTACCATGAGGATAACTATTCTCTGTCGGAAATCGCAGAGGAGTTCGGTATCAGCAGACAGGGCGTGCACGACGCGGTAAAAAAGGCGGAAAAAGCATTGCACGAGTATGAAAGCAAGCTGGGTCTCATTCGTAAATTCACGGCTGCGGAAGAAGCCGTTGCTGAAATCGACGGCGAGATTGACCGGCTCATGCGGGAAAACAGTCATAACAGACCGCTGACAGACAGACTGGGATATTTGAAATCGATCATAGATAAAATCAATGAATAGGAGAGCCGGATATGGCATTTGAGGGATTATCGGAAAAACTGCAGAGCGTTTTTAAAAAACTGAAAGGCAAGGGAATTCTAACGGAAGCCGACATCAATGAGGCAATGCGGGAAGTGAAACTCGCACTTTTGGAAGCTGACGTAAACTTTAAAGTCGTAAAGCAGTTTGTGGACAGCGTAAAAGAAAAGGCACTCGGACAGGACGTTCTGGCAAGCCTGACACCCGCCCAGCAGGTTATCAAAATCGTAAATGACGAACTGGTAACTCTCATGGGAGGAACCAACAGCAAGCTGACCTATTCTCCGAGAGGCTTCACGGTGATCCTGATGGCGGGTCTCCAGGGTACTGGTAAGACGACGACCTGCGGAAAGCTGGCAAATTATCTGAAGAAAAACGGCAAGAAACCCATGCTTGCCGCATGCGATATCTACAGGCCGGCAGCCGTCGATCAGCTGGAAATCGTCGGAAAGAATGTAGATGTTCCCGTATTTTCCATGCGGGAATGCAAGCAGCCGGAAATCATTGCTGAAAAGGCGATGAAAGAGGCGGAATATAAAGGTTATGACGTGCTCATACTGGATACATCGGGAAGACTTCATATCGATGAGGAACTGATGGAAGAGCTGGTCAGGATCAAACAGAAGACCAGGCCTCATGAAATTCTGCTTGTGGTGGATGCAATGACGGGACAGGATGCGGTGAATGCGGCGACCGGTTTCAATGAAAAACTCGGAATCGACGGCATTATCATGACAAAGCTGGACGGTGACACCAGAGGCGGTGCGGCCCTTTCTGCAAAATCGGTTACGGGAAAACCCATCAAGTTTATCGGTGTGGGTGAGAAGTTTGACGCCTTGGAGCCGTTCCATCCCGAGAGGATGGCTTCCAGAATTCTGGGCATGGGCGATATGATGAGCCTTATCGAAAAGGCACAGGAAAGCTACGATGAAGAAAAGGCGGCTGAACTCGAACGGAAGATGAAGAAAAACGAGTTCACTCTGGAGGATTTTCTGGAACAGATCGGTCAGATAAAAAAGATGGGCGGACTTGCAAAGATTTTCGATATGATGCCGGGCATGAACAACAAGGCCATGAAGGATGTGGACATGGAAAGCGGCGAAAAGGAGTTCATCCAGATGGAAGCCATCATTCAATCCATGACAAGGGAAGAAAGAAGAGATCCTTCCATCTTGAATGCCAGCAGGAGAAAGCGGATAGCAGCGGGAAGCGGTCAGCCGGTAAGCAGGATCAACAACTTGATCAAGCGTTATGAAGACGCGAAAAAAATGATGAAGCAGTTTTCCAACGCACCGAAATTCAAGAGAAACAGGATGTTCAAAGGATTTTAACAAGTGTCCTGCATCGGACTCGATCAACCGGTCCAAAAGGTGATAACTTCAGAATATACTGAGTTTTCATAAATCACATGATATCAATGAAATTAAGTTTGCAGACATTTTTTCCCGGACAGGGAAAATGTGCAGGCGCATTAAAGGAGGTGGAACATATGGCAGTAAAAATAAGACTGAAGAGAATGGGTGCACACAAAAAACCTTTTTATAGAATCGTAGTTGCAGACTCCCGTTCACCAAGAGATGGTAAGTTTATTGAGGAGATAGGATACTATAATCCTTTAACGAATCCGGCCGACGTTAAAATTGATGCAGAGACGGCGAAGAAATGGATTTCAAACGGAGCCCAGCCTACTGATACTGTAAAAAGTCTTTTCAAAAAATCAGGAATTATAGAATAAGGAAAGCGGTGAAAACTTATGGTAGAACTGGTTGAAGCTATTGCAAAATCACTTGTTGATAATCCTGATGCGGTAGAAGTAAAAGAGGTAGAAGGAAGACAGGCTATTGTTATCGAGCTGAAGGTCGCTCCCGACGATATGGGAAAAGTAATCGGCAAGCAGGGAAGGATCGCCAAAGCGCTTCGAACCGTCGTAAAAGCCGCAGCGACCAAAGCAAATAAAAAAGTGGTAGTAGAAATCGTACAATAGGATTCTCAATACTGCATGAATGCTGGAAAATCACGGACAGCACAGCAAGCCTTGCTTGCGCAGGAATCTGCCTGCCGGAAGCCCCGCTTGCTGGCGTTGATTCGTAGATTTTCATCGTAGATTGTGGCACATATATTCGTATATGTGCCTGTTTTTAACATTCTGAATATGAGGAGATCATGGAAAAGATAAAAATCGGGCAGGTCGTCAACGTGGTGGGCCTGAAGGGAGAATTGAAGATTTACCATTATTCGGATTACAAAGAACGCTTCGAGGAACTGGCGAATATATATCTGGAAAATACCCGGTATCAGATTACCGGAATCAGATATATGAAAGAGCTGGTTATTTTGAAACTGGAAGGGATTGAAGACCGGAACGAGGCGGAAAAGCACAAAGGTAAAGATGTATATATCGACAAGTCTGACATAAGAGTGCTGCCTGAGGGTACCTATCATATTTTCGACCTGATCGGAATGAGGGTAGTAGATAACGAGGGAACAGCGATCGGCATCCTGAATGACGTGATCCGGAACAGTGCGCAGGATCTGTACGAAGTGGAGAAGGAGAATAAGAATAAATTCCTGATCCCGGCAGTGGAAGAATTTATTTTAAAGATAGACATGGAAAGCAGGACGATTACGGTTAAACTGATTGAGGGTCTGATGGATGAAGATTGATGTGTTGACGCTTTTCCCGGAGATGTTTACTCCGGTGACGGAGGAGAGTATTCTTGGAAGGGCAAGGGCAAACGGGATATTGGATATCCGCCTTACGGATATCAGAGACTACAGCCGGGACAAGCATAAGAAGGCAGATGATTATCCCTTTGGCGGGGGAGCAGGAATGGTCATGCTGGCAGATCCGGTTTTCGGTGCGCTGAATGCCCTGAATGCAAGAGGAAAACGGCTCATTTACATGTCGCCCAGAGGCCGGATTCTCGATCAAGAGCTTATTTCTGAGCTTTCCCGGGAAAAGGAGCTTGTCCTTCTCTGCGGTCATTATGAAGGCGTCGATCAGCGGATCATCGATTACTGGAAGATGGAGGAGGTGTCTGTCGGAGACTTTATTCTGACAGGCGGTGAATTACCTGCTATGATCCTGATCGATGCCGTAGCACGAATGATACCGGAGGTTTTAGGGAGCAGCGACGCCCATAACGAAGAATCCATCTATTCGGGCCTGCTTGAATATCCCCAGTATACAAAGCCCAGACAATATGAGGGAATGGATGTTCCGGAGGTATTGATTTCAGGAAACCACAAGCTGATTCATCTCTGGCAGTATGAAGCATCTCTGGAACTGACAAAGCAGAGAAGGCCGGATCTTTGGGCAAAGTATCTCCGAAAAGAAAAAAGCCTCTCCAAGGAGGAAAAAAAGATCCTTCATCGGATGATGGAACAGAATGAATAGTACACCCTTATGTAGCAGGAGGATTAGCTTGCCGAGAGTTGTATTTGGGTGTATGTTCCTATATAATAGACAATGAGAATCAGCTAATCCATCAAAGTGAAGAATTAGCAGGCTTCAGGGAGGTACAGACTTGTTATGAAAATGAGAAAAAGAATCCTGGTGCTTTTTTGTTCAATCCTGGTTATTCTTTTTATTATAATATATGTATTTCCCAACGTTACCGGAGCTCTGAAAAAGACAGAAATCATTGAATACGGAAGCCTGCAGGTAACGGACCAGGTCACCGCATATATCGTACGAAGCGAAACCGTATACTTTGCAAATAAATCCGGCAGCCTGAATTATTACAAATATGAGGGAGAACAGGTCAGAAAAGGAAGCAAGATCCTTGATATTTCATCCGGAAGTCAAGGAGATACGGAAAGCCCGTATCAGAAGCTCATGGAACGGATTTCCAGATTCAACGGAGGAGCAAGCATCTTCAGTGACGATATCAAGAAGATCGGAACACAGATTGCAAAGCTTGAAACTGACCGGGATGCTGCGGTAAAAGCAGGTGAGACGGCACTGGCGGCAAGGCTGGAGCAGCAAATTTTAAGGCTAAGCCAGAAAAAGATGTACATACAGGCAAACGATGACAAGGCAAAAGAAGAAATCATGCAGCAGAATAAGCTGGCGGGCAGCTTCGGCGTCGTGCCGGAAAACTATATCAGTCAATCTAACGGGGTAATCAGCTATTATATCGATGGCTTTGAGTCGGAATTTACTCCGGAAAATATAGCTCTGCTGAGTTGGGAAAAGATACATGGCTTGAACATTGAAGTACAAAACCTTGCCAGGGAGACGACTCTGTCCGGAGAACCGCTGTACAAGCTGGTGGATCATAAGAAGTGGTATGCGGTGTTCTGGGTAGCACCGGAGAATATCGTAAAATACCAGAAGGGGAAAAAGGCAGTGATCAATCTTCCGCTGGGACAGGTTGACGGAACGATTTACGATATACTGGACGACAGCGGCCGCTGGCTGGTTATACTCGAGTTTAATAAATATTATGAAGAGTTTGCTCGTATCAGAAGGGTGGAAGCCGAAGTTATCACCTCAGATTACAGCGGATTGATTATAAAGAACGAAAGCATCACAACGAAGGAAGGACAGCCGGGAGTTTTCGTCAGGGATAAAAGAGGGGATTATGTCTTCAAGCCGGTTAAAATAATTACAAGTGACGGTGAATGGTCGCTGGTTGAAGTATCTTATTTCTACACCGACGATGGCGCCACCAAGGTGGACACGGTTAATATCTATGATGAGATATTAAAAAAACCCAATTAACTGAAAAAGAAGCCAGAATTCTGAGGAAGGAATTACGTAGGAAGCAATGAATACAATCAGAGAGAACATAGATGCAATCAACAGGAACAAGGATGAAATTGCAGGCCGAATCGGAAAAAAACCCGGCGAGGTGCTGCTGGTTGCGGTTACTAAGACCAGAACCGCGGAAGAAATCAATGATGCCATCGCTGCAGGCATCACAGATATCGGTGAAAACAAGGTGCAGGAAATCCTGGACAAGTTCGATTCCGTCAAGCCGGTCAGATGGCATATGATTGGACATTTGCAGACAAATAAGGTAAAATATATTATCGACAAGGTTTCGATGATTCATTCCGTTGATTCCTTCAGGCTTGCAGAGGAGATTGACAAGCGTGCCGCCCGGCATGAAACGATGATGGATATCCTGATCCAGATTAATTCGGCACAGGAAGAAAGCAAATTCGGTATTTCTGCGGAAGAAACGGGAAAACTGATACAAGATATTCTCGAAAACTGCAGCAATATTCGAATCAGAGGCATGATGTGCATCGCTCCCTTCGAGGACGATCCGGAGGATGTAAGAATTTATTTCCGTGAGGTAAAAGCTCTGTATGATCAGTATGCTTTGCTCTCACATCCGAGACTGGATTTCAAATATCTTTCCATGGGTATGTCACACGATTTTGAAGCGGCTATACTGGAAGGCTCAAATTTGATCCGGATCGGCACCGCAATTTTCGGAGAAAGAAATTACAACAAGCAAATATAGTTATTGAGGAGGGTAAAAATGGGAGAAGGTTTATTTTATAAGCTGAAAACTCTTATCGGTATTGAGGAAATAGAAGAAGACGATCAGCTGGATGAGATCCCGTCCGCTGCAGCGCCGCTGGAACGGAAGCCAATCGATCCAAGAGGTTCCTATGGACCGGCAAGAAACGATATCAAGGATGGGAATAACACAAAAGACAAGGTTCTTCCAATGCAGAACAAGGGCGTGGCACCGAACACGAACCAGTTTAAAATGGTTGTTATTGAGCCGAAAAGCTTTGATGAATGCCCGAAACTCGTCGACAATCTGAAGGCGAAGAAACCTGTGATCATCAATCTGGAAAAAGTAGAATCAGATGGTGCGAGGAAAATATTCGACTTTCTAAGCGGAGCTACATATGCCCTGAACGGAACTGTTCAGAAGGTTGCAAACAATATATTCATTTTTGCACCGGAAAATGTGGACGTTACTGCCAATGTAGACCAAAAGGGGATCGATTTCAGCGGATCTCCCAAGAATGTGTGGAGATAGTTACATGGGATTATTAATAAGTGCGGTTGGTTTATTTTTTGAAGTTCTGATTTATCTGATTCTGGGCAGAGCCATTCTCAGCTGGTTTGTAAGAAATCCTTACGATACCCTCGGGAAGATTTATTCCATGGTGATCCAGATAACCGAGCCGATCCTCGCTCCGTGCAGAAGGATTCTTTCCCGGTTTGGCATGATGGGGACCATTGATTTTTCGCCGATCCTGGCACTGATCGGACTGAGCATTATCAGAAGAATTGTCATGTCTTTATTATGGACCTTGAATATTTAGTATGTGTGAGGTAGAAGAATGATTACTCCTTTAGATATTCAAAACAAAGAGTTTTCCAAAAGTGTCCGGGGATACAAGGAAGAAGACGTTGACGGCTTCCTCGACCTTTTGACGCTGGATCTGGAGAAAATCCTCGAGGAAAACCGCAAGCTGAAGGACCAGGTAAAAAGCCTTACGGCAGAGGTTGATCGTTATCGCAGCTCTGAGGGCGCCATACTGGAGACTCTGGAAGCGGCAAAAGCCCTCATGGGGGATATTTCGGCCAGCGCCGAAAAGCGTGCTGAGATTCTGCTGAAGAATGCCGAACTTGACGCTGAGCTGATTCAACGGGAAGCCAAGGAGTCTATCGAACGGCTTAATGAAGAAATGGTGAATATGAGGAACCGGCTGAATATATTCAGGACCAGATACAGGAGCCTTCTGGAGTCGGAACTCGAAAAATTTGACAACCTGAGTGCGGAGCTTTTTGCCGACAGGGATATGGAGGATCTGAAGGCCTACGCGGAAACAAAAATCGAGGAGAAATCCGCCTCCGGCCGGACCATTACCAATTTAAGAAAAGGAGAAAGGGTTTAACGGTTTAGACCAGGCGGATAAGACGTTACCCGAATTCTATGTATTTTATCATCATTGCAGCTGTTGTTGCCCTTGATCAATTGACGAAATACCTGATCCAGGCCAATATGGAATTGAACCAAACGGTTCCTCTGATTGACGGGATCTTTCATATCACTTACATTCACAACACAGGAGCTGCCTTCAGTCTGTTTCAGAACAAAACAGGTTTTCTGATCGCGATGCAGCTGGCAGTCATAGTGGTTGTTATGGTGTATCTGGTAAAAAAACGCAGAGAAGAACACGGATTCCTGCTTCTCAGCCTGTCCCTGATCGCCGCGGGCGGGATGGGAAATCTGATTGACCGTGCCGTAAACGGTTATGTCGTGGATTTTCTGGACTGGCGCATCTGGCCGATCTTTAATGTTGCGGATATTTCCGTCTGCGTCGGGTGTGGGTTTCTGGTGCTGTACGTATTTTACATTGAGCCGAAACGGGCGCGAAAGAAAAAAGAAAGTGAAATTCAGGACGGAATTTCAGAAAATAATGATCTGTCCGAGGAATAGAGAAATGGAAAAGGATCTGAATACATTTGAATTTGTCGTTGAAGAAGACATGAAGGGGACCCGGCTGGATGTGGTCCTCTCTCTTGTTATTGAGGAATCCTCCCGGAGCCATCTTCAAAAACTGATTGAGATCGGCAGGGTCGAGGTAAACGGAGAAGCCGGTGTTTCGAAGAAATACAAGGTAAAGGCCGGGGACAGAATCAAGGTGACGGTTCCGGAACCGGTTCGTCTGAATGTTATGCCGGAGGAAATCCCCATTGATATCGTCTATGAGGATGATGACGTTCTTGTTGTCAACAAACCGAAAGGCATGGTGGTTCATCCCGCAGCGGGCAATTTTAACGGTACTCTGGTCAATGCCATACTGTACCACTGCAAAACACTTTCCTCCATCAACGGCGTGATCCGTCCGGGAATCGTTCACCGGATCGACAAGGATACCAGCGGACTGCTGATGATTGCCAAAAACGACGGAGCCCACCGCAGCCTTGCCGAGCAACTTGCATCCCACAGCATTACCAGGACTTATCATGCCATCGTTTATCATAATTTTCAGGAAGATGAAGGGACGGTAAACGCTCCCATCGGCAGAGATCCAAAAAACAGGTTAAAAATGGCTGTAACACAGACGAACAGCAAGGTTGCGATCACGCACTACAGGGTTTTGCAGCGGTTTGGTTCCTTTACCTATCTCGAATGCAGGCTTGAAACCGGGCGAACCCACCAGATCAGAGTGCATATGGCTCATATCAATCATCCTTTGCTGGGTGATGCGGTGTATGGGCCCCGGAAAAAGGCTGCGGGTGTGGAAACCCAGATGCTTCATGCCAAGGTCCTTGGCTTTCATCACCCGAAAACGGGAAGATATTTGGAGTTTAACAGCCCGCTGCCGCAAGAATTTATTACTGTGATCAAAAAACTTGGAGGAACGGTCAATGAGCAAAGTGTCTTTTAAACCTGGAACCATGGTGAACCCTGTTCCTGTCGTCATGGTATCCTGCGGTGAAATGAATGCGGAACATAATATTATTACCATTGCGTGGACGGGAATCGTCAATTCCGAGCCGCCCATGACCTATATCTCCGTAAGAGAATCCAGGCATTCCCACGCAATGATTCAAAAGAGCGGCGAGTTTGTGATCAATCTCTGCACGGAAAAACTGGCAAAGGAGACGGATTACTGCGGAGTAAAATCGGGCCGGGATGTGAATAAATTCAAGGCTCTGAATCTGACGCCGGCTTTGGGGCAGCAGGTCAAATGTCCGATGATTCAGGAAGCACCTGTCAATATCGAGTGCAGGGTGAGGGAAGTACATCATTATCCTTCTCATGATATGTTCGTGGCAGATATCCTTGCGGTTCACGCCGAGAAAAGTCTTATGAACGGGAATGGAAAGCTGGAACTGGAAAAGGCAGGTCTGATCTGTTATAACCACGGCGATTATTTCGGTCTGCAGAAAAGGCCTCTCGGTAAGTTCGGTTTTTCCGTCATGAAACCGAAGACAAAGAAACGACTTGCTTCCAAAGCAAAGAAAAAAGGCTGACACTCGTGATATCAGCCTTATTCACAGCCTCTTTCATTGATTGACGGGGAAAACGAGACGATAACCAATGGCCTCCCGAGAGAAAAGGATTCCATTTAATAATGTGATTTAACGAACTGCAGACAGCTGGTACAGATATATCCATCCTTGAAACGGGTAATATTGACCAGCGCGCCGCAAATTGTGCAGCATAATTCTCCTGAACTGTTCCTGTGATACCTGATAATCTTATTACTCTTTACCTTCATCTAACCCACTTCCTTTTTAATAGGAGAATCGTTTAGGCCTTACAATGAATTGAGGCTGATTTTTTGTAGGAGCAATTTCATTTTATGTTATTAATTTACAAAAATCAACAGTTAATTGATATAATGTAATAATAAGTGCACAAAATGTAATAATACATGTAATTTATGGAGGATATGTTGTTATGTATCGAAATATTGTTTTTAAAACGGATGTCAAAATCGTTGGTTATGAGTGGAGAGGGGACCGGGTGAATTATGTGGTATGTCTGGTTCACGGAATCGGCGAGCATGCGGGAAGGTACGACAGAACGGGTGAGGCTTTCAAGGTCGCAGGAATTGCAATGGTAGGAATGGATCTGCGGGGGCATGGTCTCTCTGACGGCACGAGAGGGCATACAGCACCTAGGGAGGTCATATTTCAGGATATTGACCGGCTCCTTGAATACTGCCGCAGAGAGTATCCCGGAATACCCGTTTTTCTTTACGGGCACAGTATGGGAGGCAATATCGCATTGGATTACAGAAGGAGGGGACGGTATAGAAGCGTTCCGGACGGATACATCATAACCTCACCCTGGATTATTCTCCAAAGAAGAATTCCACGGTACCTGTACCTGGTTTCCTTGGCGTTGTCAAAGTTCAAGCCGGATTTTCAGATGAACGCCAAGATCAAGACTGAGACACTCGGGAACCAAACAGTTATTGCAAAACAGGAAAACAAGCACCTGATTCACGATAAAATAACAGTCAAAACCGCACTGGAAGGGCTTGTGTTCGCAAAACAGCTGATGGACGAAGGCTCTGAAAGCCAAAGAACAGAACCTTCTAAAACTATGTTGCTCATGCACGGTGATGCGGATCTGATCTGCAGTCCGGAAGGCAGCAGGTTCATTGCAGAACTCGAAAAGGGCGGCTGCAGCTACATTGAATGGAAGGGGTTGTATCACGAAATCCATAACGGCGGTCCGGACTCCGACGGAATGGAAGTGATACATGCCATGGTCCAATGGATTCAAGAGTTTTAATGTCAGATCCGGGGCTTTCAGACAGCACATTTACGGGCATTTATAGGTCGCTGCAAGATACAGGATAAACAAGTCATGCTGTATCCGCATATTAAATCCGGTCTTTCTGTAAACAGACTGTATTTTATATTGTACGGTGTTTTTATGTATGAAGTATTTTTCCGCTAATTTGTTCAGAGAACCGTTGTATTCGAAATAACCGAGTATGAAATCGCTAAAGTTATCAATTTCCTCAGGAGAGCAATCACGGAAAACATTATTATATAGGTTTCTCCTATGTATCACCGGAATCTGATTCATTGTAAAGTCCAACAGTATGGTGCCGTACAGGAAGATTCCCTGCTTTTGTTTATCATAATAATGAAATATTGTGCTTGCTTCCTGATACGATTTGGGTATATCCAGATAATTGGTGTATTCATTGCCGATACAGCATAGTATGGGAAGCTGGTACATTGATTCCAGCTCATCAGCGAGGCGGGTAACTGAGTTTTTCAGCTTGGTTGTCGAATGATTCGATATGACGATAAAAAATCCTCCGCCGTAAACCGTGAGAACCTTATTGGCAGACAGCCGGTCCATGATAATTTTCTTAATTACATCATAATTTGCCTGTAATAGCTCAGAAGGCAGATCCGTTTTTCTGGTGTCAACATATTTCAGTAATGAAACGCAGAATGGCCCGTTAGGATCAAGCTGGTTTTCCTGCAGCCATTTTTCAAGACCGGAATAGGCAATCTCCAAATTGCCATGAAGAAAATTGTTGATAAAGATAAGCTTACGGCGTTCCGCAGCATTTTGCTGCAAGGTATCGTAATATTCACGGATTAACAGCTCTGTCATTTTTTGCAGGATTCGTCCGTATTTTATGGCTTCTGCAGGCTGCCCCGTTATTCCGATGACACCGATGATTTCCGTTGCAAAATAAATCGGTAAATTGACACCCTTCTTACACCCTTTATAGGCATTGTCCTCTTCAACGACCAATTCATCCAAACCATTTTCTATAATTATATGTGCGCCTTCATGGTAAGTGTTGATTCTTAGTGGATTCGTACTGGCCAGAATCAAGCCGGTATTGTCCATGATATTTAAATCAAAATCTATGATGTTCTCAATTCTACTGATGATTTCTTTTGCCGTAGTCTGATTCAACAGCATATCTATTTCCTCCGATATGTTTTACATAACAAAAATATTGCAATGTCTTTATTATACGTAATATAGAATCCGTGTCAATAACAATGGTAAACTGGAATCGAATTAAGAATCTGTGAAATCTTCGGATGCAGATGATTCTTAGGGTTTGAGCGAACTTGAACAAGTAAGCTGGTGGAGAAGAATGAAAAAATGTTTATTGGTTCCCGATTCATTTAAAGGCACAATGAGTGCATCTGAAGTGTGCGGGATTATGGAAAAAAGCATACTGGAGAGCTATCCGGATTGCGATATCATATCTGTCCCTGTTGCTGACGGCGGAGAAGGGACAGTTGATTGTTTTTTGAGCGCACTGGAGGGGGGAACAAAAATCAATATTGAAACCCGGGGTCCGTTTCTGGAAAGGATAAATAGTTTTTACGGCATTGTCGATGACATCGGAATCATTGAAATGGCAGCGTCAGCAGGAATCATCGTGGTAAGTGGAAAGAAGGATCCGGAAAAGGCCTCTACCTATGGAGTCGGAGAATTGATAAATGATGCAATCAGCAGAGGGTGCAAAAAAATAATTCTCGGTCTGGGAGGAAGTTGTACGAATGACGCAGGTGCCGGAATGGCAGCCGCATTAGGAACGAAGTTCTTCGATCCCAGCGGAAGGCTTTTTATACCGGCTGGCGGGAATTTGGGCCGGGTTTCCAAAATCGACATTACCGAGACGCGAGAACGTCTGATGGGCATTGAGGTTGAAGCCATGTGCGATATTGACAACCCGTTATATGGGGAAAACGGCGCGGCTTATGTTTTTGGTCCTCAGAAGGGAGCCAATCCGATTCAGATCAAAAGGCTGGATGATAATCTTCGGAAGTTCTCAAAAGCAATCTATAATTCTCTTGGTATTGACGCCAGTGAAATTGCCGGTGCCGGTGCGGCAGGAGGCATGGGGGCAGGTGCATACGCATTTTTAAATGCAAAGCTGAAAAGAGGGATTGATATCATTCTAGACATGATACATTTTGAAGAGCTTATAGAAGATTGCGATTGTATTATAACCGGTGAAGGGAAGCTGGACATACAAAGCATGAGCGGCAAGGCAGTGATTGGTGTCAGCAAACGTGCAAAACCTTACAACATCCCGGTAATCGCGGTTGTAGGCTCCTTCGAGGGGGAATTCAAATCAGTTCGGGATGCAGGTGTTTCCTTTGTTTTTGAAACCGGAGCTGACAGATCGTCTTTTCAAGAGGTTCAGGCTCATTGCAAAGATGATTTAAGAAAAACAATGGATAAAATATGCAGAGATTGGGCTTCGACCATTCAAAATGCAGGGTTGTGACTTCTGTTTTATGGATTACAGTATTATTCGTTATAAAGGATGAGGAGGTGAAAAGATTTTAAATGAAAGAAAAGAATTTTCTAAATGTCGAGTACGACTATGTGATCGTACAAGGAACGGTAATCGATCCGAAAAGTGAAACCAGAACCATAGCAAATGTGGGAATAAAAGACGGAAAGATCGCTGTCGTTACGCGAGCTGAGCTGAAAGGGAAAGAAAGAATTGACGCAACGGGAAAAATTGTAAGCCCTGGTTTTGTTGATCCCCACAGCCATGCAGACGGACAGCTTTTCAGCGCTCAGGTAATGGCAAACATGGGTGTTACCTCGATCATCATCGGTTCCTGTGGTGTCGGACCCTATCCCACACAGAAATTTCTAACGGGACTTTATGATGAAGGCTATCCGATCAATTGCGGCGCTTTGGTTCCCGAATCATGGAAACTTCGGGAGCTTGCCGGGATGAGAAGCCCATACGATATCGCTACGGACGAGCAGATCCAAAGAATGGCGGACTGGGTGGAGCAGGATCTGGCAGAGGGCGCAGTGGGAGTATCCTTCGGTCTGGAGTATGCACCAAAAACCACCTGGAAAGAGCTGATCGCAATTGCAAAAGTTGCAGCCAGGTATGACAAACCCGTTCCCATCCATTCAAGAGCCGGAGGCTGGAGTGGACTGGCTGCGACAAGGGAGATAATTAAACTCCAGGAAGAGACCGGAGCAAGAGTACTGATATCTCATCATGTATATCAATGCGGTCAGGGAATGCTGGCAGAATCCTTGCCCATCATAGAAAAAGCCCGTCGCCAGGGATATCAGATTGCGGTTGACAGCGGCGCTTACGGAGATTTTGCCTGTCCTGTGGGCTCTGAGGTTTTCTGTGAAGGCTGGCAGCAGATTTATGACTGTGGATATGATTCGATACTGGCCGGTTCCGGGATTTATGCAGGGCAAAGGCTGACAGAACAAACCTTTGAAGATTTGAGAAGGACAGATCCGGATGCCACGGTTACTGCTTTTGTCGGCAAGCCTCATGAAGTGGTGCTTACGCTGCAGCAGCCCTACGTGATGATTTCGACCGACGGCGGTTTCCCGAATCTGGCTCCGGGAATCGGCCATCCTCAGACAGCGGGGACCTATCCCAAAATTCTAGCGGAGATCGTCAGGGAACAGGATGCACTTTCCATGATGGAGTTTGTCAAGAAAGCATCCTGGATGCCGGCTCAGTTTTTTGGATTAAAAAATAAAGGATGGATCGGGGAGGGAGCAGATGCCGACATTGTAATCTTTGATCCGAAAACCGTGAAGGATAACGCCGCATTCCCCGGGCTCGGAGATCCGATGGCACCGCCGGACGGGATCGAGTATGTCCTTGTTAACGGGATTCCCGTTATTCATGACGGCGCATTGGAAGAGGATGCACGTCCCGGAAAAATGATCTCGGAACGGGCCGAAATTTGGAGATTGTAGAGAGGCGCGATTTTCCGGCCTTGAAACACGAATAAAAGAATAACATAACTGTGTTATTAATAATTATCTATCGCAATAATAATTTAACGGAGGTGTAAAATGGACTTGGGAATTCTATCTCTATTACCAATCTTAGTGTTATTTGTACTGATCTTTACAACGAAAAGAATGCTGCTTTCCTTAACGGTCGCCTCACTGGTCGGATCCGTTTTGCTGGGAGGAGTAAAAGGTTTTGCCGGAACATGGCTGGAGAAGGTTCAGGCGGCGTTTATGGCGGGAACTCTGGGATACCTGTTTCTGTTGCTGGCATTGTTCGGAATTCTGATCGCTTTCCTGGATGCCTCAGGTGCGGTAACGGAGTTTGCCACCTGGTTGAGCAAGTATGCCAACACCCGGAAAAAAGCGTTATTTATTACATATCTCTTGGGATGGTTGATCTTCGTTGATGATTATCTGAACAACATGGCGATTGCAACGGCTATGAAAAAAGTGGCAGACAGCCATAAAATACCGCGTACACTGCTGGGGTATGTAATCAACTCCACCGCTGCACCTGTCTGTATCATAATCCCAATTTCGACATGGGCTGTTTTCTACGGAGGACTGTTTGAGGAATTCGGCGTAACGGTAAACGGAACCGGTACGGGAGCATATCTGGCTGCGATACCGTATCTCTTCTTTGCCTGGATAACTCTGATTGTTATGCTGCTGGTCATCATCGGCGTGATACCGATGATCGGCATAACAAAAAAGCATAACCAGATTGCGCAGGAAACCGGAATTGTATGTCCTCAGGACGTCAATCTTGACGGCGCAGAAATTACTGCGCCCGATTTTCATAGCATCGTATCGGCTGAAGGTAACGCGAAGCCATGGAACTTCCTGATCCCCCTTGCCGTACTGGTTGCGGTGACCATTTTGGCAGGCACCAATGTGATGATCGGATGTATGGCCGGCATCGCTGCATCAGTATTACTTATGCTCGCACAGAAGAGGGTCAAACTGATCGAGATCTTTGACAATGCATATCAGGGCGTGCTCAGCATGGTTATGATTTGTGCGATCATAACAGTCGCTCTAACGTTAGTGGAAATCAACACGGCAACCGGCATGTCAGATTTCGTTGTAGCCGTCCTGACTCCTTATCTCAATGGCGCGTTGCTGCCTGCAATTGTATTCGGTTTCTGTGCAGTCTACTCGTATTTTGGCGGTGGCTTCTGGGATATGTCAATGATTTTCATGCCCATCGTTGTGCCGCTTGCCAACGCTCTGGATGTTAATCCGCTCCTGCCTTGCGCCGCATTGGTCTGCGCTGCGGCAGCAGGCAGTACGACTTATGTATGCGGTGACGCGATCATGATCACATCGAGAGCCATCGACATCAAGCCGTTCTATCAAATGCTGGGTACATTGCCCTATGCGATCATCAGCTATGTTTTAACAATCGTTTGTTTTGTAATCGCCGGAATGACTATGTAATATGTGTTTTTTCATGCGGATGTCCGGACCGGACATCCGCATTTTTGATTTTAATAAATCCGATAATCCTGAAAAAATTTAAAGTATCTGTATCATATGCATTCTATGGGAAATATATTGGATATTATCCTGAAGGAGAATGTATTTATGATATCGAAAAATAGAATTGACCCGGAATGCATTACATATAGCCAAATGAATATGATTTTTAACGCAAGGGTGTACTACCGGAGACTGGCGGCCTGGACCAGGTCATATCTGCTGAGCCGGTATTTTGGGATCGGAACGGCTGAAGAATTATTCGGCAGCTTGTTTCTGGAAACCTTGGATATTGGAGATATGATGCAGATCTTTTTCGGACGTGAAGTATCGGCGCAGTATGGTCAGTTACTGAGCCGGTTTGCATTTACGCTGCGTGATCTGATCAATGCACAGCTGGAGGGGAATACGGAAGCGATCGATCAGAATTTAGCCCTCCTTTACAGACTTGCCGAAGAAAGAGCTGAATTTACGGATAGAATTAATCCCTATTGGACAGGAACCGAATACGAAAACTTATTCGAAACATATATTCAGTATGTCACAGGCATTGCCAATGCCTTGGCTGCAGGAAACTACAGCAGCGACATCGAACTGTATGATCTCCTGACTGCCCATACCGATTTAATGGGCGATGTGTTTGCGGATGGTGTGTACGACTATATCACCTCCGGCCAGCCTGCCCCGGACCAGCTGCTCTACGGTGTGCAATGCATTACGTTGGAGCAGATGAATGATATATACGCAATCAGAATGATCTGGTTTGATTTCGTGACATGGATCAGAAACTATATGCTAAGCAGGTACCTGGGTCTGGGCAATGCGGAAGAGGTAAAAGCTCGATTGATGCAGGTTCCGGTTGCATTTGTCAATGTGATGAGAGAATACTTCGGGGATCTGGTTGCAGAGGATTACCTCCGGCTGTTTTATACATATATCGATCTGATTGAAGCGTTTATTACTGCTCAAATGGAAGGAAACACAGAAGAAATCGGGAGGATTACCAGGCTTTTATATCAAAACGCAGATGAAAGGGCTGCCTTTGCAGCATCCCTTTATCCGGCTTTCTGGGACGAACGGGGATTAAGAGACCGGTTGTATACGAATCTCCGCAGCACCCTTGACCAATCCACCACCTTTTTAACGGGAGATTACGCAAGAAATATTGATATATTCAGCAGACTTCTGGATCAGGCAGAAAGCACAGGCAATTACCTGACACAAGGCTTGTTTCACTATTTGATTTTTCAAGCATAAAATCGGGTATCATGCGGTTACCTCTTAAGGAGAATAAATATTATGAATAAAACTGGTTTTAATCCTGCATGCATTACCTTCAGCCAGATGAATTTGATTATAAACGCGCGTATGTACTACCGGAGACTAACGGCCTGGACCAGAGCTTATCTTCAGAGCAGATATTTCGGGGTAGGGACTGCGGAAGATTTATTCGGTCGTTTATTTTTTGAAACTCTGGTTGTGGGTCAGATGCTGCAGATCGTTCACGGAAGAGAAGCCTCCGAGAAATACAGCCAGATATTGAGTCAGTTTGCAATGGCACTGCGGGATACTGTAACTGCGCAATTGGATGGGAATTTGGAAGAGGTTGAGCGGAATGTCAACCGTCTTTACCAGACTGCTGCGGAGAGACGGGCTTTTGTTCAGGCGATGAACCCTTATGCTGCCCCTGATTATGAGTACCTGTTTGAAACTTATGTCTATTATATTCTTGAGGAAGCCAATGCCTTGGCCGCCGGCGACTATCAAAGAGATATCCGGATATATGACCTTCTGACCGCCCATGCCGAAAGAATGGGCGATGCCTTCGCCGAGGGAATTTACGACTATATTACATCCGGTGCGGGAGACTCGGGCCTTCTGCCGCGAGATGACCGGCAGTGCATTACCATGGATCAATTGAATGCCATATTCGGGGTCGGGATGTTCTGGTTTGAATTCGTAACCTGGATCAGAAACCTCATGATCAGCAGGTATCTGGGCCTGGGCAATGTGGATGAGGTGAAAGCCCGTCTTCTGCAGGTTCCGGCCGAATTTGTCAATGTGATGATGCAGGTCTTCGGAGAACAGGTCACGGCGGACTACCTGCAGCTTTTCTATGAATATATCGATTTAATCGACGCGTTGATCACTGCTCAAATGGCAAATGATACCGGCGAAATCGGCCGGATTACCCGTCTTTTATATCAGAATGCAGACGAAAGAGCTGCTTTTATCACCTCTCTCAATCCTCTCTTCTGGGACGAAAGAGAGTGGAGGGACCGGCTGTATACGAATCTTCGCAGCACGTTAGACGAATCGACTACGTTTTTAACAGGGGACTATGCCAGAAACATCGATATTTTCAGCAGACTTCTGGATCAGGCAGAGAGCACAAGCAACTATTTTGAACAGGGCTTGTTTCCATATTTTCTTCTGAATCCATGAAAACCTATCCCCGTCCAGGATTTACATAAACCGTTCTGTTGTCTGTGAATATAACCATACCCGGCTTTGCCCCGTTGGGCTTCTTAACATGACGTATCTGGGTATAATCCACCGGAACGTTTTCTGATTCCCGGCCTTTGCTGTGATAAGCGGCAAGGGCTGCAGCTTCGAAAATCGCGGTTTCCGTTACACTTTTTCCTTCCGTGAACAGGATGACGTGAGAACCGGGGATGTCCTTGGCATGGAACCAGATATCCTTGCCTGAAGCAGTTTTGAACGTAAGAATATCGTTTTCCTTATTGTTTCTTCCCGCCAGAACGCGAAAGCCATCACTGGTCGTGTATTGATGCGGCTCGGGTTTTCTTTTATTCGTCTGAAAGCTGTTTTTCCGTTTCCTTAGAAAACCGCCCTCCACGAGCTCCTGCCGAAGCTCTTCCATTTCTTCCACAGAAGAGGCCTTCTCGATATAGGACAGCACCGATTCCAGGTAGGCGATATCGGTGTTTGTTTCATCCAATTGGATGTTCTTTTCTGTAATGGCTGTTTTTGCTTTACTGTATTTCTTATAGTACCGCTGCGCGTTCTGAATGGGTGAGTAGCGCGGATCCATAGGAATCGTCACGGTTTTGTTCGTATAGTAGTCCAGAACCTCTGTCCGGGAGGATCCCTGCTTGATCTGGTGGAGGTTTGCGGTTATCAGTTCTCCATACAGGCGGTAAATGTCGGAATTCTCAGCCTGAAGCAGATCTTCCGACAGCCTCTGCTTTTTGAGATACAGCTTGTCCAGGCTGTTTGCTACAGCTCGTTCCAGATCGATGGATTTTTGTTTGATGCGGTTGGAGGAGCTTTTATTGGAATAGTAATAGGAAATCGCCTCATTGATATCGGAAAAATTCAGCTCCCGGTAGTATTCCGAAATGGAACGGAGAGAGAACAGGTGAAAATCAAAGGGCGTCCCGTCCTCCAGAAGATAAAGCTTCGGAGCGGGATTTTCACTTTCAATCTGCTCCACAAGATAAACAAGCGTATGGTATATCGCGGAGGCGGATATTGTGCCGGTACCATCCGGCTCGAGGCGTCCTGTCCGGAAGATGATTTCATCGGCTATGAGGGGGCTGATTCCCTGGATCCCGGAGACCAGTGCTTTCGCTGGATTTTCTCCCGTATCGTCAGTCAAAGCCTTCACCTGTTCCTCGGTCACTTCGTAATAGGAGACTTTACCCTGAGAAGGAGGATAAACGTACTGCTGGCCGGGGAGCAGCTGGCGATACCGGTTGACATCGATGGAAATGCGCTTGATACAGTCTATAATCCTGTTTGAGGCAATGTCGGTAACGATAATATTGCTGTGCTTTCCCATGATTTCAACGATGAGCTTCTTGTTGACTGAAAACCCCAATTCGTTGACGGTGTCTATAAAAATTTCCACGATGCGTTCCGATTCTTTTTGCCGCACAGCTGTGATCCGTCCGCCCTGGAGGTGCTTTCTCAAAAGCATGCAAAATCCCGAAGGGTTCAAGGGATTCGAGGTTGTTTCCCTGATCAGGTGAATCCTTGCATGGCTGCTGTTTGAGGAAATGTATAATTTATGGTTTTCCCTGCCTGCATGAACGTTCAGCACGATTTCGTCCGCTTCAGGCTGGTATATTTTTTCGATTTTGCCGCCGCTGAGCACCCGGTTCAGATGATGGGCGACCGCTCCGGTTACCATACCGTCAAAACTCATTGTGAAGTCTCCTTTATTGATGTATAATATTCTATAGCTTTCCGCAAACTGGAAATCAAATCTAGTATATTATGATACCATATAAACAAAAAATAACAAGCAAAGCAAGGAGAACTTTTGTATGATTAAAAGTATGACCGGCTTCGGCAGAAGCGAATATACGGACGGGAAACGGAGCATAATTGTAGAAATCAAGTCTGTCAATCACCGATACAGCGATATTTCGTTTAAAATGCCCAGACGGTATTCTTTTTCGGAGGACAGGCTGAAGGCCGCTGTGAAAGACATCGCCAGAAGAGGTAAGATTGATGTATCCATCATGGTTGAGAATATTACAGAGGATGATACCAATGTAAGATTGAATACCATGGTAGCCAGACAATACTTTGATAATCTGAAGGCGTTACAGAAGGAATTCGACCTAAGCGGTGATATCACGCTTCAGTTTTTATCCTCTCTGCCCGATGTCATGAAAGCAATTCCCGATGTGGAGGATGAGGAGGAAATCTACAAAAGTTTAGAGATACCGGTCCTTGAAGCGGCAAAAAAGCTTGACGGGATGCGGACTCTGGAAGGGGCCAAGCTGGCCGAGGATATCATTAAACGTGGTGATTTAATCAGAGAGCGGGTAAAGGAAATCGAAGTAAGATCTCCTGAAGTAACAAAGTCCTACACAGATAAGTTAAGGGATAGAATCAAAGAACTCATCGGTACAAATGCAGCCATACCGGAGGACAGAATTCTTGTGGAAGCTGCCATCTTTGCTGATAAATGCAGCATTACAGAGGAACTGGTACGACTCGACAGTCATATTATCCAACTGAACAGCATTATTACCAAAAGCAATCAGCCCGACGGAAAAAAGCTGGATTTTCTGGTGCAGGAAATGAACCGCGAAGCAAATACCATCGGGTCCAAAGCCAATGATATTGAAATCACCAATAAAGTGCTGGAGATCAAGAGCGAGATTGAGAAAATCAGGGAACAGGTCCAGAATATCGAATAAAAGATATTGTAATAATATAGATTTTATTGTATCCTATATATTCAGACAATGAAAATTAACGAGCCGAGGAATTTTGAAAGGATAAACAATGAGCAGAGGGTTACTATTTATCATTTCCGGCCCCTCCGGAGCGGGAAAAGGCACGATATGCCAAAGGCTGAAGGAAAAGGGCATCATCGAGCTATCCGTTTCCATGACGACAAGACAGCCGAGGCCGGGTGAAATAGAGGGGAAGAATTACTACTTTGTATCCGAAGAGAAATTTACTGAAACAATCAATACCGGCGGATTCCTTGAGTATGCAAAGGTTTACGGCAACTATTACGGAACACCGAAGGAAATTGTACTGAATAAACTGGAGCAAAACAAGGATGTTGTACTGGAAATTGACATCCAGGGAGCGCTGAAGGTTAAGGAATCCTATCCCAAGGGAGTTTTCATATTTATTCTGCCTCCCTCCATGGCGGAACTAAGAAAAAGGATCACGGGCAGAGGCTCGGAATCAGAGGCGGACATCAATCTCCGTATGGGAGAGACATTGAAGGAGGTTGCCTATATCGACCGATATGATTATTGTGTGATCAATGACGAGATCGATGTTGCCGTACAGCGAGTTACCGACATCATCAACGCAGAGCACTCAAAAGTAACGCAGGATATTTATGAATTGATCGAAAAATACAAGGAGGAGATTTAAATGTTATATCCATCAATTAACGCGATCAGAAAGAAAGCCGACAGCAGATACACTTTAGTGATATTGGCAGCCAAGAGAGCGAGAGATATTATCGACGGAAAGCCGAAGCTGACGGAGGCAGACATTGAAAAACCGGTCTCCATAGCTGCGAATGAGATTTCGGAGGATTTGATCACATATAGACGGGAAAGCTAGAGCCTGAACGGTTGGGAAGGTCGATAAATATATACAAGAGCAGGTAAACTGCTCTTTTTTTGTCTGATGAAGAATGCCGCTCCCGTCTGCCATTCGTTCTGTTTTTCATTTTACTACTTTACAAATTTAGCGCAGTAAAGTATAATGTCATCAGCACAATTAGCTAGAGTTAAATGGAGGAGTTAGAAAATGTTTAAAAAAATTAGTGTATTACTGGTACTTGTACTTATTATGAGCATATTTGCGGTCGGCTGCGGCGGAAACGCTGCGAAAGAAGAACCGGCTCCCGATGCCGATACATCTCTGGAAGATCTGCAGGCAAAGGGGACTATGATAGTCGGCATCGATGATCAGTTTCCGCCGATGGGTTTTGTAGGAGACGACGGTGAAATAACGGGTTTTGACGTGGAACTGGCGAAGCTGGTTGCAGAAAAGCTCGGCGTGGAAGCTGTGATTCAGCCTATCGACTGGTCTGCAAAAGAAATGGAGTTGAACAGCGGAAATATTGATGTAGTTTGGAATGGATACACGATAACCGCTGAAAGAATTAAAAAAGTTGAATTCTCAAAACCCTATCTGAACAATGAACAAGTTTTGGTAGTTGCAAATGATTCTGCATACCAGACAAAGGCTGACCTGGAAGGCAAAGTAGTCGGTGCTCAGGTAGAGAGCGCAGGCTTGGACGCATTGAAGGCGGATCCTGAATTATCAGCAGCAGTGGCCGATATTCCCGAGTATGACGATTACCTTATGGCGCTGCTGGATCTGGACACTTCCAGACTGGATGCGGTTGCAATCGACAAGATATTAATCGGATATACCATGTCTCAGACGCCTGGTAAATATAGAGTACTTGACGAAAGCCTGTCGGACGAGTATTATGGTATTGGCTGTGCGAAAGGCGCGGTTGCTCTCAGAGAAGCAATTGATAAAGCTCTCGATGAATTATATGAAGACGGCAGCATTGAAGCACTGTCAGTGAAATGGTTTGGTGAAAACATCGTAATCCGAAACGTTAACCAGCTGACTGCTGACGACTTTAAATAAGCGTGCTCCTTAGATTAAATAAAGGAATAGGGCTTCTGCTACGGCAGGGGCTTTATTCTTTCTCAAGATGTTACATAGAAAGGTGGCTGACCGCCAGTGAAAGAACTACTTGATATCAGCCTGTTTATATTGCAGGGTGCAGCAATCTCAATCAAAATATATGTGGTAACCATTGTTTTTGCCATTCCCCTCGGCATGCTGTGCGCTATGGGTAAGCTGACGAAATTCGCCCCGCTCAGATGGCTCCTTGAGATGTATACCTGGCTGTTCCGCGGAACTCCTCTGCTGCTGCAGCTTTTCTTTGTCTATTTTGGTCTTCCCACACTGGGAATTGAGCTCAGCAGGGAAATGGCTGCTTATGTCACCTTTGTGGTTAATTACGCAGCATATTTTACTGAAATATTTCGCGCCGGAATCCAGTCCATCGATAAGGGTCAATATGAGGCTGCAAAAGCCCTCGGCATGAATTACAAGCTGACGATGAAACGGATTGTGATTCCCCAGGCGGTGAAGGTGATTCTTCCTCCGCTGGGTAATGAGGGCGTCACTTTAATCAAGGATACGGCGCTCTGTTCGGTCATCGCGCTTGCCGACATTTTGAGAAACGCAAAATCCATGGTTTCAAGGCATGCCAGCATCGAAGGCTACATCATAGCGGCCATCCTGTATCTGCTGATGACTTTTGTGATTATTAACATCTTCAAATATATTGAAAAGCGCTTTGCCTATTACAATTAGGAGGAATGCAATGGATGAAATTATAAAGGTGGAAAATCTGCATAAAAGCTTTCATTCGCTTCATGTGCTGAAAGGCATCGATCTGGAAGTGAAAAAAGGTGAGATCGTTTCCGTCATCGGTCCCTCCGGTTCGGGGAAAAGCACACTCCTCCGGTGTCTGAACCATCTGGAGGTGGCCGATAAAGGGAGCATCAGCTTTGAAGGGCAGTATATCTCCAGGGCGGACTCCTCGGGAAAAGCGATTTATAAAAGTAACAAAGAAGTACTTGCCATTTGCAGCAATATCGGGATGGTATTTCAAAACTTCAATCTGTTTCCCCATAAATCCGTGCTGCAGAATATCATCGAAGCGCCGGTCATGGTGAAGAGAAAACCAAGAGATCAGGCGGAGTCAAAGGCACTGGAGCTTCTAAAAAAAGTAGGGCTTCTGGAGAAAAAGGACGCATACCCGAACCAGCTTTCCGGGGGACAGAAGCAGAGGGTGGCCATTGCGAGAGCCTTGGCTATGGAGCCCGAAATCATGCTGTTTGACGAACCGACCTCGGCGCTTGATCCGGAGCTGATCGGAGAAGTGCTTCAGGTTATCAAGAAGCTCGCGGAGGAGCGGATGACCATGATCATCGTCACTCATGAAATGAACTTTGCCCGGGAAATATCCGACCGTATCATATTTATGGACGACGGGCAGATCGTGGTGGACAGCGTGCCCGACGATATCTTCGTCAATCCGGAACATCCGAGAATTCAAACCTTCCTGAACAAAGTTCTGTAACAAACCTGTTTTCTGTTGAATACTCAGGAAATATCTAATAAAATGAATGCACCGGCAGGTGCATTCTTCTTATACCAAAAGCCTGTCAGACCGATTTTCTTAAAATCTCAATCACAATCAGACAGGAAGAAAGGAGTAAAATCCAATTTTTCAATAAGATAGTTGGATTACAGGAGAATATGAAAAACATCTTTGACAGAACCCAGATGCTCTTGGGAGCCAGTACCATGAATCTGATAAAAAAGAAGAAGGTTATCATCTTCGGCGTAGGAGGGGTCGGCGGCTATGCTGTGGAAGCCCTGGTCCGCTCCGGGATTCAGACTGTTTCCATTGTTGACTTCGATCTGGTTGACATCACCAATATAAATCGGCAGATCATCGCGCTCCACAGCACCATCGGCAGAAAAAAGGTGGATGTCATGGAAGAACGGATTCGGGACATCAATCCGGAGGCCGAGGTCAGAGCTTATGCGGAGAAGCTGACCGGGGGCAACATTGATTCCTTCCGCCTCAGCGAGTATGATTACATTGTCGATGCCATAGACGACGTGCCGGCGAAGCTGCTGCTGATTAAAACGGCGGATCAACTGAATATCCCCATTATTTCATCCATGGGAACGGGAAACAAATTTGATCCTTCCCTGTTTCGAATCGAAGACATTAAAAAGACGAATACCTGCCCGCTGGCTAAGGTGATAAGAAAAGAAACGGCAAAAATGGGAATCAAGCGCCTCAAGGTGCTTTTCTCATCGGAAACACCCCACAGGGAGGAACTGCCGGATGACGGCAGCAACGCACCCTCCAGTATTGCCTTCGTACCGTCGACGGCAGGACTGCTCATTGCTGCGGAAGTCATCAAAGATCTTCTCTTTACGGCTCCAACTGAAAAGGCGATCTTCGGTATTAAATTACCGGCTCCCAGAATTAAACCAGAATACTGATGTCGAAAAAAGTAGATAAAAAAAAGAAAAAACCTGCAACATTTTTGACGGAAAAACTCCCCTTTCTTATTAAGACGATGAAAATCCATGCTCGTGATTTTCCAGTATAAATTCTGTCGACGTTTCCGCGGGAACCGGACAGAGTGTTCAGGAGGTGGCGGAATGAGATCCATTGAAAATGTGAATCCTAAAAGAGAACGTTACGAGGGCTATATCCCGGTGATTACAAGGAAGGAAACGGCCAGAGTCAATATCCGGGATGTTCTATACATTGAAACAGAATTAAGGATCGTGAACGTTTACACCGTTGACCGGACCTACCGTTTCTATGGAAAACTGGATGATGTCCAGCAGTATCTGGACGGAAATTTCTTTCGCTGCCATAAAAGCTGCATTATCAATATGGAAAAAATCACGCGTATGGAGGACTGTATTCTATATTTTTGCGGAGAGTTTACACTTCGGATCGGACAGAACAATTTCCGGCGGGCAAAAACCCGGTACGCCCAGTATTTAGAGCAGAATACGCGGAAAGAAACGCAGCTGGAAACGCGGATAGATTTATAACTTTTCCTTGATTTTCAAATCATAATAGTGTATAGTATTCGAGGATATGTCTCAAGTTGAGATTTATTACAAATAAAATCATTTTAATTCACACACCGTGTTACGTGAGAATGGGTGCCAATATTGGCCATTTAAACGGAAGGCACGGTGGAGGGGAAAAACCAGGAGGTAAAAAATTATGGCAGTTATTTCAATGAAACAGTTACTGGAAGCGGGCGTCCATTTCGGACACCAGACCAGAAGATGGAACCCCAAAATGGCGCCGTACATCTTTACGGAGAGAAACGGGATTTACATCATTGACCTGCAGAAGACAGTAAAGAAGATCGACGAAGCCTATGCTTTCATGAAGGAAGTTGCCGCAACAGGCAGACCTGTCCTTTTCGTGGGAACCAAAAAGCAGGCGCAGGCCGCAATCGCTGACGAAGCAAAGAGATGCGGTATGTATTATGTCAACGAAAGATGGCTCGGCGGCATGCTGACCAACTACAAGACCATTTCCAGCAGAATCAAAAGACTCAATGACATCAAGGCAATGGAAACCGACGGAACCTTTGAAGCATTGACCAAGAAGGAAGTTATCAAACTGAGAGCCGAGCTGGAACGGCTGGAAAAATTCCTGGGCGGAATCAAGGATATGAAGGGGATGCCCGCAGCGGTATTCGTTGTTGATCCCAAGAAAGAAAGAATTGCGATTAAGGAAGCAAGAATTTTAGGAATTCCGATCATCGGTATCGTCGATACGAACTGTGATCCGGATGACGTTGACCATATTATTCCTGCCAATGACGATGCAATCAGAGCGGTCAAACTGATTGCAGGCAGAATGGCGGATGCGATCATCGAAGCAAACCAGGGTGAGAGCTTTGCGGAAGCGGAAGAGACAACCGCAGTTGAAGCAGAGGAAGTTACGGAAGAAAGCGCGGAATAATTCTGCGCAAGATTCAGCATGATAATTAGCAGCAGCAACTCTGCCGTTGATTTGCATCGTTAGAAGAATAAAATAAAACAGGAGGACGAACGAATGGAAGTAACCGCTAGTTTGGTAAAGGAACTGCGCGAGAGAACAGGCGCAGGAATGATGGATTGTAAAAAGGTTCTTGTTGAGACAAGTGGAGATATTGATAAGGCCATTGAGCTGTTGAGAGAAAAGGGACTTGCCAAGGCTGCCAAAAAGGCCGGCCGAGTCGCTTCTCAGGGGTTGGTCAAGCTGGCTTTTTCCGCCGATGGAAAGAAGGCCGCAATCATTGAAGTCAACTCGGAAACCGATTTTGTAGCCAAGAACGAAGAGTTCATTGAATTTGTCGACGTATTGGCTCAAAAGGCGTTGGAAACCGGCAGTGACGACATGGAAACGTTTATGGCTCTGCCTTACAAGGATGAGGGAAACGTACAGGATGCCTTGAATAATAAGATCGCTAAGATCGGCGAAAACATGAACGTCAGAAGATATGCTAAATATGAAACCCCAGGCGTTGTTTATGTGGGATATTCTCATGGAAACGGAAAGATCGGTGTTATCGTCGGATTTGAAACTGATGCATCTGTCGAAGAGATCGGTGTAATGGGTAAAGATGTGGCGATGCAGGTCGCATCCATGAATCCCAAGTTTATCGATGAATCTTCCATCGATCCGGAATATATTGAAAGCGAGAAGAAAATTCTTGTTCAACAGGCCCTGAACGAAGGTAAGCCAGCAGACATTGTGGAAAAGATGGTTGCCGGAAGATTAAAGAAAGAAATGAAGGAAACCTGCCTCGTTGAGCAGAAGTTTGTGAAAGACGGAGAACTCAGCGTAAAACAGTACATTGACAATTCCGCAGGCGCGATCGGAAAGAGCGCCAAGGTAGTGGAAATGATCCGGTACGAAGTAGGCGAAGGCATTGAAAAAAAGGAAGAAAATTTTGCTGAAGAAGTTGCAAAACAGATGAATAACTAATCAAAATATGGTATAATGAAAGGACACTAGTATTAGTGTCCTTTAGATTAATAATAAATGCGCAGGTAAAATTTTCGCATAAAATTTAATAAGCATATGGGAAAGGACGCGAGTATGGAGCCTAAATACAGAAGAGTCATTTTAAAGATCAGCGGAGAAGCCTTGGCAGGAGCATCGCGATTCGGTCTGAACGAAGAGATGCTGAGTATGGTTGCAAAGCAGGTCAAGGCACTGGTCGATCTGGGAGTGCAGGTAGCGGTTGTCGTAGGGGGAGGAAACTTTTGGAGAGGAAGAACCAGTAAAAGCATGGACCGGGCGACGGCGGACTACATGGGAATGCTGGCAACCGTCATTAATTCACTGGCGCTTCAGGACGCTTTCGAGGCAAGCGGAATCCCGACCAGAGTGCAGACCGCGATTGAAATGAAGGAGGTTGCAGAGCCTTATATCAGAAGACGCGCGATGGCGCACCTGTCGAAGAATGTAGTTGTTATATTTGCAGCTGGTACCGGAAATCCGTTCTTTTCAACCGATACCACCGCAGCATTGAGAGCTGCGGAAATTGAGGCGGACGTCATTCTGCTTGCAAAAAAGGTGGATGCAGTATATTCGGATGATCCGGAGACAAATCCCCAGGCGATCCGTTATCACGAGCTCACACACAAGGAAGTACTGGAAAAAGGCCTTAAAGTAATGGATTCTACAGCGGCATCCCTTTGTATGGACAATAACATACCGATTCATGTCTTTGGACTCTCGGAACCGAACAATGTACTGAAAGCTGTGTATGGTGAAAAAATAGGCACCATCATCAGATAGAACATTCAAAAATTAAATTATTTTATTTCGGAGGATGAAATTATGAGTATTGATGTACAGCAAGTTCTTGAAGAAAAAATGAAAAAAAGTATATCGATTTTAAAAGAAGAGTTAAATACGGTCAGAGCAGGAAGAGCAAATCCCGCCCTGTTGGATAAGATCATGGTGGATTATTACGGCAGCCCGACACCGCTCAAGAACATTTCAAATATTTCGGTTCCCGATCCGAGAAGCCTGATGATTTCGCCCTTTGACCCGAAGTCCATCCACGATATTGAAAAGGCGATCAATATCGCAAATCTTGGTATCAATCCTTCCAATGACGGAAAAGTGATCAGGCTGGTCATACCTGCAGTAACGGAAGAACGAAGAAAAGAGCTGATCAAGGTTATTAAAAAGTATGGTGAGGATTCGAAGGTTGCTGTCAGAAATGAAAGAAGAGATGCCAACGACGAGCTGAAAAAGCAGGAGAAGGCAGGCGAAATGACGGAAGATGATCTGAAGAAAGCTTTGGATGATGTTCAGAAAAAGACAGATAAGGCAATCAAAGACATCGATCAGATCATCGCTGATAAAGAAAAGGAAATCATGGAGGTTTAATCATTGAATGATTTTCCTGATGTTTTAGGTATGGAGCTTCATGATGCGACAGCCCTTCTGGAAGCAGAAGGGCTAGCTTATATTATTACAGAAACGAAACCGACTAAACGGAAGAATTGCGTTCCAGCGGATGACGGGCAGCTCCGGATCATCAGGGTGAAGCCTCCGGCTTCTGATGTTACTCATCCGGAACAAAATCAGCGTTTCGTATTAACGGTGTGCAGAATATGATTGATTTAGAAAAAATACCGGCCCATGTTGCCATCATTATGGATGGCAACGGACGATGGGCGCAGAGAAGAAACCTGCCTCACATGGCAGGCCACAATGCGGGAATGCTCGCCATCAAAGAAATCGTGAAAGCATCATCCTCCCTGGGAGTGAAGCATCTGACGGTATACGCCTTTTCCACGGAAAACTGGAAAAGGTCTCAGGAGGAAGTCAGCGGCATATTCAAGCTGCTGATCATTTACATTGAAAAAGAACTGAAGGAGCTGCATGGAAACAACGTAAAGGTCAGAGTTCTTGGAGATTATGAAAAGCTTCCGAAGGATGCCGTAAAAAGCCTGGAACACTCTCTTAGGACAACGAAAGACAACACGGGACTGCAGTTCAATATCGCATTGAATTACGGGGGAAGGGACGAGATCTTGAGATCCGTCAAGAAGCTCGCAAGGGATGTTGAGGCCGGAAAGATGAGAGCGGAGGATATTACGGAAGACATGATAACGGATAATCTGTATACTGCGGGCATACCAGACCCGGATATGATCATTCGTACCAGCGGAGAGATGCGGTTAAGCAATTATCTGTTATGGCAGTGCGCTTACAGTGAATTTGTATTTACCGACGTTCTGTGGCCTGACTTTTCAAGAGCTGAATTTGAAAAAACGATAGAAATATTTCAAAATAGAAAAAGAAGATTCGGAGGCAGGTAGTGAAATGAAAACGCGAATTCTATCCGCGATCATCATGCTTCCGCTGCTGGCGATCGTGTTAATAGGTGGCAGGCTGCTGCTGGCCGCATGCTTTATCATCGGCTTCATGGGCGTAAGAGAATTCTACCATGGGTTTGAAAGGCTGAATACCAGACCGTCTTATCTGACGGCTTACATCAGCATTCTGGGCTTGTATGCCATTCAGTTGTTTGCGGCCGATGACTATCACTATTACATGCTTTGGTTTCTGACAGTCATTGTCATAAGCCTGCTCTGCCTGTTCAAAATTGAAACAAGGGAATTGGCCGATGCCATGGCAACGATGACAGGAATTTTTTACGTGGTTTTTCTTTCCTTTCATGTGGCTTTGGTGGAACAGACAGGAGAATTCGGGATTCTGGTGTGGCTTATTTTCCTTACGGCATTCGGCACGGACAGTATGGCCTATTTTACCGGTTACGCCATCGGAAAGCATAAGCTCGCCCCCAAGATCAGCCCGAAAAAGACCATAGAGGGCTCTGTTGGCGGAATCCTGGGAAGCGTCCTTCTTTGTGGCTTGTTCGGGTATTTTGTCATTCCGCGGCTTCTGCTTCACTGTATTATAATCGGCGCTCTGGGCGGCGTTATCTCACAGTTTGGCGATCTGACCGCTTCAATATTTAAGAGAAAAATGGGTATCAAAGACTATGGAAATCTGATTCCCGGGCACGGAGGAATACTGGACCGGTTTGATAGTGTGCTGTTTACGGCGCCGATGGTGTATTATTATATTGAACTGATCATGGTTCATTAACGAAAAAGCCGCAGTCTTATATTTTACATTCAGGAGAAATTATGAAAAGCATAGCAATTCTGGGATCTACCGGTTCTATCGGAACCCAGACTCTGGATCTGATAGAACAGAATCCAGGACGCTTCAAAGTGAACGTACTGACCTGCGGATCCAATGTGGAGCTGCTCGGGAAGCAGATTGAAAAACACCGGCCTGCGCTTGCCGTAGTCGCTGAGGAGAATGATGCGTCGGAAATGGGGAAAAGATATCCCCATACGGAATTCCTATACGGTATGGAAGGACTTGTTGCTGCGGCAGCAAAGACCGACTGTGATCTGGTTATGAATTCCCTTGTCGGCATGATGGGTCTGATGCCGACCTACTTTGCCATTCAAGCCGGAAAGGACATTGCTCTGGCGAACAAGGAAACCCTGGTAGCCGGCGGAGAGCTCGTTATGAATGCTGCGAAAGAACGCGAGGTTCGTCTTCTGCCTGTTGACAGTGAGCACAGTGCGATCTTTCAAGCCTTGCAGGGAAACGACCGCAAATCGGTTAACCGGATTATTCTGACTGCTTCCGGCGGGCCTTTCCGAGGCTGGACAGAAGCCCGGCTGAGCAAAGTCACCGTGGCGCAGGCTCTGAACCATCCAAATTGGAAAATGGGACGCAAGATTACAATTGATTCCTCAACCATGATGAACAAGGGTCTGGAAGTAATAGAAGCCCGATGGATTTTTGACGTCCCGCCGGAAAAGATCGAGGTTGTCGTTCATCCTCAGAGTATCATTCATTCCATGGTAGAATACGTTGACCATTCCGTTATAGCCCAGCTTGGGGTTCCGGACATGAGAGTGCCCATCGGCTACGCTCTGGCCTACCCGGATCGAATGGAAAACGGTATCGGCGCTGTTGATTTTTTTGAAATGGGAGCGCTTACCTTTGAAAAACCGGATTGGAATACTTTTAAATGCTTAAATCTCGCTTATAAAGCCGTGGAGTCCGGGGGAAGCTATCCCGTGGTGCTCAATGCGGCAAACGAGGTTCTGGTCCGGCAGTTCCTGGAAGGGAAAATCAGTTTTCTGGATATTCAGAATACCATCGAAAAAGTTCTGCAAGACCACAAACCGTCATATCATGTGGATCTGGAGGAAATATTGGAAATAGATCAAATCGTCAGGGGGGAATTAGCAATATGATGATTGTTTATGCCATTTTAATATTCTGCCTGCTCATTTTCGTACATGAGCTGGGGCATTTCGCATCGGCAAAAGCGGTTGGGATCAAAGTCAACGAATTTGCATTGGGAATGGGACCGCTGCTTTTCCGCTTTAAAAGGGGAGAAACGGAATACTCGCTTCGGGCGCTTCCCATCGGGGGATACTGCAAAATGGAGGGTGAGGATGAGGAGTCTCCGGATTCCGCGGCATTCAACAACAAACCTTTCCCGGCGAAAGCGCTGGTTGTGGTAGCAGGATCGGCCATGAACCTGCTTCTGGCTATCGTGATCTTGACCATTGTGGTTCTTTCCCTTGGAATACCCACCAATACCATTCATGAACTGACGCCGGATCATCCCGCAGCTAAAGCGGGTCTGCTGCCGGGCGATAAAATCATCCAGGTTGACGGGTCCACGATCAAGGAATGGAGTGATATAACGGATATCATCGGCTCTAACCGGGATAACGATGTTACCGTAACCGTCGACCGTAACGGAGAACTGCTATCCTTCCAGGTCGGCGTGGTAGAGTCTGAAGGCGGGCGCAGAATAATCGGAATTACTCCGGCTTTTTCCAAGCACCCGGGGAAGGCGTTGATATACGGCACGCAAAGCACCTTTGAAATCGGAAGGGAAATGATTAAAATCATCGGCCAGCTGATTACCGGTGAAGTATCCGCCAAAAACCTCACAGGCCCCGTAGGCATCGTTTATATCGTAGGAGACACTGCGAAGCTGGGCTGGCTCTCACTTGCACAGCTGACCGCTTTTATCAGCCTGAACCTTGCCATCGTTAATATGCTGCCTTTCCCCGCTTTGGACGGAGGCAGGCTGCTGTTGATGGTAATCCGCAAATTTACAGGAAGAACCATATCAGATGAAACAGAGGGAAAGATCCATTTTGTCGGACTGATGCTGCTGTTTGGGCTGATGATCTATATCACATTCCAGGATATCGGAAGGTTTATCCTATGAGCAGGCGGCAGGTTTCCTGCGGAGACGTTCTCATAGGAGGCGGCGCACCGGTTTCCATCCAGTCCATGACTAACACGGATACAAGGGACGTGGAGGGTACGGTTAACCAAATTGAGCGGCTGGCGGATGCCGGATGTGAAATTGTCAGATGTGCCGTTCCCGACATGGAAGCTGCGGAGGCCTTTGGACGAATCCGAAAAAAGGTAAGAGTCCCCCTGGTTGCGGATATTCATTTCGACTACCGGCTTGCAGTGGCCGCGATTCAAAACGGAGCCGACAAGGTGAGAATCAATCCCGGAAATATCGGGAGCAGAGACAGGATAAAAGCAGTAGTCGATGCAGCGAAGGAAAGGGGAATTCCTATCCGAATCGGAGTGAATTCCGGCTCTCTGGAAAAGAATATTTTGGAGAAATTCCACGGTGTCACCGCCGAGGGGCTTGCAGAAAGTGCGCTGAAGAACATAGAACTGATCGAGGATATGGGATTTTCCGATATCGTACTGTCCCTGAAAGCCTCTGACGTGCGTCTGAATTATATGGCACATAAGCTGATTTATGAGAAGACGGATTATCCGCTGCACATCGGAATTACGGAAGCAGGCACACTCGAGAGCGGCAAGGCTAAATCAGCCATCGGCATCGGAGCATTGCTGCTGGAAGGGATCGGAGATACGATTCGGGTTTCATTAACCGGTGATCCGGTCAACGAGGTCTTATTTGCAACTGAAATTCTGAAGGCTCTGGATCTGAGACAGAGCTCTATTCATTTCATATCCTGCCCGACCTGCGGCAGGTGCGGCGTTGATCTGGCGAAGATTACGGCGGATGTGGAAAAGGCGCTGAAACCGGTGGAGAAGATCATGAAAATGAGCGGTATGCCGTCTTTTTCCGTAGCTGTCATGGGCTGTGAAGTCAACGGGCCGGGTGAGGCCAGAGAAGCAGACTTCGGGGTAGCCTGCGGAAAGGGAAAGGGCTTGATCTTCAGGAACGGAGAGATCGTTAAATCGGTTCTTGAGAAGGATCTTTCGGAGGAATTAATCCGTTATATCAGACAGGAAAAAATGCTTTGACTATAAATTTTAAGAAAGGGGAATGCTGATGCTTACCGGTTTTGAAATGTCGGAGCCCTTGATATGGGTTTTGATTGCAGTTGTCTTTGCGGTGATCGAAGGTTTCACCATGGGACTGACAACCATCTGGTTTACCGTAGGAGGCGTAGCTGCGTGCATAATTGCCCTTCTCGGAGGGCCGATTCTGCTGCAGGTTGCCGTATTCCTCATCGTGTCTGTCATTTTGCTTTATTTTACCCGGCCTTTAGCTGAGAAAAGATTGAAAATCGGCCATGAAAAGACCAATATCAATCAGATGATCGGAGCTACCTGTATGGTGGTCGAAAAGATCGAGCCTTATCATACGGGCCAGGTAAGATACAACGGGATGGTCTGGACAGCCGTCTCAAGAGACCACAAGGAAACGCTTGAAAAGGGGGAGCTGGTCAGAATCACAGGGATAGAAGGGGTTAAGCTCATCGTGGAGCGAGAGAAAGGAGAAGAGAAATGAATCCAATGACTATTTTAGTAATATTTTTGCTGATCATACTGGCAATTTTATTGATTATTACCAACATCAGAATCGTGCCGCAGGCCAGAGCCTATGTAGTGGAGCGTCTGGGCGCGTACAACGCCACCTGGCAGGTGGGACTGCATATCAAAATACCGCTTATTGACAAGATCGCGAAAAAAGTATCCTTAAAGGAGCACGTCATTGATTTTCCGCCGCAGCCGGTGATCACCAAGGATAATGTAACCATGGAAATCGATACGGTGATCTATTTTCAGATCACCGATCCCAAGCTTTTCGCATATGGTGTGGAACATCCCATGGCAGCCATTGAGAATCTGACCGCTACCACGCTGAGAAACATCATCGGCGAGCTTGAACTGGATCAGTCTCTCACCAGCAGAGAGCATATCAATTCCAAGATCCGCCTTGTCCTGGATGAGGCGACCGATCCATGGGGGATCAAGATCAACCGCGTGGAAGTCAAGAACATTCTGCCGCCGAGAGATATTCAGCAGGCGATGGAAAAACAAATGCGGGCGGAAAGAGAACGAAGGGAAGCCATTCTCCGTGCGGAAGGGGAAAAAACCGCCGCCATACTCATTGCGGAGGGGAATAAGCAGTCCCAGATTCTGAATGCTCAGGCGAATAAAGAGGCTATGATCCTTGCGGCAGAAGCCAAAAAGGAAGCGCAGATCAAAGAAGCGGAAGGACATGCACAAGCCATTCTTCTGGTTCAGAAGGCAACGGCCGACGGAATAAGGATGCTGGTGGAATCCGACCCGACCAAGCAGGTTATCGCATTGAAGAGTCTGGATGCCTTTACTGCGGCTGCAGACGGCAAAGCGACGAAGATCATTATACCTTCTGAAATTCAAGGGCTTGCAGGCCTGGCAACATCCCTGACTGAGCTGATAAAAGATGACGGTAAGGAATAGGGACCGATTCAGTCTATAGAAACGCGGCAATTACGGAGGCAATCATTGAAATCATTAATCGAAAGCACAATCAGCTGGGGAAAAATAGGGAAACACCCGAAAGACAGCTATCATTTCACTATTGAAAAGGCAGTTTTATCCAAGGATACGGCTGTCTTTTCCATGGATATCAGGCTGAATTTTGTAATCCCTTTTTCCGATACAGAGCGTATCGAAAAATTAATCAAGAATGAAATTCCCGGCTTGAAAGGGGTATCCCTGAACTATATCTATGAAGATATGATCCTCAGCGAGAAGGAAATCATAAGGCATTCCATTAAACATATGATTCATGAGATCAACGGAAGTTACGCTGCAATCACCAAGACGATCTTTTCGAAAGAGTTTGCTTATGAAAACGGCATTTTGACCATCATGGCTCTTGGGGCCGTTGCGGTGGAAGAACTCAATGAAAAGGTTGCCGGACAGTTTGAGCAATATCTGAACCGGGATTTCGGAATTAAGGCAAAGGTTGTTTTTGCCAATCATGAGGACAACTATAAAGAGAAAGCCAAAGAAAAGGACGAGCTGGCAAAAAAAGAACTGGAGGATGCCGATAAAGCGCAGAAGCTTGCCGCATCCAACGGAAACGGCAGCAGCAACGGAAGCGGAGCCTCCGGCACCGGCGGAAGCTTTGCCGGAAAGGCGGGCTCCGGCAACGGCGGTGAGAAATGGAGGAGAAGAGAGAAGGAAGAGCCTATGGTGGGCAACAGAATCATGGGAAAAGCCATCCAAGGTGATCCTGTTTCTATCTCAGCAATCACCGTTGACAGCGGTCAGGTGATCATCGAAGGGGTTCTGTTTCGCAAAGATGCCAGAACCATAAAGAACAACAAAAAGCTGGTGACTCTGCTCGTTACGGATAAAAGCACCTCGATCTGTGTCAAGGTTTTCGCATCCGAAGAAAAATGGAACGAGATCGACAGCAGCCTGAACCCGGGAGATTCTGTAAGAATAAGGGGAAATGCTGAATTTGACACCTTTGAGAATATCCTTGTTCTAATGGGGAAGGATATTGAAAAGGCCGAAAGGGAAGGCCGAAAGGATCTCAGTGAAAAAAAGAGAGTCGAGCTGCATGCTCACACGAAGATGAGCGCCATGGATGGTCTGAATGAAGTGTCGGAGATGATTCGGCTCGCAGCAAAATGGGGTCAGAAAGCCATTGCCATCACGGATCACGGCGTTGTACAGGCATTTCCTGAAGCAGAGAAGACGGTTAAAAAAAGAAAGCTGGACATCAAAATCATATATGGCATGGAAGGCTATTTATACGACGACTCCGATGAATCCGGTAAAAGCATTGAATATAAATCAAAAAATACAAACCATGTGATTCTGCTGGCAAGAACCCAGGAGGGCCTTAAAAACCTGTACCGACTCGTATCAAAATCCCACCTGGAGTTCTTTTATAAGAAACCGAGGATACCGAAATCCATACTGACTGCCCACAGAGAAGGCCTTATCGTTGGTTCGGCCTGTGAGGCAGGGGAGGTATACCAGAGCATATTGCACAATAAACCGGACGGGGAAATCGAACGCGTTGCGGCGTACTACGATTATCTGGAAATCCAGCCTCTTGCAAACAACCAGTTCCTTGTGGACAACGGAACGGTTGCCGGGGTGGAAGCTTTGAAGGAAATCAACAGGAAAATCATAGCGCTCGGGAAAAAAATGGATAAGCCGGTTGTCGCGACCTGTGACGCTCATTATGCTGAACCGGAGGAGGCGCTCTACCGCAAGATTCTCATGGCAGGTCAGGGTTATAAAGACATCGAAGGTGACAAGGGGCTTTTCCTGAGGACTACGGAGGAAATGCTCAAGGAATTTGATTATCTGGGTGAAGAGTTGGCAAAAGAGGTAGTCATAGAAGCATCCAACCGGATCGCAGATTTGATCGAGAAGGTGGTTCCGGTTCCGAGCGGCAAATTCCCGCCAAAGATCGACGGAGCAGAGGAGCGGCTCAGGAACCGCTGCATGGAAACTGCCTGGAGCATCTATGGTAATCCGTTGCCGGAGCTGGTGCAGAAACGGCTTGACAGGGAGCTGGATTCGATTATTAACAATGGCTATGCGGTCATGTATGTTTCCGCGGAAATGCTGGTCCAGAAGTCTCTTACCGACGGCTATCTGGTCGGTTCCAGAGGCTCCGTCGGTTCGTCCTTTGCGGCCACCATGGGAGGTATCACGGAAGTTAATCCGCTTCCGCCCCATTACATATGCCCGAATTCTGAATGCAGAAACTCGGAATTCATTCTTGACGACAGCTATGACTGCGGGATTGATATGCCGGATAAGGCCTGTCCGAAATGCGGTGCGCCGTACAGAAAAGACGGGTTCAATATTCCCTTTGAAGTATTCCTGGGATTTGAAGGCGACAAAGAGCCTGATATCGATTTGAATTTCGCGGGAGAATACCAGCCCGTAGCCCATAAATACGTGGAGGAAATCTTCGGCAGGGAAAATGTGTTTCGAGCCGGAACCATCGGCACCGTGGCAGGAAAAACGGCTTACGGTTTTGTCATGAAATATTTTGAGGAGAGACAGCAGCCGATCAATAAATGGGAGGCCGACCGTCTGTCGGAATGCTGCACAGGCGTCAGAAGGACAACTGGTCAGCATCCGGGCGGTATCATCATCGTACCCAGAGGGCATGAAATCTATGAATTCTGCCCGGTTCAGCATCCAGCCAACGATACGACGACGGATATCATAACGACTCATTTTGACTATCACTCCATTGATGAAAACCTGCTCAAGCTTGATATTCTGGGACATGACGTACCGTCCATGATCCGCCAGCTGCAGGACATGACGGGAGTGGACCCGCTTAACGTTCCGCTGAAGGATCCTAAAGTGGACAGCATATTTATCGGTATTGAGGGGCTGGATATAAAGGATCCCGGATATAAATTCACCCACGGGAGTTATGGCATTCCTGAATTCGGAACCAAATTTGTCCGGCAGATGCTGGACGACACGAAACCCGCTATGTTTGCGGATCTGGTCCGTATTTCGGGGTTTTCTCACGGTACCGACGTTTGGATCAACAATGCCCAGGAATTCATCCGGGATGGCTCCGCAACCATGAAGGATGCGATTTCAACCCGTGACGACATCATGAACTATCTGATACACAAAGGCCTTCCGAACAAGACTGCTTTTAAAATCATGGAAAACGTGAGGAAGGGAAAAGGAATCACCCAGGAGGAAGCCGATCTGATGGCGGAAAACAATGTCCCGGAGTGGTACATTGAATCCTGCAGGAGGATCAAGTACATGTTTCCGAAGGCACATGCGGTGGCTTACGTCATGATGTCCTATCGGATCGCTTATTATAAAGTGTATTACCCTGTGGAGTTTTACTCGGTGTTCTTTACCACAAAGGTCAGTGAATTTGATTCGGAAACCATTCTGAGGGGAGCCGGAGCAGTTTTGAACAAGATAGAAATGATCGAAGCGAAGGGTAAGAATGCTACGAAAAAGGAAGAGGATGAAGTGACGGTTCTGGAAGTTGCTTACGAGATGTATTCCAGGGGGTATGAATTTGCTCCGGCTGAAATCGGCAAATCCCATGCAACCAGATTTTTTGCGATGGACGGAAAGGTGCTTCTTCCCTTCGTCGCTTTGGCAGGAGTTGGCGAAAGTGCCGCCAGAGCCATTGTTGCAGAATTTGAAAAAAAGCCGTTCTTGTCCGTAGATGATATGAGGAACAGGGCAAGGGTAAATAAAACGGCGGTCGAGGCACTTATGAATCACGGCGTGCTGGCAGAAATTCCCGAGTCGGATCAATTGAGTCTCTTTTAAGCAAATAAAAAAATGGATGTATGTTGGGCAGAAGTATGCCTGAGTGTTCAGGCAATATGACTTTTTTTAGAAAAAACTTGCAAAACAGCGGTTTTTATGCTAAACTAACTGTGTAGTAGAAAACTTGACTTGTAAACGCAAAAGAGTGGGCAATCCCACTCTTTCACTTTTGTAATCATCAGGGGAGGACGATTTGAGTCCAATCAAGGGGAGAATTATGGCTAAAATCAGGATAAAAGAGCTCGTAGCCGACATTTTGGCGGAGTTTCTTGAGAACAATGGATATGAACTTTACAATGTGGAATTTATCAAGGAAGGAAAAGACTGGTTTCTGAGAGTTTCTATCGACAGGACAGACGACTCAGCAGGGGGAATCGGTACAGATGACTGTGAAAAGGTAAGCAAGTTTCTCAGTGCAAGACTGGATGAACTGGATCCTATTGAGCAGAACTATTATCTGGAGGTTTCCTCACCGGGAATGGGCAGAGCATTGTTGAAAGAAAGCGATTATGTACGGTTTGCAGGGCGATTGGTAGACGTTACGCTCTACCAAGGCATTGACGGAAAGAAATCTTTTTTCGGGAAGCTTTTCGGGATCCAGGACGGAAACCTTGTGCTGATCGATGAAAAAGAAAACAAAATTGAAATACCAATGGAAAAAGTAGCAAAAACCAAGCTTGCTGTTATTTTTTAAGGAGGATTATTGAGTCATAATGAACAGAGAATTTATGAAAGCAGTAGAGGAATTGGAAAAGGAAAAAGAAATTTCGAAGGATCTTTTGATTGAAGCAATTGAGTCTGCTCTAGTCTCCGCATATAAAAAGAATTACGGCACATCCCAGAATGTCAGGGTTAACATTAACCGGGACACGGGCGATATCGACGTCTTTATGAGGAAAGAGATCGCGGAAAAGGTCGAGGATGACCAGCTTGAAGTGTCGCTTGAAGATGCAAGGGAAATAGATCCCAAATACGAGGTCGGAGATGTGATTGAACGGCAGGTTACGCCGCGGGATTTCGGAAGAATTGCCGCACAAACGGCCAAGCAGGTGGTTGTGCAGCGAATCCGCGAAGCCGAAAGAGGCCTGATTTATGACGATTATTCCAATCGTCAGTCCGAGATTATAACGGGGATCATTCAGAGGATCAGCAATGATACCGTATTCATCAACATGGGAAAAACAGAAGGTATATTGGCTTCAACAGAACAGGTCCCCGGAGAAAAATATGTTGTAAACAGCAGAATCAAAGTATACATCATGGATGTCAAGAAGACGACCAAAGGACCGCAGGTTTATCTTTCCAGGTCACATCCGGGCCTGGTAAAAAGATTGTTTGAACTTGAGGTTCCGGAAATTCAGGATGGAATCGTCGAAATCAAAAGCATATCAAGAGAAGCCGGATCCAGAACAAAAATGGCGGTTTATACCGCTGATGAAAATGTGGATCCTGTAGGTGCCTGCGTCGGAGCGAGAGGTTCCAGAGTCCAGTCCATTGTTGACGAGTTGTTCGGGGAAAAGATCGACATCATCAACTGGAGTGACAACCCGGAAAAGTTGATCAGCAGCGCCCTCAGCCCCGCCAAGGTTGAAAAGGTAATCATCAATGAGGAAGGCAAATCCGCAACTGTCATCGTCCCCGATTACCAGCTTTCCCTTGCTATCGGAAAAGAGGGTCAGAACGTAAGGCTGGCGGCGAAACTTTGCGGGTGGAAAATTGACATCAAGAGTCATTCGCAGTTTTTTCCGGATGGCAATGATTTCGAAGACCTCAACGACTTTGAAGAAGAAGTCTTATTCGATGAAGGGTTCATTGAAGAGCCTCTGATCGAAACGGAAGAGCCTCTGATCGAAGTGGAAGAGCCTCCCGCAAAACCCAAAAGAGGAAGAAAGAAAAAAGAAACGGCTGCAGACGCAGACGAATAAAAATAGATGCTATTGTTTATCACAAGATGAAAAGGGGGTGTTTCCATGAAAACGAAAAAAGTCCCTATGCGCAGATGCGTAGGCTGCATGGAATCAAAACCAAAACGGGAACTGATCCGGATCGTAGCGTCGGATGGCGTTCCAAAGATTGATTTGACCGGTAAAGCCAATGGCAGGGGGATTTACCTTTGCCATGATCTGGAGTGTTTCACAAAGGCCAGAAAAAAAAAGGCCATTGGCAGAGGGTTAGAGATAGAAATCGGAGAACAGGAATTGGATCACATATTCAAGGAGCTGGCTGAACATGAGAAAAAAGGTTGATAGCTATCTGGGCTTTGCCGCAAAGTCAAGGAATTTGATTTCCGGCTATCATACCTGCCTGCATGCCATCAAGCAAAAGAAGCTGAAACTGTTGATTCTTTCCGAGGATCTCTCGGGGAATACGGTAAAAAAGCTGACAAAATTATCGGAAGATAATGGAGTTCCGTTACGGATATACGGAACAATGGAGGAATTATCACACATTACCGGGAGCCGGGAAAGAGGAGTATTCGGCATAACTGATTTAAATTTTGCGGATGCAATTTTAAAAGAAATTGACGGAGAATAAAGAATGGAGGTGTTCTTATGTCCAGTATGAAAGTACATGAATTAGCAAAAGAACTGAATATGACCAGTAAAGATATGTTAGATAAAATAAATTCGATGGGAATTGATGCGAAGAGCCATATGAGCGTATTGGCTGACATAGATGTCATCGCAATCAGAAATACGGTTTTGCGCGGGAAAAGCGGTTCAGAGACAAAAATTGTAAAGGCTGCACCGAAAAAAACCGACGTAAGTAAAGACAGAGAAGAGGTTAAGGTGGTGGTTAAGGCAGCGGTTCATCCAAGTATCAGCCCGGAAGCCAGGACCACAAAGCCTGTGGCAAAACCACAGACTCAGCAGCGGCCAGCCCAGGCTCATAATCAGCAGCATACCGCACAACAGCCGGTAAGAACCGGCCAGGCTTCGGCACCGGTTAAGCCTGCTCAGCCGCCGCAGAACAGACCGCCTCAGCATGGGCCGATACAAGGTCAGACCTCTCAGCAAAGGCATTCTCAAGGGGCCGAGACACAGCACCAGAGGACTGTTCAGGGATCACCGAATCAGGCGGGCAGAGCTCCACAGGGTACACAGCCTCAACAGAACAGGCCGGGACAAAACACGCAGTACCAACAGAACAGGCCGGGACAAAATACGCAGTACCAACAGAACAGGCCGGCACAGGGGGCGCCGTCTCAGCAGAACAGGCCGGGACAGGGGACGCCGTCTCAGCAGAACAGGCCGGCACAGGGGACGCCGTCTCAGCAGAACAGGCCGGCACAGGGGACAAAACCTCAGCAAAGACAAGGCCAAAACACAAACCAGCCTCAGCAGCAAAGGTATTCTCAAAATTCACAGGGATCACATCCCCAGCGATCGGAACAGCGCACTCCGTTCGAGGAAAGAACAGCAGGATCGGGCAAACCTGCAGAAAGACGCGATGCTCAGCATAAGCCGGGAGATTCAAAACAGTATAAAGAAAGAGACCAGAAATCGAATCCGAAACAGCAGCAGAAGTTTGTTCCGAAACAAACCGAAGAAGGCAAGCGGGCAGGCCAGGGCAACAAACAGCATACCCAGGGGCAGAAAAGCTTAAACCTTGAAAAACAGCAGAAATCGAAGCCTCAGCCGAAGCCTGCGCCAAAACCGGTTGAACCTGAGATCAACCTTGCGGATCTACCGCCGGGGACCAAGATCATCAATGTTCCGATAACTGTTGCAGGGTTTGCAGATCAGATAGAAAAGTCGACTTCTCAGGTCATTATGGCCTTGATGAAGCTCGGCATCATGGCGAATATCAACCAGAATATCGATGAAGATACCGTACTCATCCTTGGTTCCGAGCTGGGTGTCAATATTGTTGTGGGAAAAGTGGAAGAGGAGATCGTCGAGGAAGGGCTGGAGCTGTTCAAGGACAAAGAAGAGGATCTGAAAGCGAGACCGCCGATCATTACCGTTATGGGGCATGTCGATCACGGAAAAACATCGCTGCTTGACGCAATCAGAAAAACCAATGTAACAGCATCGGAATCCGGAGGAATTACCCAGCACATCGGTGCATCTGAGGTTTTCGCCAACGGACAGAAAATCGTATTTTTAGATACCCCCGGACATGAAGCCTTCACAGCCATGAGAGCAAGAGGCGCTCACGTTACGGATATTGCCGTTCTGGTGGTTGCCGCCGACGATGGCGTAATGCCGCAGACCGTGGAAGCGATCAGCCACGCGAAAGCCGCCAACGTTCCGATTATTGTTGCAATCAATAAGATGGATAAGGAAGGGGCAGACCCAAGCAGAGTAAAACAGGAGCTCACAGAGCACGGAATTCTGATTGAGGAGTGGGGCGGAGATACCATCTGCGTGCATGTTTCAGCGAAATCGGGAGAGGGAATCGATACACTCCTGGAAATGATATTGCTGCAGGCGGAAGTATCGGAATTAAAAGCAAATCCGAACCGTCTTGCGATGGGTACTGTTGTTGAAGCGAGACTGGATAAAAATAAAGGACCGGTAGCGACCCTTCTTGTATTGAACGGTACGCTCCAAGCCGGAATGAGTGTCGTTGCAGGAACCTGTTCCGGAAGGATCAAGGCCATGACGAACTATAAAGGGGATGCCATCCGAAAGGCCGGCCCCGCCACAGCCGTTGAGATATTAGGCCTGACCGATGTCCCGGAAGCAGGCGATGAATTCAATGCGGTCAAGGAAGACAAGGTGGCCAGGGAAATTGCTGAGCACAGAAGAATGAAGCTGAGAGAAGAGGTCATGGCCAGGAATTCAAGCGTAACTCTGGAACAGCTCTTCAGCCAGATCCAGGAAGGAGAAGTCAAAGAACTGAACCTCATCATCAAGGGAGACGTACAAGGTTCCGTGGGAGCTTTGACCCAGTCTCTGGAAAAGCTGAAAAACGAAAATGTCAAGGTTAAGATCATCCATACAGGAGTAGGCACGGTTACCGAATCGGACATCATGCTGGCCAACACTGCCGGCGCAATTATCATTGCCTTTAATGTCAGACCGAGTTCATCCATCACCAGCATGGCAGAGCGGGAAAACGTGGAAATCAGAACCTACCGTGTCATTTACAACGTAATTGACGAGGTTGAAGCGGCCATGAAGGGAATGCTCGATCCTGTATTTAAAGAAGTTGTTCTGGGCAAGATAGAAATCAGAAACACCTTCAAGGTGCCCGGTGTCGGAATTATCGGCGGAGCATATGTACTGGAGGGCAAGGTACAGAGAAATGCTGAAATCAGACTGGTAAGAGACGGCATCGTCATACACGAGGGCAAAATATCATCGCTGAAGAGATTCAAGGATGATGCAAAAGAAGTTGCTCATGGCTATGAATGCGGTATCGGTATTGATAATTATAACGACATCAAAGAAGGGGACATCATTGAAGCGTTTAAGATGGAAGAAATAGAACGAAAATAACATCCTTGAAACAGATGTTAAAGCGGGAACGGTAAAATTTTGTCAATCGAAGGTTGACAAAATTTTCAACTGCCGCGTTATAACGAAAGAATAGAGGGAAGAATTTATGGGGAAAGGATATAGACCGGGACGGCTGGGCGAGGAGATCAGAAGGATCGTCAGCGATCTGCTTCTCAGAGAGATCAAGGATCCCAGGCTTTCCGGCATCGTCAGCATATCCGCCGTTGATGTAACCGAGGACGGCAGCTATGCCACAATATACATTACCAAGCTGGGAAGCAAAGCATCTGAGGAGACCAGCGAAGAAGAGAAAAATGACGTGCTGGCAGCCTTCCGCAGTGCCAAAGGTCTGATCCGCAGGGAAATCGGTAAGCAAATCAAGCTGCGGCATGTACCGGATCTCGTATTTAAAATTGATCAATCCTTAGAGTATGGGAGACATATTTCAAAGCTGATCGATGAACTGGGCATAGAAAAAACGGTAGAAGAAGATGATGAACAAGAGCATATTGGACCAGATCGCGAATAAACTGAAAGAAGCCCGGACCATACTGCTGTATCCCCACATGATAATGGATGGGGATACTTTAGGTTCCTCTGTCGCTTTGTGCATAGCGCTGCGGAAAATGGGAAAGAAGGCACACGTTCTCATCGAAGATGAGATCCCTTCTTATTTGTTGTTTTTAGAGAAAGATTACTGTACTTTTGATCAGGATGTTCTGGAAGCTCCGGATATCTCCATTTCCGTAGACTGCAGCGATATCGAACGGTTTGTGCTAAGAAAGGACAAGTTTCTGACCGGAAGATTCAGCATTTGTCTGGACCATCACAGAACCAACAATTTTTTCGCGGATATGAACTATATTGATGTAAATGCCGGAGCCACAGGTGAGATCGTATATGATTTGATCAAGGCCATGGACGTTGAGCTTGATGTGGAAATGGCAGAGGCAATTTATACGGCAATCACAACCGATACGGGCAATTTTCAATATACCAACACGACGAAGATCACCCATCTCATTACAGCTGACCTGTTTGATATCGGCATTGATCTGGAAAAGATCAGTGTTGAGGTCTACCAGAATATCAGACACGAGAAACTGAAAATTATGAACGAGGTGATCGACACCCTGGAGATGCTGTGCGACGGCAAAGCTGATATCGCCTATGTCACGCAGGAAATGCTGGCGAACACAGGCGCTCTCATGGAGGAGACGGAGGGTATCATTGAAATTCTTCGAAATATCAGCGGTGTTGAAATCTCTGCATTCTTGAAAGAGAGCAAGCCCGATGAGATTAAAGTAGGGCTGCGCGCGAAAACATACGGAGACGTATCTATAATTGCCCAGTCATTCGGAGGGGGCGGACATAGAAAAGCAGCCGGTTGCACCTTGAATGCAACACTGGAAGAAGCAAAGCATAAGATATCAGCTGCCATCATCGAACACCTATCGAAGGCAGAGAACAACGCGAAGGAAAGGCAGCCTGAATGGAGCAGATGAGAAGCGGAATAATCAACCTTCTGAAACCTGCCGGCATGACATCGCATGACTGTGTTCAGATGCTCAGAAGACTGACAGGCATCAAGCGGATCGGTCATACTGGCACACTCGATCCCATGGCGGTAGGTGTACTCCCTGTCTGCATCGGAAGTGCGGCTCGTATCACAGAGTATCTTGATCGGGATTATAAGAAGTATCGCTGTGAAATGCAGCTGGGACTTGAAACGGATACCCAGGATATCTGGGGTTCCGTTATCCGGGACCAACGGAGTAGTATCACTCTTGACGAAGAAAAGGTCAAGGAAGTACTGAGCGGCTTTCAGGGCATAATGTCGCAGTATCCCCCGGGATACTCCGCCGTTCGAGTGAATGGCAAGAGGCTGTATGAGTACGCAAGACAAGGAGAAGAAGTAGAAATAAAACCCAGAGAAGTCGATATAAAAACTGTTGTTGTAATCCGAGTGGATTATAAAACGAATCGGATCACGTTCGATGTGGAGTGCTCGAAGGGAACCTACATAAGGACGATCTGCCACGACGCAGGCAGAATTTTAGGCTGCGGAGCCGTTATGAGCTGTCTGATCAGGACAGCGAGCGGTTCTTTTGTGCTGGGAGACACGGTGACCATTGAGGAATTGACGGAAGGAGCTCCGGAGCAGTATCTTCTGGATCCGGATTTTCCCCTTGTTCATTTCGGGAAGGCCACCGTCAATGAGGAACGGGGAAAATGGTTTGTAAACGGAGGACATCTGCGCATGTCGGACGTTAAAATTCTGAAAGAACCCGTTTATCCGGAGGCAAGGTTGAACCTTCGGGAGGAATACCGGAAAGCCTATCGTATTTATCTGGATCCGGAACAGCTTTCATACACTGACTCCAATGGGTTCCTCGGGGTTGCGTTCTATCACGAAGAGTATAAAAAACTTGTCGCCGACAAGATCCTCCTTGACGACAGAACAATCTTCAGATAAGTGATTATAGGCAGGGATGAATAATGAAACAATTCAATTCACTGGATGAAATAAATAATATAAAAGAAACCGTCGTTGCTCTGGGGAATTTCGACGGCGTCCATAGAGGACATCAGGAATTAATCAGAAGAACGGTAAAAAGCGCAAAAATGGCAGGGTTGAAAAGTGCTGTCTTCACCTTTGCAAACCATCCGAAGAATGTGCTCGCGGGCAGGCCGGTAATCAAAAACATTTTATATTTAGAAGACAAGGCTGAAATTATTGGGTCTTTCGGTGTGGATTACTTGTTTTCTCTGGAGTTTAATGAGATCATTCAGCACCTTACCGCGGAAGAATTCATACAGAAGCTGCTGATCGGATCGTTTCAGATGCGAGAGGCTTACTGCGGCTTCAACTACCGGTTTGGCTACAGGGCGGAGGGAAACCCTGAGACTCTGATCAAGGCAGGCATGAGAGACGGTTTTGGAATCCATGTTCTGGAGCCCTTTAGAATCGACGGAAATCTGGTAAGCAGTTCTTTCATCCGCAATCTGATCGCTGACGGGAGAGTCGGAGAGTGTAAAAAATATATGGGGAGAAACTATACCGTAGGCGGCGAGGTAGTCGTTGGCAATAAAATTGGCCGAACCATAGGTTTTCCCACCTCGAATATCCTTATCGACGAAACCATGGTTACTCCGGCCCACGGGGTCTATGTCACATACTGCAACTACAACGGAACCTGCTATCAGGGTGTCACCAATGTGGGAATCAAACCGACCATCGGGGATAATAAAAAGAACATAGAAACTCACATTTTCAATTTCAGCAAGGATCTGTACGGAAAAAAGATCAGAGTGGAATTTCTGGAACGGATCCGCCCTGAAATCAAGTTCGGCAGCGTTCAGGAGCTGGCGGAGCAGATAGAAAAGGATTGCCGGGAAGCAGAACGTTACCATCAGCGGCTGAATGAAATAAAGGCAAAAACAGGAAAATAATCCCTTAATTCTATATTTTTTATTTTCCTCTCTTGACAATCAATTCATTAACGGTTAGCATATGTATAATCATAATAGTGAGAAAGCGATGACAGAGGAAAGTAGAACTAAGGGACCTGACAGGGATTATCCATCATTGACTGGAAGTGGATATCTGAGAAATTATTTCGAAGTTCCCTCTTGAGCTCCGGGCTGAACGGAAACAATTAGGCTTAGGCGTATTCCCACGTTACAGGGATAGAATATTCAGCTGTCACGCTTTGTATTCGAAGAGAGCAGTGCTTATCCAGTACTGAATTTGGGTGGTATCGCGGAAGAAATGACTCATTTCCTTTCGTCCCTGGGCAGGGGCGGAAGGTTTTTGTTTTATTGAGACTTTTTTGCTATTAGATACAGGCATGCCGGCCATTCAGCAGCCGTGCCGAATCAACAGTAAAGGGGAGTAAAAAATGATTATTGTACTGAAAAATGGAACGACACAGGAGGATATCAACAGGATAGCCGGATGGTTAAGCCGCTACAATGTTGAGATTTGCCCTATTGTCGGTACGGAGACAACGATCCTGGGCGTTGTGGGAGACACCTCGTCCATCGACAGAAATTCGGTTTATCTCAGTGAATACGTCGATAAAATTATAAAGGTACAGGAGCCGTATAAACGGGCAAACAGAAAAATGCATCCTGAAGACACCATCGTCGATGTAAGCGGGGTGAAGGTCGGCGGGAAAAAGATCGTCGTGATGGCCGGACCCTGTTCCGTGGAGAGCGAAGAACAGATCGTTGATATCGCCCGGCATATCAAGGCATCGGGAGCCGCTATGATACGTGGAGGCGCATGGAAACCCAGAACCTCGCCATACTCCTTCCAGGGTCTGAAGGCAGAGGGGTTGGAGCTTCTGAATATCGCAAAGGCGGAAACAGGGCTGCCCATCGTTACGGAGATCACTAATCCCATGCATGTGGAGAAATTCCTGGGAAAGGTAGACTGCTTCCAAGTCGGCGCCCGCAATATGCAAAACTACGAACTGCTTATCGAGCTGGGAAAGGCAAGAATCCCCGTGCTTTTGAAACGGGGTTTCTCCAGCACGCTGGAAGAGTTTCTCATGTCGGCGGAATATATTTTAAGCGGCGGTAATGAAAATGTGATATTATGTGAGAGAGGAATCAGAACCAATGAGACCTTTACGAGAAATACACTGGACATCAGTGCCATACCCGCATTGAAGAAGCTGAGCCACCTTCCGGTCATCATCGATCCGTCTCATGCGTCTGGTATGGCCTGGATGGTTGAATCACTGTCCATGGCAGCCATCGCTGCAGGGGCCGACGGTCTGATGATCGAGGTACACAATGATCCTAAGAATGCCTTGAGTGACGGTGCGCAGAGCCTGACCTACGAGATGTTCGATCACACCATGAAAAAACTGAAATCCCTGGCCGCAGTAGTGGACAGAGAATGACAGGAGGTTCGGATGAAAGTATTGAAACTTGCCGGGAAGCAGAATACGTCCAGGATTATCATAGAAAAAGGGATTATCAAGGAGGCAGGGGAATTTTGCAAGCCGGGAAGCCTGGAAACGCAGCCTGCCCGGATCTGCGTGATCACCGATTCCAATGTGGCAAAAATCTATCTGGATCATCTGGAGCAGCAGCTTCGGTATCTGAATGCTCCGGTTATCCGCCATATCATACCCGCCGGTGAAGAATACAAAAATTTAAGAACTCTTTCCGATGTCTATGATACGTTAAGCAAGCATCAATTCGGAAGGGACGATATGATCATTGCACTTGGGGGAGGCGTTACCGGTGACATAACCGGATTTGCCGCTGCAACCTATCTGAGGGGAATCCGGCATCTGGTGCAGATTCCCACCACTCTGCTGGCTCAGGTGGACTCCTCCGTCGGAGGGAAAACCGGTGTGGATCTGCCCCGGGGAAAAAACCTGGTAGGCGCTTTCCGCCAGCCGGATCTGGTGCTCATTGACCCGGAATTGCTGGATACCCTGCCGGATGACGTATACCGGGCCGGTATGGCGGAGGTGATCAAGTACGGCTGCATCAGCGACCCTGAAATTTTAGACATCCTTTCCGCCGATAATGAAAAAATTCAGATTAACAATCTGATTGAACGCTGTGTTCAAATAAAAATTAACGTTGTGGAAAAAGATGAAACAGAAGAAGGGCTTCGAAGGATTCTCAACTTCGGTCATACCATCGGCCATGGAGTAGAACTGCTGGGGAATTATTCTGATCTGTCCCACGGAGAGGCGGTTGCCATCGGCATGGCAGCGGCACTCAAATTGGGCGGCAGTATCGGCATCACAAGGGACGGATGCTATGAAAGACTTGTTTCAGTCCTGCAGTCGTTTTGCCTTCCGACGAGGCTCACCCATCCGGTGGAGGCGTTATCTGAAGCCATGCTTTCCGACAAAAAAAAGCAGGGGGACAGCATTCACTTTGTATTGATCGAAGATTTCGGCAAAACGATAGTAAAAAAGATTCCGGTTGCGGAATTGAAACAGATGATGAAAGTGTTAGGTGAATAAGATGGGAAGCACTTGGGGTAATCAACTGAAAATTTCAATATTCGGAGAATCCCATGGCAATGGGATCGGAGCCGTAATCGACGGTTTCCCCGCAGGACTTGCCTGTGACTTTGATTTCATTGAAAGGGAACTGGAAAGGAGGGCTCCCGGACTGAGCCTTCTGACCACGAGCAGAAGGGAAGCGGATAAACCGGTTATCCTGTCGGGAGTATATGACGGGACTACGACGGGAGCACCCATCTGTATCATGATTATGAATACGGACACCCGCAGCAGAGACTATGAAAATCTCAAAACCGTACCCCGGCCAAGTCACAGTGACTATACCGGTCAAATGAGGTACCGGGGATGCAATGATGTCCGGGGTGGAGGCCATTTTTCCGGCCGCCTGACGGCTCCGCTTGTTTTTGCAGGTGCATTATGCAAGTATTATTTGCGAAAGAACCATAATGTGGAGATCGGATCCCATCTCTACCGCGTGGGCGGTGTGGCAGACCTGCCCTTTGATCCGGTGAACACCGACAGAGAACTGCTGAAAAGGCTGCAGCAGGAGACACTTCCCCTTCTTGATCATGAAGCGGAGGAGAAGATCAGAGAAACTGTGGAAACTGCAAGAAAAGAGCTGGATTCCATAGGCGGCGTAATCGAGTGTGCCGTGACAGGCATGTCCGCCGGAATCGGCAGCCCCATATTTCAGAATGTAGAAAGCCGCATTGCATCAATTTTGTACAGCGTACCCGCTGTCAAGGGCGTTGAATTTGGTTCAGGCTTTGCTCTTTCCGGAATGCGGGGCTCCGAAGCCAACGATTGCTACGTCAATGACAATGGCATGATCCGTACCCGCACTAACCATAACGGAGGAGTGTCAGGCGGGATTACCACGGGCATGCCTGTTATCGTCAGAGCCGCTATCAAACCGACGCCGTCCATCGGCAAAGAACAAAAGACGGTCAATCTAAATACCGGAGCGGAAGAACAGCTGCAGATCCATGGCCGCCATGACCCGTGCATTGCCATGCGCGCTCCTGTTGTCGTGGAAGCGGCGGTTGCTGTCGCAGTCATGGATTTATACTTGGAGGCCTTTGGGTATGACGCTAAGTGATTTGAGAAAAAAAATCGACGAAATCGATTTAAAGATAAAGGATCTTTTTCTGCAGAGAATGAATGTGGCGGAAGAGGTTGCGGAAATAAAAAGCAAAACAGGAGATAAGATTCTGAAGCCGGAACGCGAGGAAGAGCTGATTCGGAACCTGACCGCGGGCCTGGACAAAGAGAGGGGACTTTCCTATACTTCCTTTCTGAAAAAGGTAATGGAGGTCAGCAGAACATTTCAGTACCGCAGAATGCTGGAGCTTGGAGCGGAATTCCAGCTGCGCTTTCAGGAGGATGTGCCGTTCCTCAAATATGTATGCTACCCGGGACTTCCGGGCTCGTACTCTGAAGCGGCGGCGGCCAGCCTGTTTCCCGATGCGGAACTCCGATCCGTCGGAACCTTTGAAGATGTGTTTCTGAATATCTGTGACGGAACAGCTCAAGCCGGGGTAGTTCCGCTGACCAACAATACCGCGGGCGGAGTCTATGAAGTGTATGACCTGCTTTTAAAGCATGATTTGTATATCAATTTCAGCGACATCATAAGAGTAGACCACTGCCTTGCGGCGATCAGAGGAGCCTCCCTGGAGGATATCAGGGAGATTCGGTCTCATCCCCAGGCGATTGCCCAGTGCGAAGAGTTTTTAAAGAAGCACAGAATCATTGCCCGGGAAAGCAGCAATACTGCTGTGGCAGCAAAAGAAGCAGCTGCTCTCATGGAAAAAAGCACCGGTGCAGTCTGCTCCAGCGAGGCGGCGGAGCGATACGGGCTGAATGTTCTTCTTGAAGGAATCAGCCATAACAAGGAGAACGCCACAAAATTTGTAGCGGTATCCCGACACCTCATCGCCATGGAAGAACATGACCGAATCGCTGTCGTATTTGCCTGCCCTCACCGAAGCGGAAGCCTTGCCGGCGTACTTGGCATTTTCGGGGATTACGGTGTGAATCTGACCGAGATTCATTCCAGACCTGACGTAAAAAAGCCATGGGAATATCTTTTTTACGTGGATTTTACCGGAAACCTGAAGGATAGAAGAATTAAAGCACTGCTTTATCAATTGTATGAAGAGCTTCCCTTCATCAAGATCATCGGAAGCTATGAAAGCAGGAATGGAAAATTATAAGTTCATACTATAGATATACAAGAACAGGAGCATCTTATGGAAATCAGCGCGTCAAAGGGTCTTCGGGGAACGATTGATATCGCCCCGGATAAATCGATCTCACACAGGGCAGTCATGATGGGTTCCATTGCAAAGGGAAGGACTGTTATCTCAAACTTTCTCATGGGAGAGGATTGCCTTTCTACCATCGACTGCTTTCGCAAGATGGGGGTTCTGATTGAAACTGACAGAAACCAGGTTATTGTAAACGGCCAGGGGTTCCGCGGCTTGAAGGCGCCCCACGGACTTCTGTATACCGGAAATTCCGGTACCACAACAAGGCTCTTATGCGGTCTGCTGGCTCCGCAGAACTTTTCCTGCATCCTTGACGGAGATGCATCCATCCGAAAACGTCCCATGAAGCGTGTCATTGCTCCGCTGACGGAAATGGGAGCACGGATCACCGGTACAGATGGCGGCTTTACGCCGATTACCATAGAAGGCGCGGATTTGAAGGGCATCGACTATGAAATGCCCGTCGCCAGTGCTCAGCTGAAGTCTGCCCTTATCCTGGCGGGACTGTATGCGGAAGGGAACACTGTCATTGTCGAGCCCAAGTCTTCCAGAAACCATACGGAACTGATGATTAACGGCTTCGGCGGAAACATCACTGTGAATCAAAATAAAATCATTGTCAGTCCGGCGGATGAACTGTACGGACATGAAATAAACGTCCCCGGTGACATCTCTTCTGCTGCTTTTTTTCTGGTTGCGGCGCTCATCGTGCCCAATTCAGAGATCAGAATCCGAAATGTGGGACTGAATAAAACGAGGACAGGGATCATCGATGCTCTGAAATCCATGGGAGCATCGATCGAAATCGAAGAAACGGGAACGGGAACCGAACCGTCCGGAAATCTTAACGTCAGATCATCCCTGCTCCACGGCACAGATATAGGCGGGGACCTGATTCCAAGGCTAATCGACGAAGTACCGATTCTGGCAGTTGCAGCAGCTTTTGCAGAAGGAAGGACCGTTATTCGTGACGCCGAGGAGTTGAAGGTCAAGGAGTCCAACCGGATCGACGCTATGGAAAGCGAGTTGAAGAAGGCGGGTGTTTCGGTGCTGGCGACATCCGACGGTCTTATCATAGAGGGAGGAAATCCTGTAAAAGGCGGCAGTTTTGAATCCTACGGCGACCACCGGATCGCTATGGCCATGGCGGTGCTGGCCCTGGCGGCGGAAGGAACCAGCAGAATCGAAAACCACCAGTGTATCGGAATCTCGTATCCGGATTTCTTTGATACATTGAAAGCGATTCGGCTGAAATGCGATTAATAATTGGAAAAGCAGCGCATAATATAAGCAAGAAATACTTTACAATAAAAATCAGATATGTTAATATGGATTGTCAATACATACCTTTGGCTGAGTCTTACGACTCTCCGACGTAGAACACGGCCAGAGGCGAAATGAGTAAAGGAGAAAGAAAAATGATTGATCAGACAAAAAAAGCGGAAATTATCAACGAGTATAAGACAAAAGAGGGAGACACAGGTTCTCCGGAAGTTCAGGTTGCAATTCTCACATACAGAATCAACGATCTGAACGAACACTTGAAAATCCATAAGAAGGACCACCATTCCAGAAGAGGACTTTTAAAAATGGTAGGTCAGAGAAGAAACCTTCTTAATTACCTCAAGAACAAGGATCTGGACAGGTACAGAGATCTGATTGCTCGTTTGGGATTAAGAAAATAATTCTGAAAATCAAAAGCGGGGGAAGTTCCCCGCTTTTATTTTAATGGGATTCCGTTCTTTTTACAGGAACCCATTGTGCCGTGAGCACGATAATTGGTAAAAAGGTAAACGATTAACAGGAGGAAGTTGTTAATGAGATTTGAAGACTACAGAACGTTCAGGACCGCAGTCGGCGGCAGATTGCTGCAGCTGGAAATAGGCAAGGTATGCCAGCTGGCAAACGGCGCGGTTATGATGAAGTATGGGGAGACGGTGGTTAACGTAACCGCTACCTCTTCGGCTGAACCCAGAGCCGACATCGATTTTTTCCCTCTCAGCGTAGACTATGAGGAAAGAATGTACGCCGCGGGAAAAATCCCCGGAGGATTTATAAAAAGAGAAGGAAGACCTTCCGAGAAGGCCATCCTCAATTCAAGATTAATCGACAGACCAATCAGACCGCTGTTCCCGAAAGGATTCTACAATGATGTGCAGGTTGTCGCGACCGTTATGTGCGTCGACCCGGACTGCTCTCCGGAAATAGTAGGAATGATCGGTTCTTCGGTTGCATTGTCCATGTCCGATATCCCGTTCGATGGACCGACCGCATCCGTACTCATCGGTCTGGTTGACGGAGAATTTGTCATCAATCCGACGCTTGCACAAAGAGAAGTCAGCGATCTGCATCTGGTGGTATCCGGTACAAAGGAAGCCATCATGATGGTAGAAGCCGGAGCGAACGAGGTTCCCGAGGATGTAATTCTGGAAGCGATTATGTTTGCTCATGAGGAAATTAAAAAAATCATCGAATTCATCGAGGAAGTTGTTGCAGAGGTCGGAAAACCAAAGAGAGAAATTGTCCTCTACAAGGTTCCGGAAGAGATTGACACCGCGGTGCGGGAATACGCCACCGAAAAGATGAGAGAAGCCATACAGACTTACGACAAGCAGGAACGTCTCGATAATATGGATGCTGTTGAAAAGGAAACGAAGGAGCATTTCGCGGAGATCTATCCGGATAAGCCGAAAGATATCGCGGCAGTGCTGTACAGCATAACAAAAGAACAGGTCAGAAGCCTCATTCTGGATGACGGTATCCGGCCGGACAACAGAAAATCTGCAGAAATCAGACCGATTTGGTGTGAGACCGGAGTTCTTCCGAGAACACATGGGACAGGCCTGTTTACCAGAGGGCAGACTCAGGTATTGTCCGTTACTACGCTGGGACCCATGGGGGAAGCCCAGACCATCGATGGAATCGGCGAAGAGGTCGAAAAGAGATATATGCACCACTATAACTTCCCGCCATACAGCGTAGGGGAAGCAAGACCGATGAGAAGCCCTGGAAGAAGAGAAATCGGACACGGAGCACTGGCGGAACGGGCTTTGATCCCGGTATTGCCGAGCGTTGAAGAATTTCCGTATGCTATCAGAGTGGTATCGGAAGTGCTTTCTTCCAACGGCAGCACTTCGCAGGCTTCCGTCTGCGGAAGCACACTGTCTCTCATGGATGCCGGTGTTCCCATCAAAGCTCCTGTCGCGGGTATCGCCATGGGGCTCATTGAAAGAGTGGAGGAGGACGGTTCCAGTAAAATTGCGATCCTCTCTGACATTCAGGGTATGGAAGACTTCCTGGGCGATATGGACTTCAAAGTTGCAGGCACCACGAAGGGCGTAACGGCCATTCAGATGGATATCAAGGTTCACGGGCTTTCCAGGCAGATCCTCGAGGATGCGCTGAAGCAGGCTCACGAAGGCAGAATGCACATCATGGAAAAGATGATGGAAGAGATCTCCGAACCCAGAAAAGAATTGTCTCCCTATGCGCCGAGAATCATTTCCATGCAGATCGATCCCGACAAGATCAGGACCGTTATCGGACCGGGCGGCAAGACCATCAACAAGATCATTGCTGAAACCGGCGTCAAAATTGATATCAATGACGACGGTCTGGTATATATCGCAGCTCCCGATATGGAATCCGCAAATCTTGGAGTCAAGGCCATCGAGCGTCTTGTCAAGGATGTGGAAGTGGGAGAGATCTATGAGGGTGTGGTAACCAGAATCATGAATTTCGGAGCCTTCATTGAAATCCTGCCGGGCAAGGAAGGACTGCTCCATATTTCCAAGATGGCGAAGGAGAGAGTGGAGAAAGTCGAAGATGTGATGAATATCGGCGATGCAGTAAGAGTAAAGGTCACCGAAATTGACAACCAAAACAGAATCAATCTTTCCAGAAAAGAGCTGCTGGATAAATAAATAGCCTCAAAGGCTATATCTGAGCCTTCAGATATAGCCTTTTTTCATATGGAAATATTTCCCCTAACGGGGCGGTCAGCCAAAAATTGGAAATAATATGAAAATTAAAAGAATTGTGAATATATCTTGAAAATATTCAGAATTTAAGTTACAATTCTTACTATATCGGTTTTACCGGGTAAAGGAAGGTGAGCGAATGTCGTTGGAAGCAATCAGGAAAATTACGGATACAGAACAGTCTTATCAACAGAAAAAGGAAGAAGCCATAGCGGCTGCTCAGAAGCTGGTGATTGAAGCAGAGCGTGGGGGTAAACTTCACCTGGAGAAGGCAAAGGCCCAGGCGGAGTCGGAAGCCCGCGGACTGTTAAAAGAAGCGGAAAGAAAAGCTGCGATTCATGCCGGAGAACTGATGAAAGAGGCGGAGATACGGTGTGAAGACCTTCGTAAAACAGCAGAAGAACGGCTGGAAAAGGTCGTCGGCATGGTTGTAGAAAGGATAGTAAGCGTCTAATGACTATCGTGAAGATGAAGCGCCTTAACCTGATCGCTCTGTCAGCAGACAAAGACAAACTGCTTCAGCTTTTGCAGCGGGCAGGTTGTGTTGAAATCACAGAACTGGATGCTGAGCTGGCGGATCCCCGCTGGGCTTCTTTGATCACGCGGGAACGAGCTATGGTAGGCAATGCAAAGTCCAGGGTCACAAGTGTAAATGCAGCTCTGGATACTCTGAAAAAATACGCTCCGGAGAAATCGGGCCTCTTTATCCTTCGAAAAGATATCGGAGAAGAGGAGTTTTGCGATGCGGATTACCGGGCGTTAATGCTGGAAAAAGCTGCTAAGATTAATGACTGCAGCCGGCAGATCAGCCAGGCTAGCTCTCAAATAAGCCGTCTCGACAGCCAAAGGCTGGGCTTGATTCCCTGGAGCAGCTTGGATGTGGATCTCAGCCTAAGGGAAACTGAGGCTGCCCGAATTGTTTTTGGCGTATGCCCTGCAGCGGTTTCTATGGAAGCGATTCACCAGATCCTAAAGGAAAAAGGCCTTGCGGCAGAATGCTTCCACGCCTCTTCTGACAGAGAGCAGCATTATTTCCTTCTGGCCTATCACAAGGAAGAGGAGGATGCGGTTATTGAAACTCTTCGTCCATTCTCATTCAATCCGGCATCCCTTAAGGACATTGAGGGCAGCGCGGATGAAAATATCAAAGCTCTGGACAGGGAGATTGCAGGTCTGGAAGAAAATCGAAAAGCACTGGAAAAAGAGATCGCTTCCTATTCAGAATTCCGAAAAGACCTTCAGATCTGTGCGGATCAGATGGTTCAGGAACTTGCCAAAGAGGAAGCGCGAAGCCGTTTGGTCACAACAGGAACTCTGATCTATCTGAAGGGTTGGATTCCAGCTCCTGATGTACATAAACTGGAAGAGGAATTTGTTGATTTTGAGTGTGCAGTCGAGATTTCCGATCCCGCGGAACATGACACCCCGCCTACGGAACTGCGAAACAAAAAGTTGATCAGCTCCATGGATATGGTCACGGAAATGTACAGTCTGCCAAAATACGAAGGGATCGACCCGAATCCTCTGATCTTTCCGTTTTTTACTATATTCTACGGTATGATGTTCGGAGATGTAGCCTACGGCATCGTACTGATCGTTCTTTCACAGATAATAATCAGAAAATATCATCCCAAAGGCGTTCTTGGGAATATTCTGCAGCTGGCGACCATCTGCGGCGTCAGCGCTGCGATATGGGGATTCATAAGCGGTTCCATCTTCGGTGATGCGGTCAGCGTGGTCGCGGAACAGTTTCTCGGGATCAAGGGTTTTGTTCTTTATGTTCCCGTTCTTGATCCGCTTACAGATCCTCTGAAGATTCTGTACCTGTCCGTTATCATGGGTGCGATCCAGCTGATGGTCGGAATGTGCATTCATGTATATCTGTGTTTTCGGGACGGTCATCCCTTGGATGCGCTGTTTGATGTGGGAAGCTGGTGGCTCTTGTTTGCGGGGATCGCAATCTTTGTGCTGAAGGGAACCCCGCTGGTTTTGTATGCCGGTATCGCAGCCCTTGTGCTGACTCAAGGCAGGGATAGAAAAGGCCTCTTGCCCAAACTTCTGGGCGGAGTGGCAAGCCTTTACAATATCACCGGTTGGCTGGGAGATGTCTTGTCATACACCCGTCTGATGGCCCTCATGCTGGCAACCACCGTAATCGCTAGTGTGGTCAATATTCTTGGGTCTTTGCCGGGCAATATCTTTGCGTTTCTAGTGATCTTTGTGTTTGGCCATACGTTCAATATGGGGATCAATGTCATAGGAACCTATGTGCATACGGCACGTCTTCAATACTTGGAGTATTTCAGCAAATTTTATAAAGCCGGAGGCCGCCCCTTCAAGCCCCTGAAATACAATACAAAATACGTGGATATTGTATCCAAAGAGGAGGTGAGGCGATGAACTGGCTGGAATTTATGGGAACCGCCATTGCCTTTTTGGGAGCGTCCCTTGCGGTAGGCATGCCCTGCTCCGGCTCTGCCAAAGGAGTCGGGACAGTGGGTAGAGCCGGTGCAGGTGTTCTTTCTGTGGATCCGGGGAAATTTTCCAGAGTTCTAATCCTTCAGATCCTGCCCGGAACCCAAGGCCTTTACGGTCTGGTTGTCTGGTTTCTGGCACTGATGAAGCTGGGATTCTTCGATGGTAACCTGGTGATGTTTACCCTCCGGGAGGGATTTTCCTTCTTTGGGGCCTGCATGCCTGTAGCGATCGGAGGTTTCATTTTCGGAATTGTTCAGGGCCGTCTCGGCGCAGGAGGGCTTTCCCTTATGTCCAAACGTCCCAATGAAATTTCAAAGAGTATCATATTGGCCATTATGGTGGAATTCTATGCGATATTGGCGCTGCTTTCCACATTCCTGATGCTGAATAGCTTCTGACGCCGAATGGCTTCTGATGGCTGAAATGGTTTCGTTGATCTGATGGTTTATGGTTTATGATTTTGAATCATGATTCCTGATTCATCTGTGAATATATCTGTTAATATCAAAGCTTTTTAAATAACGAGGAGGCAAAAATTATGGAATGGATAGGATTTGGTGGTACTGCGATTGCTCTTTTGGGCGCTGCTCTGGCTGTTGGAATGTGCTGTGCAGGTTCCGCAAAGGGCGTAGGAAGTGTGGGTGAAGTCGGCGCAGGAGTGCTGACAGAGGATCCCGGTAAGTTTTCTCAGGTTTTGATTCTCCAGATTCTGCCTGGTACCCAGGGTCTTTACGGACTCGTCACCTGGTTCTTCGCACTGATGCGGCTGGACTTTTTCAGCGGATCGCTTCGCGCATTGGAAATTCAGGGAGGTGTCATGTTCTTCGCAGCCTGCATGCCAATGGCCATCGGCGGACTGCTGTCAGCTATCGCACAGGGAAAATGTGCTGCAGCTGGAGCGGCTTTGTGCTCCAAGCGACCGGAAGAACTGTCAAAAGGTATCATCATGGCTATCATGGTTGAGTTTTATGCGATTCTCTGCTTGCTGGCATCCTTCCTGATGCTCAACAGTCTGTAGCAGTTGAACCAGCTTAGCGGAGAGATTCCGCGTCAAGTTCCCACCGAAAGGACGGCATGTAATACATGAACGGAATAGAAAAGATCACGGAACGCATCATACAGAATGCAGAACAGGAAATTGCAGAGATCACCCGTGAAGCTCAGGCTAAAGCGGAAGAGATCACTGCCCGTTACGAAGGAACCGCCCGTAAGGAAGTCAGTGAGATACTCAGCCGGGGAAAAACTGCTGCGGAAGAGCGCGTGGAACGGCTGGCGGGAGCAGCCCTGCTGGAATCCAGGAAGCTTGAGCTTGCTGCCAAGCAGGAAATGCTGAACCGGGCTTTTGATGCGGCGATGGAACGCCTGAGAGGCCTGCCGGAAAGCGAGTATGCAACCTTGCTTGCCAAGCTTGCGGCAAAAGCCTCCCGAAGCGGAAAAGAAGAGATCCTTTTATCCAAGGAGGATCGAAGCCGGATCGGAGAAAAGATTGTACGGGAAACCAACAATCTGATTCCCGGCGGCGGCGGCCTCACTCTAGCAGAGGATTCCGCACCGATACAGGGTGGTCTTATCCTTCGGGATGAGGATATCGAAATCAACTGTACTTTCGATAGCCTGATTCGCCGGGTGAAAAGTGATATGGCTACCGAGCTGGCAGGCATACTCTTTGATTGAGTATCCTACGCGGAGGGGAGGAATCTTTATGGCTAAAATTGATGAAACAGAATATCTGTTTCTGACAACTCGGGTGCGTTCTCTCGAAAATAATATGGTGAATCATGAGCGGATGGAGATGATGCTTGAGTCCGGCAAAACTGAGGACGCGGTGAGAGTTCTCCAGGAATGCGGATATGGAGACGTTGCCGCATCATCTATGGAAAGTCTGGAGCAGAGCCTTGCAGCAGAACGGCAGCGGATTTTCCAGGAAATCGCTTTTTTCATTCCTGACCCGCAGGTATTGGACGTATTCCGAATAAAATATGATTATCATAACGTAAAAGTTCTGCTGAAGTCTATGATCCAGGGGATAGACGGAACCGGTCTGTTGACGGATGCCGGCCGCGTTTCCCTTGGAGTGATTCAGAGGGGGATCCAGCAGAATGAATTAACAGGCATACCCTCGAAACTTCAGGATGCGATCACTCAAGCGCGGGAAGTCCTGTCGGCGACCAAAGATCCGCAGCTGGCGGATACCCTGCTTGACCGGTATTATTACGAAGAAATGTTTGATGTGGCAGGCAAGGCGAAAAGTTCTTTTCTCAACGGCTTTGTCCGGATTTCCATCGACGCTGCCAATCTGCGATCCGTGGTCCGTACTGCCAGGATGGGAAAAGGAGTGGATTTTCTCCGCACGAAATTGTTCTCCGGCGGCAACATCAATGTGGACCGGATCGTGGATAATTTGGTGTCAGGGGCTTCAATGGAGGACTTTTACAGTACGTCTCTGCTGAAAGAGGCAGCTGCCGCTGGTTCTCAGGCTCTTCAGGGAGGAGAACTGACTCTTTTTGAGAAGCTTTGCGACGATGCGGTGAGCCAGTATTTGTCCACTGCACGTTACGTACCATTTGGAGAGCAGCCCGTCATTTCCTATCTTGCGTCAAAAGAAACCGAGTATACGGCAGTCCGCATCATCATGACGGGGTTGATGGCGGGACTCAACAGGGATACCATTCGTGAAAGGTTGCGTGAAATCTATGTATAAGGTAGCTGTTTTAGGAGATAGGGACAGTGTGCTGGGTTTCAAAGCACTGGGACTGGACGTTTTTTTTGCTGAGCAGAAAGAACAGGCGGCGGAGCAGATTCACACGCTTGCCCGCGGCAAATACGCAGTGATCTATATTACCGAGACCCTCGCGGCGCAGATCCCTCATGATATCGCACAGTACAAGGACGAGGTCATGCCTGCCATCATTCTGATCCCAGGGAAAAAAGGCAGCCTGGGCATCAGCATGAAAAACCTGAAACACTCCGTAGAAAGAGCGGTAGGTATGGATGTCTTTAAGGATTAAGACAATCCTCAATGATGGGCACAGCATTGCGCAAACCCTTTTGTTTGCCGTGACAAATCACTATAAAAGAAGGGAACAGAAATATGAGCAAAGGTAGAATTGTAAAAGTCTCCGGTCCTCTGGTGGTTGCAACCGGACTGGCCGATGCGAGTATGGCGGACGTGGTTCGTGTGGGAGAACAGCGGCTCATCGGTGAAATTCTGAACATGACAGGTGACAGCGCTTATATCCAGGTATATGAGGAAACATCCGGCCTGGGACCGGGTGCCCAGGTGGAAACCACCGGTGCGCCTCTCGCTGTCGAACTGGGGCCGGGAATGGTCGGAACCATATACGACGGAATTCAGCGGCCGCTGGAAGAGATCATGAAACGGACCGGTCCGACCATTACACGGGGCATCGAAGTGCCCTCGCTGAATCGCGAGCTTAAATGGAAATTCACTGCAACTGCCAAAGAGGGCGACCGGCTGGTGGCAGGGGATATTCTCGGCACGGTGCAGGAAGGTCCTGTAATTTTGCACAAGATCATGGTACCCCCCGGTATTTCAGGTACTGTTGAGTCCATTCAACACGGGCTCTTTACCGTCACCGATACCATAGCAACACTGCGGACCATGGATGGAGAAGTCAAAGAACTGACCATGACCCAGAAATGGCCGGTACGTGTCGGCAGACCATATAAGGAAAAATTTCCGCCTACAAAGCCGCTTTCGAGCGGACAGAGGATCATCGATACTCTCTTTCCAATCGCCAAAGGAGGTACTGCTGCTGTTCCGGGGCCCTTCGGTTCGGGAAAAACGGTGGTGCAGCATCAGCTGGCAAAATGGTCTGATGTTGACGTGGTAGTATATATCGGATGCGGAGAACGGGGCAATGAAATGACCGACGTACTTCGTGAATTTCCCGAGCTCACCGACCCGAGAACGGGAGAGTCTCTCATGAAGAGAACAGTGATGATCGCAAACACCTCCGACATGCCTGTAGCTGCCCGTGAGGCCTCCATTTACACCGGAATCACAATTGCCGAGTACTTCCGCGACATGGGTTATGCAGTGGCAGTTATCGCAGATTCAACTTCAAGATGGGCGGAAGCGCTTCGGGAAATGTCCGGGCGTCTGGAAGAAATGCCCGGGGAAGAGGGCTACCCTGCTTACCTGAGTTCCCGCCTTGCCCAGTTCTACGAACGAGCCGGAACAGTAGCCTGCATCGGCAGTGAAGAACGGCAGGGATCCCTGACTGCTATCGGAGCGGTTTCTCCTCCCGGAGGAGATATTTCCGAACCCGTTTCCCAGGGAACCATGCGGATCGTCAAGGTATTCTGGGGGCTGGATGCCAGTCTGGCTTACCGGCGCCATTTCCCGGCGATCAACTGGCTCACATCCTACTCTCTGTATCTGGATGCACTGAAACCCTGGTATGACGAACACCTGGGAAAAGAATACTTCCTCAACCGTGAAAAGGCATTGCGCATTCTTCAGGAAGAAGCCACCCTCAATGAAATCGTTCAACTGGTGGGCAAAGACTCTCTCTCTCCGGAAGACCAGCTGACTTTGGAAACCGCGAAAATGATCCGGGAGGATTTCCTTCAGCAGAATGCCTTCGTTGATATCGACAGCTATTCCTCCTATGATCGTCAAGCAAAGCTGATGCACTTGATACTGCGCTATGACGAACTGGTAAGAGCCGTACTGGATCAGTGTCCTGATCTTCAGGGCTTGTTCTGCATCTCCGCGAGGGAAAAGATCGGACGTGCAAAGAGCGTTCCGGAAGCGGAATATGTGCAGGTATATCAGGAGATTGAACAATGGATGGAAAAAGAAATAGACGAGATTGCTGCAAAAGGAGGGCGGGAAAATGATTAAGGAATATCGTACGATACAGGAAATCTCCGGCCCCTTGATGGTTGTCCGAAAGGTGCAGGACGTCACCTATGATGAGCTGGCGGAAATTGAGCTGCCTGATGGTCAGCTGCGCCGCTGTAAAGTGCTTGAGGTCCATGAGGATAAAGCAGTGGTCCAGTTGTTCGAAAGCTCGGCAGGAATCAATCTGGCGCAGTCCAAGGTCCGTTTTCTGGGACACAGTTTGGAACTGGGTGTTTCCGGCGATATGCTGGGACGCGTTTTCAGCGGAATGGGGGTCCCCATTGACGGAGGACCCGAAATTCTTGCGGAGGAGTATCGGGACATCAACGGACTTCCCATGAATCCCGCTGCCCGTGATTATCCCTCGGAATTCATCCAGACGGGCATTTCCACCATCGACGGCCTGAATACTCTGGTGCGCGGTCAGAAGCTTCCCATCTTCTCCGGATCGGGGCTGCCCCATGCGGATCTGGCTGCTCAGATCGCCCGTCAGGCCAAGGTGCTGGGTACATCGGCAAATTTTGCCGTAGTCTTTGCGGCCATCGGGATTACCTTTGAAGAATCCAACTTCTTTGTTCAGGAGTTCCGCCGCACAGGAGCCATCGACCGGACCGTACTCTTTACCAACCTGGCAAATGATCCTGCGGTTGAACGAATTTCAACTCCGCGTATGGCTCTTACTGCAGCAGAGTACCTTGCTTTTGAAAAAGGGATGCATGTTTTGGTTATCCTTACCGATATTACAAACTACGCGGAAGCGCTTCGCGAGGTCTCCGCAGCCAGAAAGGAAGTTCCGGGGCGCCGCGGCTATCCCGGTTATCTGTATACAGACCTGGCCACAATGTATGAACGTGCCGGTCGCCGACTGGGATATGAGGGTTCCATTACAATGATCCCCATCCTGACCATGCCGGAGGACGACAAGACACATCCCATTCCGGACTTAACGGGATATATAACGGAAGGACAGATCATTTTATCCAGAGAACTCTTCCGGAAAGGAATTCGTCCGCCTGTGGACGTTCTACCGTCACTATCGAGGTTAAAGGATAAAGGAATCGGAAAAGGAAAGACCAGAGAGGATCACTCCGGTACCATGAACCAGCTCTTCGCAGCCTATGCGACGGGAAAGGAAATGAAAGAGCTTATGGCCATTCTGGGCGAAGCTGCTCTCTGCGAAACCGATTTGCTGTTCGCAAAGTTTGCTGATGAATTTGAACGGCGCTATGTGGCTCAGGGCAACGATGAAAACCGGTCCATCGAAGAAACGCTGAATCTGGGCTGGGAGCTTCTGGCCATGCTGCCTGTCGGTGAGCTCAAGCGAATCAGTACGGAACTCATTGAAAAGTATCTGCCGAAGAAGAAAGATTGACAGGGGGCAATAAATAATGGCTACCTCATCATCAACAACCAATATGACCCGAATGGAGCTGACCCGTTTGAAAAACCGGCTGAAAACGGCCCGAAGGGGACACAAGCTTCTGAAGGATAAGCGGGATGAACTGATGAAGCAGTTCCTGGACATCGTCCGGCTGAATAAAGAACTCAGGATGAGTGTGGAAGAGGCTCTCATGCAGGCCCATGCCTCCTTTACGGTTGCTTCCGCCCTCATGTCGCCCAGCATGCTGGAGCAGGCCCTGCTTTACCCGAAACAGAGCTTGTCGCTCAGCGTACACTATCAGAACATCATGAGCGTTAATGTTCCGGTGTATGAATTCAAGACTCGCAGTGAGGATCCCGGGGAGATCTTCCCCTACGGTTTTGCCATGACCTCCGGTGAGTTGGATACGGCAGTGGCCGCCCTTTCCCGTGTTTTTCAGGATATGCTGAAGCTGGCGGAGGTTGAGAAAACCATGCAGCTTCTGGCAGAGGAGATTGAAAAGACCCGGCGAAGAGTCAGCGCACTGGAATATGTCATGATTCCCAATATGACAGAAAAGATCCGGTATATTTCCATGAAGCTGGAGGAAAATGAACGGGGAAATATTACCCGTCTCATGAAGGTAAAGGACATGATCCTGAAGGAAGCACACGGATATCAGGACTAAAGCTAGAGTATTTTTTTTGAAACTGGCATAATATTGAAATAAAAAAGCATGAGCCCTCATGCTTTTTTGTTTTTAAAATACGGTTCGATATGATACAATATTCGACGGATATGCGGTTTAAGCTGCATATTTTGACCGCTTGTTCACTGTTGCCCGAGGAGAATGAGATGCTTTTTACTTCATTGATTTTTATCGTCTGCTATCTGCCGGCGGTATTGCTGGTATATTATACCGTATTAAGAAAACACCGCAAGCTGCAGAATTTCTTTCTGCTGTTCGCAAGTCTAGGCTTCTATGCATGGGGCGAACCGAAATTTGTGTTTCTCCTGATGCTGTCCATCATTGTAAACTGGCTGTTCGGTCTGGCGGTGGCCCGGCACAGGGAAAGCCGGGTATTGTCGAAATGGATTCTTTTTTTCATGACGGTATTCAACCTGAGCGTCCTTTACATATTTAAATATCTGATGTTCACCATCGATAACATCAACCGGTTTCTGGGCACGGATTTCACCATATCAAAGATTGTGCTGCCCATCGGCATCTCATTTTTCACATTCCATGCGATTTCCTATGTTATCGATATTTATCGCGGGAAGGCGGAAGTCCAAAAAAATCTGTTTCATGTGGGGCTTTACATCGTTTTCTTTCCCCAGCTTGTCGCGGGCCCGATCCTGAGATACTCTGTGATCGCAGGACAGATCATGGGCAGAAGAGAAACCTTTGAAGACTTTTCACAGGGAGTGTGCAGATTTCTCCAGGGCTTCGCCAAGAAGATCCTCCTTGCAAACAATTTTGCTCTCATCGCAGATACGGCTTTCTCCCTGCACAGCAGCGAACTGTCCGTAACCTTTGCATGGCTTGGCGCTGCGGCATACACATTGCAGATTTACTTTGACTTTTCGGGCTATTCGGATATGGCAATCGGCCTGGGAAAGATGTTCGGATTTCATTTTCCGGAAAACTTCAATTATCCATACATATCAAAATCAACCTCGGAATTCTGGAGAAGGTGGCATATCTCGCTGGGAACCTGGTTCCGGGACTATGTTTACATTCCCCTTGGAGGGAGCAGGGTTGAATCGGGCGGACGTTTGATTTTCAATCTTTTTGTGGTCTGGGCGCTTACCGGTTTCTGGCATGGGGCAAGCTGGACCTTCCTCTGCTGGGGACTGCTCTATTTTTTATCCATTTCTATGGAGAAGATCACAAACTTTGAGAAACTCGGCACAGGCAGTATAGTAGCAACCGCCGGAAAGCACGTTTACACCATGCTGCTGGTCATCTTCGGCTGGGTTCTGTTCCGGGCCGCAACCATAGGAGAGGCAGCCGCATATCTGAAGACGATGCTGCTTCTGAACGGTTCGCAGTTTCTCGACGGAAACACGATGGTTTTTCTTGCGGAAAACAAGGTGTTCCTGATTCTGGGAATTATGTTTTCCATGCCGGTTTCCAAAGCGCTTTCAGGCTGGTATGAGAAAAAAAGAGATTCCGTCGGCACGATCCTGAACAGTACGGTGCTGATTGCGTACCCCGCCACCATGATGTTCCTCTTTTTAATCGCCATGTCCTATATCGTAAAGGGATCCTATAATCCGTTTATTTATTTTAACTTTTAACACAGAGGGAGTGCTATCAATTGAGAAAATTGTTTCAGACTTACAGGGTGGAAAAGATCACAGCAGTCATATTTCTTGCTGCCATATTCGGTATGCTCTGGGGTCTGCTCTTTACGGATCATAATGTGAAGGATGATTTCCTCAATGACTATAGAACGACGATTCTTCCCGGAACCCCGGTCATAGATAGAATTGCGGGCGCCATTAACAGTCTGGAAAAGGTCATCGACAGCGATACCTATAAAAGAGAAGACTATATCAATTTTTACGGTCTGGTCCAGAAAGCACTGGGTAAGCGGGTCATTGTGGATATCGGATACGGTGAGCTGTATAAGACAATTTACGGCCAGATCACATATGCTGTTCCGAAGCAGGATGTTTCCGAGGAACTGGAAAGTATCTACGAGCTGAAAAATGAGCTGGACAAGCATGGTATCCCGCTGCTTTTCGTACAGGCGCCCTTTAAGCTGCCGCCCGGTGAACAGCAGCTGCCGGATCATGTCAGAGATTATTCCAACGCGAATGCAGACCGATTTCTCAAGGGACTGGATGCTGCGGGGATTGACTATCTGGATCTCAGGAAACACTACTGGTCCAAAGGGCTGGACCAGAACCAGCTGTTCTTCAATACGGACCATCACTGGACCATCAACGGTGCTTTTAACAGCTACCGGGAAATTGCGGAAATGCTGAATGAGAATTATGGATTCCATATTGACGAGAAATATACCGATTTAGACCAATATGATCAGGAAGTGTTCAAAGATTGTTATCTCGGGTCAATGGGCAGAAGGGTGGGGGAATCCTTCGGAGGTAAAGACGATTTTACGCTGATCACTCCAAGGTTCGCCACGGACTATACTCTGTATGAGCGGGAATACGGTGCGGAGAAGGTTTATGAGGGAAGCTTCCGGGAGGCTGTTCTTGACAACTCCTATCTTGCGGCAGGTACTCCGCCTGAGACCAACCGGTACGCCGCTTATCACGGGGATAACGCGGAGCTGCAGTTTGTGAACCACAAGGTCCGGAACGGCAAAATCATTATGGTCAAGGACTCTTTCGGCTTGCCGGTCTACTCGTTTCTTTCCACGGGAGTACAGGAACTGAGAGCGCTGGATGTAAGGCTGTTTCAGGATTCCGTTGCCGCGTATGCGGCAAGTCATCGCCCAGATGTGGTGATCATCCTTTATAACGCAGACTGTTTCGGGGGAGATCTGTTCCATTTCAAGGGTAAATAGGACTGATCTGCGGACTGATTGTAACGGAAGTGTAACTTGAAAAGAATCGAACGGGGATGTTAGAATAAATCAAACGCATGAACATTCAGCAGAAAGAAGTAGGGGGTAATGGGAGAAGATGATAAAAAAACGCAGCAGGAAACTGACAGCAGGCTTATTGACGTTGACGATGCTGGCCGCAACACTATTGACAGGCTTTACATATCTGGACGGCATCGGAAATGTCTATTATGAAACCAGAACGCAGATATTTGATGATACGTACTATTCGGAACAGCTGGCAGGTCACAGCGCAAACGGAATTGAACGCGCCTATTTTGTAAATGCGGATATCAGGGGTTCAGATCTGATCCCGTATGTTTTTGAAGGCGAAGTTACCGGAACCTATACCATGGATACCATGGTCAACACATTACAGAACCAAGGATATAAGGTTGTGGCCGGGATCAACGGCGACATCTATGATACTGCCACGGGCGCACCGAAGGGCCTGACCATTCATGACTGGAAGATAAAGACTTCAGGATACGCGCCTGAATATGTCGTCTCTTTTGCTGAGGACGGGGCAGCATCTCTTCAGAAAGTCAATCTGGGTTACTCCCTGAAGGGAACGATCCAGGTGCCGACAACGATGCAGGCTGTTCCGCCTGTTCAGACTACGGATCCTGCTTTAACACAGACGACGGATCCCGCCGTAACACAGACGACGGATCCCGGCATGACACAGACAACATTTAATCAGACACAGCAGGCTGCCGCACAGACTGCGCTTATGCCGGAAGCGTGGTCCGCGCCCATCGGTTTTTTTAATATTCCTCACGGCGGAGCAAAGGCGCTCCATCTCTTTAACCGCCAATATGCATCTTCTACGAAAACAACGCAGAAGTCGGTAGAAGTTATACTTGACGCCGGATCGGCAGAGAATACCGAGCCGTCGGTGGGAGGAACACTAACGGCCACCGTTGTTGAGGTTAGAAACGGGACAAGCAATACTCCCATCGGTGCAAATCAGATGGTGCTTTCCGCTGCGATCGACTCACCGTACGCGATTCCCATTTCCTATCTCGTACCGGGGAGTACGGTGGAAATAAACGTAGAGGATTGGACCGGCAGTCTTAGAAACAGCAAGGAGGCCATCGGGGTTTACTATGTCATGTGCGATAACGGCCAGGTCATCTCTAACGGGACCAATGTGAACCCAAGAACGGCTTTGGGTATCAAGCCGGACGGTTCTATCATGCTTTATGTAGTAGACGGCAGACAGCCGGGATTTTCAGCCGGGCTTGGCCTTACCGATATGATGAAACACATGATGGCTATGGGCTGCACTACAGTAGTTAATATGGACGGCGGCGGATCCTCGGTCATGGCGGCCAGAGCAGGCGGCATTGATTCCAAGGCCGTTGCCAAGAATTCCCCTTCGGGAGGGACACAGAGAAAGACAACAAACGGCTTGCTGCTTGTCTATAAGGGCAGCGGTGGATCTGCAGCAGAAAATCTGCATCTTTATCCGGCTCAACCTCTTGCGATGCCGGGGGCAGATATTCAGCTCGCCGCCTATGCGTCCAATGACAGATTTGAGCCTGTGGCCCTCAGAAGAAGTGTGGAATACAGCATTGAAGGAAACTCGGACAGCACCGTCAATGAGAATGGATTGTTCACAGCCGGCAGCAGGGTCGGTACGGAGGAGATTACAGCGGAAAGCGGAAGCTTGCGCACAACAGCGAGAATCGATATCCAGAACAATATCACCTTTGCAACCAATGTTCAGAATCTGGTCATTGATCCGGGAAAAACTTCCGATATCAATGTCACTGCCAAATTTGGCTATGCTCCCATCGCCAGCAAGGACAGCCTGTTTACCTTCAGCTGCGATCCGACGATCGGAACCATAGACGAAAACGGATTGTTCCGGGCAACCAATGAATCGGGGATATCCGGAAGCATCTATGTGGAATACAACGGAACGAAAAAGACGATACCGGTCCAAATCGGAGCGTCAATCATCGACTTCAAGGATACAAAAGCGCACTGGGCGCGGGAATATATCGGAAGACTTGCCGCCAGAGGCGTTGTCAACGGCATGGGGGACAATTATTACCAGCCTGACGCCTCTCTCACCAGAGCCCAGTTCCTGACCATGCTTTCGAAGACCATCTATGGATTGGATCCGTCACAAGCTGCGCCTACAGGCTTCACAGACGTACCGGCAGCAGAATGGTATTACAATTATGTCAACTGGGGATATGCAAACGGTATTGTAAGCGGACTCGACGAGGTGACGTTTGCACCGAATGCGAATATTACCAGGGAGCAGATGGCGATCATGCTGAGTAATTTTGCCAGAAGCACGGAGCTGATGCTTCCCGAAACAAGCGCGGGCCTTGGGTTTACGGACAGTGCACAAATCAGTCCTTGGGCTGCCGAATCTGTGACTAAGATTGTCTCGTCCGGCATCATGAGCGGATATCCCGAAGGCAATTACAATCCGCAGGGCAAAGCGACGAGGGCCGAGGCAGCAACAGTCATTTACAAACTCATCCTGATCAGAGACAATATCGCCAAGGCAAACAAATAATCATCGGCACACAAAGCATCGCAACATTAACGAATAAATAAGAATAATAATCATTCACCCCCAGGCATAAACTGTTTGGGGGTGTTTATATGAAAACTGGTAAAATTCTTATGGTCGTTGTTTTTACAGCGGTTTTTGCGATTTTTGTCTATCAGGTGGTCTCATTGGGTTCTATCTTATGGAACAATCATTCCGCAATGCAGGAAAAGTCGGCCGAAAGCCTGGCCGGCGAGGACGATGTGGTAATCCGAAGCGGTCTTCCCAACAGCAACCAGCTTGTTTTCAGCTGCAATGTGGACTGGGGGGAAGAGGTGCTGCCGGACATGCTGAAGGTTTTTCAGGATCAAAATGTGAAAGTTACTTTCTTCATACGCGGCAGATGGGCGGAAAAAAATCCTGACCTCTTGAAAAAAATGTACGAGGACGGCCATGAGATCCAAAGCCATGGTTACAGTCATAAGTTATGCTCACAAAACTCTGTTGAAGCTATAAAAGAGGAAATATTAAAAACAGAAAAGGTTATACTGGATATATTGGGAGTAAAAACGAATGTTTTTGCGCCACCTTCAGGAGACTACGACGAAACAACCATTGAACTCTGCAGGAGTCTGGGTTATAAAATGGCGCTTTGGAGCTCCGACACCATCGACTGGCGGCAGGGTTCCACCGCAGCTGTCATTAAGGACCGGGTACTAAAAAAGAGATTGAACGGCGCTATTGTACTCATGCATCCGAAGGAGGAAACCGTGAAAGCTCTTCCGGAGCTCATTGAAAAAATAAGGGCTCAAAAAATTGAAATCGTTCCCCTTTACAGGCTGTCACGCTGAAGAGATAACACTCTGGCAGGCTGTCCGCCAAACGAAAAATATCCTGGTTGAAAAGAAAAATTTCGACAGTCGAAAATTATCTGTTTCTGTGTTATAATATTCTTTATTGAAATGCGGCCAGAATGCTGCGAAATAATTCACGCAGAACAAAAGCCATCTTATGGTTCAACGATGGCTGCGAATTAGATAAAAAAATAAGGAAAGTGGTAAACATATGATAATAAACAAAAAACTGAACTGCAGCGTACGGATTGTTATGGAGGAAATACCCTATGTACAGTCTGTTTCTGTTGGAATCTGGGTAAAAGCCGGCTCTGTGGATGAAACAGCAAAGAACTCGGGTATTTCCCATTTTATTGAACATATGCTTTTCAAAGGAACCGAAAACAGAACCGCCAAGCAAATTGCGGAGGATGTGGACAGGATCGGAGGACAGATCAATGCATTCACCGGAAAGGAAGCAACCTGCTATTATCTGAAAACGCTGGCAAGTAATGTGGATCGGGCTGCTGATATCCTCATCGATATGTTCATCAATTCAAAGTTTGATGAGGAAGAAATGGAAAAAGAGAAAAGAGTCGTTTATGAGGAAATCAAGATGATTGAGGATTCTCCGGAGGATGACGCTCATGATATCATCAGCGAGCTGATATTCAAAGGCAATCCGCTGGCAAAGTCCATTATCGGAACCCCGAAATCCCTGAATGGAATCACGCGCAATGCAATAAAGAAGTACATTGCAGAAGAATATACAAGGGACAATATTGTGGTGTCCGTTTGCGGAAGGTTTGATCCCGACCACGTCTGTGAACTGTTTGACAGCAAACTGACGGCACTCAATGCAGAAAAGACGCCCAAGACCTATCAGGAAGCAGACTACAAACCCAACTACAAGGTCAAGGTCAAGGATATCGAACAGTCTCACCTCTGTCTTGGCTTAAAAGGATTGCCCCTCGCTGATGAGCGATACTACTCTCTTGTGCTGCTGAACAACATCATGGGCGGAAGCATGAGCTCGAGACTCTTCCAGAATATCCGAGAGGAGAAGGGCCTGGCCTATTCTGTCTACTCGATGTCCAGCTCATTCAGCAATACAGGATATTTCAATATTTATGCAGGTGTAAGCCATGACAAGATCAAGGATGCGGTAGTAGGCATTCAGGATGAGCTGAAGCATCTGAAGGAGGGTGGTGTTACGCCGGAAGAACTTCAGACCGCGAAAGAACAGCTCAAAGGCAGCTATATTTTCAGCCTGGAGAATGTAAACGGGCGCATGTTCTCCATCGGAAAGAACATGCTGCTTCTGAATAAAACATACACGCCGGAAGAGGTTATGGCTAATATTGATGCAGTAACCATGGACGATATTAGTGAAATTTCCGAAATAATTACTGACATTGAAAATTATTCGGGCGTTCTCATAGGGAGAAATAAGATGGATCTGAAAAAGGTGGTCCGGTCATAGTCCATCATGATCAGTCATAGCTATCACAGGAGATGAATAGGAGCAGGGAATGAAGAGGATCAGGATCAAATATCTGAATCATAATATTAAAAAACTCGGTTATATCGAGGGCAAATCGGACTGGATCGATCTGCGGTCGGCTGAACGGATCGAAATGAAAGCCGGTGAGTACAGGCTCATCCATCTTGGTGTGGCGATGCAGCTGCCGGAGGGGTACGAGGCCCATATCGTACCAAGGAGCAGTACGTTTAAAAATTATGGCATCATTCAGACAAACCATTGCGGCATTGTAGACAACAAGTACTGCGGACCGAGCGACTGGTGGCATATGCCGGTCTACGCCCTGCGGGATACGGTCATCGATGCAGGCGACAGAATCTGTCAGTTTCGAATTCAGAAAAACCAGCCGCTCATCGAATTTGAAGAGGTGGACGAGCTTGATTCCGATGATCGGGGCGGGTTTGGAAGTACCGGTCTGAAATAAATAACCGATTAAATATTCTTATAAAAGCGGAGTGATTTCTCCGTTTTTTTAATTCCGATATATTGACAATTATCAATGTGTCGAATATGATGTTATATAGATACATATCTATAAGGGTTCTGTTTGTGTTATATTGAGTCTAGTGCTCTGTCAGAAAGTAGAATGGTGAATGATGAATGCATTAAAAACAATCTGGGATTTTTTTCAGTATCAACTCCTTGGAATGAAGTGGCTGAATGACTTGATCGGCCACGGACTGTCATCCTTGGGTATTGACATTTCAGAGAGATTCGGCGGAAGCATGCAATTTTTCATTTATGATATCATTAAGATATTGGTTCTCCTATCGGTACTGATATTTTTCATATCCTATATTCAAAGCTACTTCCCTCCGGAACGAACAAAGCAGATCCTTGGGAAGTACCGCGGACTTACCGCAAATGCGATGGGCGCTCTGTTGGGAACGGTAACGCCGTTCTGCAGCTGTTCTTCGATTCCTCTCTTTATCGGATTTACCAACGCAGGCCTGCCCATAGGGGTAACCTTTTCATTTTTAATCTCTTCGCCCTTGGTTGATCTTGGCGCATTTGTACTTCTGATGAGCATTTTTGGCTTTAAGGTTTCCTTTGCATATGTAGTTGTGGGATTGGTCCTTGCTACGCTGGGAGGGTCCTTTATTGAACGTCTTCGAATGGATGATCAGATTGAACAGTATATCCTTTCTGCCGGCAGTGTAGATATTGAGCTGCCGGATCTGACCAGAAAAGACAGACTGATTTATGCAAAAGACCAGATGTTTATGGTTATTAAAAAGGTGTATCTGTACGTTTTAATCGGTGTGGGGATCGGCGCTTTGATCCATAATTGGATCCCGGAGGAGATCCTGCAGGGCATTCTTGGGAATGATAACCCTTTCTCCGTGTTGATCGCAGCCGCAGTCGGTGTTCCCATGTATGCGGATATCTTTGGAACTCTGCCTATAGCAGAAGCTCTCTTTGCCAAAGGGATAGGCCTGGGAACCATCCTGTCATTTATGATGGCAGTCACTGCATTGTCACTTCCGTCGATCATAATGCTGAGAAAAGCAGTGAAACCGAAGCTGTTGGCAGTTTTCACAGCAACCGTTACCATTGGAATCATCGTGATCGGCTATTTCTTTAATGCATTTCGTTTCCTGATAATTTAGAATAAATTTATATTGGAGGTTCAAAAGATGTCAAAAAAATGGTATCCTGTAATTGATTATGTTCAGTGCGTAGAGTGTGGAGCCTGCATCAATAAGTGCTCCCATGGCGTTTACAACAAAGATAAGGCTCCGGTACCGGTTGTGGTTCAACCTGAGAAGTGCATCTATAAATGTCATGGATGCGGGAATCTGTGCCCTGTCGGAGCCATTACCTATCTGGGTGATAACACCGGATGGGTGCCTCCGAATGGCCACATAAGAGAGGAAAATGAGGATACTGGTTGCGGCTGCACTTGCTCCTGCGGAGGAAATTGCCAATGAAGGACAGCAAAAAACAAAACGTCATCAGGATTGTAGCTTCTTTGCTGATTATATTCATAGTGGCAGGTATATGGCTTGTGAAGAATGAGAGTGATAAAAAAGATCAAGCTGGAGAGATTACGGATCAACCTGATTTCCAGCTTGAAGCAGACAGTCTTGATTTGGATCAGCTCAAAAGCTATGGTCTGCCAATTATAATCGATTTTGGAGCCGACAGTTGTGACTCGTGCAAGGCAATGGCACCGGTATTGAAAGAACTGAATTCTGAATTGCAGGGAAAAGCAATCGTGAAGTTCGTAGACGTCTGGAAGTATCCTGATGCGGTACAGGGCTATCCTGTCAGATATATACCAACACAGTTTTTTTTCGATAAGGACGGGAACCCCTTTGTTCCGTCTGATCCTCAGGGTATGGGAATGACCCTGTATCAAACCAGTGACACGAACAAGCACGTATTCACTGCTCATGAGGGTGGAATGACCAAAGAACAAATCATGACCGCACTGATAGAAATGGGGTTGGAAGAATGATTAATGAGTGGCTGGAGGCGTTGTCGCAGCTTATCAGCAACCATTTGTGGGTTTCGCCGATCCTTGCGTTTGCTGCTGGTGTGTTAACATCGTTCACTCCATGCTCGCTTTCCGCAGTCCCTCTCGTAATCGGGTATGTGGGAGGCACAAGCGGGGATAATACAAGAAAAGCCTTTACGTTATCCTTGACTTTTGCATTGGGTTCGGCAATAACCTTTACAGTATTGGGTATTGCGGCTTCCATGCTGGGCAGACTTATGGGGACATCTTCCTCCGTCTGGTACATCGCTCTGGGAGTGCTTATGGTTCTCATGGCTCTGCAGACCTTTGAAATATTCAACTTCATTCCGTCTGCGTCCTTTTTGTCAAGGAGCAGTAAGAGGGGGTATGCCGGTGCGTTGATCGCGGGTATTCTCGGCGGTTTTTTTTCGTCGCCTTGTGCTACACCGATGCTTGTCGTGCTTCTTGCAATGGTTGCCAGGAGCGGCAGCCTGCTCATTGGCGCAGTACTGCTGCTGCTGTATTCCATCGGACACGGAATTCTGGTTGTGATCGCGGGAACTTCTCTGGTATTTGTCCGAGGGCTGACACTCAGCAATAAATATGGAATTCTGAGCAGTATGTTGAAGTATTTTATGGGATCCGTCATTCTGCTATTGGGTTTTTATATGTTTTACCTGGGATTCTAATCAATATGTTATAAGGAGGTTTTGTAAATGTGTGAAAACGAAGATAAATTGATTGTTAAAATACTGGGCCCCGGTTGCAAAAACTGCACAACACTGGAAAATAATACGAAGGAAGCCCTGGATAAGATGGGGGTCGATGCAAGCGTTGAAAAAGTAACGGATATTGCACAAATAGCCGGTTACGGCATAATGTCCACACCTGGCCTGGTTGTAAAGGGCAAGGTAGTGTCTTTCGGCAAAGTCCTGAAACCTAACGACATTATAAAGATTCTAGAAAAAAACATATGATGCATTATGAACGAACGAGAGGTAAAATGATTTGGATAAGGATTACAAAGGATATGCTCTCATGCTGAAAGCACTGGGCGATGAAACCAGAGTGAAAATATTTGACATGCTGTCCAGCGGTGAGCTTTGTGCGTGCAAGGTTCTGGAAGAATTCGATATTACACAGCCAACGCTGTCCTATCATATGAAAACTCTATGTGAAAGCGGCTTGGTAAACGGTCGCCGTGACGGAATCTGGATGAGGTACACCATCAATAGGGAACAATATGAACGTTTAAAAAGCTTTATTGATCAAGTAGATCCTCCAGACGCTGGAGGATGAATTAAAAAAATGTATCGTCTCGAAAATCATGTACTGTTGAGGATCCCGAGGATAACAGACAAGTATCAGGCGCTTATCGCCCAGGTTAAGGTGGGCAATAGGCCCTGATACTTTTTTCGTTGGGAACCGAGAATTAATATCGCTGTACATATTGACATTTATCTATAAAAGAAGTATATTTGATTTAGCAAATATATATAAATTTAAATATATCTATAAAAGGGGGAGTGTTACGCTGGACACCATAGCAATGCTGAAGGCAATGTCAGATGAAACTCGTCTTCGAATTCTTAATCTTCTAAGTGAAAAGGAATTATGCGTTTGTGATATAACGGAATCCTTGGAGATTCTCCAGACGAAGGCATCCAGACATCTCATCTACTTAAAAAAGGCTGGGCTGATCTCAAGCAGAAAGAGTGCTCAATGGGTGTATTATTCGCTGGTTCAAAATCAGAATACTGATTTTATTCCTTATCTTATTACTAAAACCCTGAGGGGCAGCGAACCGTATGACAGAGATTTGATCAGCCTTGCCGAGTGGCTGAAAAGAAAGAATATTGACTGCTAAGCAGTACCGCGCTTGTCGGGCACACCATTTCAAAGCATGGATAATATAATAACTATATTAAACCATGAAAGGAATGAAAGATATGTATCGCGATAACAACTCCCATCACGATAATGATGAAAGATATCGGAACCGACGGCCGGCTGGTTTTATGGATTATGGTCCGAACCCCTTTGTATTTAGTATTGAAGAAGTGACGAAAATGAACAGATCATTCCGTACCGCATTATGGACCGGAGATCACCTGCAGCTTACCTTGATGAGTATCAGGCCCGGCGAGGATATCGGTCTGGAAGTCCACCCACACCTCGATCAATTCATCCGAATCGAAGAAGGTCAGGGCATTGCAAGAATGGGGCGCAGCAAGGACAATCTGCATTTTCAGGAAAGGGTATCCGATGATTTCGCCATTATCATACCGGCAGGCGTTTGGCATAATCTGATCAACACAGGAAACAAGCCCTTGAAACTCTACTCCATCTACGCGCCTCCTGAGCACCCGCACGGAACCTTACATGAAACAAAGGAAGATGCGATGGAGGATGAAAACCACCGACACTGGTAGGAAGAAACAGCCTGAAACAGTCTGTTGATACTAGGATCTCAGCTCAAAACCGAGCAAGAGGTTGATATGAGAGGTATATTAAAATGCAAAAAGATAAAAAAATCGATATGAGCTTTTTCGAGAAATATTTAACCTTATGGGTAGTTTTATGTATGGCCGCAGGAATTCTGATCGGCCGGCTGCTGCCCGGAATACCGGCATTTCTGGGTCAGTTTGAATACGCCAACGTGTCTGTGCCTATTGCAATTCTGATATGGATCATGATCTATCCGATGATGATGAAGGTGGACTTTAAAAGTATCAGAAATGTCGGTACGAATCCAAAGGGTTTATATGTTACATGGGTCACGAACTGGCTTGTCAAACCCTTTACCATGTATGGAATTGCCGCTTTGTTCTTCTTTTTTGTCTATCAGGCTATCATTCCGCCCGACCTGGCAAGGGACTACCTGGCAGGCGCCGTCCTTCTTGGAGCGGCACCCTGTACGGCGATGGTTTTTGTCTGGAGCCACCTTACAAAGGGCAACCCTGCTTATACCGTAGTACAGGTTGCCACCAATGATCTGATCATACTGATCGCTTTCACTCCCATTGTAGCGTTTCTGCTTGGTATCGGCGGTGTTGCGGTTCCGTGGGATACGCTAATTCTGTCGGTAGTCCTGTTTGTCGTAATACCGCTTACGGCGGGCATTTTTACACGGGTATCAATGATAAATAATAAAGGGGAAGAATATTTCAACAAAACCTTTCTGCCGAAATTCAACAACATTACGATCATCGGACTTCTGCTGACCCTGATTATAATTTTCTCATTTCAGGGAGATATCATCGTGAAGAATCCGGTCCACATTGTATTGATCGCGGTTCCTCTTATAATTCAGACCTTCCTGATTTTCTTTATTGCCTATCTGGCAGCAAGGATTCTGAAACTGCCCCACAACATTGCGGCTCCTGCCGGTATGATCGGAGCATCAAACTTTTTCGAGCTTGCAGTAGCTGTTGCCATCGCACTGTTCGGCACGTCTTCACCGGTAGCACTGGCCACGATCGTCGGAGTACTGGTTGAAGTACCTGTCATGCTGATGCTCGTTCGGATAGCAAACAAGACGCCTCACTGGTTTCCTTCAGCGGGATAACTGGATCAAAATAGGGATAATATTATCAGGAAATTGAGAGATAGAATTAAGGAACTCATGGTATCATTAATTAGAGAATACGAAGATCGATACGAATCAGGATATTTTAAAACCTTGGAGGAAATTCAAAATGAGCAACAATAAGCCGAAAGTCGCATTTATCTGTGTCCACAATTCCTGCAGAAGCCAGATTGCGGAAGCGTTAGGACGGCAGCTGGCAGGAGATGTCTTTGACAGCTATTCAGCCGGGACGGAAACGAAGCCGCAGATCAATCAGGATGCGGTGAGACTCTTGAAAGAACTGTACGGAATCGACATGGAAAAAACGCAGCATTCCAAGCTGCTCACAGACATCCCGGAGGTGGATGTCGCCATTAAAATGGGCTGCAATGTGGTTTGCCCGTTTCTGCCGAGCAAATACGAAGAAGACTGGGGTCTTGATGATCCGACCGGCAAAGAGGACGAAGAATTCATAAAAGTGATAAGAACCATCGAATCGAAGGTGACAGAACTGAAAGAACGGCTTAGCAACCGGTAAACATTGATGGACACAAATTAATATACGGATATCTTTTTTAAGGAGTATTTCTACGTTTGAAATGCTCCTTTTTTCCTCCGGTTTCATATACTGTAGTATTAAATCAAGGAGGTTGACATGATGAACAAGGAAGAAAGCTCATTAACGGCAGGGAAGAACGGTCCCGTTTTGCTGCAGGATGTCCGGCTCATTGACAAATTATCCCGGTTTGTTCGGGAGATCGTCCCTGAGAGGGTTGTCTTCGCCAAAGGAACAGGAGCCCACGGCTATTTCAGAGTCTATATGCCGATGAGCGACTTCACGAAGGCTGCATTTCTGCAGAATCCCGATCGAAAAACTCCTGTATTTGTAAGGTTCTCAACAATGACCGGATCAAAAGGGTCTGCCGATACGCTGCGTGATGTGAGAGGCTTTGCGGTAAAATTTTATACAACCGAAGGCAATTATGATCTGATCTGCACCAGCCTGCCCGTCTTTTATATCCGTGACGCGATTCACTTTCCTGAGCTCATGCATGCTTTAAAGCCTTCGCCCAGAACAAATCTGATTGAGCCTGCACGATTCTGGAAATATATCTCAGAAACGCCGGAGACCACTCATATGGCCACCTGGCTGTTTACTGACGACGGAACGATCAAGAGCTATCGCCATATGGAAGGGTATAGCGTCAATACTTACGTTTGGGTTTCAGCTAACGGCCAGAGGCAGCTGGTGAGATATTATTGGAGGCCGATGCTGGGAGTAAAGAATATCTCAAGGCAGGAAGCTGAATTTTTAGCTGGTTTTGATCCTGATGCGGCATCAAGAGATCTCTGTGATTCCCTTGAACGAGGGGAATTGACAGAGTATGAACTTAGCGTGCAGCTAATTCCTTTTGAAAAAAAGGACCAGTTTGATTTTGATCCGCTGGATGCAACCAAGATATGGCCGGTAGATTTGATTCCGTTATTTAAAGTAGGAAAACTGACGCTGAACAAGGCGACGGAAAACTATATGGAAGAGGTTGAGAAGGCAGCCTTTTTACCTTCCAATATCGTTCCGGGTATTGAATTCTCATTTGACCGTCTGCTTCAGGGAGGAATATATGCATCTCTGGATGCAGAAAGACACAGACTCGGATCGAACTTTGAACAATTCCCGATCAATCAGACCAAATACCCGATTCCTGTTGCTGCTTCACAGTGCATTCTGCCTGCAGCGGTTTCCGTTGAAGGAAACGTCGAGAGAAATCAAACCGTAAAAGGGGGCGATTTTACACAGGCGGGGGGAAGGTACAGGATGATGACTCCGAGGGAACAGGACCGTTTGGTAGATAACATCGTTGACCATCTGATGTTCGTCGATGATACGATCCAGCAAAAGGTCGTCAGCTACTTCAGCAAGGCCGACGCGGAGTTTGGTGAAAGAGTGGCCAGAGGACTTGACTTTTAACAGTCAAGTCTTTTTTATAACTTTAGCGGTGGTTCGAGACGTTACAGCTAAAGGCGCCTTATAGGGGGTATAGACAAGCTAACGGATGAGCGGCAGAGCCGGTAGTTATGATTAATCGGGTAAGTTGAAAAAGAAGGTCTTTACTAATAAACCGCCGAAAGGTAAAATATACTATAAACCTTTCGGTTTTAATTTTGAGGAGCAGCACTCAATTTGAAACAGAATATAGCTCCTGTTTTGGAGGCTGAGATGATCTTAAGAGAAGATCTTGAAAAAAGAGAATATGAGATATTATCGCCTTTTGCGGCAAAAGCAGCGGAAACAAAGGGCAGACAGTTTGAAGAATCAAAGTGTGAAGTAAGGACCGATTACCAGAGAGACCGGGACCGGATCGTTCATTCAAAGTCCTTTCGCAGGCTCATGCATAAAACCCAGGTTTTTCTTGCGCCGGAAGGGGATCACTTCAGAACCCGGCTGACCCATACCATAGAGGTTTCCCAGATTGCCCGGACTATCGCCAGAGCGCTGGCGCTGAATGAGGACCTGACGGAAGCAATCGCAATGGGTCACGATCTGGGCCATACGCCATTCGGACACAACGGAGAAGATTTTCTGAATGAACGGCATCCCGGCGGATTTAAGCACAGTGTTCAGAGCCTTCGCGTCGCAGATGTTCTGGAATCCTCTTCCAGGGGCAGGGGCATGAACCTGACTCTTGAGGTCAGAGACGGAATCCTGAATCATACCGGCGATGTGACGCCTGTTACCCTGGAGGGGCAGATCGTAAAAATCAGCGACCGGATTGCCTATATCAACCATGATATCGATGATGCGGTGCGAAGCGGCGTCATCAGGAAGTCCGACCTCCCAAAGGACTGTGTCGATGTCCTTGGTCATGACCACCGAACGAGGATCAATACCCTGGTCAGTGACCTGATTAAAAACAGCGACGGCAGGGAGCGCATCATCATGAGCGACGAATGCCGGGCCTATATGGACAAGATGAGGGCCTACATGTTTGAAAATGTATATCACAGCAAGGTCGTAAAAAAGGATGAGGAATTAGATAAGGTGAGAAATATGATCTTTTCCCTTTACGACTACTATGAGAAAAACCCGAAGGTGCTTCCTGCAGAGAGCCGGGATATGATCGGGGAGTACGGCATAGACGAAGTAGTCAAGGATCACATCGCTGGCATGACGGATCGTTACGCCTTGAATCTGTACAAGGAGCTGTTCATACCAAAAGGTTGGAAATGAGATGCTCTCCACGGCTGAAAACGCAGGCCCTGTACCGTATAGTTTTATAAAAACCAACATGACAGTAAATAATAAGTTGTAATTCATGAGTATGAATTACAGCTTTTCTGTTCTTCGCCATCTGCTTCTGCTGAAGAGCGCATGTTGTGGTACTACCAGCAGGAAAAAAATTTTTAAAATTTTATAATGAAAAAAAGGAATGGGACAAGTTTTGTCGAATATGTTAATGTAATTCGTGCGTGTGATGCTGAGATTGATCACATGCTGCAATTATTTAACACGGAGATGAAATGTGGGTGTGGGATTTCGTGATAACATAGTGGATGAAATAAAAAGCAGGTGCAGTATTGTAGATGTGATTGGACGCCATGTGCCCCTGAAGAAGACAGGGAGCAATTATAAAGGTGTCTGCCCGTTCCACAATGAAAAGACACCTTCTTTTGTTGTCTCCGATACAAAGCAGATCTTTACCTGCTTTGGCTGCGGAGCCACAGGAGATGTGATCGAGTTCGTTCAGAAATATAACAATCTGGATTTTGCCGGGGCTGTTGAAAAGCTGGCAGGCGAATACGGCATAGAAATAACGCATTCCAATTATCATGGAGAACGGGAAAAGAATGCTCTTTATGAAATCAACAGAGAAGCAGCGGCATTCTTTTACAGAGCTTTTACCTCGGGTCCGAATCCGGGATATGAGTACATGAAAAAACGCGGAATTGAGCCGGCCACCCTGCGCAAATTCGGAATCGGCTATGCTGATGGAGAATGGGACAGCCTGTACCGATATTTTGTGGCAAAAGGCATCGATCCGAAGACACTACTTGAACTGGGACTCATATCCTATTCTAATGGAAAATATTATGACAAATATAGAGACCGGGTGATCTTTCCGATTATAAACACCAGGGGAAAGGTGATAGGCTTCGGCGGCAGAATTCTTGGGGATGGTATGCCGAAATACCTGAATTCGCCTGAATCTCCCGTTTTTTTAAAGAAAAACAACTTGTATGGATTAAACTTGACAAGACAGGATATAAATAAAGAAAATCAAGTGATTCTTGTAGAAGGCTATATGGACGTCATTTCTCTGTACCAGCACGGCGTCCGAAATGTATCCGCATCGCTGGGCACCGCTCTGACGGAGAGTCAGGCCGCCATGCTGAAGCGGTATACCGATAACGTGATCCTGTCCTATGATTCGGATGCAGCAGGCCAGGCAGCGGCGCTGCGAGGAATGGACATCCTGTATAAATCAGGCTGCAAGGTAAGGGTTTTGCATGTAACCGACGGGAAGGATCCCGATGAATTCATTAAAAAGAACGGCAGGGACGAATTTTACAAGCTGATCCAGAGCGCCTTGTCCTATGCCGATTATAAGATCCATCTTTTAAAACAGCGGCTTGACCTCACGACAACAGAAGGCAGTGTGGAATTCCTTCAGGAAACGGCGAAGATTTTAAGGGATTTAAGCCCCGTGGAGGCGGATATTTATATTAAAAAAATCGCCGGAGAAACAAAAATTTCCGAAGGTGCTATAAGACTAGAAATTAATGGCAATAATAATACAGAAAATGCGAGGAATTCCAACGTTTTGCCTGCCCGGGAAACAGGCAAGGGTCAGAGCCGGGAAAGAAGCGCAGGATCAGGCACCATGATTGAGAAGTACCTGATCAGGCTGATGCTGATGAAAAGCAGTTATGTGCCGAAAATAAAGCCCTTTGAAGGGGTATTCCAGAGTCCGTCGGCGTACAAAATTTATGAGCTGATCTTATCCGTATACAAAGACGATGAAGAGATAGACATGAAAAAGGTGGAGGACAGTCTGGAGGCGGAGGATGACTGGCTCCTTCAGGACATTATGGAAAATATCCAGCTTGCGGACAAGGAGGATCAGGTCTTTCAGGACTGCATTTTGAAAATTGAAATGGCCAGATTGATGAAGCGGGAAGAGGAAATCATTCAGATCATCTCGATTCTGGATGAAGAGAACGACGCGGATCAAATCGAAGCCCTTACAATAGAAAAGATAAATATTCAAATGGAAATACAGAAAGCAAAAAACAAGGATAGAAGGTAGGTGGTTTGCATGAGCTACGAAGAGGGACAGGAAGAGAAAAAATTTGAATATGTAAACGAATTGCTGGATAAGGCAAAGAGCAAGGGTTCCATCTCTTACAGAGAAATATCCGACTATTTGGAAAATGTAGATATGGATAAGGATCAGATGGATGATCTCTATGATACCTTGATTTCACTGGGGATTGAGATCGTATCCGAAGTGGATCCCGATGATTTTGAGATCATTGCATTGGAACATGATGAGTACGTAGACGTCTCTTTAGATGATATAAATCTGGAAGGCGGGGAGATCGATCTGGAGGCGACGCTTCCGAAAGGGATTGCGGTCGATGATCCGGTAAGAATGTATCTGAAGGAAATCGGAAAAGTTCCGTTGCTGTCTGCAGAGGAGGAAATCGAGCTTGCCAAGCAGATGGAGATGGGCAACGATGATGCAAAAAAAAGGCTTTGTGAGGCGAACCTGAGACTGGTTGTCAGCATAGCAAAACGGTATGTCGGAAGAGGCATGCTGTTCCTGGATCTGATCCAGGAGGGAAATTTAGGTTTAATAAAAGCGGTAGACAAATTTGACTGGAGAAAAGGTTATAAATTCAGTACATATGCTACCTGGTGGATCCGACAGGCCATTACCCGATCCATAGCGGATCAGGCAAGAACCATTAGAATTCCAGTGCATATGGTTGAAACCATTAATAAATTGATCCGTATTTCCAGACAGCTGCTGCAGGAATACGGCAGAGAGCCAACCCCGGAAGAAATAGCATCCGAAATGGATATTTCCGAGGAAAAAGTCAGGGAAATACTGAAGATTGCACAGGAGCCTGTTTCACTGGAAACACCGATCGGTGAGGAAGAAGACAGCCATCTGGGCGATTTCATACCAGATGATGACGTACCCGCTCCGGCGGAAGCAGCCGCCTTTTCCATGCTGAAAGAACAGCTGGTAGAGGTTCTTGATACGCTGACCGACAGAGAGCAGAAGGTCCTGAAGCTGAGGTTCGGATTGGATGATGGCCGCGCGCGAACACTTGAGGAAGTAGGCAGAAGATTTGACGTAACCCGTGAAAGAATTCGTCAGATCGAAGCCAAAGCGCTCAGAAAGCTTCGTCATCCAAGCAGAAGCAAAAAGTTAAAAGATTATTTAGAGTAACCAGGAGCCGCCCGTGGCAAACGGGTGGCTTTTACATAGGAGTTTTTTTAATGATCAGGTTATCGGACAGGCTTCAAAAAATAGCGGATTTTATTGAGCAGGGGGAAACCGTCGCAGATATCGGAACCGACCATGGTTTTCTGCCCATGGCCTTGCGGCAAGGTGGGAAATGCCCGCATGTCATATTAAGCGATATCAAAGAAGGGCCTCTGGAAAAAGCCAGAGTCAATATCGGGAAATACACCCCGGAAGAAGAATTCGACATTCGGATCGGCAGCGGAATCAAAACGATTCGCCCGGGAGAGGTTGACGTCATCGTGATTGCCGGTATGGGCGGCTTTTTAATTTCAGAAATTCTCGGAGACAATCTTGTAAAATCCAAAAGTTACAAAAAACTGATCCTTCAACCTAGAAATGCGCAGGATAAACTGCGGGCCTGGCTGATGGAAAACGGGTTTATTATCAGGAATGAAGCCCTGGTAAGAGAAAGAAAATACATCTGTGAAATTATTGTGGCGGGACCTGGCGGAAATCCTGTAAAATTCGAACCCGGAAACATCGACCTAGAGATCAGCCCTATCCTTTTTGAAAAAAAAGACCCGTTGCTGGTTGAATTTATTGAAAATAAGATTAGAATAGAATCGAAGGTGTTTGCAGCAATTCAAAAGAGCGCCGCCAGATACAAGACTGAAAAGATGAAACGGTTGGAAGAGAGAATTGGAGTACTGCAGGAATTACGAAAGAGGAGTGAGTAAGATGAGTATGAAGATGAGTGAATTGATTGCTGAGATTGAAATCATTGCCCCAAGAGAGCATGAGGAGGAGTGGGACAACAGCGGTATGCAGATCAATATGGGAAACCAGGATGTAAACCGTGTCCTGATTGCGCTTGAAATAACAAAAGGCGTGATTGCCGAGGCAATGATGAAAGATATCGACTTCATTATCACCCATCACCCGCTATTGTTCCATAAGATCGATGTTGTTGACTATAATACAATTACGGGAAATTACGTAATTGACCTGATCAAAGCGGGAATCTCTGTATATTCCGCTCATACGACCTTTGATGATGCATTCGGAGGAAATAATGAATATCTGGCGGATATTCTTGGTTTATCCAGAATACGACGGATTAAAAACAAGCGTCCTGCCATGAAAGGGGATGCCAGAGAATACGTCGTGGGCAGAATGGGAGATTTTATGGAGCCCATTACAATGGAGGCCGCATGCAGACTGGTTGAAAAAGCGCTTGGCGTGAAGGGAGAACTGAAAACCGTCGGCGATTCCAATAAAGTGATCCGGACGGTCGGCTTATGCACCGGGGCAGGCGGCGATACCATGGCTGCTGCCATTAAAAACGGTTGTGATTTGTTTATTACCGGTGACGTCAGACATCATGAGGCACTGATAGCAATTGAAAAAGGAATCTGCATCATCGATGCCGGCCATCATGGCACAGAGAAGATCTTTGCAGAAAATTTTGCCGATAAATTAAAGAAAAATGTCGGATCAAAAATCCAGATATTGGAATCAGAAATAAATACAAATCCGTTCAGAAATATGATATAATTATTTTCCTGATTCGATACTGCAGAGCCGCAAGAGCGGCGTTTCTGCATGGCGGAAACAGGATATCATGTTTACAAGTTTATATTATATGATATAATTTTATTGTGAGTAAGCCAGACAATCGCGGGAATACTTGATATTCACGAGGAAAGTCCGAGCTCCGCAGGGCAAGGGTGCCAGATAACGTCTGGTGAAGGTGACTTTAAGGAAAGTGCAACAGAAACATACCGCCGATGGCCGGAAGGCACAGGTAAGGTTGAAATGGTGAGGTAAGAGCTCACCGGCAGTATGGTAACATGCTGGCCGTGTAAACCCCACCCGGAGCAAGACCAAGTAGGGCGCAAAAGGCGGCTGCCCGTCGCTGCCCGGTTGGTAGGTCGCATGAGCGTACTGGCGACAGTGCGCCAAGATAGATGATTGTCAAATACAGAACTCGGCTTATAGACTTACTCACAGTACAGAAATTGCAAGGCCCCTGGTGTTTTACCAGAGGTCTTTTTCTTTTAGATACACCAACAATAGCTCATTACTTCAATAATCAACTATCTGATCAGCATTTGCAATTGGTATGGCAAAGTTGTATTATTTATGATGCAACTTGGATACAAAAGTGCTGTATAGTGAAACGGGAAAGGAGGCGTTCCGATGAATAAAATATTGATTGTGGAAGATGAAGCGGCAATATCAAATCTAATTAAAACCAATCTGACAGATGCCGGCTATCGCTGTACATGTGTCTATGACGGACTTATGGCTTCCGATACCATCGAAAAAGAAAGCTTTGATCTCATTTTACTGGATATCATGCTCCCAAAAATCAATGGTTATGAACTGCTGGAGTATATAAATCTCTTGGAAATACCGGTTATTTTTCTGACGGCAATGTCAAGCGTGGAAGATAAGGTAAAGGGGCTAAGGCTTGGGGCAGAGGATTATTTAACAAAACCCTTTGAAATCATAGAGCTTTTGGCACGAGTGGAAACTGTCCTGCGACGTTATAATAAAAATGCAAGAATCCTTGAAGCCCATGACGTTACGATCGATACGGATTCGAGGATCGTGAAAAAGAACGGAAGAATAGTTCGTCTTACAACAAAAGAGTTTGAACTATTGCTTTTGTTTGTTCAAAATAAAAATATTGCCTTATTCAGAGACCGGATCTATGAAAGAATCTGGGGAGAGGAAGATATGGGCACCAGCAGGACTCTCGACCTGCATGTACAGAGGCTGCGCAAGAAAATCGAATGGGAGGACAAGCTTGTAGCAATTTATAAAATAGGCTACAGACTGGAAGTATGAGCGATGACTTTTTTTTGGAAAGTGTTTATTAGTACAATTCTGATTGCAGCTGTTACGTTTAGTGCAGGCAGCTTCTATCTCATTGATTTACAGTTTCGTTCATCATTGAACCGTGAGATTACAGCGGCTTTTGAGGAAAATGACATTCTATGTTATTCCTTGACACGTGAGCTTGAAATGATACATAATCAGCCCGTAAACTATTATACTATCGCCACAGAACAAGAAATGATCGCAATTCAAAATAATAGTATTAAAAGAGTTGCACAATCGGTAACAATTAACACTTCAAAAGGAGTGATCCCATTCCGGTTGAATGACAGCGCATTTCAGACTGTTTTCAGCAGCAGCAGCAGTAACATAGACAATCACATTTTGAAACAACTGTCTGCCAATACGAAGGGGTATGAGATCGTTCAATCTGATTCGCGTTATTTCATTCATGCAGCAGGTCCTCTCGCCGTACTGAATGAAGTGATGTATCTTGAGAATTTTCGGGATATCACATTTCTGTTTGAAAATCGCTCTGAGCAATATCATAGCTTTTATTACCTGATGATGATCATGATATTAGCAAGCGGAACGGTCGTATTTATTGTTTCCCGGTGGCTGACGAAGCCATTGAAAAAATTGTCACGGGCAACAAAGCAGCTGGCAAACGGAAATTTTGATCAACGAGTTATGATTTCAAGCCGTGATGAAATCGGAAAGCTATCAAAGGATTTCAACAAGATGGCAGAAAAGCTGGAACAGATGGTGGAGGCGCTTAAGGAGGCCTCGCGCCGACAGGAAGACTTTATTGGAAGCTTTGCCCACGAATTGAAAACACCACTGACTTCGATGATTGGATACGCAGACATGCTGCGCTCAAAGAAAATGGATCGGGAGCAGATTGTCTTGTCAGCCAATTATATATTTGAAGAAGGAAAACGCTTAGAATCCCTTTCTATGAAATTAATGGATATGATTGTATTGAAAAATCATGATTTCCCGATGAAGCATATTCAGGTGCGGGAGTTTTTTCTTGAAATTCAAGGAGTTATGCAGCCTGTTTTGATGAGGGAAGGAATTGAATTGTTCGTATCTGTCGAAGATGCGGTTATCCGAGCGGAACCGGACCTGATGAAAACCGTATTGATCAATCTGCTGGATAACGCAATAAAATCCATGGATCACGGTGGGCGCATATCACTTTCAGGGAAATGGTCGGAAGATAATTATCTCATCATGATACAGGATACGGGAAAGGGCATGAAACAATCGGAACTGTCAAAAATCACAGAGGCATTCTATATGGTAGATAAATCCAGAGCACGAGCGCAAGGCGGAGCAGGTTTGGGTCTTGCAATCTGTTCTGAGATTTTGAAACTACATAAAGCGGCTATGAAATTCCAGAGCAGCCCCGGAGAAGGAACTTGTGTTACAATCCAGCTGAAGGAGGTTAAGAAGACATGATGAGAATTCGAGAATTTTCCATCTTCCTCCTGTTTATCATCCTGCTGTATGCGTCGGTGTTCGCACCCCCGACAATCTCAAAAATAAGAGATGAGATTCTGTTCGGAAAGGTTACAACCCAAGTGCTGGATGAAATGCAATCCCCGGACTCGGCAAACATCGATATTGCGGATAAGCTATCCCTGATCAACGGCTACAATCTCGGTCAGGAGAAGATCGTGATGGTCAGTCAGGATCAGCATCCTGATGCCCAGCAGAATACACAGGATATCAGCCGGATTGTTTATGATGAACTTGAAATCCTTAAAAATAGTGGCATCTTTCCGCAAATCACAATTCCTGACAGGTTTAACTTAGACTGTTCCATGAAAACCTATACCAATATGGAGCGGCCTGGAATTCACGCAAAGATATGGGATCTGACATTTGCAACAGAGGAAAAAACGGTTGTGAGCTTATTGATCGATGTGGATTCACACCATATTTACCAATATAATATCTGGGCAAATGATCCGTTACCGGATTTGAATGCAGAAGAAATTTCGCAGGCATTCGCAGTATATCTCGGGCTGCAGCGGGAGGAGAAATCAATAAAGCCGGGAGTCGTACAATATACCACCGATAATGGAATGGTCTTATATCAGTTTGCAGTACCTCAAGGGGGAAACAGCTATAGCATTCAAATGATACCGGGGAAAAAATGATAAAATTGCGAAATCGTTCTGTATGATGCAAAATTGATGAAAATAAGAATAACCTTCGATACAACCCTTCTGTAATATAAAGTTACAAAAGGGTTGTATTTATATGAAGGGAGAACGACTAATGATGAATCAGAAACAATATCAAAACGTTAGAATGACCAGTAATAAAATACGTGTTAGAAAAAAGAGAAAAATAATCCGAGGAGCGATGATAATAATTCTTTGCATTATAACCTTTCTCAGTGGGAGAGCTACGGCAGAAGCGAATCGGGGTCTTACTCTACCATCGCTGCAGGTGCCGGAGCAGCTTATATCCGAAAGAACCAAGATCACAGCAGAGAGAAAGGATGACATAGAATCGGAAACGTTTAAAAATGAAGAGCAAAAAGAAGTACAAGATCAACAAAAAGAAGAAAGCGACTTTGATGAATGGAAGCTGATACTTGTGAATAAAAGCCATCCGGTTCCAAATGATTTCAGTGTAGATTTAGTACAACTGAAAAATGGACATTCTTTCGATAAGCGAGCCTATCCTGATTTACAGATGATGATGGACGATGCGCGTGCCGCCGGACTGAATCCGCTTATTTGCTCGTCCTACCGAACAATGGAGAAGCAGACTACTCTCTATACCAGGCAGGTGGAAAAATATCTGGAAAAAGGTTATACGGAAGAGGATGCGAGAGCTGAGGCCGGGAAATGGGTTGCCGTTCCTGGCACCAGCGAACATCAAACCGGATTGGCAGTGGATATTGTATCAAATAGCTATCAATCTTTGGACAAGCAGCAGGCGAATACGTCAGAGCAGGTCTGGCTGATGGAGAATTGCCATAAATATGGTTTCATACTTCGGTATCCGAAAGATAAATGCGAGATTACCGGAATTGGATATGAACCATGGCATTATCGGTATGTCGGCAAGGAAGCTGCTGCTGAAATCATGAAAGCAGGTATTTGTCTGGAAGAATATCTGGATCATTGATGCTATAATCCAAAAGGGATCCTATAATACAAGATCGGTATGGTATAATATAGTAATAATAACCGTTATAGATTTCATTTCAATTCAGAGTAATTCATTTTTCAATAATTAATAGTTGAACCGTAAAAATTGGAGAAACTGCTGCATGAGGCATCCGATGCTTCCCTGATAATAATATATAAAGACGAAGAAGCGGCATACTTTGACTTAAAAGATAATAAATAAAGAATTGAACAACAGTGAATCATAAATTCGAAAGGCAGTGAGTATCAGATGATGATAGGAACTCTTGAAATCAGGTTATACGCTCCATGGGTCCACTCCCTGAAGGAAAAGCGCATGATTGTAAAAAGTCTGACCGCCAAAATCCGCAACAGGTTCAATGTGTCTGTCGCTGAGGTGGAGAACCAGGACCTGCATCAGAGCATTGTCCTGGGCATAGCCTGCGTTGCGGGGAATCATGCCCATGCGGACAGTATCATGGATCATGTGATTTCTTTTACGGAAGAGAGTACGGAGGCTGAGATTGTGGGAGTCAGCCGCGAAATAAGGTAGCAGGGAATATGAAAAAGATCATTTGGAATATGGTTCAAATCATATATCCCGTACTGTTTTACCTGATCGTAACCTTTGGGATCGTTCTGGTCACCCGCGGGCTCAATTTGAGAATTGAAGAGAGGCATGTGATCCTGGTGCTGATCCTTCAGCAGACGATTTCCCTGGCCGGCATCTATTGGATTTACTGTATGCAGAACAAGGCGGCTGAACAGACCTCCCCTACGAATTTTTCTGATTTTGGTGTAAAGAATGTGGTACTTATCGTTGTAGCAACCTATTTTGTTCTTGGATCTGTTTCTCTGCTCAGCATTGTTTTGCACCTCAATGAATCATTTGCCGGATATTCTGAGGTTTATAAAGTGATAGCGTCGGCTCCCCTGCCTCTGCAGCTCATTTCCGTTGTCGTTCTGGCTCCGGTATTGGAGGAAATATTATGCCGGGGTATCATTTACAATAGAATGAGAGAGATCTCCGGCTTTTTTGTCTCTGCTTTCATTTCCTCTCTGGTCTGGTCTGCAGCACACATGAATGTGGTCCAGGGTGTTACGGCGCTCTTCTATGGAATCTTTCTGGCATTCCTTTATGAAAAATTTAAAACGCTTTGGGTTACAACTGGAAGCCACAGCTTCTTCAACCTGATTGCCGTGGCTTCCGGCTATATAGCAGCACTGCCTGAAAAAGGGCAGGCAATGGACGAACTGGAAGGGATGGAACCGTCCGCTGCTGCAGCGGCACTGATCATAAATTTACTGATAGCAGTATGGATGATTGCCCTGCTGCATCGTTCAAGATTTCCCCGATCATCAAGATGATTCAAATAATTAAGATACAGCTGGGCGGGTGGGATTCTGACGTTAATTTTAGGATTAACACCTATATTAAACCAAGCACCCGTACCGTGTTTGCTACGATGAAGCACACAGTAATCCCGGTGATTGTCGGTACAAGAAAGGAAACAAGCGTCCATTTCCAGCTTTGCGACTCTTTTCTGATTGTCAGACATGTGGTTCCGCAGGGCCAATGCATCAGCGAAAACAGCATGACACATACGGCAGTGAGCCAGGTCCAGCCGTGAGAGACCAGAAGTTCTCTCAGTTGGGCCAGACTATCCAGTTCCATCATATTTCCGGCAGACATATAGCTCATGATAATGATCGGGACAACGATTTCGTTGGCCGGGAATCCAAGAATAAATGCCATCAGGATGTACCCGTCCAGACCGATCAAATGGGCAAAAGGATCCAGAAAGCCGGCGCAAAGGTTTAAAATGCTGAGATCTCCCACATGAATATTCGCCATCAGCCATATCACCAGGCCGGCGGGCGCGGCTACCGTAACGGCTCTGCCAAGAACAAACAAGGTTCGGTCGAATATGGATCTTACAATCACTTTACCGATTTGGGGCCTCCGATAGGGAGGCAGCTCCAAGGTAAAGGAAGAGGGCAGCCCGCTCAAAATGGTCTTTGACAGAATTCGAGAGATAAACAGTGTCATCAGGACGCCCAGAACAATGACGCCGGTTAAAAACAGCGTGGACAGGATAGACTGAAAAGGACCCGAGACCATGCCTGCAAAAAACATGGTAATAATAGCGATCAAAGTCGGAAAGCGGCCGTTGCACGGCACGAAATTATTCGTAATCATGGCTATCAGTCTTTCCCGAGGTGAATTGATAATCCGGCAGCCTATGATTCCTGCCGCGTTGCAGCCAAATCCCATGCACATGGTAAGCGCTTGTTTGCCATGGGCGCAGGACTTCTTGAAGAAATTATCCAGATTAAAAGCAACCCTCGGCAAATAGCCCAGGTCTTCCAGCAGTGTGAAAAGAGGAAAAAAGATTGCCATGGGCGGCAGCATTACGGAAACGACCCAGGCCAGCGTTCGGTAGATGCCCATGATCAGTACGCCGTGAACCCATGTGGGTGCGCCTGACTCCTGAAAGAGGAGTGTTAATTGATCCTCAATGCTGAAAAGAAATGAGGCGATCATTTGAGAAGGATAGTTTGCACCCGTTATTGTAAGCCAGAAGATAAATCCAAGCAATCCGATCATAATGGGAATTCCAAAGATTCTGGAGGTGACGATACGATCGATTCGCCGGTCGGTATCATGATACTTTTCGGTTTTTGCTGTTACCGTCATGCTTGCGAGTTTTTCAGCGGTACGAACAATCTCCGCTGCGATTGTGTCCCGGAAAAGCTCTCTGTCGATGCCGGAATTGCTTAACTGTTCCATCGCTTCGTTCAGCTTCCCTGTCAGCCCAGGATGATCATTCGGGTTGAAATTCATGTATTTCTGCAATGCTTCCAGAAGTGTTTCATCCCCGTCCAGCAGCTTTAAAGCCACCCATCGGCTGTTCAGTTTCGGGTCAACCGCCTGCAGCTGCTTTACGTATGGCTCCAAATTATCAATGGCCTGCTCGATCCTGTCGTCATAGCGAATTCTGAACGGCTTGCACGTGTTATTTTCTGTGATACGACAGACTGCATCCATCAGATGATCGAGTCCCTCACCGCTTCTGGCGCTGGTTCCGATCACAGGCACCCCCAGCAGACCACTTAACGTTTCAAGATTTACACTGATTTTTTTTCTTTTCGCTTCATCCAGCAAATTCACACAGACTACCACGTTATTCGTAATCTCCAGCGTCTGCAGGACCAGGTACAGGTTTCTTTCCAGGCATGTGGCGTCTGTCACAATTACCGTCGCATCAGGATCACCGAAGCAGATAAAGTCACGAGCCACCACCTCTTCAGCAGTATTGGCCATAAGGGAATATGTACCCGGAATATCAACTACTATAAACCCCATACCGTTGTATCGGTATCTTCCCTGTGCATTGGTGACTGTTTTTCCAGGCCAATTGCCGGTATGTTGGTTCAGTCCGGTCAAGCTGTTGAATACAGTGCTTTTCCCGACATTGGGATTCCCGGCAAGTGCAATTAATCTGTCGCCCTCGCTGCGTTCGATTCTTAGCGCGCTCTGCAATACACCCACCCCTGTTGATTGATTTGACAAACCCATTTGTCGTAACCCCCATATTGAGATGAAATTTAATATATGAGCAGAATGAATCCGCCCATATATTATGAAAGTGTTTCAACCATTATTTTTGAAGCTTCTTCCGACCGGATTGCGATGACGGCGCCGCGTATCTGATACGCGGTTGGATCTCCGGAAGGGCTTTTCTGAAGTGCTTTTACCTCTGTATCGGAAATCAGACCCAAATCGTGCATTCGTCTTCTGATGTCTGACTCCGATGTAAGTATTTTTACTTTTGCCTTGCTTCCCAGCGGCAAATAATTCAGCGGAATGTATCGATTCATAAGAACCTCCTTTCGGATACGTGTATTCTGATTTTTATATGAATATTGATATCCTTCATTCTTTCATCGAGGGTAAAAAATTTTCCCTAGGCTAAAATATGAAAAATATGAAGGTTGTGTGACGCATATATATAAAATAATGGATCGGTTTTTTGATTGAGAAAAACTGCAAAGATGTGAAAGTAGGTAAAAAATGAATGGTAAGGAATTCCGTACCTTCAGCGGATATATGAAAAAAAAAGAAGACCTGCTTTCGGCATCCATGGAGGATTATCTGGAGATGATCTACCGGTTGTCAAAGGATACTGGTTTTACCCGGATCAACGAATTGTCCGAAGCGTTAAATGTTCATCCCCCCTCTGCTACCAGGATGGTTCAGAAATTGGGGCTTTTAAATTTGCTTCAGTATGAGCGGTATGGCGTGATTCTTCTCAAGCCGGAAGGGAAAAGACTTGGCGAACTGCTTTTAGAGAGACATCGCATCATCGAATCTTTTTTCCGGCTGTTCGGTATCGATGACGAAAAAATCCTGTCTGAAACGGAAAAGGTTGAACACACATTGAGCGACGAAACCGTGAAAAGTTTTGAGCATTATATTTCCTTTGTAAAAGAAAATCCTGACGTTCTTGTGAGACTGGATGAATTCAGAAAAAGGAAGGATTAAAGTGAAAAAACTATGCAAAGAAGCTTGCATAGTTTTTTGACCTCACCACCATTCGGGATAAAGATTTTCCCGGCTCTGATCTTACTTGTTTTTATTTTTTTTGTTTTTTGAATTACTGGAATCCTTTCCGGTTGAGTTGCTGGAATCTTTATTTGTTACAGAATTCTCCAGTTTCTGCCCGCCGCTGTTTTGGTGTCCGTGATAATTGTCATAGGGATTGTCTTTCGTATTATTATTTAAATTATTGTTTTTTTTCTTGCTGCTCAATTTTTTCACCTCCTTAAGGTAAGTATTTACAATTCAATGCGAGCTATTCATGCAAATTGTCCCGGCCTATTATTTTCCTTTTAAGAAAGCGGCTTTTAATGAATCGCTTTTTTGCGGAATCGTTTTCCTTCTATTTCAACACTTGAAATCACCATCAGCGCATTCCTGTCAAATCCGTTGACGATCCCTTTCAGCTTCGTGATCTCCAGCCTAGTCACAACAGTCAGGATTACAAAAGTACGGTTCTTGTCGTCTATGCTTTCAAAAATGGTGGATTCTCGTCCCAGCCTGTCCCGGATCGCTTCAGAGATATCTTCATAATAATCCGATACGATCAGAATGCATTTTGTTCGATTGAGCCCATCAATGGTAATATCAACGGTTTTGTACTCTACAAAAATAGTAAGCAGAGAATACATGGCATTTTCCCAGCCGAATATGATGCCGGAGCCACCCAGAATGAAGAGATTGAAAAACATTACCATTTCTCCCACAGAAAAGGATGTCCGGCGATCAAATATGATGGCTATGATTTCTGTACCGTCAAGAGAACCTCCGCTTCGAATGATCAGCCCTACTCCGACTCCAAGGATGACTCCGCCGAACAGTGCTGCCAGCATATAGTCATCGGTCGCACAGGTTACCTGGTTCAGAACGGCAGCTCCTGTTGACAAGCCGCATACACCAAACAAGGTTGACAAGGCAAATGTTTTTCCAATCTGGCGGTATCCCCAATACAGGAAGGGAAGATTCAGAGTGATCAGAAAAACTGAGACGGGGAGCCCGCTGAGATAGGAAGCCATGATGGAAATCCCCGTAATCCCTCCGTCAATGATATTGTTCGGAATTAAAAAAAATGTGAGTCCGAATGAGGCGATGGCTGAACCAAACGCTATTTCGAGTACCTTATAGAGTATTTTTACTTTAGTGTTTCTCTTTTTGAATTTTCTCCTGTCCTGGAAAAAACCGACGAATCTTTTCATTCGTTCACCTTTTAATTGTATTTGTATTAGAATTCGTACTTAGCATTCCCAGAAAAACCGAGTGTTAATGATTCCAGTATTCTTTCAATGACTGGAATAATCTTCATGACTGCGGAGATAATATCAGTTAACTATTGTGAAAGGAGAAAATTACGGATGAAGACGACAATTGCAATTATCATCAAGTTTTTTGTAACACTGGGGGCGGCATGGTTATCTTTTATGGTATTCGGCATGATGACCATCTGGACAGCCCTGATAATCGCTGCAGTCGGAACGGCAGTGAATTATCTGGTCGGAGACTTGGTGCTTCTGCCAAGGTATGGGAATACGGCCGCTTCTATACTGGATGGGGTTATGGCCGGTGTATTGGCGTGGGTGGTTTTGCTGTTTATCCCCGGTGCTGATTACGTATTGTCTACCGGTCTTATCTTTGCTGTAACCGTGACGATCACAGAATTTTTCTTCCATATGTACCTGATCAAAGCCCATGTGGTAGAAGCCCGACAATCGGATATGGATCTGCCCAGAAAGGGGAAACTGAGGTATAATACCGAAACCGGCAGCGAACTCAATCCTTTTTTTGATAAGGAGGGTTTTGACAAATCTGTAGATAGCAGCTACAACTTAGGCCCAAGGCAGTCCGGGGACGGTTCGCCGGATAGAAGTGACAGCAGCGGAAAAAACAGAGAAAGATAAACAATTCCAATCTCATATATAGTTTAAAAAGCAGCCAATTGGAGCTTCCTTTTGGCTGCTTTTACGTTATGTGACGAGTTTTCTGCGGTTAACGGTTTCTTTCTTTGAATCCCTGTGGTAAAATCTTCTGTAGTCTATCATAAAAGCCGGAGAGTGGAAATGAATACAAATAGAAATGAACAGAATTCAAATGAAATAGAATTGAACAAGATGGGTACCATGCCCGTCGGCAAGCTGATGATGAGCATGTCACTGCCGGCCATGTTCTCCATGATCATCAATGCCTTATACAACATTATAGACAGTATTTTTGTCGGTATGATCGGGGAATCGGCACTGGCGGCCGTCACCTTGATTTTTCCGATTCAGATGCTTCTGATATCCGTAGGAGTAGGAACCGGTATCGGTCTGAATTCCCTCATATCGAGAAGGTTAGGAGAACAGAATTTCAAGGAAGCCAATCTGGCTGCAACACACGGAATCCTCCTTTCCATCATCAACTGGGTGGTTTTTGCAATGTTCGGACTTTTCTTCTCGCTCCGCTTTGTGAGAGCGTTTTCTGAAAGCCGGGACATTGTATCAGGCGCAACCAGTTATTGTTTTATCGTGACGGTTTTTTCCCTTTTCCTGTTTATTCTTCTCAATGTTGAAAAAATCCTGCAGGCAACCGGCAATATGATGCTGCCTATGGTATGCAGCCTGGCGGGCGCCGTAACCAATATCATATTGGACCCGATCCTGATCTTCGGGTTATTCGGAGCGCCCGAGATGGGAGTGACGGGGGCTGCTGTCGCCACGGTTCTGGGGCAGTTTCTTTCCATGTGCATGGGTCTTTTCTTCCTTTTTACAAGGAAGCATGACGTAAAGATCAGTTTTTACAGATTCAGGATCAGCCTGCCGACCTTAAGAAATATCTACAGTGTTGGACTGCCATCGATCATCATGCAGTCCATCGGCTCAGTCATGCTGGTTGGCTTGAATGCGATCCTGATTTCATTCTCAGAAGCAGCGGTTGCGGTCCTGGGGGCATATTTCAGGCTTTCGTCCTTTGTTTTTATGCCTGTTTTCGGTCTGATACAGGGTTCCATGCCGATTTTCGGATATAACTACGGTGCGAAAAACAGAGAGAGACTGATCCATGCTTTCAAGCTCTCGTTGAATACGGCCGTGATCATTATGGCGCTCGGAATGGTCATCTTCCAGATATTTCCAGAACCGATGCTGAAACTCTTCAGCGCTTCGCCGGAGATGATCCATATCGGAGTCAGGGCTTTGCGAATCATAAGCAGCTGCTTTGTATTCGCAGCATTCGGTATCATGTCCGCAACACTGTTTCAGGCGATCGGACACGGCACATTGAGCCTTTACGTGTCGCTGCTGCGGCAGATCATTCTTATTCTGCCTCTGGCCTGGCTTTTGTCACATTTTGCCGGACTGGACTATGTGTGGCTTGCATTTCCATTGGCGGAATTGTTTTCGCTGACTGCATCAGCGCTTCTCCTAAGATACATCTATATCAAGGAGATCAAGGGTCTCGACGCCTGAACGGCTTGGTCGCTGTGCTGATTGAAGCGCCCGGTTTTGGTTATAAATAAATCATGATTGTATAGAAAGTCGGAGGTTGATCGATGAAGCTGATAACGTGGAATGTGAATGGATTAAGAGCTTGTCTCGGGAAAGGATTCCTGGAATTCTGCAAAGAACAGGATCCGGATATGATATGCATTCAGGAAACCAAGATGCAGGAAGGCCAGGCGGAAGTCATGCTGGAAGGGTATGAGCAATTCTGGAACAGCGCAGAGAAAAAGGGTTATTCCGGTACCGCAATTTTTTCGAAAAGAAAGCCAAACAGCGTTTTTTATGACATCAATGCGGAAGGTCATGATAAAGAGGGCAGGGCAATCACACTGGAATTCGATGATTTTTTCCTTGTTACAGAGTATACTCCCAACTCACAGGAAAAACTTGCCCGTCTGGATTACAGAATGTTATGGGAGGACGCATTCCGGGATTATGTCAAGGGGCTTGATCAGAAGAAGCCTGTCATTATCTGCGGAGATCTCAATGTGGCGCATCAGGAAATTGATTTGAAAAATCCTGCAGCCAACAGAAAAAACGCAGGTTTTACCGACGAGGAGCGGGCAAAGATGACCGAACTGCTTGAGTCGGGCTTTATCGATACATATCGGTATCTTTATCCGGACATTACGGGTGTTTATACCTGGTGGTCCTACCGGTTTAATGCCAGAGCGAATAATGCGGGATGGAGAATCGATTATTTTTTGGTTTCGGAGAGGCTTAAGAACAAAATCAGCAATGTGGTTATCTATGATCAGGTCATTGGCAGCGATCACTGTCCGGTCCTTCTGGACATTGCTTTATAATGGACTGGCAATGTTTGATAAATTTACGGCTATTTTTTTCAAGCATGGGGAACTTTTTCCATGGGCTTACGTCTTAAAACTGTAGCAGCCCACCGGACCGAAAAGAGAAGGTGCGCAGATGCAGCGAAATCTAGATATTGGACTTCGGCTGTAAAAATAATAAGGAGGTAAAGTATCAGTGAGAAAAATTATAAGCATCCTGGCGGCAATCGGTCTGATTTTAACTTCTGCGATTCCCGCCTTTGCCGACGGCGGAACCGACAGCAAGGGCTTAGAACAGGCGATCCTGCAAGTAAAAAGTATTACTGTGATTCCAAGCGACTACAAAACTTTCCAGTATTCATCCAGCACATATGAACAGAACGGAAAGAATATTTCTATGTGGTATCTGAACTGGAACAATGAGGATTACAGCGGAGGAATCTCCGCAACCTGCGAAAGCGGCGGATATCTGACCAGCTTCAATAAATATTCCAGCAGGCCAAAAGAGGGACTTGGAACGGTAAACAGGGAAACCGGCCAAAAAAAAGCGGAGGCTTTCCTGGCGAAAGTCAGACCCGATATCGCATCCAGCCTAAAGCTGATGGACTCTAATGACTATGCCAATTCCGACAGGCATTACTATTATTTCAAGGTTCATAAGAATAATGCCGTGGTAAGCTATCTGGAAGTTTCGGTTGAAGTAGACAAGCACACCGGCGATATCGTCGGATACTATTATTCCGGCTCCGGAGAGGATATCACCGGGCTTCCGGATGCAGCCAGCGTGATCGGCGCGGATGCTGCAAAAAAGGCTTACCTTGATAAAATCAACGTTCCTTTAAATTATTATTCTTATTTCGACTACAATAAAAAGACATTGACCGTTTTCCCTGCATATTCCGGTGCCAATACGGCGGGCAAAGCAATCGATGCCAAGACGGGGGAAGCAGTTCCGCTCTATAATGATTACAGCATATACCGCGACATGGGCGGGGCTGGAGCAATGAACAAAATGGCGGAATCCGTAACTGCCGACAGCCAGCTTACCAGGGAGGAAATAGAGGCTGTTGAAGGAATATCCGGACTGTTGTCAAAGAGTAAAGCGGAAGGGATTCTGCGAAATGCCATCCCGGGTCTGGCTTCAAATGCGAAAGTGCTGAATTCCACCCTTTCTAAAAACTATATCGAGAAGGAAAAATATCAGTGGGAAATCGGATTTGACGGTGCCTACGGAGTCGTAAATGCGAAAACCGGAGAATTGATCTCCTTCTATATCTACAGTGAAGAAAGCAGAAAGGGAAATGCGGGAATTTCGGAAGCGAAGGCAAAAGAGAAGGCGGAAGCTTTCATGAAGTCATATGCTCCTGAAAAGTTTGCTCAGTCCAGATTTTATGAGAGTCCCGTTTATAAAATTTACAAGATCGACGAGAATATGACCGACTACAGCTTTAATTATTACAGGCAGGTGAACGGGATTGATTTTATCGGCAATGGTTTTTCCGTGATCGTGAACAAAGCAAGCGGCAAAATCACTCATTATGACTGCAACTGGTACGACGGGCTGACCTTTCCTGCAATCGACAACGTCATAGACGAAGAGAAAGCCTTTGACCTGATCAATAATACGGGGAAAATGGACTTGATGTATAAAAAGGTTAATCAGGGAGAAACGGCACTGGTCTATGATTTCACCTATTCTGCAGGTGATTTCCTGATTGATCCCGTCAAGGGCATCAAGCTCGGATGGGACGGCAAACCTTATAAAGAGAAAGCCCTTCCCGCTTACTCCGATATCAAGGGACACTGGGCGGAAGCCAAGATTTTGAAGCTACTGGAAAACGGATACTATCTCCAGGGGGAAAAGTTCAATCCGGCGCAGAAAATAAGCCAGGTTAGCTTTTTGAGGTACCTGTATTCGCCGATCCAGATGTACTATGACGAGGATGAGTTTTATAAGCTTCTGATCAATGACAAGATCATCAAGGAAGGTGAAAAAGCGCCGAACTCCGTTGTTACGAGGCAGGAAGCGGCTAAATATGTCATCAGATTCCTCGGTCTTGGGAAAGCGGCCGAACAGCCTGAAATATTCATCAATCCTTTTAAGGATAAGGTGACGGAATCCTACAAAGGATATGCCGCAATCTGTTACGGCCTGAAAATCATGCAGGGGGATAATAAAGGACGGTTTAACGGAACAAATCAGGTAACCAACGCAGAAGCGGCAGTGATCATCTTCAATGCGCTTCAGGTAAAATAGAAAAGAAAACAGAACAGAACAGAAAGAAGCAGGTCTTAAGATTATATTAGAGACAGCTCACTCTCAGGTACCTGCCGGGGATATTCTCCTGAAAACCGCCTCCTTTATAGTGCTTCGCACTAAGTCGGTAACAGGTTTCACGGTTTTCTGTAAGAATACCCACGGCGCGGCGCTTATAATGAAAAGTGATCTGTCTCGCTTTATATTAAGAACTGCTTTTATTTGACAATTTCTATTTTACTGTTTTTATTCTTCCTAAGCGCCTTGGAATCCATCTTAACCAGATCGTAGATCAGCGGATCACGGATCAGATGTTTCCAGACGGTATAGGTGGCCTTGACAAAGGCTTCTTGAAGGGTCATTTTTTCTGTGATTAGAGGACATTGATAGGGAAGCTCCTGAGGAGAAAGGATAAGCTTTAATTGATTCTTTTCCGTCAGGTAAGGAGCAAGCGGATAGAACCTGCATTGAAGAGGCCGCATTTCCCTCGGGCAGTGGGGAGGAGTTTTGCAGCGGATGAAAAAGACCTTCCCGGACCAGGATGCCGGAAATACATAATCCTCTGCGTACTCGGCCGTCCATTTCAGCCAGTCCTCTTTCTGAGTAAACAGTTTCTCTTCGCCGGGGAGAAGGTAAATGCCAAAATCAAAATCCAAGCCATCTCCGCCATCTCCGCCGCAGCAGCAGCAGGCCGCGGAGCAAAGCCGGCCGCAGTCGGTGGCGAGGGGGCTTACCCTGTTTAGCAGCCGATATATCGCTTTGTAGGTTTTTTTTCTGATTGTACTTTTCATAACATGGGTATTATATAGTAAATCTGAGTAGAAGTGTAGTGGAAGATCGTGAAAGGTCGGAAGTTCTTCTTTTTTTTTGATTTTAAATATCCGGTGTGGTATAATGAATCACTGCGGAATCAATCCGATGAGGTTGGTTTTACGCCGGTTGCGTAAGTTTAATGTCTGGCAGGAGGATGCGAACTCATATATGAAATTAGGAATTGATATTGGTTCTACTACGGTGAAACTTGTATTGCTGGATCGTAATAACAACATTGTATTCAGCAGATACGAGAGACATATGTCAAACGTCTTTGAAAAAGCTTCAGAGCTTATGTTTCAGCTTTATGATACATTTAAGGATATTCAGACGACGGTAGCCATCACGGGCTCCGGCGGCCTTTCTTTATCGACGGTTCTGGGAATTCCGTTTGAACAGGAGGTAATTTCCTGCAGCACTGCCGTAGAGGCTTTGATTCCGGACACGGATGTGGCCATAGAGCTTGGCGGTGAGGATGCAAAGATTACATTTTACGGAGCAACCATCGAACAGAGAATGAACGGAACCTGTGCCGGAGGTACGGGGGCTTTTATTGACCAGATGGCCGTATTGCTCAACACGGATGCACAGGGACTCAACGAGGCAGCGAAAAACTACTCTATGATTTATCCAATTGCCGCGCGATGCGGTGTTTTTGCCAAGACTGATATTCAGCCGCTGATCAATGAGGGTGCCAAAATCGAAGATTTGTCGGCTTCCATATTTCAGGCGGTAGTGAATCAGACTATCAGCGGACTAGCCTGCGGCAGAACGATTCGAGGAAATGTGGCATTTCTTGGAGGACCGTTGTCTTTTTTATCGGAACTGAGAAAACGGTTTGTGGAAACGCTGGATCTGAAACCGGAGCAGATCATTTTTCCGGCGGATTCCCAGTATTATGTGGCAATCGGCGCAGCAATGCTGTCAGATAAGTACGCAGCGGTGAATGTTGAAAGCATTCTGTCCAGAATTGAGAAGGCTGATCCCGGAATGCTCTCCGAGACGAAGCACATGGAGCCTTTATTTAAGGATTTCAATGAATTTCAGTTCTTTAAAAATCGTCATGATAAAAATAGAATAAAAAGAAGGGATATCCGGCGTACAAAGGGCAGGGTATTTCTGGGTATCGACGCCGGCTCAACAACCACCAAAGCCGCGCTGATCGACGACGAGAAATATCTCCTCTATTCCTTCTATAAAAATAATGAGGGAAAACCATTGGAAACGACCATGGTTATGCTCAAGGAGCTATACTCCCTGCTGCCTGACGTCGCTTATATTGCGAATACTACGGTGACCGGATACGGAGAGGGTCTGATTAAAGCAGCTTTCAGCGCCGACATGGGAGAAATCGAAACAATGGCTCATTACAAGGCTGCGGAAGAATTCCTTCCCGGTGTCGATTTTATTCTCGATATCGGCGGACAGGATATGAAATGCATGAAAATCAGGGATGGAGCAATCTACAATATCATGCTCAACGAAGCCTGCTCTTCCGGCTGCGGCTCTTTCATTGAAACCTACTCAAAGTCAGTGAATATGAGTGTCCAGGCCTTTGCCAAGGAGGGTCTTTTTGCCGAGCAACCGGTGGATCTGGGAACCCGATGCACCGTATTCATGAATTCCAAGGTGAAGCAGGCGCAGAAGGAAGGTGCGACTATCGGGGACATATCCGCAGGATTGTCCCATTCCGTCATAAAAAATGCCCTGTATAAGGTGATCAAGCTTCGCGATACCGAAGAAGCGGGAGATAAAATCGTCGTACAGGGAGGAACCTTCCTTAACGATTCCATCCTGAGAAGCATTGAACAGATCATTGGAAGAAATGTGGTCCGGCCCGATATCGCGGGCATTATGGGGGCTTACGGTTCTGCGCTCATTGCCAGAGAGAATTATGTCGAGGGTACTGAGTCGGGAGTTATCAAACCGTCCGAAATGGAATGCTTTACAGTAACCAATACACACACACGCTGCAAGGGCTGCCAGAACAACTGTCTTCTGACCATTAATAAATTCAATGACGGAGGAAGGTTCATCACCGGAAACCGTTGTGAGAAGGGTGCGGGACTGGAAAAGAAAGGGGAGCAGCTTCCGAATCTATTTGAGTATAAGTATAAAAGGCTGTTCTCCTATGAACCGCTTGAAGCGGCTTATGCCGCCCGTGGTACCGTAGGAATTCCACGTGTTCTGAATCTGCATGAGAACTATCCGTTCTGGTTCACCTTCTTCACGAAACTGGGATTTCGAGTTGTTTTATCGCCTGTTTCGTCAAAAGAAATTTACGAAATGGGGATGGAAACCATATCCTCCGATACTGCCTGTTATCCCGCCAAGCTGGTGCATGGGCATGTAAAATGGTTAGTAAACAACGGGGTTAAATGGATATTTTATCCATGCGTCAATTATGAGATGATTGAGGATGCGACTGCTCCAAACCATTACAATTGCCCGATCGTTGCCACATACCCCGAAGTGGTTGCTAAAAATATGGACGATGTCTTTGATGAGCATGAAGTGCTTTTCAGCCATCCATTTTTGCCCTATGACGACGATGTCAGGCTGACACGGCAGCTGTATGAATTGCTGAGGCCGCTGCACATCGGCTATAATGAGATCAGCAAAGCGGTCAAAGAGGGAAGAAAAGAAGACAAGCGCTTCAAGGATGACATTAAGAAGCAAGGAGCCTATGCGATTAAATATATCAAAGACAATAACAAGAAAGCAGTGATTCTTGCCGGAAGGCCGTATCACCTGGATCCAGAAATCAACCATGGGATCGATCAGCTCATCAATTCCTTCGGAATGGCGGTTCTGACCGAAGACTCGGTTGCGCATTTTACGAAGCTGCTGCGGCCGATCCGGGTATTGGATCAGTGGATGTATCACTCCAGGCTTTATCGTGCGGCTGAAGTAGCCGGCAGAAACGATGATATTGAGCTGGTTCAGCTCAACTCCTTCGGCTGCGGTCTGGATGCCGTTACGACTGATCAGGTGGAGGAGCTGCTGAAAAACAAGAATAAATTATATACCGTACTGAAAATAGATGAAGGATCCAACCTCGGTGCCGCCAAGATCAGAATCCGTTCTCTGAAGGCCGCTATGGAAGAGCGGGAGAAGAACCAAATCAAGCGAAGCACGGAAGAGATAAGGTTCAGCCGTAAGATCTACACGAAACGGATGAAACGGGATTTCACTCTCATCCTTCCGCAGATGTCTCCGATTCACTTTCAGTTTCTGGAGCCTGCATTGAATCACAGCGGCTATCGTGTGGAATTGCTTCCCTCCGTTGATAAGTATGCGGTGGAAGAAGGCTTGAAATATATCAACAATGATGCATGCTATCCGACCATCGTTTCCCTTGGTCAGATCATACACGCGCTGAAGTCAGGGAAATACGATCTGAATAAAACCGCTGTGGCCATGTCACAGACCGGTGGCGGCTGCCGTGCCAGCAACTATGTGGCGCTGCTGCGAAAAGCGCTGACGGATCTGAAGATGGAGCAGATTCCTGTGGTTTCCATCAACACAGCCGGACTGGAGAAAAATCCGGGATTTAAGCTTACCCTTCCAATGATCCGAAGGGTTCTGATGGCATTGGTTTACGGTGATGTGCTTATGCGTGTTCTGTATGCAACACGACCTTATGAAGCAGTCAAGGGTACAGCTAACGAACTGTTTGAAAAGTGGTCGGCAAAAGCCCGGCAGAATATTGAGAAAGGCAGCTTCCGGAAGTTCAGGAAATATATACATGGGATTGTCGAGGATTTTGACAGGCTTCCTCTGATTGAGGTCAAAAAACCAAAGGTCGGTGTGGTAGGAGAAATTCTTGTAAAATACCATCCCACAGCCAACAACGATATTGTCGGGATTATCGAGGAGGAAGGCGGAGAAGCCGTTGTACTCGATCTGGCAGACTTCTTTCTCTATGGGATGTACAGCAAGGAGTTTAATTTCAGAAAACTGTCTGGAAAATACAAGACCATGCTGGGGAATGCAGCCGCGATTCAGGTCGTAGAGCGGTTTCGCAGGCCTGCACGAGAGGCGCTGCATCACAGCAGGCGATTTGAACCGCCTCTGTTCATCAAGGAAATGGCAGCAAAGGCAAGCCGGATTCTGTCTCTCGGAAACCAGTGCGGTGAGGGATGGCTTTTGACCGGTGAAATGGTGGAACTCATCGATAACGGAGTTGAAAACATCGTATGCCTGCAGCCTTTTGCGTGCCTGCCCAATCATGTAACCGGAAAGGGAATGATGAAGGCGCTGAGGAAATACAGTCCCCTTGCCAATATTGCAGCAATCGATTATGATCCGGGAGCCAGCGACGTCAATCAGCTGAATCGGATCAAGCTGATGATGGCAACAGCCTATAAAAACATGGAAAAAGACAAGTAAAATTTGTATTCCGGTATCCTTTATGGTATAATTTACCCGACCGTTTGGATGCGGGAAAAAACTGAATAGAGACAGGAGGAATTGTTTAATGGGCAGACATGGAACAATTGCAAACAGAAAAGCGGCTCAGGATTCAAAAAGAGCGCAGGTCTTTACGAAATATGCCAGGGCTATTACGGTAGCTGCAAAGGCCGGCGGAGACCCTGATTATAATATGTCGTTGAAGCATGCCATCGACAAGGCAAAAGGCATTAATATGCCGAATGATAATATTACAAGAGCGATCAAGAAGGGTACAGGAGAGCTGGCGGGTGAATCCTACGAATCAGGGAGCTTTGAAGGATATGGAGCAGGCGGGGTCGCCGTTATTGTGGACGTCCTGACAGATAATAAGAACAGAACCACCGCTGCAATGAAGCATGCTTTTGACAAATACGGCGGGAATCTGGGTGTGCCCGGATGTGTCTCTTATATGTTTGAACGGAAAGGGTTGATACTCATTGAAAAAACCGCCAAGATAGAGGAAGACGCATTGATGGAAGCAGCACTGGAGGCGGGAGCCGATGATATGATAACCCATGAGGACTCCTTCGAGATTCAAACCTCACCCGACGCTTTCAACGCAGTAGCGGAAGCTCTGAAAGCCGCCGGATATGAATTCGTGGAAGCCGACATTGATTATGTTCCTTCCATGGAAACCGCTCCGACGGACGAGCACGCCATCAAGAGCCTTAGGAAGATGATCGAGGTTCTCGAGGAGAACGACGACGTCCAGAAGGTCTACCACAACTGCAGCCTGGACCTGGAAGACGGGGAGTAGTTGGAGTTTCAACGACTGTTGAGCTTCGGAAATATGAAAAAATATAAAGGATTTGTTCCGGTGATGATATACTGAGTGAAAATATATCGTCACTGGAGCCTACATCTAACCTGTTATTTATCGTAATTCAGAAACGATGAATAGGAGGTTTTTTTATGTTGAACTTGATAGTATTCCAAGTTTCGTGCGGCGTATTATGGAGGATTGTGTCGATTATTGATGTCATGTCGATGTAGATTGCCGGGGAATGTTGTTATATTATATAATCGGAAAAAATGTCGCAGGAGTAACGTTATGATAAAAGCAGGTCTTTACTTCACTTTCATAACAATTATATACCTGTGTCCGGCCATACCGATTACGGTTAAAGGTACTATCGGCATACTTTTTATTATGATCAGCAGTACAGAATCCGGACTCAAAGGCAGTCTGTTTACTGCAAACCTGTTAGTTGTTTTGCTGCTGGGCAATTTCGTATGTCAAAATAATATCGATTATAGATCAGGGATTCTCAATGTCGTTGTCGGACCGATTGTGTATTTTTTTGTAGCAGTTTATCTTGGCAGATCCGCCGACAAGCTGAAGAATAAGAATGAGGAACTCCGAACTGAGATCGAAATGCGGAAAAACATCGAAAAAGCACTGAAAGATAATCTGGCGATTCTGGAAAGCCTGATGAGCACTCTGCCGACTCCCGTATGCTATAAAGATCTCGATTTCAGATTTACGGGCTGTAATGCCGCCTATGAAGAGTATTTCGGTCTCTCCGAACAGGACATCGCAGGAAGGAACTCTCATGAACTGTTTGAACCGGACGTTGCAGGGCCCTGTTACGATATGGATGTCGACCTTCTGGAGAATAACATCAGGCAGGCAAGGGAAGTCAGCTTCGTTTCAAAGGACGGCCGCAGGAAGTATTTTATTTTTACCAAAGCCCTCCTCACCGATGAGGACGGGAAGCCCTCCGGAATTGTCTGCGTCTTCCTGGATACCACCGAGCATAAGGAGCATGAAAGATTAAAAAGTAGTGTAGAAGAAGAAAAACGAAAAAATGACGAGATGCAAAAATATGACAGGCTGAAAACAGAGTTCTTTTCTAATATTTCTCATGAATTGAGAACCCCTCTAAATGTTATTTTCTGTGCAGTCCAGCTTATGGAAATGAATCTGGAAAGCGGCGACTTTTTCACGAAGCAAGCATTGGTCAGGAAAAATGTGATGAGTATCAGGCAAAACAGCCTGAGGCTTCTCCGGCTGGTCAACAATATCATCGATATTACGAAGATCGATGCCCAGGCTTTTGAAATCAACCGTCGGAACCAGGATATCGTTTATGTGGTCAGGGAGATCGTGTTGTCCGTTGCCGATTATATCACCAATAAAGGTTTAAAACTGATGTTCCACTCCGATATTCAAGAAAAGATCATGTCCTTTGATGAGGAAAAGATCGAAAGAATCCTGCTGAACCTATTGTCCAATGCTATTAAGTTTTCTCCACTTGGAGAAAGTATTTCCGTTAATCTCACCGAAAAAGATAATGGTATCCGTATCCGTGTCAGGGACAGGGGCATCGGGATACCCCCGGACCGGCAGCAGGAAATTTTTGAACGCTTTTACCAGATATCGCCGATCAACACAAGGCTCCGAGAGGGCAGCGGAATCGGGCTGAATCTGGTCAAGTCACTTGTAGAGATGCATCATGGCAGAATATCGGTAGAAAGTGAGTACGGACAGGGGACAACTTTTATCATTGACCTGCCGGGGATGACGAATCCCGAAGACAAAGAAAAAAGGGAACAACTGGACAGGCAGGCCAGAATTGAAAAGATACAGCTTGAATTCTCGGATATCTACCTTACAAACGACCAGGACAACAGGCCAAAACAGCTTGAATTTCCCTTGATAAATTAATCTAAATTTAACATAATGATAATACCCGTTTAATAAAGAAAGAATATACTAAAAATCAGAAGAGAGAAAGGGGGTATTTGAAATATGGAATTCGGATATTATTTTGAAGGAAGCGAAACTTATTATGCAGATCTGGAAACAGATGGCTTTATGGAAGAACTAATGCTGAACGCTTCCTGGATATCCCAGAGATAGGGTAACCTATCAAATCAGGCAGATCAGTCTTACGAGACTTTTTCATATATACTCCTCCTCAAAAACAACCTATACACCGACGGGTTGTTTTTATTTTTCAAATGTATTTTATCATTAGAGATTTCAAATACTAATACAAATTATGAAAATTTTCCAGGCGCTGTTATCAAAGGCACTCCGAAAATCTTCATATGGGATTTCAAAGACAGAGGAGGAGAAATTTTGAGTAAAGTAACGAGTAAAAATCAATTACAGGGAAAAGAAATCAAACGAGATTATCTTGATGAAGCAGTCCATGGCTACAACCTCAGAACAGCCATGGAAGAAGCGGCTCGTTGTGTATTATGCTATGATGCTCCCTGCAGCAAGGGCTGTCCGTCCAATACCAGACCCGCGGATTTTATCCGAGCCATACGGTTCAGAAACATCAAGGGCGCCGCTGCGATCATAAGGGAAGCCAACGCACTCGGCGGCTGTACCGCCAAGGTATGTCCCTATGACAGAATGTGTGAGGAGGCATGCAGCAGAACAGGAATCGACCGTCCGATCCAGATCGGACGGCTTCAGGCTTTCGCAGTCGCCATGGAAAAGGAATACAACCTGAAGGTATTGGAGGCGCCGAAGGCGGACAAGGAGAAGGTTGCCTGCATCGGCTCGGGTCCCGCATCACTGACTGTAGCGCAGCGACTTGCGCTTGCGGGATATAAGGTTACCATATTCGAGGAGTTTGATAAGCCCGGGGGCGTACTGACATACGGAATTATACCGCCAAGGCTGCCTCAGGATGTGGTTGATTTTGATATCCAAAAGGTAAAGGATCTCGGCGTTGAATTTGTCATGAATACAAAGGTCGGAAGGGATATTACCATCGAACAGCTCAAGGAGCAGGGCTTTAAAGCATTTTTCATCGGTACGGGTCTGTGGAAGTCCAGGGGAATCGATGTAAAAGGAAAAGACTTGAAGGGTGTTACCTATGCCGTTGAATTTCTGAAAAAAGCAAGAGAATCCAACGGTGGCTGGAAAGTTGACGGAGAAGTCATAGTAATCGGCGGCGGTGATGTCGCCATGGACTGTGCTGCAACAGCAAAGCTTCTCGGAGCAGGCCGCGTGACAATTGTGTACCGGCGTACCCTTGAAGAAGCTCCTGCCGATATAGCGGAACTGGAATATGTACAGGCGCTGGGCGTAACGATATTCACAAAGTTCAAGCCCCAGGAAATCGTCGGTGAGGATGGAAAGGTGACCGGATTGATTGCGGAAGGAACCGACGGGTTCTCGCAATTGAAGCTGAAGGCGGATCATATCGTATTTGCAATCGGCCAGGAAGCGGAGGACATGAAGAAGATTGCACCGGTGGAATTCAATGAAAACGGTACGATTGCCTGTGACAGCAGCAAGGGCTTTACCAATATCGATGGTGTTTTTGCTGCGGGAGACATTGTCAACGGCGGTAAAACAGTAAATGAAGCGGTTGCTGCGGGAAAATCCGTTGCTGAAAGCATCATTAAGTACCTGACAAAGAAAGAAGGTGTCAATTAACATGGCAAAAAAAGCTGATTTATCAATAGACTTTTTAGGCGTTAAGTGTGAAAATCCGTTTTTCCTGTCTTCATCACCTGTCGCGGGAAACTATGATATGGTGGCCAAGGCGTATGAATCAGGCTGGGCAGGCGTGTATTTCAAAACAGTCGGAAGATTTATCGCTGACGAATGCTCTCCGAGATTTGATAATGTAGGCAAGGAGCAGACTCCCTGGGTAGGATTTAAAAACATGGAGCAGATTTCCGATAAACCGCTGGAGGACAACCTGCAGGCAATTCACCGGCTGAAAAGGGATTATCCGGATAAGATCATGGTTGCCTCCATCATGGGGAGCAATGACGATGAATGGAAGGAACTCTCGGAGCTGGTCACACAGGCCGGCGCGGATCTGATTGAATGCAATTTCTCCTGTCCGCAGATGACAAGCCATGCGATGGGCTCCGACGTCGGACAGAATCCGGATCTGGTCAGACAGTATTCCAAGGCCGTATCCAGTGTGACGAAAATTCCTGTTATTGCAAAGATGACACCGAACATCGGAAATATGGAGATTCCCGCGATTGCGGCAATCGAAGGAGGAGCAAAGGGAATCGCAGCCATCAATACGATCAAATCGATAACGAATATTAATCTGGAGCATATGACGGCCATGCCTGTGGTAAACGGTAAATCCTCCATATCCGGTTATTCCGGAGCCGCCGTAAAGCCCATTGCGCTTCGTTTCATCACGCAGATGAAGCAGCATCCGCTGCTCAAGGACGTTCCGATCAGCGGAATCGGCGGCATTGAAACATGGCGGGACGCGCTCGAGTTTCTTCTTGTCGGAAGCCAGAACCTACAGGTAACGACTTCTGTTATGCAGTACGGCTACCGGATTGTTGAGGATCTGATCAGCGGGCTGTCCTTCTATATGGAGGAACAAGGCGTTAAAAAAGTTCAGGACCTGGTTGGGCTGGCGCTGCCGAATATCATTCCGGCTGAAGAACTGGACAGAAACTTTAAAGTGATCGTAAAAATAGACCATGAAAAATGCATCGGCTGCGGACGCTGCTACATCTCATGCTTTGATGCCGCCCACCAGGCGATCAACTGGGATTTTGACAACAGGAGACCGTCCGTCAATGACGAATGCGTAGGCTGCCATTTGTGTATCAACGTGTGTCCGGTTCCCGACTGCATCCTGCCGGGTGAGATCCAGTACAAGGATGAATCCAAGAGAATCCCGAAGGATATCGCATTCCAGACAAGATATGAATAAAGGCACCGGTCGTACCGTTATCGCCGGGGAATTGAAACCATCGTTATGCTTCCGAAAGCCCATGACGATGGTTTTTCTACTTCGCTGTCTTTTTGGTTGTGGTGGTGGTTTTGTATTTTTCTACCGGATTAATAAAAGAATTTGCAAAGGCTAGTGTAAAAAAAAGATCGAAGGGTATATAAAAAACACGAATCCGAGTATGTAATAGGGAATAATTGGATTTGTAAAAATAACAAGAATCGTTTATAATATAGTTGTCACAAATAAGAACTCTATTGAGGCATGACAATCCTGAAATGTTCGTTAAGGTGCTATAATTCAACCTACATTTTGACCTTGGGAACTCGCGTTTCCCTCGCCTATGTCAGGCCCCCCTGCAGGGGAAGACAGAAGCAGGAACAGAGTACCCCCCTATCTGAGATAGGGTGTGAATTATGACCTGACGACATGTTCGGGATTTTTAATAATACGGACAACTTTACAGCCTCTCAGGGCTGTTTTTTAATTTTCATCTTGATTTTTACATATGATAGGAATACAATCAAGTTAAATTATGGCATGTGAAATGGCATTTCGCAATATGAAATGCTAAATGCACCTATATTCAAAAAACGAGAATACGCACATGAATAATCAAAAATACGCAGGAGGAAACTATGAGTTTTAAAAGTGATATTGAAATTGCACAGGCGGCGGCGCCGAAACCCATACAGGAGATCGCCGGACAGCTTTCCATCGAAGAGGATTATCTGGAATGCTACGGAAAATATAAAGGAAAGATTGATTACAATATTCTGGACAATTACAGAGAGAAAGATAACGGAAGACTGATCCTCGTAACGGCGATCAACCCCACGCCGGCCGGAGAAGGAAAAACAACGACGACGGTGGGATTGGGCGATGCGTTGAGCCGTCTGGGGAAGAAGACGGTGATCGCGCTGCGGGAGCCGTCACTGGGGCCTGTATTCGGTGTGAAAGGCGGAGCAGCCGGAGGAGGATATGCACAGGTCGTCCCTATGGAGGATATCAATCTGCATTTTACTGGTGATATCCATGCGGTGACGACTGCCAACAATCTGATTGCGGCATTGCTGGATAACCATATTCAGCAGGGCAATCGCCTGGGGGTCGACCCGAGAAGAATCATCTGGAAACGCTGTATGGATATGAACGACAGGCAGCTGCGATTTATGGTCAACGGACTTGGCGGCAAGGTAAACGGCACGCCGCGGGAAGACGGCTTTGATATTTCCGTAGCATCGGAGATCATGGCAGTCCTTTGTCTTTCCAACGATCTGGAGGATCTGAAGCAAAAGGTTGCAAGGATCATTCTGGCCTACAGCTATGAAGGAGAGCCCGTTACGGTGGGTGACCTGAAGGCTCAGGGCGCTGTAGCTGCGCTGATGAAGGACGCATTAAAGCCGAATTTGGTACAGACCCTGGAGCATACGCCCGCTTTCATACACGGAGGACCCTTTGCCAACATCGCTCATGGATGCAACAGCGTCATGGCGACAAAAATGGCCTTAAAGCTCAGTGAATACGTGGTAACGGAAGCCGGATTCGGAGCGGATCTCGGCGCTGAGAAGTTCCTGGATATCAAGTGCAGACTCAGCGGACTGAAGCCCGACGCAGTCGTCATAGTTGCGACAGCAAGAGCTCTGAAACTCCACGGAGGAGTACCGAAAAGCGAAACCACAAAGGAAAATATACAGGCGCTGGAGAAGGGAATCGAAAACCTGCTGAAGCATGCGGAAAACATCACCGGTGTCTTTGGCCTTCCGGCTGTGGTTGCGATCAACCGATTCCCGACCGACACGGAAGCAGAGCTGAGATATATTGAAGATCGCTGCAGAAAGCTGGGAGTAAAAGCAATCCTCTCTGAAGTCTGGGAAAAGGGCGGAAAAGGCGGGGAAGTCCTGGCACAGGAAGTGATCCGTGTAGTGGAAAAGGAGGAAAGCAGCTTCCGTTTTTCTTATGAACTGAATCTGTCCATCAAAGAGAAAATCGAAGCCATCGCCACCAAAATCTATGGTGCGGAAGGCGTAGACTATATCGGAAATACAGGGAAGCAAATCGAAGAGATTGAAAAGCTGGGGTACGGCAACCTGCCCGTCTGCGTCGCCAAGACCCAGTATTCCCTCAGTGACGACCCGGCTAAACTCGGCAGACCTTCCGGATTCCGGATCACGGTCAGAAACATCAAACCTTCCATCGGCGCCGGCTTTATCGTCGCTGTCACAGGAGACATCATGACTATGCCCGGCCTGCCCAAAACGCCCGCAGCAGAGCTGATCGACGTGGACCGGACCGGAAAAATTTCGGGATTGTTTTAGGAGGACATTATGCTGGAAGTAAGCTGTTTGAAATTTATAAATGAACTGGCCTCCAAATCTCCGGCTCCCGGCGGAGGCGGAGCCTCCGCATTGGTGGGTTCCCTCGGGGTGGCACTGGGCAGCATGGTGGGAAACCTCACCGTTGGAAAGCAGAAATATTCAGACGTGGAGGAAGATATCAGGATTCTTCTGAAAAAATCGGAAGCTTTGATTATGCGACTGAATCAGCTGGTGCAAAAGGACGCAGACGTATTTGAACCTCTGGCAAAAGCGTACGGAATGCCCGTAAGCACTGCGCAGGAACGGGCGGAGAAGGACAGAGTGCTGCAGGAAGCTCTGGTGAAGGCTACAAAAGTTCCCCTTGCCATAGCGGAATGCAGCTTGGAAGGGCTGCGACTCCTGGATCAATATGCAAAGAAAGGAAGCCGCCTGGCCCTGAGTGATGCGGGCGTGGGCGCCGCCTTCTGTAAATCGGCAATCCAGGGCTCAAAGCTCAACGTGCTGATCAACCTGAAGTTCATGAAGGATGAGGCATTGAAGAGTGAACTGAAAAAAAAGATGGAGACGATCGAGGGTGAAGGACTCAGACTTGCGGATCAGGTATACCGATATGTGGAGGAACAGTTATGCTGCTGAAAGGAAAACCTGTTGCAGATAAAATAAAAGAAGAAATGAAACAAACCGTTGAAGAATGCAGAGCTGCGGGAAGCAGCCTGCCGAGGCTTGCAATCCTGCGTGCGGGGGAGCGGGCTGACGATGTGGCTTATGAAGCAAGAGTGCTGAAAAACTGCTCTGAACTGGGAATCGAAGTCGAAGTCACGGCAGTAGACGACGAGATCAGCATGGCGGAATTTATGACGATACTGAACCGTCTGAACGAGAATGCTGGGATTCATGGGATTTTGATCTTCCGGCCTTTGCCGGGGCAGCTCGATCAGGATGCGGTCAGCCGGGCAATACACCCGGAAAAAGATATCGACTGCATGAGCCCCGTCAACGCGGAAAAGATTTTTACGGGAGATAAAAGCGGAATCCCGCCTTGCACACCCGAAGCCGTGATCGAAATTCTAAAATATTATGAGTATGATTTGACAGGGAAAAATGTTGTGATCGTCAACCGCAGCATGGTGCTTGGAAGGCCCCTTGCCATGCTGTTTCTTGGGGAAAACGCCACGGTTACTGTCTGCCACTCCAAGACGAAAAATCTGCCCCGTATTACCAGGGAAGCGGATATTGTGGTAACCGGAGCCGGCAAAGCTCGTTTTTTCGGTGAGGAATTTTTCAGCCCGGATTCCGTCATCGTCGATGTAGGGATCAACATGGAAAACGATTCTTTATGCGGCGATGTTGATTTTGAGACGGTTGCGGAACACGTTGCCGCAATTTCTCCCGTTCCCGGAGGTGTGGGTACCGTCACCTCAATGATCCTGCTTTCCCATGTGGTGAAAGCCATGAGGCGTCAGCACAGTAATAAGAATCCGCTGCCGGGTCAAAGCATGGATCCTGCTTTCAAAGGATAACGGCGGGGGGAATATGGAAAAAAGAATATTAAAACCGGCGGAAATTACCGACTACACTATAGCCATGGCACAGGAAAAGGTGGGAGGAAGTTTCCAAAAGCTCTTTGTACTGGGCATTTTGGCGGGAGCCTTCATTGCTTTTGCGGCAGGGGGATCCAATATGGCTGCCTTCAACCTTTTAGCAGCTCCGCAAACCTACGGACTGGGCAAAGCTTTGGCGGGAGCGGTATTCGGAACAGGACTGATGCTTGTGCTGCTGGCGGGAGGGGAGCTCTTCACCGGAAACACCCTTATTTTAACTGCTGTTCTGGATAAAAAAGTTTCAGCAAGCCGGATGCTGAGAAATTGGGTTATCGTTTATGCCGGCAATTTGATCGGCTCTCTGCTGATCGCATATATGACAATGAACTCCGGCCTTTTCGGAAGCGGAGCGGATATGCTCGGCGCCGTAACCGTCAGAATTGCAGCGCATAAGGTCAATCTGGATTTCATGCAGGCTTTCTATCTGGGGATTATGTGCAACTGGCTCGTCTGCCTGGCCGTTTGGATCTCCTTTGGTACGGAAACCATGACGGGAAAAATCTTCGCTATTTTTTTCCCTATCTGGCTTTTCATTATATCGGGATTCGAGCACAGTGTGGCAAATATGTACTACATACCTGCAGGAATCCTGGCAAAGGGAAATGCATCCTATGTACAGATTTCCCAACTATCACCGGAAATACTGGACGCCTTGAACTGGAGCAATTTTTTCCTTCAGAATCTGGTTCCGGTAACCCTGGGCAACATTGCAGGCGGCGCCGTCTTTGTCGGCATGGCCTATTGGTTTGTTTATAAAAAAGCATAGCTGAACGGAGGTTTCTCACATGCCGGATCATGAGACAAAGGATAGATCAAACTGCGTAAAGTCGGTTATGAAAGCATTTCTGCTGATGGAAGAGCTGGATCGGGCCGGTGAGCTGAGCATCGGTGATTTGAGCGAGCGGCTTGACATGGACAAAGCGACGGTGCACCGTCTGATCAACACGGTAAAGGATGCAGGCTTTGTAAACCAGAATCCGGATAATAAGAAGTATTCCAACAGCCTGAAGCTGCTGGCCATGGGCAACCGCGTGATGGAAAAATCAGGGGTCAGGCATGTGGCGAGGCCGTATATGGAAGAGCTGTCGGAAAAAACCGGCGAGACGATCAATCTTGGAATCCGGGTTGGCAACAAAATCATCTATGTCGACAAGCTGGAAAGCAGCTCCACCATAAAAGTGGGCCTTGGCATCGGGGTCAGCGTCCCCAGCTACTGTTCGGGTCTGGGAAAAGCGATTCTCGCATACACGCCAAAGGCAGAACTGGATGAGATTCTGAACAGTATTTCCTTTGAAAGATTTACGGGAAGTACCATAACCGGCAAGGATCAGCTTCTAAAAGAACTTGAGATAATACGTCAGAACGGATATTCGACAGATGATGAAGAGTATGTTGACGGCCTGGTATGTTTCGGAGCGCCGATCTTTGATTTTCACGGCAACCCAGCCGCGGCGATCAGTGTATCCTGCCCGAAATACCGCTATGACCCTGATAAACATCTGTCTCTGTATACCGGTCTGGCAGCGCACGCGGCTCAAAAGATATCAAAACAAATGGGCTACAAATCCGGATCCTGATTACAGGGTTATCATCAGTTTCATACTTGAAAGTATTCATAATAAAAGTGAGGAGGAATTATCATGAGCGAAAAGAAAAAAATGACAATCGCCGATTTCAAGAAATATAAGCAGGAGGGAAGAAAATTCAGCTATGTGACTGCTTACGACTACACGATGGCATCCATCATCAATGACAGCGATGTGGAAATCATTCTGGTCGGTGATTCGCTCGGCATGATCATGCTGGGATACAAAGGAACGGAATCTGTAACAATGGAAGACATGATCCACCACATCAGACCGGTTGTCAAAGGCGCACCCGATACCTGGATCGTCGGAGATATGCCCTTCGGTTCCTATAACGTCAGCGATGAGGAAGCGGTCAGAAATGCAAACAGACTGATCAAGGAGACCAACTGTGATTGCATCAAGCTTGAAGGCGGTGTTGAAATGATCTCCAGAATTCAGGCCATCGTCAGAGCCGGAATAAACGTTATGGGGCATATCGGCCTGACTCCGCAGACTGCATCTGCTTTGGGCGGTTTCAAGGTACAGGGGGGAACGCCGGAAGGAGCTAAGAAGCTGATCGAGGATGCCATTGCTCTGGAAAAAGCCGGTTGTTTTTCCATCGTTCTGGAGTGTGTGCCGTCCGTCGTAGCAAAGGCAGTTACGGAAGCGGTCAGCATTCCGATTCTGGGAATCGGAGCAGGTCCTCATGTGGACTGCCAGGTGTTGGTGACTCAGGACATGCTGGGAATGTACGGTGATTTCAAGCCGAAGTTTGTAAAGCAGTATGCGCAGCTTCGGAAGGTCATGGTGGATGCGCTGAACGAATTCCACAATGAGACCCTGGAAGGCCAGTTCCCGACGCCCGAGTACAGCTTCAACAAAGAAGTTGACATCCCGAAATTATATTAGCTCCGAGGGAACAGAGAAGGAGGCAGAAATGAAAATTGCAATCATCGGTGCAGGAGCAATGGGCTGCCTGTACGGGGCAAAGCTGTCTGCGGTTTCGACAAATGAAGTGTACCTCATCGACGTATGGAAGGATCACATCGATGCAATCAATAACAACGGACTGCTGATGGAGGAAAACGGAGAAACGGTTTCCTATGGCGCAGTCAAAGGCGTGGTTGATGCGAACCTGGCCGGGATCTGTGATCTGGCCATCGTATTTGTAAAATCAACCCTGACAGAAACTGCTATAAAAGAGAATAAAGCGGTTTTCGGCCCCGATACTGTCGCTTTGACCCTTCAGAACGGTCTGGGAAATATTGATCTTATCTGTGCCGAAATCGGTGACTGCAATGTAATCGCCGGAACGACAGCCCACGGAGCCACCATGCTGGGGCCTGGGAAAATGCGGCATGCCGGCAGCGGAAAGACGATCATCGGTGAATTAAACGGAACAAGAACCGGCAGGATCGAAAGGCTTGCGGCAGTCTTAACAGAGGCAGGATTGGAAACAGATCTTTCTGATAACGTGCTGGGGCTTGTCTGGGATAAGCTGCTTGTCAACGTCGGAATCAACTCACTAACAGGCATTACAAGACTGCAGAACGGAGAGTTGCTGAAACATCCAGAAATAGAAGAACTGCTGGAAGCCGCCGTCGAGGAAGCACATGCGGTGGCAAAGGCAAAGGGTATCCGACTAAGCTATGAAGACCCTGTGGGCCATACGAAAGACGTCTGCAGGGCTACAGCCGCCAATAAATCATCCATGCTGCAGGATATCCTGAACCGAAAACAGACAGAGATTGATATGATCAATGGCGCTGTTGTCCGGGAGGGCGCGGAAGCGGGGATCTCCGCTCCCGTAAACATGGTGCTGACCAATCTGATCAAGTTTATCCAAAAATCAGTTTAACGAGTTGTTACGCCTCTTATCAGCAGCTGCTTTAATATCGTCGCACGAAGAAAGGAGCCGTACAGTGAAGAATTATAAACACGTCGCGGACTGCGTTAAATCAGACGAATTAATCAAATTCACACAAGAGATTGTTCGAATCAACAGTGTTTTTGATCCGGAGAAAGAGGGGGCCAATGAGGAAAAGGCAGCGAAATACATCGCCGATTTTCTGATAATGGAAGGCTTCGAAGTACATATCGAGGAAGTGGTGCCGGGACGGCCAAACGTCATCGCTTTCCTTCGGGGTTCAGAACCGGGAAAAACCATTTTATTTGAAGGCCATACAGATGTGGTAACCGCCGGCGATCCGGGTCAGTGGAAGCATGACCCCTTCGGAGCGGAAATCGTCGGTAACAGGATGTATGGCAGAGGGACCTGTGATACCAAAGGCAATGTTGCCGCTGCCATCTTTGCGGCGAAAGCGGTGAAGGATTCGGGTGAAGCCTTTCATGGAAATATCCTGCTCTGTATTCCCTGCGATGAAGAAGGCATGATGCTGGGCATCAAGCACTTTATTCAAAGAGGATGGGCCGATAATGTGGATGCAGCCGTCATCTGCGAGCCGGAAGAAAACCATATCTGTATTTTTCAAAAAGGCGCTATGAGGGCGGAAATCAAAGTCTTCGGAAGACAGAGCCACGGAGCGATGCCGCTGACGGGAATCAATCCCAACTGGAGACTGGCCAAGATAATCTGTGAACTTGAAAAATTGGAACAGGCTGAAAAGGAACGGCTTGGCTGTCATGAATACCTGAAGTGGCCGAGCATAACACCGACAATTATTTCTTCTCCATCCAAGGGCGAAGCGCAGATCAACGTCGTTCCCGGAGAAGCATACATGACGCTGGATATCAGAACAGTACCCGGTCAGGATCACAGGGAACTGGAACAAAAAATTCTAGGCATCTACGACCGACTTGCCAAAGAGGATCCGGATTTTAAGGCTACTCTGGACATAATCGAAGAGCGACCATGGACTTCAACTCCTAAAGATGCCAGGATCACGAAAGTGGTTTATCAAGCAGTGAAAGAGGTGACAGGAAAAGAACCCATCTGGCAGGGGGTACCCGGAGCCACGGACGGCACCTTCCTTCATGCCATGAAAGGAATCCCGGTCATCGTCATCGGAGCAGGGGACACGTACATCCCGCATCATGCGGACGAATACGTGGATCTGCCTGAACTGATCGAAACTGCAAAGATTTATGCATTAACATCTATGTACTTTCTGAATGGGGATCATGAATAGTATCTCCATTTGGAAGAAATATATGGTAAACCCATGGATAACCCATAAAAATCATAGTATAATGTAACAAATTTGAAAAAGGAGGAAAAATTATGTCAGAAAATCCTAAAGGCGTGAAATACGCCGCATCATTCAGAGAACAGCTTACCGTTCGGGGAATGGTCATCGGCGCTGTCGGTGCAGCAATCCTGACGATGAGCTCCATGTACGTCGCCTTGAAGCTGGGTGCGCTGCCATGGCCGATCATCTTCGTTGCACTTGTATCCATGTTCAGTCTGAAGCTTCTGGGTAACACGAATATCAATGAAATCAACGTGACCCATACGGCAATGTCTGCAGGAGCCATGACAGCGGGAGGTATGGCATTTACCATCCCGGGTGTCTACATGCTGAATCCGGAAGCGGATCTGAGCATGGTGACCTTATTCGCTGTCGTATTTGGCGGAGTGATTCTCGGTTTAATTTTTACAGCACTTATCCGGAAATATTTTGTTGTTACGAAAGAACTTCCGTATCCCATGGGTCAGGCAGCAGCAGAAACCCTGATTGTCGGGGATGAAGGAGGAAAGAAATCCATCACGTTATTCTCCTCTCTGGGTATCGCGGCGTTATTTACCATATTCAGAGATGCGCTGAGATGGATCCCGGCTACCTTTATGAATGGGGGACTGGCAGGCAAAGGCATTTATGCGGGTATCTGGCTTTCACCGATGCTGATAGCGGTTGGATACATCATCGGGCCGCTCTATATCGGCGTATGGTTCCTTGGCGCCATCATCGGTGACTTTGGAATCGTGCTCGGCGGCACCAATGCAGGCATTTGGGATGCTGCCACAGCTGCGGCGATCAAATCCTCCCTCGGTATCGGCCTCATGGTCGGAACGGGAGTCGGTATCATCGTCAAGGGAATTATACCAAAGGCCAAGGAAATCTTCGGACCGATGTTCAGCAAGGACGCCATGTCAAACGGCTTCATCACGCTGAGATGGGCGCCCATCGTCATGGTTCTTCTTGCGTTTATCTTTACCGTAGTATGTGATATGGGAATCGTCGCAAGCATTATCACCATCATCGGCGTATGGCTTGCAACCTCCATGTCCGCTCAGATCGTCGGTCAAACGGGAATCAATCCGATGGAGGTTTTCGGTATCATCATTCTTTTGGCTGCGAAAGCTGTATCCGGCATCGGACAGACGGAAGCATTCCTGGTGGCTGCTGTTGTTGCCATAGCATGCGGCCTGGCGGGAGATGTCATGAATGATTTCAAAGCAGGCCATATCCTGAATACGGATCCGAAAGCGCAGTGGATCGGAGAATGCATCGGCGGTCTGATCGGCTCCTTTGTAACTGTCGGTGTATTTTATGTCATTCTGACAGCTTACGGACCGACCGCCTTCGGAAATCCCGAGATGTTTATAGCACCACAGGCCGGCGCAGTAGCGGCAATGGTTGGAGGAATTCCTCATATGACTTCCTTCCTGATCGGACTGATTCTGGGTTGCGTACTTTATTGTGTAAACTTCCCGGTCATGACGCTGGGACTTGGTGTATATCTCCCCTTCTATCTGTCTGCAACCGCCTTCCTCGGCGGAGCCTTGAGATTCATTGTTGGAAAGGCTGCACCGGAATGGGATAAGAGAGGAACCGGACTGATCATCGCTTCCGGTCTGCTGGGCGGTGAAGCCGTTGTCGGCGTCATTATCGCTTTGATTCAGGCCGTTCAGGGAATGTCCGCTCTATAATCAATCCGAACTGATCAATACATAAAAACGGACAGAACAGATCCTTGCGTCTGTTCTGTCCCTGTTATGATTGGTTTTTCAGAAATGGAGGCATCAGGATGAAGGAAATAAAAATAACGGATATCAAAGGAATCAAAGTAGGGCATGCCCATGATCAGAAGGGCGCTACCGGTTGTACTGTGATTCTTTGCGAAAAGGGAGCCTGGGCCGGCGTCGACGTCAGAGGAGGGGGGCCTGCATCCAGGGAAACGGAACTGCTGAAGCCGGTCAATCTGGTGGAACAGATCCACGCAGTGATGCTCAGCGGCGGAAGTGCCTACGGACTGGATGCCGGGGCGGGAGCTATGGAGTATCTGGAAGAAAACAATGTAGGCTTCGATGTGGGAGTAGGTGTTGTCCCCATCGTCTGCGGCGCTTCTCTTTTCGATCTGGTAGTCGGTGATCCAAAATGCAGGCCAGACAAGGCAATGGGCTATGAAGCCTGTAAGAACGCGAGTGACGGACCGGTGGCAGAGGGCAACGTAGGTGCAGGGACAGGCGCCACTGTCGGCAAGTTTCAGGGAGTGGAACATATGATGAAAAGCGGACTCGGATCCTATGGCGTCCAGATCGGCGAGCTTCAGGTTGCGGCTGTCGTTGCCGTCAATGCCCTGGGCGATGTGGTGGATGTGGATACGGGAAAAAGAATTGCGGGCCTGCTCAATGAAGACAACACCGGACTGTCCAACACGGAAGAAACCATGTATGCCCAGTATGCGGAAGATAAAAACGTCTTCAGCGGAAACACCACCATCGGATGCATCGTTACCAACGCGAAGCTTACAAAATCGCAGGCGAGCAAGCTGGCGTCCATCGCTCATAACGGCTTTGCCAGAGCGATACGGCCGGTTCATACCATGGCGGACGGGGATACCATATTTGTCATGGCAACCGGGGAAAAAGAAGTCATGCCTGATGCTGTGGGTGCACTTGCGACGGATGTGATGGCAAGAGCCATCAATCGTGCGGCGCGTATGGCAGAGCCCGCCTACGGGTTAAAAGCAGCCAGAGATTTTGAAGTGAAATAAGATTCTAATATAGAAATAAAAGCGATATGCTAAAGACCCATTCGAGGTTTCTGCGTATCGCTTCTTTTTTATCTTATAGCTTGATAAAGCTTGGCTTTCTCTGATCATAGGTGGTCAGATAGCGCAGGCCTGCGTCCTTTATCATCTCCACTGCAAAATTGAAACCGGTGCCGATATCTCTTGTCCTGTGGGCGTCGGAACCGATGGTGACAATTTCTCCGCCAAGATCCTTGTACAATTGAAACATCTCTCTGGTCGGAGTCGTTCGCTCGCCCATTCCGTACCGGAAACTTGAGGTGTTGATTTCGATCCCTTTTCCGTCGGCTATGACGATTTTCAGGATCTCTTCCACCATGTCCATATAGGATTCAGACGGGGCGATGTGGTCCGTATACCGATCGATGATGTTCAGATGTCCTATCACATCGTAATCCCTGTATTGCAGCAGGCAGTCCCGCACGTAGGTATAATTGGCGATATAGGAATCCTCAGCGGACCGGCCGTCAAAAAATCTCGTTCCGTATAATTCGCAGCCCTCCGCACAGTGAAAGGATCCGATAATGAAATCATAATCATATTCCTTCGCTTTTTCTCTGCATTTTTCCATGCTTGCACCGTGCTGAATACCGATTTCAATGCCTTTCAGCACTTTAATCCCGCCTTTGTAAGCTTCTTTTGCTTCGTTCAATGCTTTGTAATATTCCAAAAAATCCAGTTCGAAAGGAAAATCCGGGTCGGGATAATCCGGGTCATAGTGATCGGTTACAGCAATCTCTCTTATGCCGAGTTTGCAGGCAGCATCGAGCATTTCCTTCAACGGCGTGCTGCAATCGTCGGAGAAAGCGGAATGGGTGTGATAGTCATACATATTTTTTCGTAGTCTCCTTGTTGAATTATGGTATGCTTTGCTGAAAAACAGGACAATCGGTTAGAAAATTGTGGCTTGTTTCACAGTCTCTATGTTATAATGTACACGGACAAAGACATGCAAAACTGCAGAGAGGTGTTCCGTATATCGTTTTGTATGATCCTATTATAGCAAAAAAAATGTCTTTTGAAAAGGGTATGGGGATGTCGGCGGATCTTAGGGAAAAGCAGTTGATACAAAAGGCAAAAAGTGGGGATGAGAACAGTTTCGAATCCCTTATTTTAGGTTGTCAGAGCAAGGCGTTCAATATAGCCGTCCGCTATCTGAAAAACGAAGAGGACGCATTGGATGCTCTGCAGGAAAGCTTTATCAAGATTTTCCGGCATTTAGGCTCCTTCAAGGAGGACAGCAGATTCGACACCTGGGTTTACCGGATCGTCGTCAATACCTGCAATGACATGCTCAGGAAAAACAGCAAGCAAAAAATTACTGACAGCATCTTCAAAACGGATGATGAAAAGGAAACAGTCATTGAAATACCTGACATGACAGGCGCTCCGGAAGAGGTCTTTGACAAAAAGGAGAAGACGAAGCATATTATATCGTGTCTTGAAAAATTGAATCAGGAACAGAAGGAAATTATTGTTCTCCGCGATATCCACGGATTTTCCTATGACGAAATCAGCGAGATTCTCGATTGCTCCATCGGTACGGTGAAATCCAGGATCAACAGGTCAAGGCTGAGACTGCGGGAAATCCTGCTGGAACAAAACTGAATTTGAAACGTCTAATGATTTAAAGGAGCAAATAATTTGATAACGCGATTGCATTATTTGATATAAAGGAGGGAGAGCGTTATGAATTGTCATGAAACCAACGAGTTGCTCTCACTTTATATTGACCGGATGCTGGATGAAAGCCAGGCCAAGGAAGTGGAAGCGCATCTTTCTTCCTGTGATTCCTGCAGGAATGAATATATTGAAATGAAGGAAATCATCGAATTGCTGGGACAGTCCGAAATGGTTCCGATTCCTGATGCGTTCACCATGAGGCTGAAAAATGCCCTGGCAGAAGAAAAGCATCAAAGGAGCAGCTCCGGAATAATGGTCAAACCTGCGAGAAAGAAGCATCATTGGCAAATGATCACTTCCGCTGCTGCAGTCTTTGCCGTGGGGTTGATTACCCTGAGCCTTTACAGCGATGTTTTAGGCATTCTTCCCGATCGGCTCAAAGGCGGAGATCAGACCGGCGCCCCTATGGAAAACGCAGAGCTTTACGATACGAATGCCGAGAACTCCGCTGATTCTGGTGCTGCCGGCAATCCAAATATCTCAAGCGACGGTTCCGTCATTCTGAAGGAGAAGTCGGATGAATCGCTGCAAACGGCAATGGATATGGATTCTGCTTCTGACGATGAAGCGCAGAACTTCAGCTACAAACGCGATACGAATGATACGGCATTAGAAAAAGATGCCTCAAAGAACGAGAGGACCTATGGCGTAGCGGCAGGCGGTACCGAGCCGAACGCAGAGGCGGAATCCGGGATAAATGCAGACAGCATGGAAGCAGACGGTGTGGAGCAGAAAGCGGCCGCCGGTTCGGGCGAAAACTTCGGAAACTTCGCAAGGAACAGCAAGCTGGCAGCTTCTCTCGAAGAATGCAGCCGTTCCCTGACGTCCTCCGGCGTGGAAAGAAATGCTGCTGCGGTACAGTTTTACAACAACCTGATAGAAGAACGGCTGGAGGGTTTTGACTACCAGATTCTGGAGTCAAGATATGCCCAGACGGGACAGTGGCAGTTCAGAGTGTTTATATTCCGCGGTCAAGACGGCAATACTTATAATGAAGAAATCCTGATCACGGGAAAGGACGGGGAAATCAAGGTGACTTGTTCCAATAAATTTATGGGGTTTTAGTAATGAGAATAATAATTATTGATGGTAACAGTTTAATCAACCGGGCCTACTATGCCTTGCAGAGACCAATGATCACTAAAAGCGGACTGTACACTCATGGAGTGTACGGTTTTCTTAATATGCTGAACAAAATCAGCACGGATCACAGGCCGGATTATATTGCGGTAGCCTTTGACAGGAAAGCGCCCACATTCCGCCATTTGGAATATGCCGATTATAAGGCCGGCAGAAAGAAAATGCCGCCAGAGCTCGCCATGCAGCTTCCGCTGCTGAAAGAGGTTTTGGAGGCCATGAAAATCAAAATACTGGAAATGGATGGCTTTGAAGCCGACGATATCATCGGTACCTTAGCAAAGAGAGCGGAGGCAGCAGGGCTCGAACCGCTGATCATATCAGGTGATAAGGATGAACTGCAGCTGGCGTCAGATAAGACTAAGGTGCTGATTACTAAAAAAGGCATCTCGGAGTTTGAACTTTACGATGAAGCAGCAATGTATGAAAAATACGGGTTTTCACCGGAACAGTTCATCGATTTCAAGGGCCTGATGGGGGATCAGTCCGACAATATACCGGGCATCCCCGGTGTCGGGGAAAAGACGGCGCTCAAACTGGTACAGGAGTTTGGCAGCGTTGAAAATCTTATCGCCTGCGCAGATCAGATCACCAGTAAATCCCTGAAGGAAAAGATTGAGGAAAATGCTCAGCTAGCCATCATGAGCAGGCGCTTGGCTACCATCAATACGGAGGTTCCTATCGACATCAACTTTGAGGAGTTTAAGGCGGAAGAGCCTGATTATGACGCACTCATCGATCTGTATATCAAACTGGAATTCAACAGTTTCCTGAAAAAACTGCAGCTTCATAGAACGGGTAAACCGGAAGCAGCGGCGGATAGAGCAGGATCGGCAGCGAAACCTGCAGCAAAACCCGGGGATAAACCTGCAGATAAAGCTTCGGATCAATCTGCAGATTTAGCTGCAGCTATTCCCGTTACTGCAGAATGGAAGGATCGTTCCGGTCTGAAACAGATTCTGATTTCCCGGGAAAAGGAGCTTGATCTGCTTCGCGATGACCTGAAAGAGGATCAGACTGTCATCCTGAAAGTGTTCAACGATCATAACCATAAGGATATTCCGCTGATTTACGGAATTAGTATTCTGTCAACCAAAGCGAGCTACTTCATTCTGACTGAGGGAACCGGCCTGCTGAAGCTTCTTGCTGATATTCTGCTGCGGGAAGGCGTTTCAATTGCCGGTCATAACCTGAAGGACGATTACTATGCGCTGATGGCCAACGGCTTTGCCCACTCCGGCGGATCACGAAAAGAGGATTCCATATTCGGCACCGGATTTGATACGGTCATAGCCCAGTATCTGATCGATCCTTCCAGAAGCGATTACGGACTCAAAACCATGATGCTGGAGTATTTTCATGAGGATATGGAAGATGAAGGCGCATTTCTGTCTGATTGCGGACAAATCGGATTTCTCGGCCGGGATGAAGAGAAATATATGGAATACGGCACAAAATGGTGTGTGTCAGTCGAGAAATTAATCACGGTGTTAAGCGCTAAATTAACACATGAAGAACTGGAGTCGGTTTTCTACGAGGTGGAACTGCCTCTCATTGAGGTCCTTGCTTCCATGGAAAGCTGCGGCTTTGCCGTGGACCGGAAGGAACTCATGGATGCCGGTGCTGTGATCGGAGAAAAAATTGATGAGCTGACGGCCAAAATCTACCGCCTCTCGGGTGAAGAATTCAACATCAACTCTCCTCAGCAGCTTGGCATTGTTTTATTTGAAAAGCTGGGGCTTCCCTATGGCAAAAAGACGAAAAGAGGATACGCCACAGGAATTGAAGTGCTGGATAAGTTAAAGGATGATTATGAGATCGTCGGCCTAATCCTTGAATTCCGGATGTATTCCAAGCTGAAAAGCACCTATATTGAGGGTCTTCTGCCCTTGATTCACACGGACGGCAAGATTCATGCCCATTTTCAGCAGACCGTTGCTGCAACCGGTCGAATCAGCTGTACAGAGCCGAATCTGCAGAATATCCCCATCCGGCAGGAGCTGGGAAGAAAACTGCGAAAGGCCTTTGTCCCGGAAAGCGAGGATCATGTCCTGATCGGTGCAGACTATTCACAGATCGAGCTGCGGATTCTGGCACATTTATCCCAGGACCCGCTTCTGATCGACGCATTCAATCATGGAGATGACATCCATAAGATCACTGCTTCCAAGGTTTTCGGCGTGCCGGAGGATCAGGTCACACCGCTCCAGAGAAGCAATGCAAAGGCAGTTAATTTCGGAGTAATCTACGGCATGAGCGGCTTCGGCCTCTCTACGGAGCTGCATATCACCAGGAAGGAAGCGGAACGGTATATCGGAGAGTACTTCAAGAAATATACCAAGGTCAAAGAATATCTGGACGGACTTGTGGCAGGCTGTAAAGAAAAGGGATATGTGACTACGATCATGAAGCGGAAAAGAATAATCCATGAAATAAACGCCGGAAATTATATGGTGCGGCAGCTCGGGGAACGTCTGGCGATGAACAGCCCGATCCAGGGGAGTGCGGCAGATATCATCAAGCTTGCGATGATCAAAGTATACCGTGAACTCACATCAGAAAAGACCAAATCGAAACTGATTCTGCAGGTCCACGACGAGCTGATCATCCAGGCTCATAAGACGGAATTGGATCAAGTGAAAAAGCTGTTGAAAGAAAATATGGAAAACGCTTTACGTTTAAGCGTAGCTCTGACGTCCGAGCTTTCAGCGGGCAATAATTGGTATGATTTGAAATAAGCTGCAACTGCTTTCTACGGAGGAAACGTCAATGAAAATAATCGGATTGACTGGAGGGATCGGTTCCGGGAAAACAACGGTTTCCGATTATCTCACATCAAAGGGTTATCATGTGTTGGACGCGGATCAGATTGCCCGTGAAATCGTGCTGCCGGGCTCGGAAATGCTGATCCGGCTTTCTGCGGTTTTCGGGAAGGAAATCGTACAGGAGGATGGCAGCCTCAATAGAAGAGTTCTTGGAGATATGGTTTTTTCAGACGCTGAAAAAAAGAAAACTTTGGACCGGATGATGCATACGGAGATCCTGGAATTGATTCATGAACGG
>JAVBVR010000045.1:0-68564 GCA_036677845.1 Anaerovoracaceae bacterium | reverse complement strand
GATTCATTCCTTCAACAAAGAACATATTGAATACGCTGCAGAGAATATACCCGTTTCCCGTTTTCTGGTCAACGGCATCGGTTCCAGCGGTCTGGGCGGCGCTTACACCAACGGATTGGCGCCGACGGGGACACTGGGCTGCGGTTCCTGGGGCAACAACAGCCTCAGCGAGAACCTGAGCTACCGGCATCTGATCAATATCAGCCGAATTGCGTATACCAACCCCAATGCGCATATACCGACTCCGGAAGAAATCTGGGGTTAAGTGTAAAACGCTTCATGAAGGGAAACGACGCCTCCTGTATTGGATGCTGCGGCCATGAGAAATCAAGTGCTGCAGCATTTTTTTATTCTTTCTTATGACATTCTGTCCGATTTCTCTAAATTTACCTTACTAATGGCATAATATTTGCGATAAGCAATAATGACACTGTTCGAGAAAAAATTCACAAAGCCATAAAATTCTTCTTGCACAGAAAGTGTACTGTCTATAAAATGAAAAAGACTATTCCAAATTTCAGAGGAGATTCAAGCTATGATTATGAACGAGTATAAGAATAAGTGCGTTACAGCGGATGAAGCCGTAAAAGCAATCAAAGACGGTGACTGGGTTGAATTCGGATGGGGAGCCAGCTATGCGGGGCTATTGGCGGAAGCCATTGAACGCCGAAGGGAAGAGCTTCATGGTGTCAACATGCGCGGGGGTGTCATCCTGAAACCGCTCCCGTTTATTGAGAACGACCCGGAAGGAGAACATTTTACATGGAACAGCATGCATCTGAGCGGCTATGAACGCAAGCTGGCTGCAAAGGGCTTGGCATATTATATCCCGATCAAATATTCCGAGGTGCCCCGATATATCCGGGAAAACTGCCGTACAGACGTAGCGGCAATTCAGGTTGCACCCATGGATGAACACGGGTATTTCAACTTCGGTGTTTCCATATCCCATTATGGTGCAATTGTTGAGAAAGCCCGCGTCGTCATAGTGGAAGTCAATGAAGACATGCCGAAGGTGCACGGAGGATATGAACATACCGTCCACATTTCCAAGGTTGATTACATTGTGGAAGGCGGACACACAGGGCTGCCTGTTCTGCCTACAGCAGCTCCGTCTGAGATTGACAAGATGATAGCAGACCATGTCTTGTCCGAGATTCATGACGGATCCTGCATTCAGCTGGGAATCGGCGGAATGCCAAACGCTCTGGGCAGGATGATTGCGGAATCGGATCTCAAGGATCTGGGAATTCATACGGAAATGCTGGTCGACGGCTTTGTCGATATGGTGGAAGCCGGAAGAGTGACCGGAATGAAAAAGAATATCGATAAGGGGAGGATGGCATACTCTTTCGCTGCCGGTTCCCAGAAGCTTTATGATTTCATGAAGGATAATCCGTCCATCGCGGCTTATCCGGTGGATTATACCAATCATCCGTATATCGCTTCCCAGATCGATCAGTTGATCTCCATCAACAGCGCTGTGGAAATTGATCTGGCAGGCCAGGTTTGTTCGGAAACGGCTGGACCAAGGATCATCAGCGGCTCCGGCGGTCAGCTTGACTTTGTTGAAGGCGCCTATAATTCAAAAGGCGGCAAGAGTTTTATCTGTCTGCCGTCTACCTACACGGACAAGGACGGTAAGCTGCACTCCAGAATCAAGGGCATGATGACGCTGGGCTCCGTAATTACAGATACCCGGGCAGGCGTACAGTATGTTGTCACGGAATACGGCAAGGTCAACCTGAAGGGCATGTCGTCCTGGCAGCGAGCCGAAGCATTGATCTCCATTGCCCATCCGGATTTCAGAGATGAGTTGATTGCGGAAGCGAAGGAGCTGAAAATCTGGAGAAAGAAAAATAAATAAGGATGGCTGAAACCGAACAGAAGGACTGAATCGCCTGTTTCACCGCATATGATGCCTCGCCGAACTCCCACGTGAGTCCGGCGGGGCTTTTTACTGTGCCTGCATTCTGCCCGAGTACAGACAGCTCGCATTTCTGCAGGGGGTTAAAGGCTGTCTGGTGTCCTGTACGGACAGCTGCAGGAACCGGACAGTTGTACGGATAACCGTACAACTCTGCGGATATTGACAATGCTCCGGCTAAGCCTGACGGGAAAGAAAGGGGGAGGATGGGCCTGAGAACTGCAGTTTGAGAACTTTTTAAGACTTTAGAAGTGTTTGGCATGGTTCTTGCGATTTTATAGTGTATCTCAATGTAATTTATAAAAAACTGATAGAACAAATGGAGGTGCTTAAAATGGCAGAATTAACAAGTCCTATGGCCGGAAAGGTACAGGAGGTTAATGTGAAGGTGGGTCAAATGATCACCGAGGATGATGAGCTGTTCATCATCGAAGCTTTAAAAATGGAGAATGTGGTATACGGAGATCCCGGAGTTGTGAAGGAAGTTCTCGTCAAAGTGGGAGACAAGGTGGAAGAGGATCAGGTCCTGGCGATTGTCGAATAGATCAGCAGAAACAGGAAGGGAGAATGGAAATGAATTTTGATTTAAATGAAGACCATATTATGATGCGAAAAATGGTGCGCGATTTTGCAGAACAGGAATGTGCACCCGGAGCCGAAGAACGGGATGAAAAAGAAGAATTTCCACTGGAGCTTTGGAAAAAATGCGGCGAACTCGGACTTGCGGGGGTAACCTTTCCGGAAGAGTACTGTGGTGTCGGAGCCGATTACATCTCCTATGCCATCACAGTGGAGGAATTGTCCCGGGTTGATCCGTCACTGGGCGTCACCATTTCCGCTCATTCCAGCCTCTGCGCAAACCCAATTTATCTCTTCGGGACGGAAGAACAGAAGCAGAAATACCTGGTCCCACTTGTTACGGGAGAAAAGCTGGGCGCCTTCGGCCTGACTGAGCCCATGGCAGGCTCCGACGCTTCCGGAACCCGTACGACAGCGGTCCGGGACGGGGATGACTATATCATAAACGGAACCAAGATTTTTATTACAAACGGCTATTACGCCAACACCTATGTGATCACTGCCCAGATGGACAAGAGCAAGGGAAATAGAGGAATTGCAGCGTTTATCGTTGAGAAGGACACGCCGGGCTTCACCTTCGGCAAGAAGGAAAAGAAGATGGGCATCCGCTCTTCTGCCACCTATGAACTGGTTTTTGAAAACTGCCGGATCCCTGCGGAGAATCTGCTGGGGCAGGAAGGCCAGGGCTTTAAAATCGCCATGGTAACTCTGGACTACGGAAGAATCGGCATAGCCGCCCAGGCCCTGGGAATTGCCCAGGGTGCATATGAGCAGGCTTTAAAATATTCCAAGGAACGGTCCCAGTTCGGAAAGACGCTGTCTGAATTTGAGGTGATACAGTTCAAGCTGGCCGATATGGCGCTGGAAATCGAGGCAGCAAGACTTCTAGTCTATCAGGCATGCCATATGGCTACGGAGCATCGGCCTGTATCCAAGTATTCCGCCATGGCCAAGGTCTATGCCGCGGAAACGGCAAACAGGGTGGCAACCCAGGCAGTTCAGATCCTGGGCGGATACGGTTATACACGGGATTATCCGGTTGAGAGAATGATGCGGGACGCAAAGATCACTGAGATCTATGAGGGGACCAGCGAAATCCAGCGCATCGTTATAGCCAGCCATATTCTGAAGGAATAGTCCGCAAAAAGCGAGGAGGAATCAAATGGATATTGTCGTTTGTTTGAAACAAACCTTTGATACGGAAGCGAAAATCGTAATCGACAGCAGCGGTAAAATTGACGGAACAGGAGTCAATCTCATCATGAATCCTTATGATGAATTTGCCGTTGAGGAAGCGTTGAAACTCAAAGAAAAATTCGGAGGCCAGGTAACAGTGGTCAGCATGGGAGGAGCCAGGGTTCAGGAAGCACTTAGGACCGCATTGGCAATGGGCTGTGACGAAGCAGTCCATATCAACGATCCGAGTCTGGGGAATCCTGATGAATGGGTAGTTGCCGAGATTTTAGCCAAAGCTGTTTCAAAGCTCTCATATGGCATCATACTAACGGGACGGATTGCCGTGGACGATGGCTCTGCCCAGGTAGCAGTTCGCATGGCGGACGTTCTGAATATACCATCCGTAAGCTGTATTTTAAAACTGGAAGTGGTGGATGGGAAAGCAACAGCAACCCGCGAGATCGACGGAGGGACCGAATTGATCGAAGTCAGTCTGCCTGCCGTTCTGACCGCACAGAAGGGCCTGAACGTTCCCCGTTATCCCAGTATGATGGGAATTATGAAGGCTAAGAAAAAAGAAATCAAGGTGATGACCCTTGCCGACCTTGGGTTGACCGTTGCAGATTTGTCTGAAAAAATGACTGTTTTAAAATTAAGTTTGCCTGCTCCCCGCAAAGGAGGCGTCAAGATTTCCGGCGAAGCGGCGGATGCCGCCAGGGAGCTTGCCCGCCTGCTGCGTGAAGAAGCAAAGGTGATATAGAGGGGAGGAATACATATGGCAAAAGGAATCTGGATCATAATTGAGCAGAATAAATCGGAAGTCCGCAACGTATCGCTGGAACTTCTCAGCCAGGGCAGAATTCTGGCCGACAAGACGGGAGAACCCTTGGTTGCGGTGATTCTCGGAAAAGATATCGCTAACCTGGCCGAAAAAGCTGCCGCTTACGGCGCAGACCGGGTCATCCTCGCGGATGATGAAAGGTTGACAGATTACACGACGGGAGCCTACACCTCCGTTCTGAACAAGCTGATCAGAAGAGAAGAGCCTCAGGTGGTGCTGCTTGGGAATACTGCAGTCGGGAAAGATCTGGCGCCACGTCTTGCGCAGAGGCTTGGAGTTGGAATGGCGTCCGACTGTACGGGCATGGAGCTTGATGAAAAGAATTTCCTGATATTCCGGCGCCCGGTTTACGGCGGAAAGGCCTTTGCTGAGGTTGCAGCCAATGCGAGACCGATCCTTGCAACCATCCGACCCAATACTTTCCCCGTTTCCGCACCTGGCGAGACGCGCAAAGCAGAGATAACGGAGGAAAAGGCGGAAATCGATGCCGATGATCTCCGGGCTATCGTGAAAGAGATTGCTCTCGCAGCTTCCCAGCGTCCGGAGTTGATCGAGGCGAATGTCATCATATCCGGCGGGCGTGGTATGAAGGGACCGGAGAATTACTCGATTCTGGAAGAATGCGCCGATGTGATAGGCGCTGCCGTAGGTGCTTCCAGAGCGGCTGTCGACGCCGGCTGGATCGAGCAGAAATTCCAGGTCGGTCAGACGGGAAAGACCGTATCACCCACACTATACATCGCCTGCGGAATTTCGGGAGCCATTCAGCATCTTGCGGGAATGGGGACCTCCAAGGTGATCGTAGCCATCAATAAGGACCCGGAAGCCAACATTTTTAACCTGGCCGATTACGGTATTGTGGGAGACCTTTTTGAAATAATACCGCTGCTGACGGAAGAATTCCGGAAGCTGAACTAAACATGCAACTCTCATTATACTCAAAAATACAACCGGCTGCAGCGCGGAGCATATTGCTTCGCGTTGCGGCTGTCTCCATGGCTGATGAGAGAATTGAATACACATTCACAGCGGAGATACGGAAAGGAGATCATCCATGATAGGAAAGGACCGGGATTGCGAAGAACGCAAAGCCGATGATTTAAAAAAGAAGGAGCTTGCGACGCTGGCCCTTGACATGCTGCACAGAACGATGGTCCATCATGTTTTCTGGTTTAAAGAGGTAGAGCATCAGATGGGATTTGAAAAAGCTCTTGAAATCATGGGAACTGTCTATGAAAAGAGTCTGGGGATCCAGATGAACCGTCTGGGAAAGCTGTTTGGTTTTCAGCTTAACGATGGAATTCCCGAACCGCTGCTCCGGATGAAACCGGAGAAACTGGAAGAACTGATCGAAATTCTTGGGGTCAACTGGCTTGCGGGAGACGGAGTCTGGTTCCAGGCGGTGGAATCGGATCACGGCATGCTGGATGCGAAGCGGTGCAATGATTCCTGCTGGGCATGGTTTTCCCCTTTTGAAGCATGGTCGGTCAAACGGCTTCTAAAGCTGCCGGAACAGCCGGGAATCGAGGGGCTGAAAAAAGCCCTGGAGCTGCGCATGTATGCCAAAATAAACGTCCAATCGATTCAGGAGGAAGGACCTGACAGCATTGTCTTCCGGATGAACGACTGCAGAGTGCAGGCCGCCAGGAAAAGCAAGGGTATGGAAGATTATCCCTGCAAGTCTGCCGGGATGGTGGAATATAAGAGCTTTGCAAGGGCCATCGATTCGCGGATCAAAACCGAGTGCATCGGCTGTCCTCCGGACAGTCATCCGGAGGAATGGTTCTGTGCATGGCGATTCTGTTTGGAAAGGGAGTGAAGGAAATGCTGATTGAATTAACACCGGCTAATCTGCTGCTGATGGCGGGAGTCTTTGCCGCCGTAGCCGTCACGTTTGTTATTTGTATCAGGAGAGAGCTGAGATAATAGATTGCATCAGAAATAGAGTCCTTTAGCAATAGCGTGCATTCGCAAAGTATGTACTTGTCAGAGGATACACTTGAAAGGTGGGAAAGGAAAAGCCATGAATGAATCGGTTGTAATAGCACTTGAGGTTTATCTGATCGCGTTTGTCGCGGCGTTTCTCATTGCGGTTTCCATTAAAGCCATGCAGGCTGTGATACGGCGCATTGCACCCAAAAAGGAAACCATAAACGAAGGAGAGTGAATTACATATGAATTTAGCCAATCTGTTTCAGGGAGTCGGAACGCTCTTCTATCAGGAGCCGCAGATTGCGGTCGCAAGAATTCTGTTGATTGTAATCGGAATTCTCCTCGTTTATTTGGGAAAGAGAGGGACGTTGGAACCGCTGATCATGATTCCTATGGGGTTTGGGATGCTGGCGGTCAACGCAGGAGTTTTGTTTTTTTCGGCATCAAAAACGGGCACTTTGTTTGTGGATCCGCTTGTCAGCGATACCGACGGATTGATGCGGATCCTGCAGATCGATTTTCTGCAGCCGATTTACACGCTGACCTTCAGCAACAGTCTGATCGCCTGTATCGTTTTCATGGGAATCGGATGTATTGCGGATGTGGGCAATGTCTTGCGGTTTCCATTTACCAGCATGCTCATCGCATTGTTTGCCGAGCTGGGCACCATAGCCACCTTTCCCATCGCTCACGCGATGGGACTGGATTACGGGGAAGCCGCTTCCATCGCTATCGTCGGCTCGGCGGACGGACCCATGGTGCTGTTTACCTCGCTGATGCTGGCGCCGGAGCTCTTTGTTCCCATCACCGTGATCGCATATTTATATTTGAGCCTGACCTATGCAGGTTTTCCATTCCTTGCCCGTCTTCTGATCCCGAAGGAATTGAGGGGAATAGCAGTCAAGACCTCGAAGAAAAACGATATTACCTCCGGGGAAAAAATTGCGTTTGATGTAATTGCCTGCACAGTGCTCAGTCTGCTGTTTCCGGTTGCGGCCCCGCTGTTTCTGAGCTTCTTCCTTGGGAATGCCATCAAAGAGGCCGGAATGATAAAGTATACCCAGTTGATTGAAGATGTTTTTCTCTACTGGGCTACCTTCTTCCTGGGTCTGATGCTCGGCGTACTGTGTGAAGCGAGCACGATTATGAACCCGAAGGTTTTGATCCTTCTGGTCCTGGGAATCGTTGCCCTGACGTTATCGGGAATCGGCGGAATTATCGGAGGCTATGTCGTATATCTGATCAATGGCAGAAAATTCAACCCGACCATCGGAATCGCAGGAGTTTCCTGCGTGCCTTCCACCGCAAAGATCGCGCAGCACGAGGTAACCAAAGCGAATAAGCGTGCGGTGATTCTCCAGTTTGCAATGGGAGCAAGCATATGCGGTGTGATCACCTCCGCAATCATCACGGGGATTTATGTATCTATGGTTCCGATGCTCTAGCGGGATTATACTTTCGATGCTGCGGCGGACAGCTGTGGTCCAAATGTCGTAGCGGACAGGACAGTTGTATGGATTACCGTACAGTTTATAAAAAAACGTACAGGTGTTTACACAGAAGGATAAGGAAGCTGATCTGCTTCTTATCCTCTGAAAGCAGTAATGAGGTAGTGGATAGGCGGAAGCTCCCGGAAGCTTGTATATCTTTGATATGCGAAGGATTTGGCACAATTTTTGCGATTTATAAATTTGAACAATAAGCTTTTATATCACTGAATGAACCAGTAAGCGGATTGTCGCTTAACGTTAAACTGGATTGAATGGAGGTACGGATATGGATTTTGGATTGACAGAAGAACAAAGAATGGTGCAGGAGATGGCCCGCAGCTTTGCGGAGAAGGAAATCGCGCCTTATGTGGAAGAGGATGAAGAAAACCATTTTTACCGCAGGGAAATCCTCACCAAAATGGGAGAACTCGGACTTTTAGGGTGGAGCATTCCTGAGGAGTACGGCGGAAACGGCATGGGATGGATGGAAGCAGTAACGGCGCTGTATGAAATTGCCAAGGTGCATACTTCCTGGAGGCTCTCAATCAGCGGAAACTGCTGGGGTCCGGCCATGACCATCAATGAATGGGGAACAGAGGAACAGAAGCAGAAGTACATTCCCGACCTGGTAAGCGGCAAGGCTGTGGGCAGTTTCGCCATGACCGAGGCCAACTCCGGTTCCGACGTAGGAAGTATGAAGTGCTTCGCAGCGGACAAAGGAGACCATTGGCTGATTAACGGTTCGAAGATGTGGATTTCCGGAGGCCATACCAGCGATACCGGGTTGCTCTACGCAGTGACTACCGAAGGCGGCGGACCAAAGGGATTATCATGCTTTATCATAGACTACAACAATACGCCGGGTGTAACCAGGATTCCCATTACCAAGAAGGTAGGTATGTTTACGGCTCCGACCTCTGAGCTGGTCTTCGAAAATGCGGTGGTACCGAAGGAAAACCTGCTTGGAGGAGTGAACAGGGGCTTCCAGATCTGTATGTGGATGCTGAATAATACGAGAATGGGCTGTGCTACCGGAGCGGCGGCATTGGCTGCGGCCTGTCTGGAGGGGTCAGTGAATTACGCCAACGAACGAACTCAGTTCGGCCAGCAGATCGGAAAGTTCCAGATGATCCAGCAGCAGATTGCGGAAATGAAGCTGGAGGATGACGCAGCCAAATATCTGGTGTACCGGGCGGCATGGCTTAAGGAAAACAAGCTCCCGAGTCAGCAGGCCACTTCCATGGCGAAACTCATGTCCTGCAATGCAGCGGTCCACGCTGCCAATACGGCCATGAAAATCTACGGATCCTACGGCTATTCGACGGAATACCCCTGCGGCAGGTGGCTTCGGGATGCGAAGCAGTTCGAAACTCTGGAGGGAACCTCCAATATTCATACGGGAATCATTGCAGGCATCGAGCTGGGTTATCAGCCTAACAGATAAACTGCAGGGCAGATAACAGCAGCAGTGGCCGGAAGGGGTTATGAGCCCGGCCGATCAATCATGAAATCCCATGAAAGGAGTAAAAAAATGATAGACTACGGATATCCTTTACATCCCTATTTTACAGAGATGCCGGGTGTTGGCAGCGAACTGGCCCGTACTCTGAAAAAGAATGTCGAAGAGCTTCAGGAAGAGGAAGCCGCCATCGCGAAGGAAGTGGAACGGGTAAAAAACAACGGAAAGTCCACTGAGGCAATGAATGAAAAGGGAGAATGGACCGCGTGGCAGCGTCTGGAGTACCTGATAGATCCGGGAACCTGGTGTCCCCTTCATACGATATATGACCCTCTGGACAACGAGGAGGGAAATACAGGAGTCATCGACGGACTGGGAAAGATCTCGGGGAAATGGGCCATCATCATTGCCTCGAACAACAAGGTCATGGCGGGAGCCTGGCTTTCCGGACAGGCCGATAACGTTCTGCGCGTTACCGATATCGCAAAGAGGCTTCATCTGCCGCTGGTCTGGGTGCTCAACTGCAGCGGCGCCAAGCTGATGGAGCAGGAAAGGCTTTATCCTAACCGCAGGGGAAGCGGTACGCCGTTCTTTCGTCATGCGGAGCTGCAGAAGCTCGGTGTCCCGATCATCGTCGGAATTTACGGCACAAATCCGGCCGGAGGCGGCTACCATTCCATAAGCCCGACTGTTCTGATCGGTCATAAAAAATGCAATATGGCGGTAGGCGGTGCCGGTATCGTCAGCGGTATGGCTCCGAAGGGGTATATCGACGATGAAGTTGCGGATGCATTGATCGAGGCAACCAAAAAATTCAAGGCAACGCCTCCCGGCCGTGTGGAAATCCACCACAACGGCACCGGATTTATCAGAGACGTTTGCGAAACGGAAGAGGAAGTTCTCGACGATATCAAACGCTACATGAACACACTGCCCGCCTATGATCCCCAATTTTTCAGAGTGGCGGCGCCTGCGGAACCGAAGTACCCTGCGGCAGATCTTTACAGCCTGATTCCGATGAACCAAAAACGGATTTATTCCATGCAAGAGGTGCTGGCCCGCCTGTTCGACAACAGCGAACATATGGAATTCAGGCCGGATTACGGTCCTGAAATATACTGCGGTCTGGCAAAGGTTGACGGATTCCTTTGCGGCTTCATCGCCAATAATCAAGGAGGACTGGGTTCGGGATACCCCAAATATGCGGAGTATGAGGGGATCGGCGGAAAGCTTTACCGTGAAGGCCTGATTAAAATGAACGAGTTCGTCACACTGTGCGGCAGAGATCGCATCCCTTTAATCTGGGTCCAGGATACTACCGGAATCGACGTGGGAGACACGGCAGAACAAGCGGAGATGCTGGGCCTGGGTATGGCACTGATCTATTCCATCGAGCAGTCCGATACTCCGATGATGACCATCGTTCTGAGAAAGGGAACCGCTGCGGCCCACTATGTGCTGGGAGGCCCGCAGGCAAACAACAACAATGCGTTTACTTTAGGAACGGCTGCGACAGAAATATATGTCATGCATGGAGAAACGGCAGCTGCAGCTTCCTATGCCCGAAGGCTTGTAAAGGATCAGGAGGAGGGCAAACCCCTGGACGGAACCATTGCAAAGATGAACGATATCATCCGGCAGTACAATGATAAGTCCAGACCGGCATACTGCGCGAAGAAAGGATTTGTCGATGAAATCGTGAATCTACCTGAGCTGAGAAACTACTGCAAGGCGTTCGTCGGATCCTATTATCAGAACCCCAAATCAATTTGTGCGGTGCATCAGCTGCTTACGCCAAGAGTGATAAAAGGGTAGCCGCTGAGAGCGGAAAGACCAGAATCAAATTTGCAGGCATTGAAATAGAATAAACACGAAAGTCCTCATAGGCAGAGAGATCTGGATTCACCATATGATGTCTGCAAGTTGAGTGAAGGGGCTGACCATTGCTCTAAGTCAGCCTCTTTGTGTGTCAGCCTCTTTATGTTGACGGGAAGGAGGATTTCCCTTTATACTATTTATATTACCGGAATTTGGATCAACGGTGGCATCTTCGCCGCCCGAATCCTCAAGATCGGCGTTGATAAGCCCGGGAAAGGAAGGAAAACGATGGACAGCTCCCATTCTCTGAATCCTGCCACATGGTTGACCGTGGAACAGATGATGAATAAGAATTTCAAGGTTCTTCGCCAGAGCGACACCCTGCGGACGGTAATCGAGTATTATCAGGAATTTAAGATCAACACGCTGCCGGTGGTGGATGAAAATGAAAATCTGATCGGTGTTTTTCCGAAGAAGAGGCTTTATAAAGCGCTGCTGGAAGGCGCCGGACTGGATTCCCCGTGCACGCCTTACATGGTCGATCGACCGGTTTTTGTAACCGTGGACCGGACCTATGACGAGTATTCCTTGGTGGTGCGTGTCACCAAAAGCCAGGTGGACAACGTGGTGGTTCTGGACCGCCGGAATAAAGTGGCCGGCATGATCGGTACGGCGGAGTACCTGCGGGAAAGCCTTAATGTGATCACTGCGTCATCCGCACTGCTGGAATCTGTGTTCCGGGTCAACTATGAAGGGATCATCATTGTTGACTGGAAGGGTTACATATTGCGCGTCAATCCTGCCGCCGAAAAGATGTTCGGGATCAGCTTTTCCGACATGAAGGGAAAGAAACTGAATGAGATCCTTCCTGACATAACAATTTCGGAACAGCTTGAGATCGGGTTGAGGAGAATGGTGAAAACAGTGCCCGTTATCGTCAATCAAGTTCCGATTTATGAAAACGAAGAGTATGCGGGCTCCAGCTTTGCAATTCTCGATATAACGGATATGGAAAAAATCGCCCGGGAACTGGAAATTGTAAAAGGGCTGCAGACCACCATCGACGGAGTTTTAAGTGCTTCCTCCGACGGAGTCTTCGTATCTGACACCGCGGGTACGATCAAATATGTCAACGAAAGGGCCTGCAGACTGGTATCCACGCCTTGCGACCAGATCATCGGCAAGTCGATACAGACTCTGCTGCAAGTGAACAGCCCCATGCGCATTGCAAAATCGGGAGCCCCCGAAGTGGACTCCTGCGATATCGGCGGAGAGAAGTGCATCGTATCCCATATCCCGTTTAAAAATGCAAATGAAGAAGCCGCGGATATCACCGGTATCGTAAGTACGATATACCTGAACGACAATGCCGTCACCGAAGAGATTGCCAGAAAGTGGTTCTACCTGAAACAGCAGGTCCAGTATTACCGGGCGGAGCTGGAAAAACGGAGCGGCGGAGGCAGCCGTTTTGACCAGATTATTACAAACAACCCGGAATTCAAGAAAATCAAAAAGGAAGCCCTTTTCATCGCCCGAAGCACTTCGACGGTTCTGCTCACAGGAGAGAGCGGCGTGGGAAAGGATATGTTTGCCAGGGGAATCCATGAGGCAAGTCCCAGGGCGAAAAATCCTTTTATCAAAGTGAATTGTGTATCCATACCGGAAACACTCTTTGAATCGGAGCTATTCGGCTATGCGCCCGGTTCTTTTACCGGTGCGCTGAAAAACGGCAAGCCCGGCTATTTTGAACGTGCGCATATGGGAACCATTTTCCTGGATGAGATAGGAGACATGCCCATGTCAATCCAGGCCAAGCTGCTGCAGGTCCTGCAGGAAAAAGAATTCATGAGAGTCGGCGGTACAAGCAGACAGACGGTGGATGTCAGAATTATAGCAGCCACCAACCGGGATCTGCGGGACGCCATATCAAAAAAAATTTTCCGTGAGGATCTGTACTATCGTCTCAATGTGATTGAGTTCCACCTGCCGTCCTTGCGGGAAAGACTGGAAGATATCATACCGCTTGCGGAATCCTTCATTGAAAAATATAACGATATATTAGGCTCTAAGGTTACAGGAATCAGCGAGCAGGCAAAAAAAGCCCTGCAGTCATATTCCTGGCCGGGAAATATCCGTGAATTGGAAAATGCCGTGGAGCGTGCGGCCAACTTTGTATGGGAGGGAGAAATCGGGGTGGAAAATCTGCCGGTGCAGATTATACGGCCGGATCAGGTGCAGTCACCCATACCCTCATCCTACCGCAGTTCCCTCATTGATTTCGAGAAGGAAATGCTGCTGGAAGTACTCAGAAAAACAAACGGAAACAGAAGCGCCGCGGCGCGGATGCTGAATTTAAGCAGGTCGGCATTCTATGACAGGCTGGCTAAGTATCATATTAAATAGGACAATATAAAAAAGCTTTCCCGGGCAATTCCGGTGAAAGCTTTTATGGTCATTAAGACGGGATTACGACAAGCTCCGCTGTTTTTTCGATTCTTTCCCGGAGCTGCTCCACCATATTGGATCTGGTTTCCGCCTCGCCGGATTCTCCTACGATCACATGAGTGATTTTATTCTTCTTGACCAGATCAGTGAGCGTCTGAAGAACATCGTTGGAACGGACAACTGTAAGATTTGCTCCGTATTCAAGCGCTTTTTCGTAGAGATACTCCAGGGCGTCTCCCTCTTTGGAATTGCCAAGAAAATTAATTTGATAGTGTGCTACATGTATAATAAATAGCTCCCCATTATGATTTCCAAGGAAATCATGCCCATACTGAATCAGACGGTCACAGGTTTTTTGCTGTGTGACGCATACCATTACGTTTTTCATCTTTCTCCATCCCTTTTCCTTTTTAACGGTAGACTACCATGGCTTGATTACAAGCCCGGATTAATTTTTCGCCTCAATTTATTATACACTGGCACAGCTCTCTATGCTAGTGTAAAATATACTCGGAGGACAAGGATATGGACAGGACGATACTTCATTGCGATATGAACGGCTTCTATGCTTCCGTGGAACTGCTCGCACTGCCGGAGCTCAGGGGCAGGCCCATGGCTGTGTGCGGAAATCCGGAATACAGGCATGGGATCATTCTGGCAAAGAGTGAAGAGGCAAAGGCCTGCGGTGTTGTTACGGCGGAAACCGTATGGCAGGCGAAAAAGAAGTGCCCGGATCTGATTCTGGTCCGGCCGCATCATGATAGATACCGGTTCTATTCCCAGAAAATCAACGGGATCTATGAGCGATTCACCGATATGATCGAGCCCTTCAGCATTGACGAATCCTGGCTGGATGTGACCGGCAGTCAGCGTCTTTTCGGCACCGGGAAGGAAATCGCGGACAAAATCCGCTTCACCGTCAGAGAGGAACTGGAACTGACTCTTTCCGTCGGAGTATCCTATAACAAGGTTTTTGCAAAAATGGGAAGTGAGTATAAAAAGCCGGATGCGACCACGGTTATTACGAGAGAAAACTTCAGGGAGCTTCTGTGGCCTCTGCCTCTGCGGGAGCTGTTTTTCGTAGGAGGAGCTACCGCTGAAAAGCTGGAACGGGCAGGGATGAAGACGATTGGAGATCTGGCGGTCTACAATCGCGGACTCGTCTGTTCCATGCTGGGAAAGCAGGGAGCGGTTATTCATGATTATGCAAACGGCATTGACGACAGCCCGGTGAGTCTTTCCTATGAGAGACAAAAAATCAAATCGGTGGGAAACGGTATGACCTTTAAGCGGGATCTTCAGGGCATGGATGATATCAAGACCGCCATTCTTGCCTTATCGGATACCGTTGCGGGGAGGCTGAGAAAGTACGAAATGAAATGCCATGGCGTCAAGGTTGATATCAGGGATCCCCTTTTTCGTACCATTTCCAGACAGAAGCAGCTGCCTCTTGCAACGAACCTCGCGGAGGAAATCGGCGGCGGTGCTATGGATCTGATCCGGCGGTCGTGGAATATGAGAGATCCCATCCGGATGCTGACCGTTACAGGCATCGGATTGACTGATGAGCAGGAGGAGGAACAGCTCAGCATTTTTGCTGCGGGCCAGAAGGAACGGGGAAAAACGGAAACCATTGAGAGAACGCTGGATTCCATACGGAACAAGTACGGCGGGAGCGCCATCACCTTCGGAGGAATCATCAATAATGATATCGGAATCGAGCTTTATGAAGAGATTGACGATGTTTCGACAAAATAATATAATGAATTGGTTAAATCTAATAATTATCGGAGCGTTTCGTCGGCAGGGAGGTCAATCGTGAGAGTATTAAAAATTACAGCAGGTATTATTCTGGTTCTGACAGGAGTGTTTTGTTTTGCAAATCCCGGGGTAACCTTTCTTTCCATTGCATTTTTACTGGGCTGTTCGATGCTGTTGTCCGGAATCAGCGGCGTGTTTGCATATATCTGGATCAGCAGAAAAAGAGAGATTACAAATTCGTTGATGGTTGAGGGCCTGGTAAGCATTATTCTCGGTACTCTGGTCCTTCTCAACCAACTGCTTGCGGATGCGGTCATACCGGTGTTCTTTGGGTTATGGGTCATGTTTACCGGTGTCATTCGCATCACGGAAGCCTGCTCCCTCAGGAAATCAGGTTGGCTGGAGCTTGTTTGGCACCTCACTCTGGGCGCTCTGGGCATAGCAGCAGGAATTTATGCTTTCTTCAATACGGTGCTGTTTACTTTCTCCCCAATCACGCTTGTCGGTATTCTGTTTGTCGTTCAGGGCTTCAGCGTGCTGCTTGTGGGTGTCAACCTCAATTTGAATTTTCAGCACAGGCGAAAAGCAAAAGCAGCCTAACGGCTGCAGCTTTTTCTGTAATCCTTGGGAGTGCAGCCTTTGATCTTTCTGAAAACTTTCGTAAAATAACTCTGGCCGTCAAAACCGCATTGGATGGAGATATCGATGAGGCTGAAATTGGAATCAGCCAGCAGTTCGCAGCTTCTGTTGATTCGGATCTGATTCAGATAATCGGTAAAGGTCATTCCCATCTCCTGCTTGAAAAGGGTGGAGAGGTAGGACGGATTGGTATGGAGATGATCGGCTACTGTCTTCAGTGATATTTTATTTTTATAATTTTCGTTGATATTCTGTATACTGAGCTTGATAATCTGTGAACTGCCGGAATAGGCGCCGGAGGCTATCTCCCGGGTCATACTTTCGATCAGGTTGGAGGCCAGTATGGAAAGCTCCTGAAAGCTGACCGCCTGATTCAACAGGTTCATATCGTAGAAATAGGATTCTGACTGCTCCCGAGAAAGATTGGTCTTTTCGGCTGCAATCCGCGACAGGATGGTACAGACGCCGAGCACCTTTGTTTTTATGGAAGACAGGTCCCCCACCTCGATCAGCGAGATCTCACCGAGGAATTTCTTAAAGATTTCCAGGCCGTTCTTAATATCCCCATCTCTGACATGTTCGATCAGCTTGTTTTCCAGATCATACGGATAGGGCATGGTCCGGTTTTCCTTTTTGTATTTCTGCAGGTTCTCCCCGATTCGCTTCTGCTCCTTGTACTGGCTGTTGATGCTGGAATAGTCGGCATTGGGCGTAATCGCTGCCAGAACGCAGTTCCCCAGAAGCGACGACAGGTAAGAAACCTCCTTTGGCTTAAATACCTTCATTCCCCTTAAAAACAGGATGATTTTCGGATAGGCTTCCAAGGGGATCTGGTTAAGGGAAAACACATTGGTAATGATGCTTTCCTTGAGCCCGCCCATAATAATAGGTCCCGCCAAAAAACTGCCGACCACCTGCCCGTTCAGGATCAGGGATACGGCTATCTTTACGAGCCCCGATTTGCAGACGAAAACGTAGGGTTCGCCCAGCTGTGCCGCGAGCTTGGAGGATGAGATGAGATTCTTCATGCAGATACTGTCCGGATCCTGATAGACATCGAAAAAGCAGCAGAATTTGTTTTGTTTGTGGCATTCCCATTCGATTGTACCCCTATTGTTGAAAAAAGTCACCGGCACATCCGTGATTCCGCAGAAAGACTCGATTGCTTCTTCTACCTTTTCGGCGAGGTCTGGAATAACACTCTTTATATTTGGGGGCAGGATAAAATGATCCATATCATCAACTCTCCGTTTCCAGCTGTTCCATCCGATTTACCGGCTGTTCCGAAAGGGATCGACGGTTTTGCAGGAGGGAACAAAAATTCAGACAAAAAATGCATAATAAAATTTATAAAAGTATAGCATGAAAGCGTAGAAATAACAACTTGTAATGAAAATATTACAATAAATACTACAAAAATAACAAAAACCATTTCTATGATCGCCGAAAGCTTTCGGCTAAGATTAAATTAGGAAATTATAAGATAGTCCTGATTAAGATTAACTGATCTAAGGAGGTTTATATGACAAAGGAACAATTGCTGAAGGACGCTTTTGATTCAATTGTGGACTGCGATGAAGACAAGGCTATGAGAGTGCTCAAGGATGCGGAGGAAATGGGAGTCGACAACATTGAACTTTTAACCGAAGGCTTCAGTGCGGGAATCAAGCATTTAGGAGATCTGTTCGGAAGAGGCGAGATCTTCCTTCCGGAGCTGATTTTCTCAACAGAAGTAATGAAAATGGTAACAACGGAAATCGAAAGCAAGATGGATATGTCCCAGATGAAAAATAAGGGAGTAATGGTAATCGGGACCGTTGCCGGCGATGTGCACGACATCGGAAAAGGGATTGTTGCTTCCCTGGTAAAGACGAACGGGATAGAAGTGCATGATCTTGGCAGAGAAGTACCCGCAGAGGTTTTTGTGGAAAAGGCAAAGGAATTGAATGCGGACTTCGTCGGGAGCAGCGCGCTGCTGACTACAACCATGACAGAACAGAAAATAATAGAAGAACTGCTTACCAAGGCCGGAATCAGGGACAAGGTGAAGACTTTGATCGGAGGAGCCCCGGTAACAAAGCGCTGGGCTGAAAAAATCGGTGCGGACGCTTATTGTGAAGACGCAAGCGATACCGTCAATTTCATTCTTGGCTGGGTCGGCGAGAAATAAACTCCTGACACAAGCAATCAACAACAGGAGGTAGCTGTGAAAAAGTTTAACTATGAAAATGACATCTACGGCTATTGCATACTAAGAAACGAAGATCTGGACGCCGTTCACGAAGCCACCCTGGATTTAATGGAAAACTACGGACTGCAGATTCACGGGGAAGAAGCACTGGAAATTTACAGTGCAGCGGGCTGTGATGTGGATCAATCCAACGATCGTGTCAGATTTCCGAGGAATCTGGTCAACGACAGCATTGAATCCTGCCCGCCGGAGTTCACACTCTGCGGAAGGGACCCGAAAAATGATACTCTGGTAGGCGGAAAAAACGTTGTCTTCAAAAACTTCGGAACAGGCGTCATGATGATGGATCCGTATACCGGGGAAAGAAGAGAATCGACGAAGGAAGATCTGGGAAACGTTGCAAGATTTATTGATTCTCTGGATGAAATCAATGTTTTTTCCATTGCAGTAACGGCCGGGGACGTCAACCAGAAAGTACGTTCTCTTCATGAGGCGGAGGTGGTGCTGAACAATCTGACCAAGAACTTTGCCCATGACCTGGAAGGAGTTAAAAACACGCAGCGTTTTATCGATATGGCAGCAGCCATCCAGGGCGGATATGACAAATTGAGAGAACGGCCTATCGTCACCATGGGCGCCTGCCCGAACAGTCCGCTGGAAATCAATGAAAACGAAACCAGCATCATCATGCTGTCGGCCAGACACGGCCTGCCCATCGATATTTTGTCCATGGGACTGTGCGGCGGAACAACGCCTGCAACCCTTGCAGGCACGCTTGTTACAACAAATGCCGAAATTCTGGGAGGCATTGTTCTGTCCCAGATTATCAATAAGGGTAATCCGATCCTTTACGGAAGCTCCACGACCATTATGGATATGAAAACAGCGACTTCCCCGGTTGGAGCGCCGGAACATGCCATGTTCGGAGCCGCAGTGGGGCAGATCGGACATTACTACGGGATTCCTACAAACGTCGGCGGCACTTAGGGGGACAGCAAGATCATCGACGCCCAGCTTGGGCACGAAAAAACAATGACTGCCATGCTGCCGGCATTGACAGGAAGTAATGTCATTTACGGAATGGGCATGCTGGAACTAGGTATGACGATGAGCTACGAGCAGCTGTTGATCGATTCGGAAATCGTCCGGATGATCCGAAGGATTCTCCAGGGAATTCCGGTAAACAAAGAGACCATCGCGCTCGATGTAATCCAGAAGGTAGGGCCTGCTGGAAATTACCTGGCTGAAAGACATACTTTGAAGCACATGAGACAGGAATTGTCGACAACGAATTTGATAAACAGAAGAATGAGAGATCATTGGGAAACCAACGGCGCCAAGGATATCGCCCAGACGGCGAGGGAAAAAGCCGTTGAAATCCTGGAGACTTATAAACCTGCACCTCTGCCGGAGGATGTTGCGAAGAGGATTCGAAGCATCGTGGAAGAGGGAGAAGCAGAAGCAGAAGAGCTTGCGAAGTTTCATTCTTCGAAAAAGTAATAATAGAAAGGATGTGTGTTATGGCGGATAGCAAAAAGTATTTTACCAGAATGGGTGACGGTTCTATCGTATACATGACGGAAGAAGAGATCAAAGCCGACATTCTGGCCGGTGTACAGGATGCCGCCGATCGGGGAAAAATTCCCCCGCTGACGCAGGAAGAGATGGATCAGATCTATGATATCGTGACCATGCCCGGCGGAGTCGTCGGAGTGGAGCCTTCCAAAGCGATCGTAACTTCAAATGATTCCGGATCTGACAAGATCAGCACGAAATGCGGAATTCCGGTGGAGCGCAGTGTAAATGCAATGATTCACGAAAGAGTGCTGGGCGCGGATTCCGTAGATATCGGCCTGGAGGACTACAATTACAAGACGGTTAAGGGTGTGGCCAAGAGAGAGGCAGCCGTGTTGAAAAATGCGCTCAACAAAACCACTATGCCGCTGTTCTACGGCGCGATGCCGAACCTGGGCTTTTATACCAAGCCTGACGGGCCTGTTGACAACTGGGCTGTTCTCCTTCCGGAAGGAAAGATCAAGGAAGCTATGGCGGCGCAGGAAGAAGCGGTGGAGCATGCGGTAAGGGATATTGTATTTGTTGCGGAGCAAATGTGGGACGTGGGGGCCGACGGTTTCCAGCTCGATACCAGCGGTGCTGCGGGTGATGCTGATTTCCTCGTTTCCCTGCTGGCATGCGAAGAAATCAAGAGAAAGTTCCCGGACATGGGAGTGGAAATCGGTATGGCCGGAGAATTCGTCCTGGGCATGCACGGAAAACTGAAATACAATGACGTCAGGCTTGCAGGCCTGTATCCCCATCATCAGGTGAAGCTGGTGGAACAGGCGGGCGCTTCCATTTTCGGTGCTGTTGTCAACACCAACTGCAACATGACCTTCCCCTGGAACATCGCCAGAGTGTGCACCTTCATCAAGGCCTGTACAGAAGCGGCGGCCATTCCGGTTCATGCCAATGTAGGCATGGGTGTATGCGGTATTCCGATGTGTGAAAATGCGCCGGCGGACATCGTTTCAAGGGCAGATAAATGCTTAATTGAAATTTGTAAAATAGACGGATTGTAGATTGGCGTAGGCGACCCCCTCGGACAGGAGGCAACCCACGGTATCACTGCAAGCATGGGCGGTGTGCGCACAACCGGAGACATGGTAATGCGTATGCAGATCTCAAAGAAAATGAGAATCAATGAAGCCAAGCAATATGTTGCAGACAAGCTGGGATTAACCCTGGAAGAGATTTGCGATGTTGTGACCATGTCAGAGGTAAGAGAAGACAGAGGCTTCGGTCTTGGCAATTTCGAACCCTATGCTGAGTCGAACATCGGCATGGAAGCTAAATTCAGGATCGCCGAAGCGCTGGACATCAAGATCAATTCCGTAGAACGGTTCAAGGAGAGAGCAGGATTGAAATAATGAGGCAAGGAGTCGCGTTATTATCCGAAATCGATTGAATCCTTTAACGGCTTTAAACAAACACAATTAAAAATGAAAGTCCCACCGGCGGCAGGGCCCGTCGCTGGGACTTTTTGTCGAATGACAGGAGATGGATTAGGTTTTTTCTAAAGGGACGAAGGTGAAAGTCCAGATACTTCTTTTTAATTTTGCGGTTATGATGTATAATAATTTTAATTGCGGACCTTGAAGCTGACGGAACCGAAGACTCAACTGCAATGTTCGGCAGAGATGAAAGGAATCAAACATGGAAGCAAAACACAGATTGTGCATCGGCGGCGGGAGATGTGACGAATGCGGCAGATGCAATCTTTATGATACAACGACTCGCAAGAAGAAACTGACCAATTTGCCGGAGGGTTTTATTCCGGACAAGCCGCATTTATCGGCTGGGGAGGAAAAAAGCTACGGTGCGGCCTTTGACATCGGTACAACGACGGTAGTAGGGATGCTTTGGGATCTGCACGAGGGCCGCCTGGTGGATATGATCGCAAAGACGAATCCCCAGAGCAGGTACGGTGCCGATGTGATTTCGCGCATCACCTATTCATCGGAAACCCCCGAAAACTTAGTGCAGATGCAGAGAATTATCCTGGGCTGTTTTAATGAAATGCTGGAAGCGTTCACTGAGCAGTATCGGATTGAAAAGATGTGGATCAGGAAGGCTGCCGTTGTGGGCAATACTACTATGAGCCATTTGTTTCTCGGTTATGATCCCGCATCCCTGGCACGGGCGCCCTTTGAGCCTGCTTTTACCGGAGCGGTTGTAAGAAAAGCGCCGGAGCTGAAGCTGAGCATGAATCCGGACGCGGATATTTACATTTTACCCAATATCGCAGGACATGTGGGTTCGGATATCGTAGGCGTTATGGTCGCATCGGGAATGAAAGAGAAACAGGGAATTACCCTGGCCATCGATATCGGAACCAACGGAGAAATCGTTCTCGGGGGCATGGGCCGGATGCTGACCTGTTCCACTGCTGCGGGACCTGCTTTTGAAGGGGCAAGGATTTATCAGGGCATGCGTGCTGCAGAAGGAGCCATTGAAAAGGTTCAAATCAAAGACGGTGCGGTAAATTTAAAGATAATAGGGAATACTGCTCCCGTAGGGATATGCGGATCGGGTCTCATCGATGCACTTGCCCAGATGCTGGAAGCAGGAATTATCACTTTTAAAGGAAATTTGATCTCCCGGGAGGATGCAGTATCAAACGGGCTTCACCCTGAGCTGGCCGAAAGGCTCAGGAAGGGAGATAACGGCAATGAATTTGTGCTGGCCTGGAGAGAGAAAGATGAAGACATCGTGATCAGCCAGAAGGATATCCGTGAGGTCCAGCTGGCCAAGGGCGCGATTTTCGGAGGGATTCAGGTTTTACTGCAATGTCTTGGAATATCGGCGGGAGACCTGGATGAAATTATGCTGGCGGGCGCCTTTGGGAGCTATATCGATAAACAGAGTGCGCTGCGGATCGGACTTCTCCCGGAGATCGACCTGCAGAGGGTGAAACATATCGGCAATGCAGCGGGCGTCGGAGCCTGCATGGCGTTGCTTTCCGCTGGCGCGCAGGAACAGGCGGAGCTGCTGTCCCGAGAAACAGAGCATGTGGAACTGGCTCTGCATCCCGCATTCGAAAGGGAATATCTTCAGGGAATGTATTTTCCAAAGAGATAATACGAAGCAACCGATTGAAGGAGACAGATGATGAATCAGGCGGAACTGATCAATAAAGCCCGTCAAACCATTCTCGACGCAGACGAAGACAGAGCATTGCAAATTATTGAAACAGCATTGGCAGAAGGAATGGATATTCTTGAATTGGTTCAGGAAGGCTTTGCAGCGGGCAACAGAGAGATAGGAGAACTGTTTGAAAGCGGTAAGCTGAGTCTGCCCGAACTGATTTTCTCTACCGAGGTCATGAAAAAGGTTCTGGAGGTGGTGGAATCCCTTCCCGGCACCTCCAGGGAAAAGTCAGCGGGAAAAGTATTGCTTGCTACCGTGGACGGAGATGTACATGACATCGGAAAAGGGATGGTAGCATCCACCATGAAAAGCTACGGCATAGAAGTCATCGATATCGGCCGGGAGGTTCCCGTCGATACGATCATTGAAAAAGCGCAGGAACATGACGTTGATATCATTGGAACGAGCGCCTTGCTGACTTCAACCCTGAAGGAGCAGAAAAAACTGGAGGAAAGACTTCGGGAACTCGGACTGCGGGATCGGTTTCAAACCATGGTGGGGGGGGCGCCATGTACATTGCGCTGGGCCAGCCGGATCGGAGCCGACGCCTACAGCGAAGACGCCATTGAAGCGGCAAAAAAGGCTTTGGAACTCCTCGGGAATAAAAAACAGAAAGGGGAGTAGAAGCATGGCCGAATTGTTTACAACAACACAGCAGCAGAGGCTGACGGAATTGAATGGCGAGCCGGAGCTGATCCGTTCTGAATTTACCGATCATGTGGAAAGAGACAAGGTTTTCCGGAAGCAGGAAGCAGATTTGGTGCGGTTGAACCGTGAAAAGATGACGAAACTGCTCGCAGAGGAGAAAAAGCCCCTGGCGATTCGCATAGAAGAGCGATTGAAGGACTGGCTGACAGGGGAGGCGGGCTTTACCCAGGTTACAACGCCGGTGATTATCACGGCATCCATGCTGGAAAAGATGACCATAACAAAAGACCATCCGCTTACCGGACAGGTGTTCTGGCTTGATGCGAAACGGTGCCTCCGGCCCATGCTGGCTCCGAATCTCTACAGCGTGATGCGTGATGTTCACAAGATCACAAACGCACCGGTCAGGATTTTTGAGATCGGATCCTGTTTCCGAAAAGAGTCTCAAGGCGCGCAGCATATGAACGAATTTACCATGCTGAACCTGGTGGATTTTGCGGGAGTTGAGCAGGGAGGACAGATGGAGCGGCTGAAGGAGCTTGCGCAAAGCGCCATGAGGGCGATAGGTTTGGATGGCTACAGACTGGAAATCGAAAATTCGGAGGTATATGGTGAGACCATGGATATCGTCAAGGGTGATCTGGAGCTTGCCTCCGGCGCCTACGGACCGCATTTTCTTGATTCCAGATGGGGTGTTTTTGAGCCGTGGGTGGGGATCGGATTCGGAATCGAAAGAATCGCCATGTCCATGGGAAATTACAGGACAATCAAGCGCGTCGGAAAAAGCATTGCTTATTTGGATGGTTCGCCGCTGAATTTATGATTGGTCGCTGCCGACAGGGGTATTGATAAAAGAGATTCATAAAAAATTGATCATTTGGAGAGAAATATGACGAGATTAATCACACAATGGGTTGACGATATCAAAAACAGGGCAAAGGAAAAGGAGGCACAGCTGAAGGGAATAACCGGATTGGATTATATAACATTGGCGGCAAAAGCCAGCGGCTGGTCTGTTACGGATATGGAGCGTGCGGCACAGCAGATCCGGATCGGGGTAGTCCCGGTGACTTCCGGCCAGGGAATCATCGGTTCCTTTTCGGAAGCGGTCGCCGCCGTTACTTCAGCCATGGGATTTCGGAGCTTCGTAACGGAATGTTTTGACGTCTGCGGCATTTTTGAAGCCCATAAGCGGGAGGCCGATATCATATTTATGGCGGACGACGACAAGTATATCGCAATTAATTTCAATAAGAAGAAAATGACAGATAATAATTTTGCAACAGCGGCGGGCTACATAACCGCGCTGGAGGAAGCGCAGGGTTCCCTTGTCGGAAAAGAAGTGCTGCTTCTTGGCTTTGGTGTTTTAGGCCAGGAGCTTCTCAAGCGGCTCATGAAAAAGGGGATCCGTGTAACAGGGCATGAAATCGATGAAAACCGCTTAAAAGCCATGGGATGGAGCGGAGCCTCCCTGCTTCAGGATGTTGAGGGCATGAAACGGTTCAAGGTGGTAATCGACGCCACAAACCAGGGAGGCTGGATCCACAGGGAAATGCTTCATCCGGAAGCATGGATCGCTTCGCCGGGAATTCCACTGTCGTTGGATGAAGACATCTATCCCGAGTATGAGAAGCGAGTTATTCACGATTATCTGGAAATCGGCACGGCAGCCATGCTGGGCTTTACCCTGTAACGGGACAAGAGACTAAATTAAGTATAAAAAAATAAGTTTTATATCATAGAATAACGGAATTATATAATGAAATAGCCAAATTATCCAATTATAGTACAAAAATATCCAAGAAGCCTTCTAGCATAAGCGGAGGGCTTTCTCTATAATAAAATTATAATAAAGAGTAATTAGGCAAATGATATTGATATATGGAGGTTATTATGGGAAAAGAACTTATTTTTCAAACACTCAGACATGAGAAGACAGACAGTATCCCCTGGGTACCTTTTGCGGGAGTCCATGCGGGCAAACTGAAGGGATACTCAGCCGATGAGATTCTGACCGATTCCGACAAGCTGGTGGAATCTCTTCTGGAGGTTAAAAAACTGTACACACCGGACGGAATGCCCGTTCTGTTCGATCTGCAGGTTGAGGCAGAAATCCTGGGCTGTAATCTTCTGTGGGCCAAAAACAATCCGCCTTCAGTAAAATCCCATCCTTATTCGGAAGGCAATGAAATTCCATGCGCGTGCAAGATACCGACGGAAGAATCGGGAAGAATTCCGATGATTCTGGATGCCATGAGAAGAGTCAAGGCGGAAATCGGTGATGAGGTCGCCCTGTATGGTCTGATCTGCGGTCCCTTTACATTGGCTTCCCATTTGCGGGGAAGCAACATCTTCATGGATATGATGAAGAATCCCGAATATGTTAAGGAATTAGTGGGCTTTTGCGCCGAGGTTGCATGCAAGATGGCGGATATGTACATCGAAGCCGGTATGGATGTCATCGCCGTAGTGGATCCTCTGGTCAGCCAGATTTCCCCGAGACACATCGAAAAGCTGCTGTCGGAATCATTTACCGCAGTGTTTGACTATATCAGAGCAAAAGGTGCTTTCTCCTGCTTCTTTGTATGCGGAAATGCGACCAACCAGATTGAAGTAATGTGTAAAATGAATCCGGACGGGATTTCCGTGGATGAGAACGTAGACCTGCCGAAAGCAAAGGAAGTAACCGACCGGTACAACATCTCCATCGGCGGCAATATACCGCTGACCACCACCATGCTTCACGGCACACAGGAAGACAACATGAAGGGCGTCATCGACCTGATCGACAGTCTGGACCATCACAATCTGATTATCAGCCCGGGCTGCGATATGCCATACGACACACCGATTGAAAACACTATTGCGGCCTCCAGTGCGGTAAAGCATCCGGATGAAACCAGAAAGATGATTGAAAACTACCAATCCTCCTTTGATGACATCGATGTGGAACTGCCGGATTACAAGAATCTCGACAAAGTCCTGATTGAACTGTTCCTGCTGGATCCGGACCAGTGTGCCGCATGCACCTACATGCTCAACAGCGTTGTCGACGCTTACGATGAAATAAAGGATATTGCGGATTACGCCGTTTACAAGTATACTATAAAGGAAGATATAGCAAGGACCAGAAAGATGGGTCTTACAAACCTTCCGACAATGTGCATCAACGGCGAAATCAAGTGGGTGTCCATCATTCCAAGCAAGGAAGAGTTTGTTACAGAAGTAAGAAAGTATGCCAAATAAATTCATTAAAAATAAAATTGTTCCGATCTCCATGGCAGAGGCTGATGTCTTTGCCATGGAATATTTCATGAAAATTTGCGGGTTTGACAGAGAAGGTGAAAAATACCGTAGAATGTGCAAGCAGGGTATGGAGATCAAGGAGAGAATCCGGCACCGGGTGGACATCAAAGCGGTTGTTTCCTCTTTTCCGGGGAATTGCATCTCCGGAAACAAAGCTGAGCTTTGCGGAATCACCTTCGAGTGCAACGCGTTTCAGCTTCTGAATCCGAGACATATCAGCGGTGTTTATGCATATATTCTAACCGCCGGTATTTTTGAACTGGATGACAGTGACCCGATCCTGGACCAGCTTTATGCAGACATCTGGGGTACCTCTTATGTGGATGCAGGCCTAGAGGTGCTGAAAAGCTTTGTAAGGGAAGATATGAATGCCGATGGAAATGGGAATATCGTCGTACTTGATTCCTTTGGCCCGGGTTTTTACGGAATGGGCGTGGACCAGGTCGGTAAATTCTTTGAGCTGTTGGATGGTGATAGAATAGGAGTTAAGGCCAGAAGCAACAGCTTAATGCTGCCGTTGAAATCCTGCTCGGGATTTTTTGTCGGGGTTGACGATACGGCTGCTCTGCCGGTGGCCGACTGCAAAAGCTGTCGGGCCGAATATAAAAACTGTGCTTTTTGCCATGCGGTCATCAAACGCAGCAACTAATATGGGGGGCGGATCGTATTGATCGCATAGACTCTAAATCTATGCAGCCGAGTGAAACTCTCGGGCTCCTCGCCATTTTCCAGACCGGAGGTTTGGAAAAAAGGGACGAAAATGAACAGAAACGAAATTATTGAAATATTGAGAATAGACAGCCGTGATGAAATCGAAGAGCTCTTCCAACGGGCAAGAATCGTCAGAGAGAGAGCGTTTTCCAACAAGATATTCATGTATGGGTTTGTCTATTTTTCTACTTGGTGCAGAAACAACTGCAATTTCTGCTACTATAGAAAGTCCAACAAAATTGAACGATATCGTAAGTCGTCCGGCGAGATCCTGGCCGTTGCTGAAAACCTGGCCGGGTCAGGCGTGCATCTTCTGGATCTGACCATGGGAGAGGATCAAAGCTATCATCAGGATGGCTTCAGCAGCCTTTTTGAAACGGTCAAGCAGATTAAAAACGTAGCCGGGCTGCCGGTGATGCTTTCTCCGGGCCTGATTGCGGACAGATATATCGACAGGTTTGCCGATTTGGGCGTGGAATGGTACGCCCTATACCAGGAAACCCATAACAGAGGACTCTATTCTAAACTGCGGCTTGAGCAGGATTACGACCAGCGAATGCATGCGAAGCTGTACGCGAAAGCCAGAGGAATGCTGATTGAAGAGGGTATTCTCACCGGTGTGGGGGAATCGCCTGAGGATATTGCCGATTCCATTCTGGAAATGGGAGAAATAGGCGCATCCCAGATGAGAGTCATGAGCTTTGTGCCACAGAAGGGCATTCCCATGGAACATGTGGAAAAACCGAGTCCGCTTCTTGAGGAGAAGGTTATAGCGGTACTGCGGCTGATGTACCCCAATGTTCTGATTCCCGCATCTCTTGATATCGACGGGATCAGTGGGCTGGAGGATCGGCTGAATGCAGGAGCCAATGTAATCACCTCAATCATTCCGCCTAAAACCGGGCTGGCCGGCGTTGCACAGAACAGTATGGATGTGGAGGATGGCGGCAGAACAGTTGATGAGGCTTCCCATATCCTGGAAAATATGGGACTTCAGCCGGCGACGGTCCCGGAATATCGCGCATATCTGCAGGGGTTAAAATAATAGAAGGAGATTTTTATGATACAGCTCATTTTACTGACAGGGTTTCTGGGGGCAGGAAAAACGACGCTCTTGACCTCGATCCTTACGGCCTATCAGGACAAAAAGATCGGCGTTATCATCAATGAGTTCGGCAGGATCAATATCGACGCAAAACTTGTTGAAAAGGACGGCATTGAGATGTCGGAACTCACAAACGGTTCCATCTTCTGCGCCTGTATCAAGGATAAATTTGTAGAAAGTCTGATTGCTTTTTCCAAAACAGAAATTGAGTATTTATTTGTGGAAGCATCCGGGTTGGCCGATCCTGCAAACATGCCGCAGATTCTGAAAGGAATTGAACCCAAAACCGGAACGTCTTATCATTACAGAGGAGCGCTATGTGTCGTTGACGGAGAGAATTTTCCGGAACTGGTCGAAATTCTCCCCGCCCTGCATAGGCAGGTGGAGTACGGTGACGTGATGATCATCAACAAAGCTGATCTGATCGGAGAAGAAGATATTGTTGCGGTCACGGAACAGATTCAGAAGATCAATCCGAATGCACATATCTTTGTGACATCCTACTGCAGGGTTGATATCCGGGATATTGTCGAGGTTATGGAAGCCGAAGAAAAGCAAGGGAAGGAAACGACCAATACCTTTGAATCGAGGCCGAATACTCTGGTTCTGACGGCGGAAGAAACGATCTCATCGGCAGATCTCCTGCAGTTTTTAGAGGAAATTTCACCTCATACCTATCGGATCAAGGGTTTTTCCGATACCGATAAGGGCCCGTTGGAAATCAGCTGCGTCAGAAAAAATGTCCAGCTGAAAAACTGGCACACGAAGGTGGAAGGGAGCCAGATCGTGATCATCTCCGCCGTGGGGATAAGAATCATGAGCGTGATTACTTCCGCTTTGGAAAAGAAACTAAAGGGAAAGCTGCATTTTTAACTCAGGAAAGCGGTGATGAAAATGGCAAGGGTTGCAATCGTAGGGGGTAAGCTTCAGGGGACGGAGGCGGCATATCTGGCAAAAAAAGCCGGAATGGAAAGCCTGCTCATCGATCATTACGAGAATTCTCCCGCCGTTGGTCTTTGCGATGAATTTCTCTGTTGCGATGTGACCCAGGAGAGCAGGGAACTGCTGGATGCCCTGGATCATGTGGATTTCATCCTCCCTGCCAACGAAAACCGGGAGGTTCTGGACGCACTGGTCAGACTTTCGGACAAGTATGGATACATGCTAGCCTTCGACAGAGACGCTTACGCGGTATCCTCATCCAAGGTCCTGTCAGATCAATTGATTCACGGAAACGGAATTCCAGCTCCGCAGTATTACCCAAACTGCCGGGCTCCATATATCGTGAAGCCCTCAGGCTTCAGCGGAAGTGAAGGTGTGAAAAAAATCGATACAGAGGAAGAACTGAACCGGTTTCTCAAAACGGTTTCCCCGGAAAACTGGGTTGTACAGGAATTTCTTTCCGGCCCGTCCTATTCCATTGAGGTGATTGGCAGTCCCGGAAATTACCGTACCTACGAGATAACGGAAATCCATATGGACGATGGATATGACTGTAAAAAGGTTACGGCTCCCTGCATGATCACAGAAAAACAGGAAGAAGGCTTCCGGCGGATTGCCGTAACATTGGCCGAACTGGTCAAACTGAAAGGAATCATGGATGTAGAGGTCATCGACGATAACGGGGAATTCAAGGTTCTGGAAATTGACGCCCGCATTCCGAGCCAGACTCCAGCGGTGGTTTATCATACTACCGGTATCAATCTAATCGAGGAATTGAGGGACCTGTTCTGTTACGGAAAACTCGGAGAAAGGAAGCCGGGAAAAAAGAATTTTTGTTCCTATGAGCATTTCATCGTGAAAGGCAGCAGGCTGGCGGAGCAGGGGGAGCACATAATGAGCGAGGGCGGTGTGCTTACGTTAAGAGAAAACTTCTTCGGCGCCGATGAGGTCATATCAGATTTTATAAGAGGTGGGCTGCCCTGGAGGGGAATCTTTATTAACCGGGCTGATACGGAAGAGGGGCTGAACAGGAAGCGGGAGGAAATGAGGCTGAGCTTGCTGGGTTTGTAAATCGTGCAAGATTTTTTTACAGAGCGGCGCTGATCCAAGCAAGGGAGTGGAAAACAATGAGTGAAGAAAAGAGACGATATTACAGAAAAAACGTGGAACTCTTTCTATTGCTGGACAAGATTAAGCTTTGGCCGTCCAGAAACGGAATTCTGCACGGGATCCGCAGTGTGGCAAAGAATGGAGAATATGCGGAGATCACGACCCATTGCGGGAAAACCTTCCGCATCTATAACTCAAGGAATTCCAGGGCGGCAAGATGGCTTCGCAATAAATGGGTGAGCAGGCCGTGCAGGGATTGCGGAATTCCCGAATGGAAGCTGGAGAAGTACTCTACGACCTTCTTTGCTCAGCATTACGGAAGCGATCTGAGACATAAGGATGAATAAGTGGCGTCAGCTGCTTTTTTTCTTGTGATTTTGAGTGTTTTTCACACAATCAGCATTTGAATTGTGAAAAGCCTTGTGATACTATGAAGATGATATGGTAATCTCGCTGCAGACTGCGACAGGTGATAAAATGACGGAACAAGGTAACAAAAAATCGTATCGAGATATAAAAGAAAGAATTATTTCCTGGATTGTAATGGCATTGATGTTTGTTACAATCTGGTATATGCTTAATATCGTTTTGCTTACATTTCTCATAACCTTTGTATTTTATCACCTCATCAGATGGATCCAAAGAAAACGGAATGAAATGTCTCCTTTTATGGGGCAGGTACCCGATGGTTTTATACTAATCGTTCTGTATACCGCTTTTATTCTGATTCTAATATTTGCGAGTATCGAGCTTGCGCCGAAACTGGCGGCTTATTTTAACGATCTGGCCAGAGTGCTGATCACCTTTGACACGAATTCGATGAAGGCCTCTATGGATCCCAGGCTGGCAGAGGTGATGAGCCACATCGACTTTAACAAATACATTACGGAAGCCGGGGTTATGCTCGCCGCCGGAGTAACTGCAGTAGGAGGCTTTGGAGTACATTTGTTTCTGTCCCTGATTCTAAGCTTTTTTCTGTTGTTGGAAAAGAAAAAAATCAGACGATTCGGTGAGCGGCTTGCAGACAGCCGGATCTCGTTCATCTACGACTACTGGATTACCTTCGGTGCAAATTTCTGCAACACCTTCGGCAAGGTGATGAAGGTGCAAATCACCATTGCGCTGATCAATTCGGTCATATCTATGATTCTTCTGACCATTCTTGGCTTTCCCCAGATCATGAGCCTTGGTGTTATGGTCTTTTTCCTCGGACTCATTCCGGTGGCCGGCATGATTATATCCTTGGTGCCCTTGAGCATCATCGCATTTAATATCGGAGGCATCAGCAAGGTCGTGGCAGTAATTCTGATGATTCTGCTGATTCACGCCCTGGAAGCTTATATCCTCAATCCGAAGCTGATGTCGAACAAGACGGAGCTGCCGGTTTGTTTTGTCTTCATTATTCTGCTCGTGGGAGAACATTATCTGGGCGTCTGGGGCCTGCTCATCGGTGTTCCGATCTTTATCTTCCTTATGAATGCGCTGGAAGTAGACTATGCGTATGCGTGCAGAAAAGAAGAGCGAAAACATCTGCACAGGTATAAGAAGGGGAAGGATAAGGAAGAGGAACCGATCACCAATTGCAGGAACTAAAAACCGGACTGACCATTGAATCTACGTTTAAGACATAAGAAAGAGGAGCGGACGCTCCTCTTTTCAATGTATCATCTGCAGTTAAATCGAATCTGATCAGTTTTAATCTAGTTTGATCAGTTTTTTTTCAAAGTTATGACCGTCAGCTCCGGCGGAGATAGAAAACGATAAGGCAGCTTTGTCATTCCGATTCCGGAATTGACGTATAGCTGAGTTTCTCGTTCATTGGAAAACCGGAATAGGCCGTTGACATACTTTCTTCCGTAGGGGGGCAGGATATACTGATCGAAGTATTTGATGTTGATCTGCCTGCCGTGGGTATGTCCCGCAATTAAAAGATCCACGTTATAGTCCAGGACATCATCCACCACATCGGGTTCATGGACGAGTACAATGTTGAAATAGTCCGGTCTGCCCCAGCTCGCAACGGAGGGATCCCCGTAACCGATAAGTACGTCATCGATCCCGATTAGCGCGATTTCGAGCTCATCGACGGCATGGTATTCATTTTTAAGCACCGAAAAGCCGCCGTTTTCCATGATGGACTCGTACTCACTTTCCGCGCCGCCGCCGTAATCATGATTCCCGAAGATGGCAAACTTTCCATAAGGAGCCTCGATCTCCGAGAGCTTTTCTGAAATGGTGCTTACGTCCTTCGCATAAGTGTCAAAATGGTCGATCAGATCACCGGAAAAAACTACCATGTCAGGCTCCGCCTCTTTTATCGCTTTGATCACTTTGTCAAAATCTTCGGTTGTATAGTAATCGCCGAAGTGCGTATCACCGAATACGGCAATTTTCAGGTTTTCCGAACCGGCGGACACGCGGGGAGAGGAGATGGTTACATCTTTGACCTCAAGCATTTGCGGCTCCACATATCTTGCATAGCAGATTATGAGCACGCAGATGATAATGGCCATTAATAGTATGCGAAAAATATTTTTTAACAGTCTAAACAACTCAAACTCCTTAGGAATACTCCGGACTTCTCCGGGAAGAAGACAACTGTCCCGTCCAGCCCGGGTCAGCGAATAAAAGTTTATCATATTCTATTCGTTATTGCAATGAATTAGAAACCGTCATATGAATTTGAAACCGTCAATGATGATATGGACATAACGTTGTTTTCAATGGTATTATATAATAGTTAGAAAAAAACAAACAGGGGTCTTTTATGAGCACGAACAGGGAATCCGAAAAATCAGTCACCGTAATCGGCGGAGGGCCGGCGGGGATGACGGCCGCCATCTTTGCGGCAAGACAGGGAGTCAATACTGTCAGATTGATCGAGAAAAACAATATTTTGGGACGCAAGCTGCTTGCAACGGGAAACGGCCGGTGCAACCTGACAAATCTAAACTGCGGCGATGCGGAAGAAACCCTTCGTTTTTTTGCCGGACTCGGCCTAATGACCAGATCCGAGGGAGAGGGCAGAGTCTACCCGTACTCTGAACAGGCTGCGTCGGTTCAGGAAGCCCTGGTCAACGAACTGCTCGGATTGCAGGTTGAAATCCTCTGCGGCAGGGAGGTACAGGCCGTTGAACCCGCAGATCAAGGCTATTGGATCGTTACAAATCAAGAAAAAGCCTTTTCCGAAGCAGTCATCCTGGCTACGGGAGGAAAAGCGGGCCCCCAATACGGTTCCACGGGAGACGGATATCGGTTTGCAAAAACCTTTGGCCATCGTGTGGCGGGACTGATGCCATCTCTTGTGCAGATGGTCTCTGATCAGCCGTTTTTCAAGGGATTGAAGGGGGTAAGGGCGAAGGGGCTGGTGGAACTCCTTCGGGGACATGAAGCAGTAGATCGGGAAACGGGGGAAATCCAATTTACAGAAGACGGCATATCCGGAATCTGCATTTTTAATTTAAGCAGGGAATATGTCCGCGGGGATATGATAAGAATAGACTTGTTTCCCGAGTACAGCGCCGAAGCATTGGCGGAACTGCTGTCCGATAGAAAAAAAGCGCTGGAGAGCAGGGACATGCTTCAATTTTTTAACGGGATGCTCCATAAGAAACTGATTCCGGTAGTACTGGATCAGCTTTCCCTGTCCCCACAGCGGAAAGCGGCGAACCTGACGCAGGCGGATACGGAAAAAGCGGTTCGGTTTCTGAAGGGATGGGAAATCCCCGTCACGGGAACCAAAGGCTGGAAGGAAGCCCAAGTGACCGCAGGGGGAATCGAGCTTTCGGAAATCGACACGACCACGATGGAGTCAAAACTGGCGGCGAATCTTTATTTTGCCGGAGAGCTTCTGAACGTGGACGGCAAATGCGGAGGCTATAATCTGCAGTGGGCCTGGACCTCGGGCATGAAGGCGGGAGAATCGGCAGCAAGGGGATTAGGGAGAAATCATGCTGAGAATACATGAAATTAAAAGAAGTGTGGGCGAGGATCCGGAGGTCATTCCCCGGCGCATCATAAAGAAACTGAATATAAAAGACCTTGGAATCAGCCATTACCAGCTGGTCAAGGAGTCTGTGGACGCGAGAAACAAATCGGAGATCAAGCTGGTCTGCTCCATTGACTTCGTTCCGTTTCTCCCCGGCAGAAAAGCCGAAGAAACGGAAACTTTTTTATTGGAAAAATGCAAGAGCGTGAAAATCGAGAGAACTCCGGACATGCGATATCACCCCCCAACTCCGGGCGGGGAAAAGCTGAAACTCAGGCCTGTGATCGCAGGCTTCGGCCCATGCGGTATGTTTGCGGGACTGATCCTGTCGGAGCTGGGCTACAGACCTCTGATCCTCGAACGGGGAAAGCCCATCCCAGAACGGGTCCGGGATGTGGACCGGTTTTGGAAAGAGGGATTGCTTGATCCCGAATCTAATGTGCAGTTCGGCGAGGGAGGCGCAGGTCTCTTTTCCGACGGCAAGCTGACAACGCAAATTAAGGATCCCAGAATCAGGAAAGTACTGGAAGAGTTCGTGGAGGCCGGCGCCGATGAGGAATTGTTATACAAACAGAAACCCCATATCGGGACAGATGTCTTAAGAAGAATCGTTCTCAACATCAGAAAGAAGATCCTTGAAAACGGCGGAGAAATCCGGTTTCAGTGCAGACTTTCTGATCTGTCCATCTCGGGGACCGGGGGCGCAAAGAAGCTGGAAGGCGTTTTCATCAACAGGGAAAGCAGAATCGATACGGAGGTTCTGGTTCTGGCCGTCGGACACAGTGCAAGGGATACTTTCCGTACTCTGGATGAAAGCGGAGTGGTCATGGAGCAGAAACCCTTCTCCATCGGCGTACGGATTGAACACCCGCAGGTGATGATCGATGAAGCCCAGTACGGATCAGCCGGAGAAACAGGCGTGCTGGGAGCGGCAGATTATAAGCTGTCCCACCACTGCAAAAACGGCAGAGGAGTCTATACCTTCTGTATGTGTCCGGGAGGATATGTCATCGCCGCAGCTTCCCGGGAAGGCGGCGTCGTAACCAACGGAATGAGCTATCACGACAGGGGTTCGGACCTTGCTAACAGCGCCCTTCTGGTCGATGTCAGAACAGAGGACTTTCTGAGCCCTTCTCCTCTGGCGGGAATCGAATTTCAGGAGGAGTATGAACGGCTGGCCTTTACCGCCGGCGGGAGCAGCTACCGCGCTCCGGCGCAGATGCTTAAGGATTTTATGAAGGCTGCCGGGCAGGAGGCAGGGGCAGAATGCAGCCCTGAAACAGGTTCTGAATGTCATCCGGTTGTTGAACCGACGTACCGTCCGGGGGTCACCTGGACCGATCTTTCCCAGTGTCTTCCTGAATTTGCCGTAGAAGCCATGCGGGAAGCGATCCCTGTTTTCGGACGAAAGTTGAAGGGTTTCGATACGGGAAAAGCTGTTATGACGGGAGTTGAGACAAGAAGCTCTTCTCCGGTGCGAATCAGGCGGAACCATGATCTGATGAGCAATGTGGAAGGCATCTATCCGGCCGGGGAAGGCGCGGGCTATGCGGGAGGCATCATGTCCGCTGCCGTTGACGGAATCCGGATCGCAGAAGAAGTCATAAAGAAGTATCAAAGCTTTGTTTAGAAAGGAGAGAAGATAATGCTGGAGAGAGGTTATATTCAGGTTTATACCGGAAACGGAAAAGGCAAAACCACAGCAGCGCTGGGCATCAGCCTAAGAACAATCTGTGCGGGGAACAAGGTGTTTTTCGGTCAGTTTATGAAAGGACAGGATTACAGCGAAAAAAAAGCTGCCCAGCTTCTGCCGGGATTTTTCATGGAGCAGTTCGGAGGACTATGCTTCATCAACGGCTCTCCAACGGAACAAGATATTTCCGATGCAAAGGCGGGGCTGAACAGAATGAAAGAGGTGCTTTCCTCGGGGCAATACGACCTGGTCGTCTTTGACGAGATTAACACCGCTTGCTTTTTTCAACTCATTTCAGTGGAAGAGGTCCTGGCGGTTCTGGATTTGAAACCGGAGAGTACTGAAGTCGTATTGACCGGGCGGTATGCACCCAAGGAAATCATGGATCGTGCCGATCTTGTGACGGAAATGAAAGAAATCAAACACTACTACAATGCAGGCGTTGATGCAAGAGTAGGAATCGAGAAGTAGAAAGGATTAGAATCGTGAGAAAAAAAATTATTGCTGAAATTTTGTGCTTTGTTCTTACCCTTGGGACCTTTACCGCGATGCCGGTCCTTTCTTATGCAGCAGAAAGCACCGCAAACACCGGAAAGAAATCAGCAGCAAGTCAGGAGGCTGAAAATACAGCCGAACCGGTGAAAAAGACTGTGAAGTTAACGGAAGAAATTGAAAAAACACTTACCGAAACGAAACAAAAAGAAGAAGCTGCTGTTAAAAATCTGTACCGTCTTGAAAAGGACGGGGCATTCGACGTATTTCAGAACTATGTTCACGGCTATTCCCTGAAGGTGGATCAGGGCATGCAGGTTGATATGGGGTATTCCGGTGTCTGTGCGGTACTGGAAAATGACCATAAGCGGATCGAAATCTACAAGGAAAACCTGCCCTCTAACGTAAGCCAACATGCCTATATCAACTATTCAAACCAGTTTCTGTCCAATACCGCCGATCATACAAAGGAATATGAGACCAGGACGACCATAAACGGAAAAACGGTACATATCCTCCAGTGGTCCAGACAGAAGCTGAGCCGCGTCGATAACGACAAGAATTATTACGTATCGCTGGAAATCCTGTCCGGATCCAGGGAGGTTTACACGATCTTTGTGAAATCGAATAAACCGTTTTACCTTTCCGGTGGTTATGAATATCTGGTCAGAGATTTTACGACCTTTGCGCCGACCCAGTCCGCATTTATGCGCAATGCTCGGGAGATTCCCATCGAGTATAAAGGCTGGAATCAGGAAACACAGGATTTTTACCACCAATACTTCAGCCCCGGCAGCACATTGAAGTGGGGATTGTTTCAGCCGAAAGCCCCGGAGGATTTTACCCAGATGACGTTCCTGGAAACGGAGATGGAATATGAGTTTCCCATTCTCCTGAACTATTCCAGTTTTGAAAACAGGTACAAGCACCCAAATCTGGAAAACCGGCTGCAGAACGCATATAAACACAACAAGACGCTGGAGCTGACGCTGCAGACTCCCTGGAAAAATCCGGGAGAGGGAAATATGGTATATGATGTGCTGGACGGCGAATATGATGAGTTTCTGATCAACTATGCCAAAACAGTCAGCGACTTCGGACACCCGGTGCTGTTCCGTCTTGGCAACGAAATGAACGGCGACTGGTGTCCGTACTCCAGCTACAACACTTCAAAGGATACGATGGTCTTCAAGGAGTTTTACCGGTACATCTACCGCATTTTTGAAGAAGCGGGAGCGGCCAATGTGATCTGGGTCTGGAACCCCAACGGGAAATCCTTCCCTGACTTTGCGTGGAACGACGAGGTGATGTACTATCCCGGAGACGAGTATGTGGACATCGTCGGGCTCACGGCATACAATACGGGAACCTATTATTCTGATGAGAGATGGATCGAATTCAAGGAGCTGTACGATCCCGTTTATGCAAAAGCGGACGTGCTGTACAGCCAGCCCTTCATGATAACAGAGTTTGCATCCAGCAGCGTAGGCGGAGACAAGAACCAATGGATCAGAAATATGTTTGCCGAAATCGATTCCTATCCGAGAATCAAGGTTGCGGTCTGGTGGGACGGCTGTGACTGGGATGCATACGGAAATATCGCAAGACCGTATTTTATCGATGAAACACCTCAGATCATCCAGACCTTCAGAGAGCTGCTGAACAAGAAGCCCTGGCACTGGGACGTGCTGGGATAACAGGTAGTCTCAAAGAAGGTTCCTGTGGGTTCCTGTAGGTTTCGGCAGGTTGTCTTATAACTGTGTTATGTATTAAAACGCCCCTGTCAGGATGATAACTCCTGGCAGGGGCGTAATATTTGAATCGTTGCCTGTCTACTGTTCCTTAGTAAGCTTTTTCGGGTTACAGAGCACTGTTTCTGATTAACAGACTGTGTCCGGTCATTTCAGCCGGCTTTTCGATTCCTATCAGATCGAGGAGTGTAGGAGCCACATCGGCCAGAACTCCGTTCTCCATCAATGAAACGGGTTCGTTTGATATGACAAGGAAAGGAACGGGGTTCAGGGAATGAGCGGTGACTGTGTTTCCTCCTTCGTCAAGCATATAATCGGCATTCCCGTGGTCTGCGGTAATAATGACCTGGCCGCCCAGTTCCAAAACCGCTTTGATGACCTGCGGCACACACTGATCCAGCGCTTCAATAGCTTTGACGGCAGCATCGATGCTCCCGGTATGTCCGACCATATCCGGGTTGGCGAAATTCAGGATGATTACATCATAGAAATTCTCTTTGATCTTTTCCAAAAGCTTTTCTGTTACCTGATAAGCGCTCATCTCCGGCTGGAGGTCATAGGTCGCCACTTTGGGTGAAGGGATCAGGATGCGGTCTTCTCCATTGTTCGGCGCTTCCACGCCGCCGTTGAAGAAGAAGGTCACATGTGCGTATTTTTCCGTTTCCGCAATGCGCAGCTGTTTCAGGTCAAGCCGTGACAGATACTCTCCCAGCGTATTATTCAAAGACTGAGGCGGAAAAGCTACCAGCACATTGGGCATTTCCGCATCGTACTGGGTCATGCAGACATAGCACAGGTTTAAAATTTCCTTTGTTCTGTTGAACCCGTTGAATTTCGGATCAACAAAGCACCTTGTGATCTCTCTTGCTCTGTCCGGTCTGAAGTTGAACATAATGATGGAGTCGTTGTCCTGCACGGTGACGGCTTCTCCGTTCTCTTTACAGACGAGGGTGGGGAGCACAAATTCATCGTTATTGCCGGCGTCATAGGACTTCTCCAGAGCGGCAGCGGCGCTTCCCGCTTTTTCACCTACGCCGAGGGTCATGGCATCGTAGAATTTCTGCACACGTTCCCACCGGCTGTCGCGGTCCATGCCGTAATATCTTCCGGAAACCAGCACGATTTCTCCAAGTCCGGCCTTGGCAAGATAATCCTCAAGCATTGTAAAATAGATTCCGGCACTTTGGGGCGGTACGTCTCTGCCGTCAAGCAGCGCGTGAATATACAGCTTCTTAATTCCTTTTTCCTTAGCCATGTCGATCAGCGCATAAAGGTGCGTGATATGGCTGTGCACGCCGCCGTCGGAGAGCAGTCCTAAAAGATGAAGGGACGAATTGTTGGCCAGCACATGGTCCATGGCCTTTTCCAGCGATGTGTTATGAAAAAACAAACCGTCCTTGATTTCTTTCGTAATTTTTGTCAGCTCCTGATATACGATTCGTCCGGCGCCCATATTCAGATGACCGACTTCCGAGTTCCCCATCTGGCCTTCCGGAAGACCCACATCCATGCCGCTGGCTCCGATGGTAGTGCTGGGATATTTCTGAAACAACGCGTCGATATTCTTTTTCTTTGCCATATTTATCGCATTTCCCCTGCATTCGGTGCTGAAACCATAGCCGTCCAGAATCATCAGCAAATTTGGTTTTGATTTTAATTCCATTCCGATTCTCCTTTTCCAGTCCGTACAATTTATGTAGCTGACCTTTATTCCAGCTGACTTTATACTCAGCTGCCTTGCAAATTTTTGAATTTGCTTATTTCTGTTTCAATATTTCCAAAAAATAACCAATACTTTTCCATAATGTGATACTTTTGATATTATAACAAAATTAAAAAATAAAATATATAGCATGTTAAAAAATTTTGGTATAATAGAAAGGAATCATAATAGAAGGCAGGGTTAATTTCGGAGGGGTTATGAGTAAAAAAACATTTTTAAGGGGAGCTGCTGTACTAGGGGTCGCAGGCTTGCTGGTGCAGGTAATGGGTGCAATTTTCAGAATTCCTCTTGGCAATATTATCGGTGATGAGGGTATGGGCTACTATCAGACCGCATACCCGATCTACGTTTTTCTTCTGGTTTTTTCCACCAACGGGGCGCCGGCCGCCATTTCGAAGATGACTTCCGAACGGGTTGCGCTGGGACGTCATTCAGAAGCACATCGTGTTTTCAAACTATCCTTCATTCTTATGTTTCTTCTGGGCATTGCGGCCTCGTCCGTCTTTTTTTTCGGTGCGGAATACATCGTCAATGCTTTGAAGAATCCCGGAGCTTACTATGCGATGATCGCAATTGCCCCCGCATTGCTTTTTGTTCCGATTATGGCTGTTTTCCGCGGATATTTCCAGGGCCTGCAGCAGATGGAACCGACAGCGGTATCGCAGCTTGTGGAACAGGCTTTCCGAGTTGCCGTTGGCCTTACCCTGGCTGTCATACTGGTTCCGAAGGGAATTGAATATGCCGCCGCCGGCGCAACGATAGGGACAAGCATCGGTCCTGTCGCAGGCGTGGGTATGCTGGTCATCATCTATTATATCCGCAGAAAAAAGCTTCATCTTGAAATCGAAAAGAGTCAATCGGAAGAAAGGGAACGAGCAGGAAAAATTCTCGGCACCCTTGCCGCCATTGCCATACCGATTACGATCGGAGTATCCATTCTGCCGATCATGAATATCGTTGACGTCGCCATCGTAATGAGGCGGCTTCAGGACGTGGGTTTCAGCCCCGAAAATGCAAATGCCCTTTACGGGCAGCTGACCGGCATGGCCGGACCCGTGATCAACATTCCCATGGCGCTGGCTCTGAGCATAGCACTCAGTATGGTGCCGGCCATCGCAGCCGCAAACAGCACCGGGGATATGGTTTTTTTAAATATGAATGTTCGTCTTGGTCTTCGTACCGCTATGATCATCGGTGTGCCATGCACTTTCGGCTTGATGACACTGGCGGAGCCCATCATGCTGCTGATATACCCGATGCAGGCCGAGAGTGCGTCCAGTGCGGCTCCTAGCCTCTTTATCCTTGCGGCCGGAATCATATTTCTTTCGGTGGCTCAGACCATGGCCGGTATTTTACAGGGACTGGGCCATCCCTATGTAGCGGTTGTTTCTTTGGGAGCGGGCGTGGTTGTGAAGGCGGCGGCAACCTATATTCTCTCCGGCATCCCCGGTCTGAACGTTCAGGGTGCTGCGATCGGCAGCTCTCTTGCCTTCGGTGTGATCGGTGTCTTAAATTTTATCGCGGTGAAGAAATATACCGGAGCAACATTTAATGTGAAGCTGTCCGTATGGAAACCTCTGTTCTCCGGAGTCATCATGGGAATCGTTGTTCTGATCATCTATTATGCCTGCAGAAGCCTCATCGGAAACAGCTTGTCGACGGTACTGGCAATCGGTGCCGGCGCTGCCTCCTATGGTGTCCTGCTCCTGAAGACAAAGGCCATTGAAGCTCATGAAATCAGGCTCCTTCCAAAAGGAGAAAAGCTGGCGAGACTATTAACGAAACTAAAACTGATTTAACAAATCTGAGTAACGGTGAGAAAATGAAGTGGACAACAGAGCAACAGGATGCAATTGAAATCAGAAACAAAAATATCCTTGTCTCCGCTGCGGCAGGATCCGGAAAAACGGCAGTTCTAGTCGAGAGAATCAAGCAGCTGGTCATTCGGGATCAGGTTCCGCTGGATCATATGCTCATCGTAACGTTCAGCAATGCCGCAGCTTCCGAGATGCGTGAAAAAATCGTGGAAGCCATCTCAAGAGAGCTGGAGGATACGGAGGAAGCATCATCACAGGATGAGCGGCCGGCCGGCAAAGCATCCTTCCTGAGAGAACAGCTCAATCTGATTCACAGGGCCAGCATCAGCACCTTTCACGCCTTTTCAATGGAAGTGATCAGGCGTTATTTCTACCTGATCGATATCGAGCCGAATTTTAAAATCTGTGACGAAGCCCAGAAGGCAATCCTGCAAGCAGAAGCAATGGAACAGCTTTTCAGCGATCTGTTCGATTCCTGCAGTCAGGATTTCATTGATTTTTTGAGCAAGTTTGCCGTAACGAAAAACGACAACAATGTAAAGGAAATGATCTCTGAGACCCACAATTTTATCCAAAGCATCCCTGATTCCTTCGCCTGGCTCAGAAAACAAGCGCAGGCACTATCATGCTCAAAAGAAGAATTCGGGAAAAGTCCTGCTTTTCGTGAAATAAAGGGTGAAATCTCAAGAAGCCTTGCACTTGCGGAGAACTGTTTTGAAAGGGCCGGAGAGATCCTGGAGTATCATGGAATTTCCAGCCTGATTCCGAAATGGAAGCTGGACATGGAAACACTGGCAGACTTACGGCATGGATTTGAAAGCCTGCCCTTCGATGAGTTCGGTGCTTTGATCTGCGGCGTGAAATTTCAGACCTATGCCGCTGCAAAGGCGGAAAAGGATCTTTATGAGGAAATCAAGGAGACAGTTGCTTCCCTGCGGGACCAGGGTAAAACCCGGATCAGGAAGCTGGCCGGCCAGTATTGCGCCCGGACGGTAACGTCCTATGTGGAAGATTTGAACAGGACCTGCAGGGATGCGCTGTATCTGTGTTATCTGGCAGAGGAATTCGACAGAATATACAAGGATAAGAAGAAGAATAAGGGACTGATCGATTTCAACGATATCGAGCACTATGCCTTAGCTGTTCTTTCCAGAGAGGACGCAGCAGCAGAGTACAGGAATAAATTTGAATACATATTTATCGATGAATACCAGGACAGCAATATCGTTCAGGAAACGCTCATCGGAAAAATAAAAAGAGATAATAACCTCTTTATGGTAGGTGACGTCAAACAAAGTATCTATAAGTTCCGTCTCGCGGAGCCGGAGATATTTATCGAAAAATACGAAGCTTTCCGAGAAAATAAAAATGAACTTGATACCAAGCTGGACTTAAACCGGAACTTCAGAAGTAAGGGGCGGATCATCGCCGCCGTCAATGACATCTTCAGGCAGATTATGAAGAAAGAACTCTCCGGGCTTGAATATGACGAAGCTGCGGCGCTCTATCCCGGTCAGCCCTATGAGGGTGATCTGGACTACCCTGTCGAGCTCCATGTCGTGGATGAACTGCAGCTTGAAGACCCGTCCATCGATGATGAAATCCGGGAGATGAAAAAGGCAGAGATCGAAGCATATACGGCAGCTCAGATTATTCGGGAACTGAAGGGCAGTTTGATCTACGACGGAAAGAGGGGAGCGGAAAGGCCTGTCACCAACAGGGATATCGTAATCCTGCTGAGAAGCGCGAAGGGATATGCGGAGGTATATTATGATGCTCTGATGAAGGAGGGAATCCCCGCTTTCGTTGATACCAGCGACGGATACTTTGACACGTTGGAAGTAGAAGTCTTTCTGAACCTGATCCGCATCATAGATAACAGAAAGCAGGATATTCCGCTGCTCAGTGTTCTGCGCTCGCCGGTTATCGGGCTGACCATGGAGGAAATGATCCGGATCAGGATCTTTACAAGAGACGGGTCCTATTACAAGGCGTTCAAGGCTTATGCTGACGGCGGGGAGGATGTGCTGCTTGCGGGGAAATGCAGAGCGGCTCTCGCCAGGATTGACCTGTGGAAGAAAGAGTCGGCGCTGATGCCCCTGGAGGACTTCCTTTGGAAGCTGATCCGTGAAACGGGGTATTATGAGTACATCGGCGGCATCCCTGGCGGCAGCCGGAGACAGGCGAATCTCAGGGCGCTTGTGGATAAGGCGGTGCAGTTTCAGAGCAGTCAAATGAAGGGGCTTTTCAGCTTCATCAATTATATCGAAGCGATTAAAAAGCGCAACGTTCCCATGGGTCAGGTAAAGCTGCTGGGAGAAAACGACGATGTGGTCAGGATCATGACGATCCATAAAAGCAAGGGTCTTGAATTTCCCGTGGTACTGGCAGGCGGATTGGGAAAACGCTTCAACAGGGACAGCGACACCTATCAGGTAAGCCTGCACAAGGATGTCGGGCTCGGAATCCGCCATGTCGACAAGGAGAATTCCTGTTATAAAAAAACCATCGTTCAGACCGCTATCGATCAGAAAAAGAGAAGGGAAAGCCTGGCGGAAGAGCTGAGGATACTGTACGTAGCCTTTACGAGGGCAATGGATAAGCTTGTTCTGCTGGGAACCGTTAAGGACGTCAGCACTGCTATGGAAAGTTGTTCTCTCATGGGCTGTGAGGACTTTTCCAACGCAAAATCCTATCTGGATTTTCTGATACCCGCGCTGGGAAAGACAGAAATTGTTCTACGCCAGTCCGATCGCGGCCATATCAGTTTTCAGAAAGATATAACAGAACAAAAAAAAGATGATGTCAGGCATCTGATTCTCCGGGGGTTTGACGGATTCTGCGGGAACGAAGAGGCGAGACGTGAAATCAACAGACGACTGGATTATCAGTACGGGCACGCGGAAGCGCTGCAGCTGAAATCCAAATTTACCGTCTCCGAGTTGAGCAGACTGGCGAAGGGAGAAAGTGAAATGCACCGCCATCCTGAAAAACTAGCCGTATCTTTGACTGCCCCGAAATTTACCAGGGAAGAGCGAAGGTTCACCGGCGCCGAAAAGGGGACTATTTTACATAAGGTGATGGAGCAGATTGATTTTCATGCCTTGGCCCCTCGCATAAAGGCCTTGAAAGCAGAGGCTGTAAAAGCAGTGGTGGATGATCTGGTAAGCCGGGAAATTCTGACAGCAGAAGAAGCCGGAGCCGTATCCTATCAGAGAATAATCGGTTTTTTCGATTCTGAAATCGGAAGGCGTGCCTGCCGCTCCCGACGGATTTATAAGGAGGTCTCCTTCAACATCATGAAGGAGATGAGCGGGGAAAAGATCATCATTCAGGGAACTATTGACTGTTATTTTGAAGAGGAAGGGAAGTATATCCTTTTGGATTATAAATCCAATTTTATAGGTGATCCGGAAGATGAGCGGGAAATCGAACAGGTGGCTTTGGAATACAGAACGCAGTTAAGTCTGTACCGGGAAGCCCTGGAGAAGATTCGAAAAATCAAAGTAGACGAGATGTATCTGTATCTATTTAGTATCGGAAAAGGGATACGAATCGATTGATCTCAAAGTATCCTAACCCTTTGTCCGGAGCTTTGCATTGTTCAGATGTCTGGATATTGCCGCAACCCCCGCAACAGCATCTCTATCTCTGAATGCTTCAAAGATTGAACGGTGCTCCGCCAGAATTTCGTCCAGATGTGTCGTGGTGACATCGACCCGGCGGGAGTCCTTGCTTTGTTTTATGTAGAGCTGGTAGGAGGACAGGATATGATAGAGCATCCTGTTATGAGACGCCTTGTAAATCAGATCGTGGAAATTCATGTTGATGTTCAGCATCTTTTCCGCATCCTTTTTTTGCGTGTAAAACTCCATAAACTCGAAGGCCTCCTCCAGCTTCTCATATTCGTCGCTTGTCATTCTCTCTATCGCCCACTTGACAGCAAGAACCTCGTAGGCCTTGCGCAGTTCATACATATCCTGTATATCCTGTTGAGAAAAGCCTACCACAAATGCTCCCCGGTTGGGTATGATTTCAATAAAGCCTTCCAGCTCCAGCTGCCGGAAAGCCTCCCTGACAGGGGTGCGGCTTACACTGTATTCATCGCAAATCTGCTGTTCAGTGAGCTTTTCCCCCTGCCGCAGCCTGCCCTGCAGGATATCCTTTCTTAAATTGCTAAACAGGTCGGTTGAGAGTGCCATAATTCTGTTTCCTCAAATCTTTGATATGATATAGTCTGCGTACTCAGCTCCGGTTGCGCCGTCCGATCTGCCCGTAACAGTAAGTTTTTTCTCGTTTGCGCAATTTTCCAGAGCTGTGAATAACAGATCCGCTTCCTTCTGATACCCAATGTGGGAGAGCAGCATCGCCCCGGCTCTGATTACACTGGAAGGATCCGCATAAATATCTCTTCCTTCATCCACCATGCGCGGAGCAGACCCATGAATCGCCTCGAACATGGAGTAGTGCTTCCCGAGATTGGCGCTTCCCGCCGTGCCGACTCCGCCCTGGAACTCAGCAGCTTCGTCGGTGAGGATATCGCCGTAGAGGTTGGGGAGAATGAGTACTTCGAACTGCCCTCTTCTTTTGTTGTCGATGAGCTTGGCCGTCATGATATCGATATACCAATCATCCGTTTCAATTTCGGGATAATCTTTTGCAACCTGCTTGCAGATGTCCAGGAACTTTCCGTCAGTGGTCTTGACGACGTTTGCCTTTGTTACGATGGTCACTCTTTTCTTGTTGTTCGCTTTCGCATATTCAAAGGCAAGCCGTGCAATACGCTCGGTTCCGGGATTGGTAATCACTCTGAAGTCAAAAGCCAGATCATCGTTGATGTTGACGCCCTGACTGCCAAGAGCATAGAGGCATTCCGTGTTTTCCCGGAAGAACGTCCAGTCGATTCCGAGCTCGGGAACCTTGACCGGCCTCACATTGGCAAACAGATCCAGTTCTTTTCGCATGGCCACATTGGCACTTTCCACATTGGCCCACTTGTCGCCTTTTCTTGGCGTGGTGGTTGGGCCTTTCAGCAGAACGTTGCACTTCTTGATTTCCGAAAGCACATCGTCGGGGATCGCTTTCCCCGCTGCAGCACGGTTTTCGATGGTGCAGCCCTCGATTACCCGAAACTCCACCTTGCCGGCGTTGACTTCACCGGATAGAAGGTGCTCCAGCACACGCTGTGCCTGGGCAGTGATGGCAGGGCCGATTCCGTCTCCGCCAATCACGCCGACAATGATCTTGTCAAGGGCCTGATAATTGATAAATTCCGTATCCGATTTCATTTTTTCCACTCTCGCCAGCTGCTGCGCGACGATGGCTTCAAACGCTTTCATATAATCCATGTTGCGATTCCTTTCTTAAACTGCCCCTTTGATTTGATTGATTTTCCCTCCGGCCAGTATCATTTCGATTTCCAGATCTGAGAAGCCGGTCCTGACCTTGTACGTTTTCCCCGTATCGGCATTTTTAACAATCATGACAGGATTTTTGACCTGTTCCCTTGCATTTTCTATCAAGAGCTTCTGTCCTAGTCTGCTATCATCGTAGTCTGCCGGATCTTCGAAGACAAGGGGCAGAATTCCGCTGTTGATCAGATTGGAGCGGTGTATTCTCGCAAAGGACTTCGCCAGTACGAACTGAATACCGAGATAAAGGGGAGCAAGCGCCGCATGCTCACGGCTGGACCCCTGGCCGTAATTGTCGCCTCCCACAATGACTCCTTTGCCCGCTTCCTTGCAACGGTCCGAAAAATTCTGATCGATTTTTTCGAAGCAGAAATTCGCCAGGTAGGGGATATTGGAACGGTAAGGCAGCAATCTGGAGTCAGACGGCATGATATCATCCGTGGTGATATTGTTGCCTGCATGGAGCACGACGGTGCCTTCCACAGTATCCGCTAATTTCGTATTCTGCGGGAACGGTTTGATATTCGGGCCCATATCCACCGGTGTGTTTTCTTTACTGGTATCCCTCGGGTAAACGATGAAATGATCATTGAAATCAAAGCTTTCCGGTTTGATTTCAGGAAACTCGAATCCCGACCGGGAACCGTCCGTCAACTCGCCGGTAACAGCCGATACAGCTGCGGTTTCCGGGCTCACCAGGTAGACGTCGGCGTCTAGCGTTCCGCTCCGTCCCTTGAAATTTCGATTGAAGGTACGAAGAGACACGGCCCCGGACTTGGGAGATTGGCCCATTCCGATACAAGGACCGCAGGCATTCTCAATGATTCTGGCTCCGGCATTTATCATGGACGCCAGTGCTCCGTTTTCGGCCAGCTTGCTGAGAATTTTACTGGATCCCGGTGAAATTACGAGACTGACATCGGGGTGAATTTTTTTACCTTTTAATATTTCCGCCACCTTCATCAGATCGGTATAGGAGGAGTTGGTGCAGCTTCCGATGGCAACCTGGTCAACTTTGATCGGTCCGATGTTCCCGATAGAATCGACATTGTCAGGGCTGTGCGGCATCGCAGCAAGAGGCGTCAGGGCGGAAAGATCCACCTTCAGTATTTCGTCATAAACCGCATCTTCGTCCGCGGACAACGGAAGGTAATCTTTTTCTCTGCCCTGGGCTTCAAGATAAGCTTTCGTATTTTCATCGCTCGGAAACAGGGACGTCGTTGCTCCCAGCTCCGCACCCATATTGGTAATGGTTGCACGGTCGGTAACGGACAGGGTTTTGACTCCCTCCCCGGTGTATTCCACTATCTTGCCTACCCCGCCCTTAACAGTCAGCTGCTGCAGGACGTACAGGATCACATCTTTTGCGGAAACCCATGGCTTCAAACTCCCTGTAAGCTCAACTTTCAGCACCTTCGGAACCGTCAGGCTGTAGGTGCCTTGAGCCATGGCTACCGCTACGTCAAGGCCGCCTGCGCCGATGGCAATCATTCCCAGGCCGCCGCCGGTGGGTGTATGACTGTCCGATCCCAAAAGTGTTTTTCCTGGAATTCCGTAATTCTCCAAATGGAGCTGGTGGCAGATTCCGTTGCCCGGCTTGGAGAACAGAACGCCGTGCCGTTTCGCGACACTTTTGATAAATTCATGGTCGTCGGCGTTTTCGAAACCGGTCTGGAGTGTATTATGATCGATGTATGCGACGGAAAGCTCCGTTTTTATCTTATCCACGTCCATGGCTTCCAGCTGCAGGTACACCATTGTTCCGGTGGAATCCTGCGTCAGAGTCTGATCGATTTTAATTTTGATTTCGTTTCCCGGAGCAAGAACCCCATCTGCGAGATGGTTCTCCAGGATTTTATATGCGAGTGTTTTTCCCATAAGGTCTCCTTCTTTCTCATAGTATATTTCCACAGCAATTGATTTATTGTATACAATTATACAATCCGGGACGTGTTGCGTCAAGTATGCACTATGTTTGATTGGTTTGACAGGATGCTCTATGTTCGTAAGGACTGGCAGGACATACTATGTTCGATTGGATTGGCAAGAATGGGGTAATAAATATTATAAATTTTGCAGGGCAGTTTTATTCATTTGATGGTTGAAAATGGCAAACGAATACTATATAATGTTGTTTACCTGCCAGCGCATAACAAGATATTGGAGGCTGAAGATGAAAACAGTAATAAAAAGAGACGGGACTCAGGTCGGCTTCAACAGCGGGAAGATCAAGACGGCGATCGAAAATGCGATGATGGAGACAAGAACGGGCGTTGATTCCGCTTTAGCGGGGGATATCGCTGCAGCCATTGAAAAACAGGTGGAACGTTCGGAACGTGTCATCAACGTGGAGGATCTTCAGGATCTGGTGGAAGATTTTCTCATGGCAAGCGAGCGGAAGGACGCCGCCAAGAAATTCATTATCTATCGCTATGAAAGGGACAAGACCCGGGATGCGAGAAAGCGGAGAGACGGAAGACTTATCTCTGAGGAATTTGTAAGCAAATGCAAGCATACTCCTTCTCCGATGAACCAATTGGGAAGCTTTGTATATTACAGAACCTATTCCCGCTGGGTGCAGGAAGAGATGAGAAGGGAATACTGGTGGGAGACAGTCCGCCGTTCTGTGGAGTACAACTGTAGTTTGATACCCACTTCTAAGGAAGAGGCCGAAAAACTGTATCAGAATGTTTTCGAATTGAAGCAGTTCTTGTCGGGAAGGACCTTCTGGGTGGGCAGTACGGATGTTTCAAAATTCTATCCGATGTCAAACTATAACTGCTCCTTCCAGGTGATCGACAGTTTTTCCTCATTCCGGGACATCTTTTATCTGCTCATGGTCGGCTCGGGAGTGGGAGTCAGAGTGCTCAAGTCTGACGTTGCAAAGCTTCCTCCTGTAAGGACGGATCTTGAGGTGATTCATGAATCCTACACACCGATGCTGCGGACGCTGCGTCAGGACAGCACTTCCCTTGAATTCACCCACAATGACACGGTGAAAATCACCATCGGCGACAGCAAAGAAGGCTGGGTGCAGGCGATGGATTATTTCCTGAAGATGCTCTACAGCACCGAATACCGCAAGATCAAAACCGTGATTCTCAATTACGACCATGTCAGGTCAAAGGGTGAAAAGCTGAAAACCTTCGGCGGAACAGCCAGCGGCCATTCCAGCATGAAGAATATGTTCATTAAAATTTTCAAGGTCATTGACAAGGCGAAGCATCGCTCGACGACAAACAGGGTAAAGCTGCAACCCATTGACTGTCTCGACATAGCCAATATCATCGGCGAAAATGTGGTGGTGGGCGGTGTGCGCAGAACAGCGGAGATCGTACTGATTGATCAGGATGACAAGGACTGCATTCAAGCCAAGAGTGAGCTCTATAAGAAAATAGATGAAAAATGGGTGATCGATACGGAAATAGCCCATCGGCAGATGAGCAACAATTCCATTTACTATACTAGAAAGCCAACAAGGCCGGAGCTTCATTGGCATCTTCAGCAGATGCGGTATTCCGGAGAACCCGGCTGGGTCAATCAGGAGGCGGGTGCGAAAAGAAGGCCGAACTTTCAGGGTGTAAATCCCTGTGCCGAAATTCTGTTGGATTCGAAAGGCCTTTGCAATCTAACTACGGTCAACGTGATGGCTTTTGTCAGGGACGGAGTTCTGGATCGTGCGGGATTGATGGAAGCCCAGAGGCTGAGCGCCAGGGCAGGATATCGCATGACCTGCACTGAGCTGGAAATTCCGGAGTGGAATGCGGTGCAGCAGCGGGATAAACTCCTCGGCTGCTCCTTAACCGGCTGGCAGGACATGGCCAATGCACTGAACCTCGATCGGGAGGCACAGGAAACCCTCCTCAGAGAACTGAGGGAAGCCGCGAAAAAGGCGGCGGCAGAATACGCGAAAGAGCTCGGACAGCCCGAACCTCTGCTGGTCACCACAATCAAGCCTGAGGGAACCCTGAGTCTACTTCCTGTCGTATCGCCGGGAGTCCATTTTTCCCATGCACCGTACTATATCAGAAGAATCCGGATCAGCAGCGACGATCCGCTTACCAAGGTCTGTGAAGAGCTGGGATATCCTGTCTACCCCGAGGTCGGCCAGGATCCAGAAACCTGCGTGACCAAGGTTGTGGAATTTCCCGTCAAAGCGCCCGGAGAAAAATTCTGGGCGGATGTGGGTGCTATTGAGCAGCTGGAAATCTATAAAATGTTCATGACCCACTATGTGGATCATAATTGTTCCATCACCATCCATGTCAGGGATGACGAATGGGAAGCCGTCGAACAATGGGTTTGGGACAACTGGGAAGAAACGGTTGCGCTTTCCTTCCTATCCTTTGAGGATAACTTCTATGAACTGCTGCCTTTTGAGGAGATTACGGAAGAGGAATACCAAAGAAGGGCTAAAGCCATGAATCCCTTCGTGCCTTCCCTCATCGCCAAGTATGAGAAGGAAGAGGCGGAATACGATATCGGGGATGAAGGCTGTGAAAACGGCGTATGCCCGATCCGGTAGGAAGTTCTGCATCGTTGATTAAAAAATGTATCGGAACAAAATATTTTGAAGTTATACAAAATAATCTGAAGTTGTACAAAATAATATGAAGTAAATGTTAAGGTGGCAACAACTGTTAATAGTTGTTGCCATTATACTTTGGATTAATTATTAAACTTTTACACATTCTGTTGAAATGTCTGGATTTAAGGATTATTATGTAATTAATTGAATCAATGAAATTGACTGCTGGGTGATACTTTATAGGTGTCGCCCTTTTTTTAAGCGAAATAGTAATTTTGTCTATTATGCGAAGCTCAATCGGGTAGAGATCTTATGCATTGTAAAAACTGAGGTGGTAATATGATACAAAATACATTAAATTTTACTATTGGAATCGCTCCAGAAAATGCTAGTATCAAGCAAGACATTCTTTTCATTAAATCAGCGCTACTTTATTCTGACACAATAACTTTGGTTAGCCCAGCGGCCTCAACCTATTATAAACTTACCAATGAAAACAATAGACAAAATGAAAAAACTCTGTTTGAACTTATTAACAAAGTCTTTCTATTCTGCCAGTCGTCTAATCCGGTTCAATGTGCGGAAATGAAGCCAGCACTTGATCAACTTGGAGAACTCTTACATGACACACAATATAAATCTGCCCCAGTAAAATTTCGATTGCAAGTAAAAACTGTATTAAAAAAGTTTGCTAAGGATGTGTCAGAAGCATTAGAAGGCTTACTTGGACAAGAAGATTGTTCTGATTTAATTTACTTAGTAAATAATGGAAAGGTAAAACTTTATGATTTCAAAGCCGATTTTGGTGGAGATGCGTATATATATGAGTTTTTCACAGAGCTAAAGCGTTCTGTCTGTGATATGAATACCTTTCCATTGTTTGATAACTTGTCAAATAATTTAATAAAATCAGCAATTGACGATCATATTATTGCATTAAATGAAGTCAATGAATTTAATGCAATTCATGCAGGTCTTGCCAATAACCTGCTCGTTTCCTTACCATCTTTCGAATTTGCTTCTGCAAATGAAATTTTGGATATTCGCAAAGAATTAGAAGCTCCGTTGATACGATTTCGGAGTAAAATGTTACTCTATAATAATGAGATTCAGTCTATGCCATGGGACAAAGAATTTCATTACGAAAGCCTTAGGTTATATCATAAAGAAATTGCCCCATCAGTGCTTGAAATTAATGAACTGACAAGAGAATCAGGGTTCATTAAAAATCTTGGATATAATGTTTTAACTGATGATTCGGGCTTAAAAGTAGCTGGCGGATTAGTAATGAGTATAGCAGCAGCGGGAGTAATTTCAACATATAGCGATATCTTATCCTTTGATGCTACAATGCTTACAGCTGGTGGAGCATATGCTATTTCTAAAATAGCAAAGTCTTTTAAAGAATACCAGGTGAATCAAAATATGGCAAAGAAGAAAGACATGTATTTTTATTATAAAGCAGGCAACTTATTAGATAAAACAAAGTGATAAAAATGTAAATCTGAGACTCGCAGAAGAGGTATTGTATGATTTTCGAGAAAGAAGACGAAAGAATTTTATCTTTGCTATTAGCAGCAACTTATAAATTAAGAAATTCTTTAAGTGTATCAAATAATGTGAACAACAGGCAGCCCAATTTTCAGCATTATTATATTGCCACAGTATTAGATCAAATGTTGAGCTTAGAGACGACGATGCTCCGTTGGCAGGAAGATTTGGTAATAGATAAAGATATTGAGATTGATAATCTCATGTGTTGTATCACGCAGGCGTCATACAATGAGGTACAAATGTATCGCAGAAAAAATATCGAGACACTCGCAAAATTGATTTTATTTCAGAATACAAACATAGAAGAGTATTATCGGCACTACATATTAATTAATCAATATACGCTAATCAATAGAATTTCAAAGGACTTTAGAGATTTTTATTCAATTACCCCCAACCATATTAGTTACAATATCAATGAACTTAAAAAGGATTTGAAAAACAATGAAAAAAATATATCACTTGACCAGTGCTGGTTCAAAAGGAAAGATAAGGATGAAGAATGTTCATTCAAGCGAATTCTATTACAGGCGATACCATATGCCAATAAATATGAAAAAATATTATTGGGATTAACCTATCATGAGTATTCGAGCGCGAGCGAAAATATTCATAGCAATGTAAATCTTAGTTCATTTGATCTTGAAGGAATAGAGAATAAATGCAAAGTAGAATTATTAAGAAGTATGATGATTGTTAACAAATGTCAAGACTTACTAAACCAATACCCAGATAAAGCAAATCGTGATCTTAAAACATATATTGAAAGTTTATCCGAAGATAATATTTGGATCAAACCATTATTCGAAAATATATATAAAAGAAATGATTATGTATGTACAGTAGACGGATCCCTTGCTAGGATAACAAATGAAATAAATAGTAAAGTAGGATATAAATCTTATCAGGTAAAATATCTGGATAGCAATAACTTCCCAAGAGAATATGGTGAGTATGGGGAATACCCAGCACATAATCTGAGAAGATTTCATTCACGGAGTCAGCTACATGAAATACTGATTAATGCTGCAAGTCCGGTTTTAAAAACCCTTTTCACGGAGCATATGTCGGAAGAAGATGAGACAAAAGGATTTGATGAGTTAATGATCCTATGGTGGCAAAATGGTTATAAAGAGAAAGTCCTATATGGAGATAACTCGAAATTTGAAATCACAAAAAAAATCATGGGTAATCATTATAATAATGTTGAAATAAAAGATGCGATCGAAAAATTAGTTGAACAGAAAATAATATGTAAAGAAACCCCATAGGCTTCAGGGTGAACGGAAACCTGTACTTCGCATTATCCATAAAATCAAGATGCTGGATTTAAGAGCTTAATCTTTATTAAGTTGTTTGATCTTGGAAAGAAAGGTAATTAAATGATAATACAAACAGAACGATTAAAGATGATCTCCCTTAAACCGCGCCAACTAAAATTATGTATTGAAGATATTTATCAATTGAAAAGGAGTTAAACTGTTCCTATAAGGCAGAGCCGATGGAAGGCTTTTTTCTTGAAATTGTAAATGGCCGGTATTAAATTACCCTGAATGATCCTGATAATTACATAATGGCATAGTTTCTTCTTTTTTGGTTCGTAAAAATGACAGGGTTGTAGTGGGCTCGGCTGATTTTAAGAATATTGCCAATGAAAACGGTGATAAGGAAAAAGCAGTTTAAAAGACCTTTCTCAAAAATGGTATTCTCCTGAAAACGAAGTGTGCTGCTGCAAAGCATAATGGAACGCATATAATACAAAGCAGGAGCCATTTTCCTATCAGCGGTAATGTCAGCGGCTTGAACAGCAATGCGATAGCAATGATGATCGGCGGGTGAAACATATAGACAACAAACGAGTTATCAGACATTATTTTGATTAATTTACTTTGGCGGTTAAATTTTTCCCTAAATACGGCAATCAACCCGATACTCATAGCGACCGCCACAAAGGATTCCCAAATCGAATAGACCGCGCTCTGCCAGGTAATTCCGCCTCCAAGGGGGTTCACGCCTCCGCTCCTAATTGCTAAAATTACCATCCCCAGCCATATGATCAAGCCTAGAGCAATACCGCAAATAAGCCATCTCTTCCCGGTTTTATAGCTAATTCTGGTGAAAAGGTCATTTTTATAGGCTAAAATGCCTACTATAAACAGAACGATGTATGAGGCGAAAAAGCAAAGCTGCATGTTGAGAATATTAGTCCCAATCGGCTGAACAATTCTGATCAGAAAAGCGCTTACGGCAATTATCAGGATGAGGACGACGACCTTAAAAAATGACGGATTGATTTCATTATTTATATGATTCGTGGGCTTGCGGACAATTAGACGCAAAAGTCCGTAAATTAATGAAAAGATAAATAGTGCCACCGCGAACCACATAACGCCGGTACCTGAAATAAAGTCCGTAATACTGAATCCGGATGACCTTCCGCCAATCTCTACTATGCCGATAAAAGGCGTGATTACGATCATATAAATTAGCGAAGGGATCATCAGCCGCTGGAACCTGTCTCCGATAAACTGGCCGAAGCCTTTCCGGTCATAGCTCCCGGCAGCAAAATAGCCGGCTAACATAAATAGGAGCCCCATGAAATATGCCTGCTGGAACGACAGATATAATGAAAACCATATAGTAGATGGTGTGTCCAATTGGGTAGTTTCATTATAATACCAGCTACCTAAGCCGCTGTACGTCACAGCCAGGTGATGCATGACGACAAACACGATCATCAATAATCTTAAATTGTCGATATAAAACAATCTTTCCTTTGGCATGGTTTGTTCCATTTTCAGCCTCCATGATGCTGACTCATTAAAATTTTTTATGCAATACCTGAATGCAAGTTGATTCTATACCTATATGTTAACATTTACAATACTCATTTTCATCGTAGAGGGCGTGATTATCAACGACCTTATAATGAATCATGGGGCTATACAAAGATTCTGGAACTTCTGCACAATTCGGTTATGATCAGACCTTCAGATTTAACAAGCTAGTCTCATTATGTGCTGAAAACATTTTATAAACATGGTAATATGATATTGCTTTATTAAACAGGGGATACCACATTGGTACGGTAAAAGGAGAACTACTATGATGACTGAAACACGACAGATAAGATCGGCGACACTGGAAGATTATCAACAGATTCTAATACTAAATGAAGAATCTGTGCATTTTTTATCACCTCTTTCGAAAGAAAAGCTCGCTCATTTGCACCGGCAATCCGAAATTCTGAAGGTAATAGAAGTAGATGGCGTTGTTGAAGCGTTTGTCTTGGCTTTGAAAGAGGGAAAGGATTACGACAGCGTAAATTATATATGGTTTGCAAAGAATTATGATGAATTCCTGTATATTGACAGAGTGGTTGTCTCTGTAAAGCAGCAAAACGCCGGGCTTGGCAAATTGCTTTATGAAGAAGTTTTTAAGCATGCCAAATCAATTAATGCTTCAGTTGTAACCGCAGAAATTGACATTGAGCCACCAAATCCAGTCTCTTTAAAATTTCACGCGAAGTTTGGCTTTAAAGAAGTAGGTAAACAATCAGTTGCCGGCGGCAAAAAGATCGTCTCCCTACAGGCCGCTCAAATTGCTGTAGTATAATGGATTTGTAAAGACAACAGAAAAGGAAAGGGAAAAAATCGAATGGAAATTGTGAAAATTAATGATAGCGATAAAACAAAGTACATGGAATTGCTACTTATTGCAGATGAACAGGTAAGTATGATAGAGAAATATTTGTACCGTGGTGAAATGTTCGCCTTGTGTGATGATGACGTTAAAGCGATTTGCATTGTTACACAAGAGCAATCCGGCGTTTATGAAATTAAGAATATTGTTACCGTTCCTGAATATCAACGGAAAGGATATGGACAACAACTAATCTCATTCATTGCTGATTACTACAAAGAATCTCACAACGAGTTATATGTTGGAACAGGCGATAGCCCTATGATACTCCAATTCTATGAGAAATGCGGATTTGAAAAATCTCACATTATTAAAAACTTTTTTATAGATAATTACGACCACCCCATGTATGAAAATGGACAACAGTTAGTGGATATGATTTATTTGAAAAGACAGCTTTGAAATGGAGTTTATGCCTCCCTACGGATTTAAGTTTTACACAGTAGAATTAATTATAAATTGGCGGTAAATCGTCACTTGGCTGAATGGTGTATTTGAGTGTAGCATGAAGCTCATTTTTATCATTTGCTGAAGCAAAGCATAATCTCCTCAAATAATCATATTCGACCATTACTAATACACGATAATGTTTAATTATTAATCTGTGCTGCAATCAGATTTTTATTTATTAAATATAAAAAACAGCGTTGAGATTCCTAGTATTCTGGCTATTTTCCGAAAAAGAAGCCGAGAAAAAAAATAGATAAGGATAATACGGAAATATTTTGCTTGATAATTTCTTTTCTGACGCATATACTAAAAGTATGTTCTAAATGTACTAATTGATTGCTGCAGGCTTTAAGTCAATTTCCATTTTGACTGGCATCTGTGGCATTTATTATTTGTACCGGAATAATATTTATTTAGGAGGTATCAATATGAATTATGGTACTGTAAAGTGGTTTAACGAAAGTAAAGGTTTTGGTTTTATCTCAAATGACGACGGTTCTGGAGACGTTTTCGTCCATTTTTCCGCTATTCAAGAGAGCGGATTCAAGTCTCTGGCCGAAGGCCAGAAGGTGACATATGACACCGAGGCCGATCCTAAGGATTCCAGAAAGCTGCGGGCTGTCAACGTTCGCACAGCCTGATACTTGCCGTCAATCCGTTCCCTTGTGGGAACGGATTTTTTGTTGATATAAACGTCTGAGGTCCTTCGTATATGGAATTTAAGTTGAAGTTATGGATAAGGTTGGATTCCTTCATCCATACTAAAACTATAAGAGGAAAAGCCATCATAGATTGAAACCTGAGGCCTGAAAGTGAAAAAAACAGTGATTATTATAGGTGCTGGAATTGGCGGACTTGCTGCCGGCGCAAGACTTCTGAAAAAGGGATATGATGTTAGAATAATCGAAAAAAACCCATACTGCGGAGGGAGAACCGGTTCTCTGAAAGCAGAAGGGTTTACCTTTGATTTAACGGCTTCGATAATCATGATGCCGGATGACTACAGGGACTTGTCGAAAGAGTTGGGACTTGATCTGAATTTTATCAAGCTTGATCCAAATTATAAGGTGAATTTCTATGATGGGACATCGATTGATTTTTATACCGATTTAACCATAACATTAGAGCAAATAGAAAAGATCAATAGCGCTGACGGCAAAGGCTATCTCACGTTTCTGTCTGAGGGCTACAAAAAATATCAAATTGCGTATGATACCTTTCTGAATAAAAATTTCGATTCTATCGATGATGTAATGAATCGTACCATGATAAAAGGAATCACCAAGGGCTTTCCGTTAACTCATTCATACAGCTATATTTCAAAATTTATGAAAGACGATAGAATCCGGGCTTATCTGGCGTTTCAGACCATGTATATCGGGGTAAATCCATTTAAAAGCTCCAACATGTATACTTTAATACCGGTTATCTCAGCCATAAAAGGGTTATGGTATCTGAAAGGCGGCATGCATTCCCTTGCTTTGGCGCTGGAAGAATATATCAGAAAAAATGGCGGAACGATATCCTTGAGCACAAATTGTGAGAAGCTTTTATTTGCCGAGGATTCAATCAAGGGTGTCGTAACAGATCAAGGTGTTCAGACTGCGGATATCATTGTTTGCAACAGCGATTATTCCTACTCAAATAAAGCCTATTTCGGCAACCGGCCGAATAAAACTGAAAGATCCGGCGAGCGGGCGTTTCATTACTCATGTTCCGTGTTCATGCTATATCTCGGTTTAAAGAAAAAATATGAATGCTTATCTGTTCACAACATCTACATCGGATCCGATTTCAAGAAAAATATTGAAGCTGCTTTTAAAGGAAAGTTCCCGTCGGATCCGTCTCTCTATATCTACTGCCCTTCTAAAATCGACGACACCATGGCGCCAGCAGGGAAGGATGCCATCAATGTTATGGTACGAGTTCCCAATACCAGAAACAGTAAAATTGTTTGGAATGAAAAGCTCGTTAAAAAAATGAGAGACCAGCTGATTCAGACCTTACAAAAGGTGAATGGCCTGGAAGACATCAATGAGAATATTGAATACGAGGGTCACCTGATTCCTGAGGATTTGAAGGTTAAATTCAATTGTCTTCACGGGAGCGCTTTTGGAATCAGCCATAATTTACTGCAGACTGCATTTTTAAGACCCCAGATAAAATCCGGGGACTTTGACAATTTATATTTCATAGGTGATTCTGTACACCCGGGGACAGGTGTATCCTTAGTTCTGCTGGGCAGCAAGCTATTATGCGGGTATCTGTAATAAAGTTGATTTATTGAAATTGATTTTTCTGAGGAATACTATACTGTACATTAATTATTACATTGGGGGTTGGCGTATGGTCGGTATTCTATTGGCATTGCTTGCGGGATTGTTGATGAGTGTTCAAGGTGTTTTTAATACACGCGTAATGGATTCGTCGAATATGTGGGCTACAAACAGCTGGGTGCATTTAACAGCTTTTATCGTGAGCATCAGTGTATGGTTCTTCGCAGGCCGGGAAAATTTGCTCTCGGTACTTCATGTTGGCAATAAATTATATCTATTCGGCGGGGTCATCGGTGCATTTATCACGTTCACAGTGATCAGAAGCATATCAAGTCTGGGGCCTGCATATGCCACAATGTTAATCTTATTTGCACAGCTTCTAATTGCCTGTGCAATTGAATTTTTTGGACTGTTTGGTACAGAAAAGGTGTGCTTTGAATGGAGCAAAATAATCGGTGCGGTACTGATGATTACAGGAATTATTGTTTTTCAGAGAGCTCATCAGTAACGGGAAGGAGATCGGTTATATTGGATTTTAATCATTTGACCCTGCTATTAAATGCAAAAGAATATAAAGAATTAAAGCTTGAGTTGGAAAGAGCAAAAGTGGCAGACATAGCAGAATTCCTGGATGATTTGGAAGAGATTTATTCTCTTCTGGTCTTCAGACTCCTGCCAAAGGAAATAGCGGCAGATGTGTTTTCCTACCTTTCAATTGAAAAGCAGGCTGAAATATCAGATTTGGTAAACGAAGAAGAATTATGCGCCATTCTGAATGATTTATACTTCGATGACAAATTGGACCTTTTAGAAGAAATGCCGGCCAACGTGGTAAAAAAAATACTCAAAAACACGACTGATATTGAACGCAGCTTAATCAACCAGTTTTTTATGTACCCCGAAAATTCTGCGGGCAGCATCATGACCATAGAATATGTCGACCTGAATAAGGAAATGCTGATCGAAGACGCTTTGGAAAGAATCAGGAAAACAGCTCCTGACAAGGAGACGATTTATACCTGTTACGTGGTTGATTCGGAAAGACACTTAGAAGGTACCATTTCTTTAAAAGACATCCTGCTGGCTCATAAAGTGAAAAGAATTGAAGACATCATGCAAAAGGAGCCAATATTCGCTGCTACAAATGATGACCAGGAGTATGTAGCAGATATATTTAAAAAATACGATTTTCTGGCATTGCCTATCGTGGATAATGAAAAAAGACTTGTCGGAATTGTTACAATTGACGATATTGTTGATGTTATTGAGCAGGAAAACACGGAAGATTTCTACAAGATGGCGGCTGTAGAGCCAACGGACCAGGATTATATCCATGCGGGGGTTTTTACTCTGGCCCGCAAGAGGATTGTCTGGCTTCTGGTGCTTATGATTTCTGCAACCTTTACCGGATATATCATCAGAAGCTTCGAAGACACGCTGCAGTCTGTAGTCGTACTTGCAGCGTTTATTCCAATGCTGATGGATACTGGAGGAAACGCCGGAGCGCAGGCATCTACGCTTGTAATCAGAAGTATCGTTCTCGGGGAAGTGGTTTTAAAAGATGTATTTAAAATTGTATGGAAGGAATTTCGAATCAGTTCTATCGTGGGAGTTGTATTAGCCGTCTTGAATTTTTTGAGGATATATTTTCTTGAGGGCTACCCCTTCCCCATTGCTTTGACCGTTGCGGTAACTCTTGTATTTACTGTAATCATCGCAAAGGTTACCGGCGGCATTCTGCCCCTTGCTGCAAAAAAATTAAAGCTTGATCCTGCCATTATGGCGAGCCCGTTGATTACCACAATTGTAGATGCAATTGCTTTGATCATCTATTTCTATTTTGCAATCTGGTTTATCGGGATAAGTTGAGTCACTGGATTCCTCCGGATGCGAGGTAATGATAGAGACCCTCTGTGAAATAGCTCCCCATGATGTCTGCATGCTGCAGGAGGCGGTCATAAATATCGATATTCCTTGCGTAATCGCCTGAAACAAGTGTTACAATCTGCTCCAGAGTATATTGGTGGTATGCATATAGGAAATTACGAATCTGTGCCTGTTCCCACAATGGAACGAAGGAAGCCATCAGCTCAGCCCGCTCTTCTGCATTCCGATATAGCTGAGGCACTTTTTCATTGATGAGATCGGTATTTCCCGCCAGATAGGCATCAATGATTTCTTTTGTCAGAGCAAGCTGGACAGACAGGGACTGTACAAAAGCCTGCGAGGCCTCAAACCCTAGAATCAGCTGCAGGACATTTTCAAATTCTCTTGGTAACCTGTACAGTCGGTTGAATACATCATCTGCGATACCCATATTTGCATGCTGACTGACTAAATAGGATCTCGTCCATGTCACCAGCTGCCTCCAAAGATTTCTGATATGAAATAATAAATTCATCTGGCCATAGGTAACGGCAGGCTCGTCGAACCTTCTTTTCATTTTGATACTCTCCTCAGTCATCGTTATTATAGTATATTTCGAAAGGCTGATATTGTGAAACCAATTATGATTCGATCGAATACTATGGTAAAAACAGAAAGAGGTGGAGGAATTGAGTCAAAAGCTTCAAGCCAAAAGAGAAATCGGCCCTGGTCAGCCCATGGTTGCTTTTACATTCGACGACGGCCCTTCTCAGGACTACACCCCGGAAATGCTCGGGGTATTGCGTGAAAACGACGTGCGTGCGACCTTTTTCATTTTGGGTGCCCAGGCAGAGATGCATCCGGATTTGTTAAGACAAATCGTTGAAAGCGGAAGCGAGATCGGGAATCATACATACAGCCACCTTGATCTCAGGGCGCTGGTCCGGCCGGCTTTGGATTATCAGATTTATACGACTCAGGAAATTGTCAGAAGAGAAACCGGAACGGTTCCGGAAATATTAAGACCACCCTACGGTTTTATCAATGAAGAATTAATCAATCAGATCAATCTGCCCATCATTCTATGGTCTCTTGACACGCGTGACTGGCAGGACCGGGACCCGGACATTGTATTTAACAGAGTGTTAAATAGCATCCGGGATGGTGATATTGTTTTAATGCATGACACGTATGAAAGCTCTGTGCAAGCGGTCAGGCGAATCATTCCGGAATTGAAAAGAAGGGGTTATCAGCTTACGACAGTGAGTGAACTGGCAAGGGCAAGAGGTATTCCGCTGCAGCCGGGCAACGTCTACAGCAACCTGTATCCAATCGGGAATACAGGTTGACAATGCGGAGGAATCACCAATAACCCGATCATGGTATATTATAATCCTAAAGGAATTGGTGAAGGGATGTCGGGTTTGAGACATAATATCGTATATCGTGACTTCGATGTCACGTCAATCATTGATATTTTAAAGCAAAGTGTCGGCAAAACAGTAACGGTATATACACCTTATCATGATGGATTTACAGGAATTCTGCTGTCCGTTAACGGAGAAGTGGCCAGATTGGTAAGCCATGGAGAGTTTTTTCAGGGATGCAATCATGGCTGCACAAATTACTGCAAGGCGGAAATGATAACGAAAAAAAAAGACAACTATATTGTGGATATCCCGGTCAAATGGATCATTGCATTTATACATAAAACTTCATGATATATTGAACAAAAGCAAACTTCATGAATAATATATATATTAATTATAGGGTTTACCTTATAATACTTTTACCTTTAAGGATGTGAGAATAGAATGTCTAGATGCGGATATACGGGTTATGGAACGGCATGTGCCAGAGATAGAAACGGAAATCTGGTAGATCATCTGTACCGGTTTATTGGTCAGACAGTAACCATCTTTACAACGAGCGGCGGAATTTCCGGTGCAGGTTTTACCGGTATCCTGCTGGCAGTCGAAGATGATTATGTCAGGTTGGCGACCCATATTGGCCCGGCACCTGCGTGCCCGATTGGCAGCAATTGCTTGGATGAGATAGATGACAGAAGAAAATGCAGGCGTAGAGACGACGGAAGGTTCCCGATCAGTACGGTTGGATCAGTAACCGATATACCTATTCGTTGGATCGCTGCATTTACCCATAATGCGATATAGCTCAAACAGGATTAACCTTGTTTATCATGCGCTTTGATCGATAGCGTGAGGAATAAAAAAGGATTAAGAAACCGGAGTCAGCTCCGGTTTCATTTTTTTATCATGATGCGCTGCAATTATTAATATTTATTAAGTAGATAACATATTATTGTTCTTTTCAAATCCAAGACGATAGGAGAGTCCTGCCATGGAACATACACCGATGGAACATACAATAGAGAATTGTACAAAAAAGGCTGTGAATGAACTGATGCATAAAACGGTGGACGAAATTCAAAACAACCGGCTGAATAAACCGAAGTTTGTCTGGCTGGAGCTGACAGGGTGTTCCGGCAACATTATTTCTCTTTTGGACGGAGAAGACCCCGGTTTATCCTATATGATGTCCCAGATGGTCGATTTTGTATATAACAACAGTCTGTCGGCCGCGGAAGGTCAGTGCGCGATGCAGCAGCTTTTTGATGTGGCAGACAGTGAGTTTATCCTTGCTGCGGAAGGAGCCGTCACGACAAAGAATAACGGTTTATACAACGTAATCGGCAGCTGGCTTGGCCGCCCGGTTACAGCATGGGAGGCGGTTAGGACTCTGGGAGAACGGGCTAAGTATGTCATAGCAGTTGGCGCTTGTGCGAGCCATGGCGGGGTTTCAGCTGCAGCGCCGAATCCGTCAGAATGTATCAGTATCCAAAGTGCATTGCCAGGCAGAACCGTTATAAATCTGACGGGCTGCCCCTGCCACCCGGAGTGGTTTTTCGGAACACTGGCACACCTGATCTTATACGGCATGCCGTCCCTTGATCGCTTTAACAGGCCGCTGCTTTTTTACGGAAGTACTATCCATGACAATTGTGAACGAAGATCTTATTTTGATGCCGGAATTTTCGCCGAGAAGCTTGGAGATCCCACCTGTATGTTCCGGGTCGGCTGCAAGGGGCCGATCACCTTTATCGATTGTCCGATCCGGGAGTGGAACCAGCATGTGAACTGGCCGGTACAGGCAAATACGCCTTGCATTGGCTGTGCGCATATCGGCTTTCCGGATCGTGTGGAACCGTTTATCATATTCCCCGATTCTCCAGAGACCGGAGGTGGCATATGACAATCATAAAGATCAGCCCGGTAACCAGAATCAGCGGGTTCCTATCCAGTGAAGCTGAGATCGAAAACAACTACATCGTGAATGCTATGACGTCCGGATTGCTCTTCCGGGGCTTTGAAATGATGATGGCAGGAAGAAGCCCCTTCGACGCAGTTTACTTTACAGAGAGAATCTGCGGGATTTGCTCTACGGCCCATGCGCTTGCAGCGACTCTTGCATTGGAAGGAGCTATGGGGATCATTCCTTCGGAACAGGGAAGATATCTGCGGGATATTATTCATGGATGTGAGTACCTCCAGAACCACATCAGACATTTCTACCAGTATACGGTTCCGGATTTTGTGAGGCTTCCGGAAGACTATCTGCTTTTTCATACCTGTCAGAACGATTTCAGGCTGCCGGAGAACCTCAACGAGCTAATCCGGAGCCACTATTTCGAATCGCTGGAAATCAGCAGAAGCGCCCATGAAATGCTGGCGATTTTCGGGGGGAAAGCTCCCCATAGCCATGGTATTTTTATCGGAGGTGCTTCCGTCATTGCATCTACTGACAAGATCCTTCGTATGAAAGCGATCCTGCACCGGATCAGACAGTTCATAAAGGATAAGATGATACCGGATGTTTATATGATCGCCCGTTATTACGAGGAATACTTTCATAACGGAGCCGGATACGGCAACCTCATCAGCTTTGGATGCTTTGATAACTATGCCGATCTGGGGACCCTTTACGTCAATCCGCTGGTTTACAGCGGCGGAGCGGCGGAACCCTTTAATCCCGGCAAAATTGTTGAAGAAATTGATTTTTCCTGGTACCGGGATAATCTGAATTCCTATGATCCCTTAGAAACAATACCCATGGATGACATGGACAAGACAAAGGCGTACACCTGGGTCAAGGCAGTCAAGTACGACGATCTTTTTTATGAGGGTGGCCCGCTTGCCAGAATGTGGCTCTCCGGGGAATATCGGAATGGAATTTCCACGATGGACCGGACTATTGCCCGGGTTCTGGAGACAAACAAAATTGCTGAGGTGATCAATGTCCTTCTGGAGCATCTGATTCCTCTGGTTGATACACAGCAGAAATATGAAGTTCCTGGTGAAGGAATCGGAACGGGTCTTGTGGACACCACGCGCGGACCTCTGGGCCATTGGCTTAAGATCAATGACAGCCTGATTTCCTTTTATCAGATTATCACTCCTTCCGTCTGGAATGTTTCATCGAGGGGAAACGACGGCAGGCTGGGCACGATGGAAATGGCCTTGGTCGGAACCTATATCAGGGATGAGGAAAATCCGGCGGAATTGGGCAGAATCATGAGATCATTTGACCCCTGTGTGTCGTGCGCGACACATGTTTACTGCAAAGGAAAAGAACCGAAACTTGTTACCATAATTCCATGACGTTCTTTGTACGGAAGGCAGGCTGAGTCACAATCGAACTTTCATACATATACTGTGTAGTAATGAATGCCCGCTGAACAAAGGAAAAATGCCCGTTCAGTGAGACATTCAATTATAAGGGAGCGGTGCAGAATGATTAAAAAAATGAGTCATGATTCGCAAATAAAAGAATTTCAAAAAACACAAAGGCAGGTAAAAGCCAATCCGGAATCCTGGTGGAGAGATCTGAACCGATTGATGTTAACCTATATTGATCCGGCATTTTTCGCGATTAGAGATCAACGTGGATTCAGAGATCAGCTTTTTCGTGTAATGAACGAATTATATATTGTATTTCGTTTCAATTACGGATCTGAAATTGCGCAGCAATTTATGGAGCTGGTATACCGTTTTGTTGTAAACGGAATGAATGTTGTAAACAGTATGTATAATACGGAACAATTTGTTGTTGAAGTTAACTTAAATGAATGGTACCAGACGGCGGACGAAATTGCGGCCTACCTTGCAAGGCTGAATGATGCCTGGTCGTCAAAAATGTGGATAGAATACATTTATCTATATATCAACTATATTCTGGAGCTGACCAGAGCAGCACTGGAAAGGAATTTTGAGCAGTCTGAAAGCATATATCGAAATATTGAATCGGTCACGGAGCAAATGGGAAATTACATGATGGCAGGTTTGCCGGAGGTTCCGCAGACCAGACGATAACCGCTAAGGGCAAAGTTTCAAACTTTGCCCTTTTTAAAAGTAAAATACCGTCAGGCTCTTCGAACGGAAAATATAGTCAGGCTCTGCAGTTGGGACGGAAACCTGCTATACTTTATAAACTGTATACAATTCATTGATTCCCTCAACAGCCGCGGGAAACGGATTCATAACCGTCCATATGCTGACCCCTGCCAGACCGTACTCCTTGATCAGTCTGAGCTTTGCCTGGATGCTACTTGAGTTGTCAAACCAGTCGTCTCCGAAATTGGGCAGACCCAATAAGATTTTGTTTGGATCTATCATGGCAGTTATCTCATCCAGCATTGTCCGGATGCTGCCGATAGAAGCAAAAGGATCAGAGGCATCATTCATCGCGCTCCAGGAAAAGGTTCTTAATTCGATCGAGTTGGAAGCCATTCCCAGAGAACGGTAATCGATTCCTTCGTCGTTGATCCCGGGCATCAGAGATACTATGACCAGTCTTGCTCTCCGGTTTAATCTTGCTGCGGTTTTTGATACGGTGATCACAAATTGTTCCTTGTCCTCCGGCGCAATAAATCCGAAATTGAAGACAATGCCGAAGTAATCCCTCTCCATAATTGCAACTACAATGTTATTAATGAGCCGGTCTCGCATTTCCGGGTTGGTGAAGAGCTCTCTCAGCAATTCATATTGGTAGGTCCCGTTTGCATCAAAGGGCGTCAGTACCATGAGAGGTGCTACCCCTGCATCATCAGCTTCCTCGATCAGTCTCTCGTCTGAAATCGGGACAAGCTGACCGTCCATGGCGAATCCATAGCTATAGACGGATATGTAGGTAAGGTCTTCCGCCCATTGTCCCAGAACTTTTGCAGAAATATCGGGCGTAGCGTAACCATTCACAATAATGGTTCCGAATTGATTCGCGTTGATCTTGTTTTCTCTGTACATTATTGTTCTCCCCAAAAAATACTATCCCAGCGCCGAGCGTACAGCAGACGCGAAAGACATAATATAACTTATGAGAAAAGCGATAAATGGGTTACAACACATTTGATAATCATAAAAGAGACTGCGGCAGATGGCGGGTCCGGCAGCTTTTAACCAATAACTTAAAATAATCGATAATAACGGGACACAAATCAACAATAACCATG
>JAVBVR010000044.1:0-19677 GCA_036677845.1 Anaerovoracaceae bacterium | reverse complement strand
TGAGGGTCCATTCCGATCTTTGCGTCGCCTACGATACCGGCAAAGGTAGAACCGCTGAATGCAGAGGTTCCGATGGAACCGGATACGCCGGCCAGGCCTCCGCTGATGGACAGGGTTGCCGCAATAACTCCCGGGTAATTGCTTTCCGCAAAAACAGAGAGGGACTGTGCTTTTATAATATCTCCTTCTACATAAGCCTTCACGTTGGATACGAGAATGACAGCACCGACTGCCACGCCGACGCCTGCAATTCCGCTCACCGCTCCGGTTACGGAGATGGAGCGAATGGTAAGATCTCCAAAGGCGACACTGTCATCGCCCATGGCTTCTTTCAGCGCCTGATTGGAATCATCATCTGTACCGATTTCCTTGCCGGTTGAGCCGCCCCTTGCATAGATTGTGATGTCGCCTGCTGCCGATAAGACAGCACCGTCCTCCACATAGGCGAGCACGTTGCTGAACAGGACTCCGACCGCAATGCCAACGCCTACGCCTGCGTAGGCTCCTCCGGCAACCGTTGCGGTGACCATTTCCGCTGTCGTATCATCATTCGCTATTACCAGGATATCCTTTGCACTGATCACGCTAGTGCCCTGGCCGATATAGGCCATGGTGCAGTCTTTGGGGTTATAGTCAGGCTGTGTTGCACCCAGTCCGGCCGCGTGATCCAGATCTGCATTGGAGCCGACCTCCAGGTCTTTTCCCGGTGTCTTGCCGGCTTCGTATGATTCATTGAATTCCCCGCTCTGGTATCCTTCGCTTCCGTTGAAATCACTGTCTATCTCATTTTTACTGTAGTCTGTGCCGTCCGATTCCAGTTTGCCATTGATATTCCCGCTGCTGAGCGTTCCGCCCTCACCGTAATAGCCCGATGCCGCTCCCGGCGTCCGGCTCTTCATGCCCTGCTCTCCGGTTCCGGAATTTCCGTTGATCCAAGCGCACGCATTGAAGTTTCCGTTCAGAGCATCCGAGCTGTTTTGATCCAGCATGCCTCCGATAACCGTTACCATCAGTGTCACGCCTACACCAGCCCCGCCGGCGCCTACCGCCAGAGTTCCCGCATATGTTCTGATTTCCCGTATGGATTCCGCTGCGATGGATACGCTGTCAATGGTTGTGGTAACTATGTTATTGGTCCCCAGATTCCCCGTTACGGTATTTCCTGCGACGGTAACAATCGCGGTTACCCCCACGCCTGCCGTGCCGGAAACGGCTGCAGATGCGGCGACTCCGACGAGCATATAGTTATCTTTAGCGGCAACCGTCAGTTTTCCGCTCTGAATGATTACATTATTTTCCGTGTATGCCTGTGTCTTTACTTCTGTGATAATTAAGTCAACCGTACCGGATACCGCCGCGCTGCCGCCGCCGGAAACCCCCAGGGCATCGGAAGTTATGAATTCATTGGATACGGCGGTTATTCTAATCTCGCCGCCGGCCGTCAGTTTGGCTCCTTCCAGCACTCTGGCGATGGTAGTTCCTCTGAAATAGGTTACCGCTGCGGCACCTCCTACAGAGGTGCTTCCCGAAACAGCGACAGAAGCAACGATATTATAAAGCTCCGAATCACTTGCAGCCGCTACGGTTATCCCTCCGTCCGCCACAACTTCTCCTGCAAGTTCCGCATAGACCTGATCCATAAAGGCAAGGGCGTTTCCGCCGACTGTAACTGCCGTGCTGCCGCTGACCCCGAAGGTTACCCCAACCAGGTAAAGATCGTCTTCGCTCTTTGCGGACACCTCTGCCCTTCCGGTAGCATCCGCCTTGCTGCTGCCGGCGGATACATTGCCATCGGAATCATAAGCACATCCAAGGCCGGCCCTGACATCCTTGTCAAATACTATTGTAATGACGGTTGCTCCCACGCCGGTACTGCCGCTTGCTGATATTGCACCGCCAAAATTATATATTTTTGATAGATCTTCCGCTATGACACTTATATGCCCCTCGGAACTCTCCCCGTCGGATGTCCCGTCTCCATTGCGGTCATCCGTGGTTCTGGTTCCCGAGGTTACTCTTGCATGATTTCCAATGTGGGCATTGGTTTTGTTCTTGATCACCAAGGTATCGACGACTCCCGCAACAGCAGTGCTGCCGGAGCTTCCGCTTGCTGATATCCCCAACATCAGAATTTCTTGATTGGTGACAGCCCCAACGACTACGCCTTTTCTTCTTTCCGCCCTGTTTGGCGTCTTGACGCCGGCGTCTGAAGCAGTGCTTAAAGCGTATGCAGTCAGATCCACGTGGTTGCCTGCAAGTGCCTTCGTTATATTCTTAAGAACCGTCGTTATGATCGTAGCACCCACTGCGGCGCTTCCCCCTGACAGGGCGGCATTTGCCGCTGCCAGATAAACGTTGCTTTCGTGGTCTGCGATGACTCCGATAGAATCGAATGCAGTAATCTTTGTGTGATCTCCGACCTGAGCCGTGGTTTTACTTTCCGCGAAGCTGACCTGTATATTTCCGCTGACTGCAGCGCTGCTTCCCGAAGCGGCACCGGCAACGGTTACAACCAATGTCCAGTCGTCGCCCAAGGCCTCAACCAATACGGTGCCGTTCTTGGCCGTAAGGACTGCATTTTCTCCGATTGATGCCTCAATATCACGAAGATGAACATTGATGCTGATGGTGGCGCCTGCTGCCGGGTTGGAACCCGCAGTGCCCGCTGCTGCTGCAAGAACGGTGATCAGCTTGGATTTTCCGTCTGCGATGATGTAAATATTTTCATCTGCCGTAAGGACTGCGCCGCTGCCCACCAGTGCCTTGCTCCCGGATCTGCTTACAAGCACATTCAACGTACCTGCTCCCGCAAACCCTGCCGGAGCACCGGATACCGATGCCAGCACACTTACGACCATTTCATCGTTGCTGGATTTTACGGCAATACTTCCGCCTTCACTGATTACGACAACATTGTCGCCAAACGAGGCAACGGCCTTGTTCTCAATGACGGAAACAGCCATTGTCCCCCCTGCCGCAACCTTGCTGCTTGCACTTCCTGAAGCAGCAAGACTCAAGGAAACCAAAATCAGATCAACCTCATTGTCTGCTATGATATTGATGTCACCCAGGGCTTTCATTTCTGTTCTGCTGCCCACTGTGGCAGAGACCAGGTTCTCCGATACGATGACGGTCAGCCCGCCGCCGACGGTTCCCTTTCCGCTGCTTGTGCCGGTACCGCTGCCGGAAATGGATGCGGCATTGGAAACCGACCAGATATCCGCACTTGAAATTGCAGAAACCGTAATGCCTCCGCCGGTGACCGTAATATCACAATCCTCACCGACGCCAGCCTTGACGATATCCTGATTCACGGTCACAGCACCATCCAGCCCTACGGTCGCAGTCCCGGTGGATGCGGAAAGCGCTCCGGCGATCAGACGGGTATTATTTTTAGATTTCGCTGTAACCTCCAGATCACCGTCAATGATTTCTACGACAACCTTATTTCCAAGGGTTGCCTGCGTTATGCTTGTATTGAACAGCATTGCCATGGCTCCGGCCAATGCCAGGGAGGTTCCCTGACCTGATCCGCTGTCCGTTCCGCTGCCGACTACGGTACCGGCAATGGCCGACGCGTAGTAATTCACACTGGCCAGCAGACTCGTAAGCTGGGCTGCATTGACAATGTCGCCAGTTTCTATATTCATAGTTACATCGTAGGAAACAGCGCTTCCCGATGTTTTCTTAGTAATATCGATGAGTCCTTTATTTGTACCCCCGTTTGTTGTGAAAAGCTCTGATGATTTGAACGGCGCGCTGTAATCGCTTAAATCCACCGTCTGCTTCTCCGCATTGATTTTAAGGGATTTCGCTTTCACTCTAACGCCCTGGGCATCGGGGCTGTCGCTTCCGACCTTTGCAATAACCTTATTTTGTGCATACAGCAGCCCAAAAGCAGCACCAACACCGACAGATACCCCCTTTGAAAGGGTAGCCGCCATTGCTGCCGCTGACAGCTTTGACTGATCGGTTGCTTCAATCAGGATGTTTCCCGCTTCTGCGGTGAGTTTTGATCCGTCCTTGATATCCACGCTGCTTTCGCCCAAAGCCGCTACAATGGCAAGAGCTCCCGCTGCGCCTACATTTCCTCCGCTGCCTGAAAGGCTTCCCGCAATGGCAAGGGCCCCGTATTTGCCTCTGTACACACCGTCCATGTTCTGAGTCAATTCAGCATCTGCCGTAATTCCGCCTTTGGTAGCGCAAATATCGCCGCTGATCTCGATCTTGGCTTTATTAAAGTTTGTTGAAACGGCGACACCGACGCCGATAGAATTGGAATTTGATGCGAGACTTGCTGCCGCACCGGTTCCAACTGTGCTGAAATTTCCGTTATTCTTCGCAATCGCATCAAGATTTGCACTTGTGAGATTACCGCTGATCCTGACCAATGCGTCATGAAGGGTGACATTCACCGCTACCGCCGCAGCCACCTGGACGCTCTTCGGAGTCTGCGCAGATGGATCCATACCGCTTCCGCCCATCTGACCGATGACACTTCCCGTCGTCCCTGAGCTGCCGGCGGTTCCATTGATGATATCTGTCAGGCCGTTTGATCCGCCGCTTGTTGCACTGCTCGCGCTTGCTGTCGATGCATTCTGAGAATGAAGCGCATTAACGGAAACCGGCAAGGTATTGCTTGTGGTTTGACCAGTATTACCGGAAGGATTGCTGCCGGCCTGGTTCAGTCTGTCTGTGATCCGTCCGGATGTGGTATTACCGGATGACGTTCCATTCTGGGCCGCCTGCCCGGATAAATTTTGAGCCGCACGAATTTTGGATGTATATCGGTCGATATCGGCTCCCATGGCCAGGGCCAACGCATTTGCATCATCATAATTGACTGTAACTGCTGCAAGCTTCGCTTTGCCGTTCACCGTTCCGTTGCCTTCAAAGGATGCGACAACATCACTTATGGCAATGTTGACTGCAACAGCCGCACCCACTGCGGTGGAACCTCCCATGGCAAATCCACTTGCATTTGTCTTCGTATCGCCGCTCTGTTTTGCATAGATAAACAGGTTTACGCGTTCTCCGTTTATATCTGTTGCAATGGTATTATCTCCGGTTGTTTTGATCGCAGTGCCGCTGCTCACATAAGCCTTGACATCGTTCCGGATCAGACTCACGGAAACAGAGGCATCTACTGCAATATCCTTTGCGGTAGTCGAGCCGCTTCCTCCGGTGGCCGAACCTCCCGAAGCCGGATTCGTTTCCGTGTTTCTTGCAATGGGGTCTGTACCGGCTACGCTATTCGTATCCAGGTTGTTTTCTGCAATTGCCCGAATATCCAGGGAGGCTGCAGTTACGTCTCTGTTTTGGCCTATTCCTGCATATACAGCGGCATCTGCAAAGGCAATCGCCACAGCGGCACCGACTCCGACGGTTTTGCCCTGGCTGGCTGTACTTGCGCCGGGCGCTGTTATGGCAGAATTGGTTGTGCCCGCTCCCGTTGCGGTACTGCTGTTGCTCTGACTCTTGTTCTTTTCGGCTCTGCCCTTCTTATCAGTGGAAGAGCTTGCCGTCGTATATACCTTCTGTGCGCCGTCCGCCAGAATCACGATAGATTCTTCGACCTTCACCGATCCTGATGCAGCAGTCGGGGCGTTTCCGATTTCAGCCTTCGTAGTTCCGTTCAGAACGGAAATCGCAACAGATCCCGCGACGCCTACATAGGATGCACCGACTCCCGAAACGGTAGAAGTGGATACCTTGTTTCCAATCCCATCCGCTTCCTCATTGCTTCCTGCCAGTGCGGACAGAATCTTAAGCGCAGTATCTATGATTTCATTTTTCTTGTTCGGATTCTTAAATCCATTGATGATCGACGAGAGCGAATCCTTTAGAACACCCTCTGTGATCATTTTTTTAATCGTATCAAAGTCGGTGATCGCATCAGCCAGCATGGCTGTCGTTTCGCCTGCAACATCGAACAGTTGTCCTGCGATATCGTGAGACTCGGGGTCATTTCCTGTGAGTGACGCCTTCATTCTATCAATGATCGCTTTTACCAGCTCTGCCAGCTGATCACTGGATGCAGAGATTCCTCTTTCCAGAACAAGGGCCTCAATATATGCCTGCAGTGTTTCATACTGTCCCTCGGTGGAAGCCTTTGTCAGGTAGTTCACCAGTTGATTGACACCAAGAACGGTAACAATCTCGTTGACAAGGCCTGCAAGCAGGGATTCGGCATCGGCTTTTGCGTCAGCCTCAGCATTCTCCGCTTTAATGTATAGATTTTTTGCTTCTATAATATACGCACCAACGTATGCTATATTTTCATAAGTCACAAGATTGATTGCTACTGCAACACCCACGCCCTCTGTGGAATTTGTTGCGGAAGAGTCTGCGGAAATGATCGCATCGGTGTCGCTCTTGCTGCTGACAGTAATATCGTCGGTAGTCTTTACCGTTACTCCGTCTGCGATCACAGCTTTTGAAATATTCTTCTGAATGTTTAAGATGAAGGTTGCTGCAACCTGCACGCTCCCTTCTGAGGTTTCGGCCTTTTGACGGTCAGCGGTAAGGGTTCTTACACTCTGGCCGCTTACATTCTGTGTGCCTGCGATATCTGCCATCTTTGCCGCTGATTCCGCATTGGCATCAGCAATGGCATCTGCTTCCCCTTCCTTGAAGAGGTTATTCATCGCTTCTGAGTAATCATCCGGGTCAGGGTCACTACTGCCCCCGTCGTCAGACGAATCACCCCCGCTTCCGTCATCACCTGAACCGCTTTCCGTACCGCCGCCTGCGGTTGACCCGCTGCCGCCGGTAGAAATACCGCTCTTGGTCGTTGTGCCTGCAGCCCCTGAAGCACTGGCTCTTGCAGTTGCCGTCAGCCTGCTGACCGAATTTGCGCTCACATTTAATGGTTTGGATGAGTTGACGCTGCGTCCCATATTGGACGTCGCGCTGTCATTCAGAATATCCACGATAAAGGAACCGCCGGCACCGGCGCTGCCGCCTACCGCCGTCGCATCTGCTGTTATCGTACGTGTGATTGTGTTGCTTGCGATTACTTCAACACCTTCGGTAAACTTCAGGATCGGATCCGTTTTATTGGTTCCTGTATCCGCTGCAACGTAGATCCCGGAGACATCCAATGCAAGAACCGGCACAACAGCCGTTCCGCCGGAAGCCCCTGCCCTCGCGATCATGGTTTCCGTTCCGGAGTAATTTGCCTTCACTGACAGGTTTTTCAATGCTGCAGCTTCGCTTGCTTTCTTAATGGAAACACTGTCGGCAATCTTTGCATAGTTGTCAATTCCGGTGATTCCGATGGCAATGCCCGCACCGACTCCAATCGTGTCGCGATTGGACTGGCCAGAGGGCCGTGAATTGGTACCGGCTGACGTATCTGTAGGCGAACCTGACCCGGCCGCATCCGCAACAGTGACCAGATTGCTTTTCACTACATTGGCATTCATTATGATACTGCTGTTATCAGATAAGATAATTTCTTTTGTACCCTGCTTAATTTCCGCACTGTTTTCCCCGCGGAGAACATGCACCGTCAGGGCACCTGCCAGGCCCAAGTCAGCTGCTGTAAATCCTGCTTTTGCGATTGCTGTTGAGGAAAGGTCTATGGTGTCCGCAATAATTTCCAGTCCGCCTGCATGGATTGCATTTCCACCCTGATTGATATAGGCCTGGTTTTGATACGTTACAACAGCAACGGCAACACCCACTCCAAGGGCGGTGCTGTTGGTCCTGTTGGTGGTGGTATTCTGTTTTAAGCTGGAATTATTAGTAAATTGAACGTTAAGCTTTACTCTGTCCAGCGTGCTGGCTGGCATCGTGAATTGATAGATCCCGTTTCCGTCGGCAAATATAACGGTATCTCCGATCTTCAGTGTATTATTCTGAAGGAAAAATCCCTGATCCGGAGAAAGTGAAACCGTGTAAACCCCTCCGACCTGGAAGCTCGCCTCTGTCGTAGCCGCACCGCCTGCAGTACTGCTGGTCAGCACAACATTTGCCTGGGAATCCTTTACCGTGATGGAACCGCCGGTAACCGTGTCAAGATAGACGATCTTTGCATCTCCTTCAAACTCAACCGTAACGGTGACGTCTGCCGAAGGCATCGTCAGCTGGTATGTGCCGTCAGCCTGTTTCTGTGCAATCAGAGTCTGAATTGCTCCTCCGGAAGGAGTATAGGTACTCTTGACCTGGTAAACGCTGTATCCGGGACTTGGTGTGACATAGACTTTCACCGTCTCTCCTGCATCGCCGTAACGCTGACTGGTATAAAAGCTTCCCTGTGCGGGGTTTGTATTGCTGCAGGTGATGCTGAAGCTCTTTGGGGAAAATGTTGCAGCAAGCACTGCGTCGGCATCCGGCATTGTGAAGGTGGCGGTTAGGCCATCCGGATTGATTGTTAATGCCATTCCGTTCATTGTAATTCCCGAAAGCTTGTATCCCGCTGAAGGGGTCGCCGTCACCGTGATTGAGGCTCCTGAGGTCTGCTCCGGCTCTGTTGATTTGTCAACTGACAGATATCCGTTTGTTGATTTGGTAAAGCTGATCTTTCCTTTTGCTGCAACTTCATAGGTCATGTCAGACTGTACCGCGGATGATGTTGTTGATGTTACTCCTGTACTGCCCTTGCTTGTTCTCAGGATGGGAGAACCGTCAGCCAGAGTTACGTCTGTCATGGAGCCCACCGCTTTCACGGCTAAAATGCCACCGGCACCAATGGTTCCGGTAGTATCGATATAGGCTTTATTTGAATTTTCTGCATAGGTTACCGCCAGCGCTCCAACCAGTTGTGTGCTGCTGGTATTTGTCGTAACAGCAGATCCTGTGGATCCGTTTTGGCCTCTTGAGCCGGCTGTCCCCGTGTTGATCAGATTGTTCACTCCGGAACCGGTGGTGGTGCTACCGGCTTGTGAGTTTCCAGTAATCTTACTGATAATCGTTGAAAAAGCGTTTGTGCTTCTCTGGCTGCTCTGCGGATTTCCGCCGGAACCGCTGTTCGTCGCACTGCCGTTTAATAACTGGGTGACTTTTGCAATCAGATTTTGCAGCGTGAAAGAGCCGCCTCCCTCGTCCGGGTTTGAGGTTGCTTTGTTGCGGACATGCTCAAGAGCTGTGGAGGCTGCGGTCATGCTGCCCTCTGTGATTGCTGACGCCGCGTCCCTTATCGCCGCAAATACATTTTGAACCGCCACGGAAATGGCAAAAAATCCACCGGAGTTTCCTTTCGTATTTCCTGCGGATGTACTGCCTGTCCCAGTTCCGGTTCCGCTTGTTGAATCTGCTCCTATAGATATTGTATTCAGTTCTGTGTATCCCTTTGCGGAAAGAGTCACATCTCCCTTGGCATTGATTTGAGAATTTCCCTTTACATCAACATAGACATCGTTCACAACCGTGGACACTGCCAAAGTAAAAGGAAGTGCGCCTGAGCGCGCCTCAGTCTCAAGCTTGACGGAAGAGTCAGCCTTTAAAACAACGCCGCCTTCTGTCGATGTTATTCTGGAATTGCCGCCCGCTACAACACCCGCTTCTGCCACGACAACACCGATCGCAAGAGGAAGTCCATAAGCGGCAAGGTTTTCATTTGTCGCGGACACATCTACGATCGTCTTTGCATCCGCACGGACAGCCGCTGCGGTAATACTTCCCAGAATATGGATCATGGCACTGCCGACTTTCACCGATACAAAATTAATATTAAGAGCGTCTGCATATTCGTTTCCAAACTTCCCCATAAGTTCCTCGAGGGTAGGAATCAGAGGCTTGGTCTGTTTGCTCGAAGCCGTGAGTGCCACCGCTTCTTCCGCCAGTAATACAGCAGCGGCTTCTATTTTTATTACTGCGTCGCTGACAATATCGAACAGGCTTGCTTCCACCTTGTAGTCGTCACTGTCATCGGTCAGATCATTATCAATGATAGACAGTGCATGGCTGTCTGTGTTTTCCGCCGTCACCAGAATATTCTTTCCCTTTACGGTTCCTGATATGGTTACGCTGCCGGATTGATTCAGACCGCTGTTTGTTCCGTTTATTACAATGTTCATATTGGGAGCGTTGATGTTTCCGATTTTTACGTCTTGACCCTCAAACACCAGATTGGATAAAAGAGTGCCGGAACCACTCAGGTTGGCGAAGGCTTGACTCGGGTTGTAATTCGTGATCACATAATCCGTAAACGACTGGAACGTTTTCCCCGCCATTTCTTCCATGGTTCCCGCGATTTGATCCTTGCCTTTCAACCGGTCGGTTAAGGCATCAATATGCTCCATATTAATGATGAGAGAAGCGAACAGCCTTGATATGGAAGCCGCATCATTCAAAATTGAGATTTCGGCAAGGGAATCCAAAACAAGACGGTCTTTTGTGCCGCTGATTTTCAGATTATCTCCATCGGCATATCCGTCTCCGATTTTTCCTGTAATATGAGTACGGTCAAATCCGGTTTCTGCGGATGGCTGACTGTCTGATGTTCCTCCGTTGATCAGAGCCTCTGTTCCCCGGAATGTGGAAAAAGCAGATGTAGTATCGATCTGAATAAGATCATCCCCCTGCCCGCCGTACACGTTGATCGTTGTTCCGGGCAGCAGATTTTCTTTCCATACGGCAGTATTCTTTGACAGTTCGGTTACTTCATGATAAAGCGCATTCAGTATGGGTTGCGTCACGACTGTCGCAAGCCCAAGCTTCATTCCGCCCGCAACCGTAATGATATCCGCGCCTGATGCTCCTTCAATGATTAAATCCGTCGCGGAAAGGTCAAATTCAATTTTTGCATTTTTAATATCTGATAAGGCCGGGCTGCCTTCCGCCGTCTCCGGTATCGTGATATCCGTGCTGTTGACCAAGGTTATCTTGATTTCGTCATCGCCGTCCCCGCCTGTAATTTCCACGCTTAGCCGAACATCCTGTGTGTTGCTCTCTCCGCCGGTCAGTTTCGAGATCCCTGCTTCGATCCCGTTGGTGATCGCAGTCTTTACTTCCTCTTTCAAGTTCTCTCCATCAAATATGGAAGCTCCGCTTGCGCTTAAGTCAATGGTGATCGTAGGCGACTGGGCCACTGATACATCTAATTTGTCGTTGCCGTCACCCAGGTCAATCTTGATTTTGTCTTCAATATTACTCAGTTCTAAAGTAACATGATCATCCGCGGCAGTACCGTAATACTCCACCTTCTTTGCATTTGTTACTGTGACTCTGTTCTGAAGAGACAGGTAAATTCCCGCCAGAAGCACTTCAATGTCCTTAAAATTCAAATCGCCCTCGACCTGAACTCCGCCTGACGATTTTGAGCTGGCTTCCTTTATTTCACTGCCATCTCCTCCAGTCGTTGTTACAAGCGCATCGTGGGCGATAATCTTTAGAACGATGGGATCCTCTGGGGCTTCAGTCCCTTCCGATCCTTCCGAAGTCTGGGAACCGTTCGTGCCGATCACCTTGATCCCGCCGGAATAAACACCGTCATTTACAACGATGGTGATACTTTTCTGAGCAGAAGCAATGGCAGCATCCACTGCCTGCTGGATCGCATTCCCTGCTGCTGTATTCTCATAGACAGTACCCTCTGCTCCGACCACATATGCGGATCCGCCGGGAACCTCATAATCGGCTGTTGTTCTGATATTCTCCGGTGTTGTCGGGCTCGCGGTAACGTCTGGATCGGTAACAGCCGGAGTTGTTTCTTCTTCTCCACCGCTGTCTTCGGGTGTACTCAGCAGCATAATGCCGCCGCTTTGTTGGTTGGTATCGCCGTCTGTTGGATCAGAAGAGCCACTGTCAGGCTCTGTTTCGCCGCCATCTCCTTCATTGACAGATTTTTCTGCTGAAACTGTTGTGTCAACAGTTCCACTATCCGCACCTGTGGTATCGGAGTCTCCGTCATCCGCAAAGGCAACCACAGGAAAAGAGACCATGAATGCTATGGAAAGTAAAAGAAGTATCCCTTTCACCCCTTTTATCCGGCTCTGTAAACGGCTCATATAACATACCAACCTTTCCCTTTTATCTGATTTACTTGGATCAATTTAAACAGCAAGTTTATACTTTTTTGACAACGCTCTGGAGTTTTTATATTAAATAGGACATTAATGTCTCTTTTTTTCGATTGCATAATCCCATGTGTCGCTTCATCTTAATCGCGAAATCACATCTGTCGCTTTTTCTCTGCCGTGCCAACTATCTATCAGTAGATGTCTTCCCCTGTGCCTTCGTTACCTCTTTCAATTTGCTTTTGCGCTTCCTGTGCCGCCGCAGCAGCATCTGTCGCATCCTTTAATTTCTGTAAAAGCTCTTTTGCCTGTTTGGCAACATCAGCTTCCGGACCTGCTTCTGCAGTCTTCAAATCACTCAGCACTGAATCGTAGTTGAAGTTCTGTGTCATCAGGCTGCATACACCTCTTGTATAATAACTAGCCTGGACCATGCTGTTTTTATCTATGGATGCTGTAAAATCCGAAATGGCTCCTACGTAGTCTTCACCGGACATACGGCATACCCCCCTGTAATAATAGATTCCCTCAAAGGAATCGTCCTGATTGATCGCTTGTGTCAACTGTTTTTCTGCGTTTACGAATTCGCCGAGCTGAATCTCGGTAAGTCCGTTTAGATATAGGATCTGGGGATCATTTTTATTCTGCAGAATTCTGGCATACTCAGTAGTTGCTTCCTTGTAGTCAGCCTGTAAAAATCTGGTCTGTGCTAAAAGGCCTCTTATTTCCGTGTCACCGGGATTGATATCGAGATAGCGTTCCAGCGATTTCGCCAGCAAATTCAAATCCCCTTTTTCGGAATAAATCTGCGCTTTTATCAAATGTGCGTCTGAATAGTTTGGGTTGACAGAAAGCGCCATATCAAGATACTCTAAAGCTTTATTATAGTCGGCAAGCATCACGAAAATACATCCCTGCTTCATCACCAGATCCAGATACAACTCATCATTTTGTTTTCCGTGGAGCTGTAAACACTTTGATATGCTCTCCGCTGCCGCACGATAATCCTCGGATGCAATCTGAGTAGCGGCCAAGGTATAATAGTCTTCTATTGTTTCCTTGCTCCCCATAGTGGACAGTATGTCCGCCATTCGTTCCACTCTGCTTTTTCGTAAATAGTCGACGTTTTCAACCAGATAATTTACTGCCGCTTCCTTCTTCTCGTCGCTTCTGACAATTGTGACCGCAGCCATTGAGCTGAGCACCCCGGTTCCTACCAAAGTGATTATGAGCATGCCTGTTATGAGATTAAGCCATAATTTCTTATATTTTTTGAAAGTCATTTTCTTCCTCAAATGCTTAGCTTATATTCTAATCAATAAAAAAAGCCACTATAACCATTTCTTTTTTCCCAGAAAAATGAAATAGAATGTGGCAACCGGACCACCTTGGCATTTTCAATGCTTTAGGCTCCTGGCTTTGCGTGACTGCCTTTCGGCAGTTTTGCCCTTTCATAGACCATTTTTTGCCTATGATGCTATTATCATATTATCGCATTCTTCAGTCATATTCCAGTCATAATCCGGAAATTTTTATAAAATTAATATGAATCCGCCGTTAAATTACGTTTTTTCATGAAATCATTCTTCAAATATCACAATCGTTACGCAAAATAGTCAATTATGGTTTTCATTGAAAGCTCCAGGCGTATATTCGCATTCTCCCACAACAGCGAGTGCTCCTTCGCCTGCAGGGTTTTCCAAAGTCCATGGTTCAAAAGCGGATTAAACAGCGGATATTTCAGCAGCGGCTCAATACCAATATCTATGGAATTGCCATTATCCAGCTGCAGAAGAAGTCGCCTGTCGTCATTTAATACGACATTCCTGATGCATGCTTCCCGGCTGTCCTTTTCTCCTGCCCTTAACATACAAAGAAGGGCGTCAATAGACAGTTCCACCATTGAGCTTCCCTTCCAGTGAAGGCTTGTTTTATTTATTACAATATTCCGCCACACTGCTTCATCCTTCAGCGGGCAAAACTGTACCGTATCCAGGTGAGGCCTCATGTCCAGCTCAAACCAATTGCTGTTGGTCATAATAACTTTCAGCATATAATCCGCTTTGGGAACAGCGTTACAAAAAGTGACAATCATGTCGTTTTACCTTTCCGGGGCAAAAAAAGTTCTCTACACAGTAAAAGTATAGAGAACTTTGCCAAAAATCATAAGTAGCCAAAGGGCTACTTTTAGACCAAATTAGCTTCTCGTGCCTTTTGCACAGCAGAAACCTTATTGTCCACTTCCAGCTTTAGATAGATATTACCCAAATGCTTCTTGACAGCAGCCAGGGACAGGTACATGCGGTCCGCCATTTCCTTCTGCGTCAGCCCTTGCGACAGCAGACCCAAAACTTCCCTTTCACGGGACGTTAATATCACCCTGTTTTTCGATGAATGTTCCAAACCTTTCACATACTTTCCGCAAGAAGCAGTCAGTCTGTCAAGGTATCCGGCTTCAACCCCGCTGTCTTTCCTGATCTGTTTCAGCAAGGGCAACAAGATATCGGCATTTTCAACAAAAGGCATAATGATCGAATCTTTTTGTGCTTCCCGCAGAGCAGGAATCAGGGCCTCCAGTCCCGCTTCCGTACCGTATAAACTGTACTTTGCAGCAGCTGAGCAGGCAGAATTATGCAGCAGTCCCAGCTGGTTATTCAGGTAACCGTAGTATTCCATAAAGCCTTCACACATGGCTTCAAGTCTAGCATAATGCTTCTCCGACAGCGCGGCTTTGCATGCTATGATGCAGGGAAAGGCCATTCCTCTATACATGAATACTCCTCGGGAAAGGTCTCCCTCTTTCAGCCAGTCCGGTATATTTTCGGCCTGCCTCAGACAGCCATAAATATAAGCCCGGATGAGCTCCAGCATAGTTCCGAAAACCCCTTTTCTATTATCAGTAAGCTCCGGGCGCTGGCGCTCAAACCATTCATCCGTCTGTTCCAGAAGCCGGTCAGCCTTTGCCGGCTCGCCTTCCAGCATTGCAGTCCGCATTTTTACAAACCATGCCGCCAGCATAATATCGATTTGCTTTTCCATTCCCGCTCTGACCAGCGCTTTGTCCGCATAAAGCAAAGCATTGTCCGGATCTCCGGTTTCCAATGCATATTCTGCCAATGCCAGATCCTTTACCCCGGTACCGCAGCCCCCGAATACTTTTGGCGGAAACCCCTGCTGTATCAATCCTGCTACCCGCTTCAGCTCTCCCGGTTGGCGGTAGTACGTATAAAGCATATGCGGTATCCCCATGAGGAACTCGTTATCACGGTAGATGACCCGGGAAACATCCCCATCCAAAAGCTTCTCAGCTTTTCTGGAATGCTCTATCATTTTTTCGGGATCATTAAAATCAATCAGAATTCTAATAATTTCTATTTCGCCAAGAATCCGCCGGCGCAAATCATCGTCAGCGGAAGAAGGTTGACGAAAATGCTCCTCAAACGCTTCTGTCATTTCGACGCCGCTCTTAGCCAAGGCTTCCTTGCCACTCAGAATAAAACTGCAAGCGAATTGAAGCATCGGCAACGGATAGCGGAAAATTGTCTCTTGCGGAAGTTTCCGATATATTTCTGCATAAAGGTCCACCGCAAGATAACCGATATCTGCGTTCTGTGTGCGGTTTATAAATGCGAAAAGCTCCTCAATCTTCTCAGCGCGCCAATAAAAGGCAAACGCCTCCGGTAAATTGTCTTGCTCTAGAAACCACTGCCCCGCCCGATGACATACCGTCTTCAGGTTGGTTCCCCTTAGGTGAACTGATTCGCGAAGGAAGTCCAGCAGAACATTATGTAACCGATACACGCCGCTATGCCGGTCATACTCTACGAAGGCATTCTGTTCTACCAGATTATCTACAATCTCGGGCACCCGGGGATTACCAAGAATCGCTGTTGCCTGGGAAAGGGTGAAGTGTTCCAATAACGACAGTTCCAGCAGGATCTGCTGTGTTTCCTGATCGAAACAGGTAAAGAGATTATCCCTGACCAGGCGGCCAATGTCAGTAATTTCGGTGACCGGAATCCCCCGGCTTAGCCCCATCAGCAAAAGATATGCAGCGGAGATCCACCCCTTCGTATAACGATAGATCTGCTCCAATTCATCCCGTGATACCTGATAACCGGCCTGCTTGGAGTATTCCTGCAGTTCAGGAAGGGTAAAGGCGAGCAGACGGTTATCCATCTCCAGACACAAACCCTTGGATAGAAGCTCTGAGCGGTTTAAGGCCGGACGTGTCCGGGATATCAGAATGACGTGCAAATCCGGTATATCTTCCCATACAAGATTTTCGATAAATCGGTTTACGTGATGACTTTCCTGAATCAGATGATAATCATCCAACACCACCGCTGTTGATTGACCATTATCCATCTCCCACATACATTCAGCAGCTGAAACCATCTGCCGGGCATCCATAGGAAAACCCATCCCCTCAAGTTTTGCTCCGATTTCAGGATAAAAGGTTTTGACTTCCCGGCAGAGCTTATGCCAGAACACTGCTTCATCTCCGTCGCTTCCCTGCAAAGAAATCCATGCTGTCTGAACGTCTTTGCTCTCAAGGAAAGTTCGCATAGCAGTGGTTTTCCCGTAACCCATCGAAGCGGAGAGAATGGTCAAAGGGTAATCAAATATTGCTTCCAGCTCATGGTTGACGCGCTCCCGGGTCAATACTTTTTTATTTTTCATCGCGTTGTCTCTCTTCATCTGTCTTAATTGCATCTCTGCTATATATAATCGACAACTAACGATGGTTTCCTTAGAAGAATTTTTATAATGGTTCAGGTTTTGACAGGAGTTCTTTTTCCGATTAATTTTCTGTCCTTGTACGCTTCACCAAGAAAAGTGGATCCCAATATCAAAATCCCGCCAACAATCTTAGGAGGGCTCAGTGACTCTCCGATAAAGATTACACTGAAAAAAATGCCGAACAAAGGCTCCAGGTAGCTGTAGGACACGATTTCTACGGATTTCATATGTTCATAGAGGGAAAAGAACATGGTATAAGCCACACCGGTGTGCAATACACCCAATAATATCGTATAGGCAGCTTCCCTGGCATCCAGGGTTACAACCGTTATAACATTCCCTTCGAACAATACAAATGGCAGTAAAACAAGCATTGCCGTTGTTATCTGCACAAAGGTTGCCGTTCGATTATCAACTCTGGTTTGAATACTGCGGTTAATCAGTACGATGGCCGCATAAAGCATTCCCGAAACCGCACTGAGCAGCAGTCCCATGGCTCCGTATCCTGTCGACAGATCGTGGCCCACAATCAGAAACAGACCCAGGAACGAAATGAGAATCACCGCAATCCGGATCTTTGAGATCGTCTCTTTTAAGATCAGCGGTGCAGCAATCATAACATAAACCGGGCACATATTGTAGATCATTACTGCAGATGCAATACTGGTATGCTTAAACCCGTAGAATAAAGTCAGCCAGCCGAAACCCAATAACACGCCTGAAATAATGTAGGGTTTTAAAAGTGACCATTTTACCCGGTCAGCCTTTCCGATTTTCATTACGGCGAAAAGAACCGGCAAAGCAATGAGGGCCCTTAGAAAGGCAAGGCTCAGGGCAGACAATGGAATAGATCTGGTAAAGACTCCCAAACTTCCCCAAATAATCATTACAAGTATCAATTTGATTCTATTCATAAAAACAACTCCTTATCTTAGCTGATTCAAGAATAGTAGAATCATAAGGAGCTGTATTGTATAAAATTGACTCCGACGCTCTGTTCGACTCTGAAAAACAGTATATGTATCCGCAGAGAATCAGCTTTTCAATTGTTCAATATATGTACCGGGCGTTACACCGTACATCTTTTTAAATTCCCGTATAAAATGGGCCTGGTCGTAAAATCGCAATTCCTCACAGATTTCAAACACATCTGCACCTTTGCCCAGCATAACCTTCGCTTCGGCTACACGATATTGCAGATGGTATGCGGCAGGCGTTGTCATATATATTTTTTTAAAGTTCCTGATTACAGAAAACTTATTCAACCCGGACATGCGTTGAAGCTGATCCAATGTAATAACGTCTTTGATATGGTTTTGTATATAATCATGGATCGCTTTCATCGTATCATCAATTTCTTTTGCAGGTTTCGCTTCAGAAGTGTTTTCTCCGAACTCCAGCAATAGATCAATCAGTATGTTCTCTAATGTATCCGGAACCTTTTCCGTCAGCAGCTGATCAATAATGCCTTTTAATTTTCGGACTTGATTACCTTTTACCTTTTTGGCCTGACGAATACTTACCAAATCACCATAGAAACCGGGATCAACAAACAGCATGATATAAGCCCAATGGTCGATATCGTTGGGTGCACATCTGTGGGTCATAAGAGGCGGTATGATGACCCCGTCGCCTGCCCCGTAATGGATCGTCCCGTCATTTAATGTCAGATCTGTGGTTCCTTCCAGGATATAGCCCAATGAAAGCTCGTGATGGACATGCGGCTTATAGGCATGGATGTCGTTTCTGCAAAGCTTGATTTCCACACCTCCCAGGATGCTTCTGCTGAATTCCAATTTGTCCTGTTTCATATATATAATGCCCCTTCCGCCACAATTTCCACATCACCGGTCAGATAAACGGCCGCCACTTCATTATCCTTCCATTCGGCTCTTATCCTGAGAATTCCTCCCGGCTGCTTTACATCCATATCAGTTCCCATATTTAATTTGTACGCGGTATAGATCCCCACTGCTGCCGTACCCGAACCACAGCCTCTTTCCCAGACGGTGCTGTCCGTCAGCCTGACATAAACCAAAGGCTCCAGAAATCCGTTCTGTTCATCATAAAACATGATTCCAAAGGCATCGAATTCACATTCCTTCAGAGTATCCCTGACTATATGAAAGAATTCCGTTTTTGATTCTATCTGCCTGCTGTCGACAATCAGGTGCATAATCCCTTCAAATTGTACCCATGTGCCTGGAATTTCTTTCCCGTCATATAAAATGACCGTATCCTTTCGTGCACGGTGCAACGGCATCTTAACAGTAGTGATATAGCTTCCGTTATCCGCTTCAATTACTTCACAGTACAGTAATTCGTCGGCTCCCGACACTTCAAGCGGTACGATATGCTTCCGGCCTTCGGAGCGAATCTTTGCATTTCCTCTCTGAACCATTACCGCTGCCAGCGCTCTTGCGGCATTGCCGCAGAATTCACCGCCCATCATGTGCAGTCTTGCGCATGCTTCACCGGCTTCATTCGTCGGCTTTTCAACATATCCTACTTGCTCCGCATAAATATTGCTGTAATTCATTATTTTTTTTGAAACGTCGATATACATGAATCGCGGCACAGGATCAAACACAAAAACCGTCATATTTTCAGTCGGGTTTGCTTTAATAAAACTAAGTTTCATAATAAACTCTCCTTCTGCATATCCTTATATAAATTCAGATCCTTGCGCATTTTTCCAAGACGTATTTCCTTCTATTATTCTAGCACATATTATTATCCGGATGGGCAATTTTGTTTTGAGAAATGTAAATATGATACTATTATCATATTACCTTATTATTATATATTCTATTGACCATATTATTTCAAACACCTTGAAAACACTGCAATACAAAATGAAACGTGCGTGTCTTTTTATGAACCGCACATGCAGACAACCCGGTAAAAGCCAATATTGGAAATCTTCGTCCAAACTGGCTTTGGTTATTTGTCTTATAAAAACCACGGGCTT
>JAVBVR010000043.1:0-5332 GCA_036677845.1 Anaerovoracaceae bacterium | reverse complement strand
ATATCAGCTATGGAAACCCTTTTCTTCTGGCCTCCGCTCAGAAAGTGCGTCGGCTTCTCCCGAAAAGGGGTAATATTCAAATCTTCGATAACCTTCTCAACCCGTTCCCTGGCTTCCTCCTCCGACAATCCCAGATTCAACGCTCCAAAGGAGATTTCCTGGGTTACGCTGGCGGAAAAGAGCTGATTGTCCGGGTCCTGAAATACAATGCCGATCCTCTTTCGTAATGCCAGGAGGCCCTTCCGAGAGTAGTCGACGGGTATATCATTGTAAAGGACTCTGCCTGAAGTCGGCCTGCGAACACCATTCAGGGTGAGAAAAAGCGTGGATTTGCCAGAGCCGTTTGCACCCATGACCGCCAGCTTTTCCCCCCGCCTGATCTGAAGGTCTATCCCCTTCAGCGCCTTAGTCCCGTCTTCATAAGTATAGCATACGTTTTCCAGTTTTAAAATTATGTCATGATTCTCATTCATACTTCATTGCTCACTTTCCGGCATCCTATCTCTCTACAATATGATAGCAAGGACCAGCATTAACAATAGAAAACCCGCCACCAGAACAATATCCCCAGTCATTGCCGGACGATACTCGTTCAGTACCAGAATTTCGCCGTCATAACAGCGTGATTCCATGGATTCAAAGAGCAGTGTGGATTTTCTCAAAGACCGGATCAGCAATACGGCAAGCATCTGTCCGATCGATCTCAGCTCTGTCATAAAATCCTTATTCCCCAGGCGGCAGTTCTGGGAGGTCGTAATTGCGCCGGCCATATCCAAAACCACGAAGATGTAACGGTATATGAGCATCATCAGCTCCATCATAATCTTCGGGCAGCGCAGCTTGCGCAATAACGCCAGGATATCAAGCATGGTCGTGCTCAGCGTTAAAAAGAACAGACAAGAAACAGATGCTATGGCTACTGTCACCAATCTAGCGCCCTCCATCAGGGAATAAAAACTGATGGCAAGATATCTGCTGCCGACCGGAAAAGAGACCAGGTCCATGGGTTTGTCTGAAATATTGATTACGATAGCAATCGTACTGAGCATCAGAAATCCAAACGGTATGCTCATGAGTTTTATATAACGCAGCACGGAAATCCTGCTGGACAACACAGCAAAACCTGCCATCACTGAGAGAATGATCAAAGACACAGTAAACGAACGCGCACCTACGCAAATGAGCAGATTTCCAACGGCAAAAGCCGCCTTGACGGCAGGATTCTTATAGCGCAGTTTGGACGAATACGCGAGTTTGTCTATTACCATCATGTCTATTAATTACCCTTCTGATATTTCTTTCTGGCAACAAGATAACCAAATCCGAAGCCGAAGATACCGGCGCCGATGCCTGCCTGAAGGCAGAAAAGCAGTGACTCTGTTTCCCCTCCCGGAGGCTCCAATAGGGAGCCGAACCAAGGTTCATAGTTCGGATTGATGGCAGTAATTGCCTCTTCTGCGGCACCGTCGGCTCCGCCGAATTCTGAATCTGCGACAGCAAACAGCGGAAAGACAACTATTGCGATAATAATCAAAAACAAAACGAGAGACAGCTTTACATTCTTGGTCATTTTATATTCCTCCTTCAAAATACCTCAGCTCGGTAAGTTCCGGTTTGGCATATGACTCCAGACCTTTTATTACGATGACTGCCAGCAGGCCTTCAATGACTGCGAGGGGTATCTGAGTAACGGCAAAGATACCCAGGAATTCAACGAAAGATGCCCGGAAGCCTCCTACCTCTGCCGGATGGGCCAAAGCCAGCTGGAAAGCGGTGACACAGTATGTAAAGAGGTCACTGATACCGGCTGCCAGGAAGATACCGAGGGATTTCGGCAAATTTAACTTTTTACTAATAATATATATACCATAGGCGACAAACGGGCCGGCAATAGCCATGGAAAACGTGTTTGCACCCAGGGTGGTAAGGCCTCCGTGGGCCAGCAGGATCGCTTGAAAGAGCAACACGATAATTCCGATCACACACATAGCCGTCGGCCCGAACAGGATGGCTCCAAGCCCTGTTCCCGTCGGATGAGAGCTGCTTCCGGTAACGGAAGGAATCTTTAATGCTGAAAGTACAAACGCATAGGCGCCCATCATAACCAGAATCAACAAGGCTTTGCGGTTATGTTCCACGGTTTTTCGAATGGAATTGATTCCCAGAACAAGGAAGGGAATACACAGAACGCTCCAAATCACGCTATAATTCAGCGGCAGATAGCCTTCCATGATATGCATTGCGCTGGCTGTTCCTGCAGAGCCGAATATCAATACGGCTGCGATGGATAAGATTACGAAAAATCTTCGATTTTTTGACATTGTGATAACCTCCAAAAAACAAAATTGCCTACTCCCAGCCGCTGCCGGAATAGGCATAATAAAAGAAACGAAATCCGTTTCCGTTTACCACACCTTCCCTTCGTCCGTAGGAATGTGTAATATCCCAAGCTCCTTGATTCGGTCGCCTTCCATTTGCTTCATGCTGAGGCGAACTGTCAAGTACCTGGTATCGGGTAAATCATCAGGCAGGTTTTCTGGCTCAAGCGTCAACATCGTTATCTGCCTTCCCGTTTTAACACAGTGGCGTCTCAGATACGACTCTTCTCTTACAGCGGCGGTCCCGCGTGGGCTTCACACCCAGCTTCCCTATTATCCCATATGCAATAAAATGGGCACCTGTTGATTGTTTTGTTGTCAATGTTAGTGTATCACCCTGATACCCTGTTCGTCAAGAAAAACAGCAGGACCTGATTGTTCTGCTGTTTTATTTAATACTTATTTATTTTTGTTCTTTGCATAGCGCATCAGCTGTTTCATTTCTCCCTTGCTGCCAAACATGGACTCGATCTTTTTCTGTTCAAGCTGGCGGGAGTTGAGACCTTCATAGCCCGCTTCCTTCTGTAACTTTTTATAGCTGTCCAGCCGCTCCTGTGGCAGTTCTCCTCCCTCGATGGCTTTCCTAACGGCACAGCCCGGCTCCGTTGTATGAGAGCAATCCCGATACCTGCACTGCTCGGCCAAAACCTCGACGTCCTCAAAAGCCCTGGAAAGATCTGCGGAATCAAGAGCCAGCTCGCGCATGCCCGGCGTGTCAATCACGATGCCTCCGTTTGGAAGCAGAATCAGCTGCCGGTGGGTCGTTGTGTGGCGTCCCTTATCGTCATCCTCCCGGATTTCCTTGGTCTCCATAACTTGGCCTCCTGCCAGCCGGTTGATCAACGTCGACTTTCCTACTCCGGAAGAACCGATAAATGCAATCGTCCTGCCTTGGCTGAAATAGGGAAGAACTTGCTCATACCCGCTCTCCTCCATGCTCGAGCAAACCACCACATCGGTTCCTATACTGACTTTTGCGATTTCTGCCAGACGCAGTTCCAAGTCGGCGCACAGATCCGCTTTTGTCAGTACGATAACCGGCGTCGCCATGCTGTTCCAAGCAATGGAAAGATACCGCTCAACCCGCCGGAGATTGAAATCGGCATTCAACGACATGCAAATAAATACAATGTCAATATTTACTGCCACGATCTGAACGCTGTTCGCCGTTCCGGCCGCTTTGCGTTCAAAAACGCTTTTGCGCCTCAGAATCTGATGAATGACCGCATTTCCGCCGCTGTCATCCTCTCTGTCAATCATGACCCAGTCACCTACCGCCGGAAAATCGGAGTTGTCATTGGTTCGGTAGATAAAATTTCCCGATACGGCAGCATTGAGCTCCCCTTTTTCGCTTACCACCCGGTAAAGGTCTCTGTGCTGCTCAGTTACTCGTGCAAGAAAAAAGCCTTCATAGAATGCTGCTTCCTGTGCAAAGCGGTCTGTCAAACCGTATTTGATCAAATTGTTATATTTCATTTTTATCCTCCGTCTATTGTATTTGTATTACCTTTGGAGGGACAAAAATACTACTGTTCTTTTCCCTCCCTGTCAAATACAATGACCGTATCCTGTTTCCTGATAATCAAAAATCATCTCTCCTTTCCTGCGGCTGTGCCGTCTTTGTATAAACCACTATACCATAAGTCCTTTCAACTGAAAAGAACCGTAGGCTAACCTTTTCCGTTACTTTTCTCTAAAGGGAGAATGCGCTCTATGGTCTTACATAGAAATGCGATTGACATTGATATAAAACCTGTACCCTTTGCAAGTTCGATCCTTCATCACGGTTCTCCCTACATTTACCCAAGACCGTCAGGGTATCCTTTTCCATTGCATTTCTCATGGTGGTGCCTTATGATTCTTGCATTTTAACTGAATCCTGACATTTTCTTATGAGATATTGCATTCAATTGCGGCTCTGATGGCTTCATTGGGTTAGTTGTGTCTAACGTTCATTAAAGCAGGAAGCTTCTCGCAGTTATGCGCTTAGCTAGTCAACGCTAACTAAGCGCATAATAACAAAATGCCATTCTGCTGTCAATAGGATTACCTGGTTAGATTAATTGTTTGTTGCTTCCATTATGTCGTTATAGTACCACTTGCCCTTTTCAAGATCTTTAAACTGCTTTGCATTACTTGGAATACCTTCCGCATTCACATTGCGGTTTAGCATCTTGTTTATAAAAGCTGCAAACTCAGCTCGGGTAACGTACTGATCCGGTTTGAAGGTTCCATCAGAATAGCCTTTGATCCAGCCTTTTGACGAAGCCAAGTTTATATATGCTTCCGCCCAATGTCCGCTGATATCTGAGAAATTGCTTTTCTGAGCCGCGCTTTGATTAGCAAATCTCGAAGCTATTGCAACAAGTTCCGCTCTCGTAATGAGGCTTGTCGGCTTGTATGTTCCATCCTTATAACCGTTGATGATTTTCCCCTTAGCCAATGTTCCAATATATTCTGCAGACCACCTGCCTTGGTCAACATCTCTGTAAGCACTGCCAGTAGTAAATATTGTTCCTCTATAGGTGGCATCCAGCAATCTATAAAATGCCGCTGCAGCTTCTTCTCTGGTAACATTTCCCTCTGGTCGTATCGTATTATCTGAGTAACCTTGAAAGTATGCGATGTGTTCGGTTGTAAATCCGGCAGGAATTTCTTTTTCAGGTATTATTACGGTACTTGCAGCTGAGCCTCCGCCTCCGCCGCCTCCGCCTCCGCCAGGAGTTGCCGTTACCGCAGTCCACTTTGCATATAGTGTAATGTCCGATGTCACCGGAGTGCTGCTTGTGAAGAGTGCACCGCCGCCGTTGACTGCTGTGTACCATCCGCCGAAGTCGAATCCGGATTTTGTCGTTGTCGGAAGCGTGATGGTCGTGCCGGAGGTGATTTCAGGTATTAAGGCAACTGCGCTTCCGCCCTGGCTGTCAAACGTAACTGTGTAGGTCGCCGCCGTT
>JAVBVR010000042.1:0-2519 GCA_036677845.1 Anaerovoracaceae bacterium | reverse complement strand
CAGAGAACGTTACCTGGAAACATCTGCTCAACGTTACCTGGATATCCTATCCGATAGCTTCCACCCAGCCGACTGACGAAGAACTGTTCGGCGACGTGATGAAAAAGTAATTTCTTTATACCCGGAAATAAAAAGAGCAGGTGCCTGATTGTACCTGCTCTTTTTACTCATTATGAAAATAAGCGAAGGTGATCACCATGTTTCTTGACGCAAAATCCTTTTTGATCCACAAAATCAAAAAAGGCAATTTACTGAGATATACTTGGAATTATGAAATTTATGATCCGGAAACCAATGAAAAAATTGCCGATGTAAAAAATGAATTGAAAGGCATTCTGAAAATACTTGGGCCAAAGATCAGAAAGAATTTTGCGCCAAAAACTATCGGTATTTACAGTATCAAAGATGGAACAAAGGCGCTCACGATAAAAATGTCGCCCCAATCGGCGAAGATTTCAGTATTTGATTCTGCGGAAAAACTCATTGCACGAATGGATAGCAAATTTTTATCCGGGAGCTATTATACGGTGTATGATGCTGATGGAACGACCATCGGACGGATCAATGGCAGTGTGATGAGCCGGGAGTTTTTACTCAAAGGTCCTCATGACAACGAATTAGGTATGATCACAAAATCTTTGCAGGATAGCTGCGGAAACGACTGCTGCCGTGCGGCGACAGATTTTGCCGTAGTGCTGACAGACAACGCCGGATTTAGCGCTCAGGCTGTGAAAGCTTCGCTATTGGCCGCAGGACTCGCCGTGGATATGGTCCTCACCAAATGAGCTTTTCGGACTTGACTAAACACCTAAAATAAAACAAAATAGGGTTGGGAAAGTCTATATTATAACTGATTAAAGTGTCCGAAACGGCTTGAAATCAGTTTAAGAAAATAAAGCAAACAAATCAAAGGGGGAGAAACAAACCATGTTAAAAACCTATGAATTACGTGTACCTCAGGTAATACTCTCAGGTCCGGATTGTGTCAACAACCTTGGAGTAGAGATCAAAAGACTCAACAAGAAAAAGGCTTTGATAGTCACGGACGAGATGATGCAGAAGCTTGGTGTCGCGGACAAGATCATCGGAATTCTGAAGGAATCAGGCATTGACTCGGCAGTATACGCCGGAGTCGGCGGAGAACCCACAGACAAGAACGTTGATGAAGGCATAAAAGTATACAAAGACAATAATTGTGATTTTCTGGTCGGTTTGGGCGGAGGAAGCCCTGCGGATACAGCAAAAGCGGTTGGCATCATGGCAACCAACCCTGGTAAAATAAGTGACTTCATGGGTGCGGAAAAAATACCGAATCCATTGCCTCCGGTAGTAATTATTGCTACAACAGCCGGAACCGGAACTGAAATAACTCGTTTTACGATCATTGCCGATACAGAAAAGGATGTCAAAATGCTTATCGGCAGCTCTTATCTGGTTCCGACGATCGCCGTTTCTGATCCGATGTTCACTATTCCTCTGCCGCCAAAAGCCACTGCTGCAACAGGCATAGATGCTCTTTGCCATGCTTTTGAGGCTTATGTATCCAAAAAGGCACAACCGATATCTGAGTTCATTGCCCTGGAAGCAATCAGATTGATTTCCGAAAACCTTCGCACCGCATGGGCTAATGGTTCTGATATAGAAGCCCGTTCTAACATGATGTTGGGCGCTACCCTCGCTGGTATCGCATTCAGCAACGCTTCCGTCACACTCATCCATGGTATGTCAAGACCTATCGGCGCTTTGTTCCATGTTCCGCACGGTGTTTCCAACGCTGTTCTTCTGCCGGTATGGGCTGAGTTCAGTTATATCGGAGCCCCGGCGAGATTCGCAAAGGTTGCTGAAGCTATGGGCGAAGACATTACCGGTCTCTCGACTCTGGATGCGGCAGCAAAAACAGCAGATGCTGTTAAGCGCCTTTGTCAGGATATCCAAATCCCGAGCATCAGCGGACTGGGAATTGATAAAGAAAAATTCGAGGCAGCTATTCCTAAAATGGCAACAGATGCAATCGCCAGCGGCAGCCCTTCGAATAACCCGAGATTTGCAACTCCTGAGGATATCATGGCCCTTTATAAAAAGGCCTGGTAGAATAATAACGCTTATAGCAAGAAGAAATGCGCCCGGGCAAAGCCCGGACGCATTTTTTATTGTACCGGCAAAAACTGATTTGTGTTATGTTATACTGAGAGCGCAATATATATCTTTTGAACGTAAAAGGTGAAAATATGGATCATCAGAAAAGCCGTATCTGGGAGTTGGATTTACTTCGGGGCATAGCTTTGGTATTCATAGTTTGCTTTCATATCGTATTTGATTTGGCTGAGATATATGGTTTGCCCATTGCTTATGAACACGGGATATTAAGTTATATCGGCCGCAGTGGGGCGATCCTTTTTATTTTTCTTGCCGGGGTCAGTTCAAATCTGACTGAAAGGAACGTGCGCCGGGCGCTGAAACTGATATTTTGGGCAGCAGTGATCACGCTGGCAACATATTTATTTATTCCGGATATGCTG
>JAVBVR010000041.1:0-137641 GCA_036677845.1 Anaerovoracaceae bacterium | reverse complement strand
TGATGGAATAGAATTGCCATTTCTGAAAGCATTTTCGATTTAAGAAAACGAAAACAAACGAGTATAAAATCAATATTCCGCAATACGCCAGATGAACTGCGTAGAAGGGCCCGCGATGATAGATATTCTCTGAATCGATACTAAAAAACCAGCCTGTATATAAACTAGCCACCGATATGACTGCATTGGCAAAGAAGAAAACAATAAGCAACATTCTTAACTTTTTGATTTTCAGCTCGTCATAATTTACCAGATAGTAGGTATACAGCACCCATATGGAAGGGGCCAGCGGAACGGTGATATACAGGAGCAGGTTGAATCCGGTATTGCACAGATAATTGAACATTCCGGGCAATCCATTGAACACCCATCCCAGAATATCGATGATGATTAAAGTCATATTCAAGATAACCAAAGCGAGAAAAAGCTTGTATTGTATAAATATAATTTCAAGCCTGTTATAGGAATGGACCAGTATAATAGTTAATATTACGAACGAAATGACGCTTGCATCTAATGTGCTGAGTGTAACCATATTCTTCCTCTGTAATCATGAAAGAGCTGCGACCGAATTGAAGGCTTTGTTTTATTCTAATACTTTCCTCCGTTTAAGGCAAGGTTTTAAACTCCGCATACAGGGATATGAGTGAATTAACCCTTTCTCTTCATAAAACATATTCTCTTCTTCAAGATCGAAAAGCGCACGAGAACTCCCCCATTTAACATCCTAACAAGCAGTTTACATTCCTAGACCATCAAGGATTACACCTCTTACAGGGAACATATCCCCCATTGATTGCATCAATCCTCGTATTAAAATATACGACATGCCCCTGGCTTATTGTTGGTACAGAGGAACAGTTTGATCTATGGAATTTTTTCGTATTGCTGTTGCCGACATAGGAAGCCTCGCTCTGGTTAGTGTTTGTACTACTGTTTACAACTGTTTGAGGTGCGTTCGTTGTTTGGTCTTCAGCGTCATTCAACGTTACTTTATTTGAGGTGTTTAGGCTATAAGAATTCCCGTAAGTAGTTACTACAATCGTACCAGACTTAAAGGTACCATAGACACTGGCACCAATGCCCGAAAATCTCTGCAGAGCTTCATAGTGCGGGTGCCTGTATTGATTTCCGATACCAGCGCTGATAATAACAGTCTCCGGCTTGATCGCGTTAAGAAAGGCTTGTGATGACGCTGTCCGTGATCCGTGATGCCCAGCTTTCAGTACATCAACATCATAAAGCTTGCTTAAGCAGGCTGCTTCTGCAGCGCTTTCAGAATCGCCAGGAAAGATTGCAGTAAAATTGTTGTATTTAAGAATAGCAATTACGCTGTTATTGTTTAAATTACTGCTCCCGTCGAGTGCTTCTATAATTTTTAACTTAGCACCATTTCCCATGTCGATGGTCATATCTTCATCTTCCATATATTTGCAGTTTGGTTCCGATCTGACAGCTGCAATATAATCCTTGAAAGTCACCGTATCGGTGATGTCACCGCTGTCTATGATCTCATAGACTTGGTATTCAGCGATGATATTATCAAGGCCTCCGATATGATCTGCATGTGCATGAGTGGCAATTATTAAATCAAGATCTCCATCGACATAAGGTTTGATATAGTTGACAATCAGTGTTCCATCCGCATTGTTTCCAGCATCAATAAGCGCTTCATATGCCCCAAAGTCGATAAAGATACTATCGCCTTGACCGACATCAATAAAATGGATCGTCATCTTTGGACCTTTCGCAGAATAGACAGCAACCGTCTGAGAACCGCTATCCCATCCAACATCTGCTCCAAACGCTTCAAGGACGACTCTGATCGGCAAGTATGTCCTTCCATCTTTAATCAAAGCAGCTGTATCGTTTTTAATCTGCAGTCCATCTTTGATGATGTAGGATGCTCCGATCGGGACTTGAACCTTGATCCCATTTTTCTCGGCAATAGCAATTCTATTGATGCCGTCCCAGTTTACCGTACACCCAAACGCCTCCATAGTTTGGCGGAAAGGTACCTGGGTTCTGTTAACCCGGTCAATGAATGGTACTCCCGAGGCTTCGGTAAATTGAACGTTATGCCCGTCCAAGCTGATGTTTGTTGCAAAAGAAGGGAGCAGGGATAGAGATAAAACCAAGGTTGTAATTATGATCACCGACAGTGCTTTTTTCATGCATACACATCCTTTATTATTCTTTATTATACATTTAAATACTAATCCCCTATAATCAAATAAGCAATAGCATTGAGAAAATAATGTGATTTTAATTCAAGTGTAATTGAACAAATTTAAAAAGCCTCGTAAACGGTAAACCAGCCGTACATGGAAGTCACTTTTAAAATATGAGATACTACTCCAAAGGACTCGAAAAACTTGTAACAGTTTTTCAAGTAATAGTACAAGTTGGAGGCAGTGTCATGAATGTTACAGATCTCAAGACTCAGATGCACTTGCAGGAGTGGGCGAAATTGATAGAAGCCCGCCAGGGCAGCGGTCTCAGCATCAAAGAGTGGTGTCGGCAGAATAATTTGCCCGAATCCCAATACTACTACTATCTTAAGAAACTGCGGCTCTTGGCTTGCGAAAACCTACCGGGAGAAAATCGGGACGGATCGCAATTTGCTCTTGTGCCAAACCACGCTCGTGTCAGTAATCCTGTAGTCACGAGAAGCAGTAATATAAAAATTACCCTTTCAAATGCCGTTGTCGAGATTGGCGAGGGGGCAAATGAAGCGCAAGTGAAATTCACCTTGGAGGTGCTTCTGAATGCTCAATGATGCAGCAGGTATTGAGAACGTCTACATTGCCTGTGGATACACGGATCTCCGGTTTGGCATAGACGGTCTTGCAACGCTGGTGAGGAACAAGTTCGATCTTGATCCATTCCGGACAAACACGCTTTTCCTTTTCTGCGGGCGAAAAAAAGACAGACTTAAAGGTCTTCTCTGGGAAGGTGACGGATTTCTGCTTCTGTACAAAAGACTTGAGGCTGGAAAGTTCCGGTGGCCACGAAACGTCGATGAAGTCAGAAAGATGACACCTCAGCAATACAGATGGCTCATGGAGGGCCTCACGATCGAACCCCAAAATGTGGTGCAAAAATCATCACCGACATATACAGCATAAAGATCAAAAAGCCATTTTCAAAGAACAGGAAAAACCTTTGAAAATGGCTTTAATTCAATGGTTTTCTGTGATATAATATAAGCATGGAAAACAGGTTTACGAAGGAACAATTACTTACATTTGATAAAGATATTTTAGTTACTATGATTCTGCAGCAACGAGATTCCTTGATTGAGATGAACAAGAAACTGGACCTCTTACTGGAACAGATTCGGATCTCTAATCAGGCTCGTTTCGGACATTCCTCCGAAAAAGTTGAATTGCAGAATCAGCTTGCTTTTTGTTTTAATGAAGCTGAAGTGACAGTTGCTGATGCCGATGAGATCGCGGAGCCGACAATCGAGCAGGTAATTCCTGAGCATAAGCGTCATGTAAAGAAATAAGGCAAGAGAAGCGAGGATCTGTCTTCGTTTCCTGTAAGAATAGAAACACATGCAATTCCCGAAGAAAAACTCCAGGAGCTGTTTGACGGAGATTATCGCAAGCTTCCTGATGAGGTGTATAAAAAGCTGGAATTTCACCCCGCTACATTTGAAGTGGTGGAGCATCATATCGAAGTTTACTGCGGAAACAAGAATCAGAAAATCATGAAAGCCGATCATCCGGCAGAATTACTGAATAACAGTATTGCTACCCCGTCACTGGTGGCTGCGATCCTGAATGCGAAATACGTCAATTCCATTCCGCTCTATCGCTTAGAGCAGGAATTCAAGCGAAATGAGGTAAATATCGCAAGGCAGGTCATGGCAAACTGGGTGATCCGGTCGAGTGAAAGATATCTTTCCCTTCTTTATGATCGTATACATCAAGAAATCTACAAGAGCCACGTTCTGCATGCAGATGAAACGCCGGTACGGGTGGCAAAGGATGGCCGCGATACCATGACAAACAGCTACATGTGGGTTTATCGAACCGGAGAGCATGGAGGGGTTCCCCCGGCTGTACTTTACGAGTATCAGAAGACTCGGAAAGCGGACCATCCCAGAGAATTTCTGGCCGGATATAGCGGCGTAGTTGTTTGCGATGGATATCAGGTCTATCATAAACTGGGGAAAGAGCGACCGGACGAGCTTACTGTAGCAGGATGCTGGGCCCACGCCCGGAGGCGATTCGCAAAAATCTGTAAATCCCTTGGGAAGAAGACATCAAAGGATACGCTTGCCGCACTTGCCCTTGAGCAAATCGCCCAAATCTACCATATCGACAATCAACTCGCCGATCTTTTGCCGGAAGAGCGCCTAACAAAGCGACAGCTCCTCGTAAAGCCACTGGTGGAGGCTTTCTTTGCATGGGTAAAAACGAATGAGAGCAAAGTGCCTAAAAACTCAGAGACAGGAAAAGGATTCAACTATTGCTTAAATCAGGAGGACTACCTCAAGGTGTTTCTCGCCGATCCTGCAGTACCGCTTGATAACAATGCTGCCGAAATCGCGATCCGCAGTTTCTATGTCGGGAAGAATAACTGGCACTTGATAGATACTGTGAATGGCGCCGAATCCAGCGCGATCGCATACAGCCTGGCCGAATCTGCTAAGGCGAATAATTTGAAGCCATATGACTATTTCGTCCATGTGCTTGAGGAAATCCCAAAGCATATGGATGATGCAAGCTTGAACTTCTTGGATGACCTTCGATAAGGTACAATAAGTTGCGCAAATTGAATAAAGGGTAAAAAAATAGACATGCCCAAAGCCGTTTGGTAAAATTAGTTCACCACAAACAAACTGCCAAAGGAGGCTTAGGAACATGTCTGAGAAAATTATACAGCTAAACGAAGGAATAATCAAAGACGAATTAAAGGAATTAGTCAGATCTAGCGTAGAAGAAACTCTAAATGGACTTTTAGAGAAAGAGGCCGAGGAACTGGTCAATGCCAGTAAATACGAGCGTACTGCCGAACGTGAAGGCTATCGTGCCGGGCATTATGACCGGAATCTGGCCACCACTTCCGGCGAAGTAACCTTGAAGATGCCGAAGCTCAAGGGAGTTGCCTTTGAAACGGCGATTATCGAACGTTATCGCCGCCGAGAAAGCTCGGTAGAAGAAGCACTCATTGAGATGTACCTGGCCGTTGTGTCTGTCCGTAGAGTTGAGGATATAACAGAAGCCCTGTGGGGCACAAAAGTATCCCCTTCTACCATCAGCGAACTCAACAAGAAAGCATATGTACATATAGAAAACTGGAGAAACCGGCAGCTCACACATAGCTCCTACGCTTATGTGTATGTTGACGGGATCTATCTCAAACGGAATTGGGGTGGCGAATACGAGAATGTAGCCATCCTGATTGCAATTGGAGTCAACGAGGACGGATATCGTGAAGTGATCGGGGCCATGGAAGGAATGAAAGAAGATAAAGCCAGCTGGACTGAGTTTTTCAAATGGCTGAAAAGCAGAGGTCTCTCTGGAGTTAAGCTGGTGATTGGTGACAAATGCCTTGGAATGCTGGAATCTATCGGAGAAGTCTATCCTGATGCAAAATACCAGCGCTGCGTCGTTCATTTTTACCGCAATATGTTTTCTGTTGTTCCTCGCTCCAAGATGAAGTCAGTTGCCAAAATGCTCAAAGCGATTCATAGCCAGGAAAGCAAGAAGGCTGCCAGAGAAAAAGCAAAGGCTGTGATCGAAGAACTAAGGCAAATGAAGCTCAAAGAAGCTACGGATAAACTGGAAAAAGGAATTGAAGAAACCCTGACTTACATGGCTTTCCCTTATGAGCACTGGTCCAAGATCCGAACCACAAACCTAGTAGAGCGGATCAACAGGGAGATCAAGCGCCGAACCAGAGTGGTTGGCACCTTTCCCGATGGAAACTCCGCTTTGATGCTCGTCTGTGCCCGCTTACGCCACGTTACCGGAACCCAGTGGGGCGTTAAGCGGTATATGAATATGAAGCACCTTGAAAACTGCAGCACAGAAGAATCTGAATCAGAAAACCTGGCTGGCTAATAGCCGGCTACCAATCGGCAAAAACAATTTTGCGCAAAAATCTTGACGGTACCGTCATATACTCATGAAGTCTCTGTACTGAACCTTCCTTCTTTAGTCCTCTTGACTTGAATTTCTTTAGCTATATTAAAAAAAACCTCTTGGCAGATGTATTTTTTCTTACATCAACCATGAGGTTTAGGATCATTGGCATAAATCTGAGTAACTTGTTGTGGGGGCAAGCTCCAAAGGGATCAGGTTTTTTAATGTGATACAGATTTGGATTATCAGAATTCTATACTATATTCAAGGTCTGTTCTGCTCTCACGTTGAACTTCGCTGCTGATAGATGCAGTTCCGTTGCATTTTAGCTGGCCCAGAACGGCATCGATTTGGGCAGCTTCTTTTTCTTTGATACCTGATGATTTATTACATTGAAGCTTGTATATTTTTGATTCGATCTTGTTCTTGTTACTCCCCGTGCGCATTTGAACTAGCTTTTCAATATCGCTCTCATTCTTGAAATAGACAAGTTTAGGCTTTATCGGTGTATCGTGACCGCTAAACTTTACATCTGCGGCAATTTCAAAGCTGGAATACTCGCTGTCAGCATTGTCGTATGAGCCGGAAACTTTTACTATTTTAACCTTGGCCCCTGCATGCGCATTATTCGTAATGAGAGTTTTTTTACGTTCCTTAAACGTAATCTGTGCCCTTTTAGCACCAAGACTCTGAGCCACCATTTCAAGTTCGCTAACGCGAGCCTTTTTGAGGTAATCAAAATATTCGTCCAAACAGATATAGAAATTGTTTTGATATGGGTCAGCATAATAAATTGTCTTACAAATATTAGGGTAAAACCACATCCCAAGTTGGCGAGCACTATCTTCGTATAGATTGAGCATTTCCATTCCTTTTACAGTCATCCTATAGCCAATCGCACCGTTGCATGCCTCGCTTTCGCTCCGCTTCTTATCCCGCTCGACAATACAAATCATACTAGGATTTCGTGAGCTTCGAATTTCGTCGATGTTGCTCACATCAGAGGCAGTTGATAGCAATTCTTCTGTAAAAACAGGTCTTAGATACTTCCGATCCATCACAATTTTAGCGTCACCAATAGCCTTGTCAATCAAAACGGTTCCGCTTTTGACACCCTGTCCAGCCATAATAGCTAGTTTCTTGACTTTTTCTTTTGCTCCCTGTAAGTTTTCTTCTACTAAACCAAAATCTTCCGCATCAATCTTTCCGTTACTGTTTTTATCTACAGCGTTTACTATAGATTCATGAGTTTTTATTGCGATATCCTTTGTTTTGGCAGAAGTATCGGCAAAGATTTTACCGATACTATTTGTCAACCCGAAAGCACCGCCCACTTTCTTTTGGTTGCTCGTTTCTTCTGTGTTGGTTTTCACGACGTATTCCCCTCCATAATGACTTTGTATATGCTTTGTAATATCTGTAAAGGATCAAGAGTTGAAAATCCAAGTATTTACAATGTAATTGTCGAACCAATGTCTGACAGGTGTCATACGTAAATTGCTCCATCTTTCCACGACCTTCAAAACGCTTAAAAACTTCTTTTTTTTCACCACTATTTATCTTTATTCCCCAATCATTAATTCCTCTAGATAAATATAGTAGTTTCCCAAGTCGCCAAAATTGCCATACAAGATAATCGTTTTACAAAAGTTACTCGCTTAACGTCAAGGTATACAGTTCACTAATACTCATCCCGAAATTCGCCCTCACATATTCCTGAAACTGATTGATACCTTCCATAAAAAAGTCCTGCACATCCATACCACTGTACATAGCCACAAGCTGAGTTTGTAACGTGTCATGATCAGGATACTCACTGCTGAATTCACCCTTGTTAAAGAGATACTCATACATCACCATAAGTTTGTCCTTTTCCGACTTAACTGTATATTTTTGCTCATTTGGATTGTAGTAAATCTTCAACAGATAATCGTTTAAGCCCTTAGAATACGTTACGCAGTTGTTTTCCAATACATCTGTGCGATTACCCCACTCAGGCAAATTGATAGATATAATTAGATTGTTGGAATCATCTCTATATTCGCATAAGGAATCCGTTTCAATATGATTCACAAATCCCAAATCGGTAAGCTTAGTCAAAGAAGGCTTATTTTCTTTATTATTTTGGAACCATTTATTTCTCTTTCGAGTAAATGCACTTTTATATCCAAAATGTTTCGGTACATCTTCCCACAATCTTTCTCGGACCTTGTAAAACAAAACATCATCGCTTAACAGGGATAAGTTTGCGTTTTCGGAAAGATAGTTTGAGATCTCAATACTATTATCCGCATTCAGTATCTCGCCCATTTGTTCTAAATAATTTAGCTTCTCCTGTTCCGATACCTTTTTAAATAAGAACTTCACGAATTCAATTGTTTGTTTTCCGTTATATAATGGTCTGAGTATATCAGGGAAGCTCGATTCATCAAGGTTTTCATAGGCATTACATTGAATAATATAATTTATAAGGTTCATATTAACTTTGATTTCAGGCCATATTGGAGAGTTTAATCTAAAATGAGTAATTACCACCTCATTGGATACATCTTGGTATGGGAACTCGAATTTTTTCTCCGCCAGTACCTTCCCAACTAGATATTTGCTCTCCTGGTTTGTTTCAATAAGTCTTTTTAACAAATTTGGAGCCAATGGAAACGATATTTCTGTATTCATCAGCCAGTCAATCGTGCAATCTGTTGGAGCATCTATTTGATTAATGGTATTAATATAAGCAGCTGTACTTCCAGTGTTAATTAAGATTCTTTCTAAACTTGGCACAAGGCTTTTGGACTTTATCATAAAGTTATTAGCTATTTCAGGATTTGTTAAATCTATATACATAGCGATATATTCAAGAGCTTTCTCCCTATCGTCACAACTTAGTTCTGTAAAACCGATGATTTCATAATCAAGAGAATCTAAAATATTGCTTGCATAAATAATATCTTGATATTCGTCATTGTATTCATCACTAAATAAGTATTGAAAATTAATTAAGCAATCCTCACGTTGCGCATTTTTATGAATGAAATCAACTATAGTCATGTAATTTGACGAATCTATTAACTTCCTATTCAAATATTGCAGCATATCAGGTACAGAATCGAACTCTTCAATTTCTTCTACTGTCAAGATTGGGTATTTATCATAATAGAATTCCGTAAATCCCTGGGGTAGTTCGTCTATCCCGCCTTTATTGTAAAACTGTCTTATGATCTCCCTTCGTATTTGAGGTATAAGGGACTCGTCAAATTCGACTAATTTTTCAAAGGCAACTATAATCCCAGCAGTATTTTCTTCATTAGTAAAATCAACATAAGCGAGTTTATTCACCTTTACCAAATAAGATAATAAGGCAATAAATTTTTTACTTGCGTAAAGTGATTGTATTATCCCATCTGAGAGGTTAATGTCTATTATAGCCTCATCTAATTTATTACAATATTCTTCTGATATATCTTCAACCGGCAATGAATTAATATATTCACTGATAATACTTTTATCTGATTCATTTAGATTAGTGCCTGTTAGAGATAATGAAAAAAATTCATTATCAGTAGACTCATTGATTTTTAAAAATGCTATTAAAGCTTTCCACAGCATAGTTGATGGAATTGTTTTACTAGCGAGCGAATATATTTCACGAGCAGCTTCATATCCTGTTGGATTCAATTTGAATTGGTTAATATATAAAGAAATATAACCTATGTTGCTTTCATTAATTAGCCCAGTGTTGACAAGTGAGATACCCATATTAATATCTGGAATCTCGAATAATTCGTCTTCTGTAATTATTGGCATTATTGAACTTACAGTCTGACCTATAAACAATTCTCTAAATCCAATAATCTTATCGCCAAATATTTTAATAATGCTTTTCCTTATATCAATTTTTGATTCCTCATCAAATTCGTCCATTCTGCTTAAAATCCATGAAGTATAATCTTTCCAGAACGCATTGATCGAATCAAATGAGTATCTAGCTAGTTTTGTGAGAACATCCTGGCTATTTTTTCTCTTGCTAGCTTCCCATGAAGCAAGGATACGTACAGTAGCTTCAGCTTTTGGGGGATTGATTTCATATGCGCTTTTAAAAATGAATTCATTTTGAACCACAATTGAGGGGTATAATACTAATTGTGTATCGTTGCTAATTTGGGTTAATATATCCGTAACCGTCTTTACTTTTCCAGATTCAATTAGCCTACTCATTTTCTCTTCAAGATTATCGTCGGTAGGATAATCACTTGGCAATAGTAGAAGGTTTGAAATATCTCTCTCATCACCGTTTTTTATATAACTTCCTCTAGGGAAACTATAAAAATACATGCGGAAATCATCCGATATGTCTCCCGCGAGAAGCATCTTTACAATATCAGTTTTAATATTATTGACTTTATCGCTTTCAACAGGATTTGCTTCAATTTTCATTGATACAAAAAACTGATCAACGGTATTTTCCATGACCGATTTTCTATTCTCTAAGTTCTCATTATTTCGAATTGGATAAGATTCTTGAACTAACTTAGAAAAGTTATCTTCTTTCTTGATTAGTTCCATATATATATCCGGATAGCGTAATTCTAAATACGCAACTGCAGCACAGGATGAAAAATTAATATACGACTGGTTCGAGTAACCTTTATTTTTTAAAGTAACAAGCAAAGAAACAGCATAGTTTAAACGATCCTTCAGTTCTCGTATGGTTAGATTGTGACCTTCGATAATCCATGAAAATGATTCAGGTAATTTATCATTCCGAATTCTATCCTTTTCTTCTAATATGCTTTGTAATAATATTTTGGCGTTTGATTCTTCATCACTAATTATTTTTAAAACAATATCTCCATAATCAGTATAGTGAATTGGTTTTAAGGTTACAGTGTAATCAAAGAGTTTTGAATAGACTTCATCTTCCTCAAGCTTAGGCAATGCTTCTCCGTTATTATCATAATTTTTTAAAAGGTTTTCGGGTTTAACAGAGATAACAAACATTGGACACTTTTTTTTGCAAGTTTGGGCTAAGTTATTGAATCTGTAAATTTCTTTTAAAAATCCAACCACAAGATTCCTGTTGTCAATTCTATCTAGATCCTCAATAATGATGAGCCTACGTTTATTTCTGTTCAGTAGCTTCTTGTAAACGTCAATATATGATTCAAATAAGTCGTTAACTTCTGGCTCCCTTGTAGACTGTGATTTCCAATGTGAAAATGCAACAACGGTATTACGAAATCCTATTAACAAAAAAGCCATTGCCGCAACCATAAATAAAGGGGCACTATACTTAATTAAGCTAGTCCACCATAACATACTACCTTGGTCTATGTTTGAGTTATTGGATTTGATCAAATTATTAATTGTATAAAATGGGATATCTGAAGTTATTTTAAATGAAACAAATGCAGTTCCTGCTAATACTGCCCATAACCAAAACCACCATGAACTGATGCTCAAGGAAATAATGCCGTAATTTTTACTTAATCTTCGGTTAACGTGTTTTGCGACATTTTCTGAAATGCCTGAAGCAAGCTGAAAAAGAAATGATTTAGTTAATAAGTTAATAGCCGTCTGTGAGGAATCCTTCATCACTGAATCTTTTGTTAATGAATCCCACAAATTAATTTTGATGGCTTTTCCAAATTTATTATTATCTGTTGATAATATTTCTGTTAAGCTTGATTTCCCAGAGCCATAGTCAGCAATAATACCTACTAATTTTGCGCCTTTATCAGCAGCGTATTTAATTGCGGAAACAGTCGAGTTAATACCAATAACGTCATTCTTATCATCAGATATTGGTGTATTCATAAACACTATCGGGTTATAATATTTTTCTGTTTCCATTTTCAGACTCTTATATTTCTCAATACCCGCAAAGAGTGCGGCCTTCGATGAACCTAAAAGCAACTTTGTTACAGATTTACCACTCGACATATTTGTACCTCTATTTTTTCATCAATTATATACTTATATCTGTAATGACAATTCCATTTGCTTCTTTAGCAAAATCTTTCATTTGATCGTAGTCACCTATCCGATGAGGTAAGAATTCGTCATTATGCTTTAAATAGCATTTTACACTCATATTTGATAAGTATCGACTATATAATTCATTAAAACTATTAATTTCAAATGGCTTATGGTTCGGGACGAAGGAAAATTTAACAACGTAATCTTGATACTTAGCTTCACTACTATTTTGAAAAACTTCAATTCCTTTATCATTAAGATAATAACCCACCCCTTCTTTTTGGAGGTAGTTTTCAACGCCAGTATTCATATCAATTGTTAAAACTGAGATAGTCCCTTGAGCTTTTTCATTTATTAAATCAAGACCTTTACTCTGAATAACAGAGATGCATTTTAGATAATTTTCGTCTGAAATCTCATTAATTAAGTTACAAATATCCGAGTAAATCTTCCCACTACTATCACATATGTCATTTAGGCGCAATACTTTACCTTTCTTCTTATTGATCCTTTCAATATAATTCATATTGACCTCCTGAATAAATATATATGTGGCTATAATGGGTTAATTTTATTTTACCGAAGTAGATTGTATTTAGGAACTACTTACTTTTTCTTGAACTGCGTGTTATAGACAATATACCTGCTTGTCCCAGCTTCTCATTATAGACATAACGTCTGATTTATAAATGTATTATCAAAGAATCCTCATACCAAAAATTTATTTCTATTATTTTCTTCTATTTACATCTTACGACTATTTTATTAATAATTCAACTTTAGACACAAAAAAAAGCAGCAGATGCTGCCATTTAATTATCTTTGGGCGATAACCTATTAGTCATTTTTTGCCCAGTCTAAATGTATTAGAAGCTGCCCTGTCTTAGCCTTTATTTTTGGAATTATATCATATGTTATCACACAGTATTTTCTAGTCCCCAAACTTTGAGGTCATAGTTGTGTCATTCTGATAACAAAAGAAAAAAAATGGATACAGGCATAAATCCTGTATCCATTCATTTTATTGGAAACAGTATTATTAATTGATAAAATGCACACCCCCCGTCTAATGTCAAACGATTTGAAAAAGGGGTGTGCATTTTTATTTAACATAAAAGATTCACTTATTAGCTGTTATTACATACTTACTAAAAGGCCTCTATTCTATTTTTTCAGTCTCTGAAGTCTTGTACTAATTTCACTCTTCGGCAACCATACTTTCTTTCCATTGTGTTTTTGAAGTTCCAACAAGCAATGTTCATATTCATGCTCCGCAACGTGCTTGCCAGCAAGTAATTGATCCAGAATCCCTATCGTACCGAGGATACTGACGCCCTCATGTTTTGCAGCTTTTCTTAATGCATTATCACCTGTCAGTAATACGATATCCCTTTCCTTTGCAATTGCTAATGCGATACGATCGTATGTGGATAATTTAGGGTAACGCGGAGCAAGCTCTTCTGCAAGATTAAACTCTTCAATTGTAAGTTCCACACTCACAAGTCCACAATCTAATAGCTCAGCACGCAGCCCCACTGGAGATAATAATTCGTCATCGATGGCGTCGCTATTCATAATATATGTAAATGGCAACAAAAACGGCAATTCTATCTGCCCGATTGCTGAAAAATCAATCCATACATTCGTATCGCTACTTATATATTCCATCAATTACCCTCGCCGAAGCAGCAATGAGAAACGATTTCGTCATATGGTATTTTAAGGAGTTCCGCTCCTTTTTGTATACTGATTTCATTCTCGTTTACTGCACGATATACTAACTGTTCAAACAAAGTCGGATTCTCTTTTTCTATTCGAACCGGCTCCTTCTTCCTCCATCCGGCTGATGAGGCAGCAATATAAAACTCTTTCGCTAAACTTGCTGAAACGATGCCAGATAACTGCGCACGCTTAATTAGCAGATACATAGATATTCCATATTCCTGCGCTACTAGGAGCATATCTCTGGAAATTGCAGTCCTGTGAATTCCAAGTTCTCTTATAGCATCAGTCTTTGGGAACAGAAAGGCTCCACTTATTGCTGTTGCCAGTTCTTCAATCGTACTATCCTCCATATTATCCGGCCAAGAAAACATCAAGTGCGACAGTTCATGAACGATGGTTGATCTGTTTCTTTCCGGACTCATATTTTTATTAATAACAATATATGGGCGGCCATTGACAAAACCATTCATTCCAGAAAACTTATCATTATCTATCTCAAAAACATATATCAAGATGCCCTTGTTTTCTAGAATCTCAATCAAGTTATTTATTGGCCCATCCACAGCTAGATTTAAATGTTTTCTCAGCAATTGTGCGTCCTCCTCACTATTACCGGTGAGTTGTAGCACTGCAGTAGTTGGAGCATCGGGCAAAACGTCTCCGCCTAACGTTTCAACAACAGTCATGAATCTGTTAAAGTACTCTTCTACAGACTCTCGAACGTATTCCTGCTGCGCGCCTGAAAGCGTTGAATTCTTTCTGAATTCGCCATGGCAAAACTCCAATTTATCATTACGTACAGCCAAAAAATCCGATACACGAACCCCTAGAACCTTTGCTATTAGTTTTAGCACTTCCATGTCGGGTTTTCGTTTCCCTTTTTCGTAGTTCGAGATAGCCATTGGGGAGACACAAACTTGCTCTGCCAATTCTTTCATGGTCATTGAATTTTTTAAACGGTAATATTTTAAATTCTTACTAAACATATTCCTCGCCTCCTCCTGTTTACATTATATCCAAAATATCAAAAAAGTAAACACCAATTGGAGACTAAATCGAAATAATATTTTCCTTTTTGCTTACTAACGATGATATGGTTTTGCAAGAATAGCCTTTGTTCCTCTAACTTTATTTTCTTCGTCTATCAGTTTAAACGTAAGCTTATCGATATCAGAAAAAATCCATAAGCCTTATAGCTTTGGTTTTGGTAATTTGATATTAATGTTTCCACCTAATGCAGCCGTACCTATTGTAACAGCAGTCAAAGCAACAAAGCTGGCAGCACCAACTAGCTTCCAGTTAAATGCTTTCTTTTCCGAATCCTTTTTATCTGCCATTTGAGCAGCATTGGTTTCTTGTTCCCGTATTTCTGAATCCTTTTTATCTACCATTCTCAAAACTTCCATCTCTTGGTCTATGATTTCTTTTTGCTGTTCTGGTGTCAAATTAGGATTATCAAGGCATTTGCTCAAATCTGAACGCACTTTGTCAGCAAACTCAATGTATTCTTTTCGGCTTTCATCTGCTGCGTCAATTTCTTTATTCAAGATGGCATAAACTTGATTTGTACTTTCATCATCACTTGCAACTATTTTTTCAAGAATATCTTTGTACTCCACCATAGAAGACTGAATAAGCTTTGCAAGTTCTGGGAACTGTGCTACAACCTGTGATGCAACCTCTGGACGTAATTCACTTAATTTTGATGCGTAACTAATCATATCAATCTTTGATAGATTCTTAAAATCGGTTCTTTCCAACAATGACAATACTTGTTTTTCAACATCCGTATATTCCATTTCAACTTCCTCCTGATCTAATTATCGTTGTGTCCGTTCTTTTTAAATTATAGGGGACATAGTGGTTACAACTTTCATTGCAGTGATTTTCTCGTAATATTGGGTTTACAAGTACAGTTTGAGTATCCTTATGCGCAGTATATAATTGAGGTATATCCAGTGCTATTCTTAATCTTAAATTATTTTTTTCAATTTGCTCGCAAAGGTCTACAATTTGTTGAAATCTCGAAACAACAAATCTCCCCCCGGGATAAACAGATCCGCAGCGGTTTTCTAAGTATACATCAGTAGTTGGATATTGGTTTACAATAATTTCTTCAAAAACACTGTAAATTTCAACAAACTCCGCCGTATCATTTATATAATCGTCAAAAGGTGGGTGTATTTCAATAACTTTCGGTGACGGTAATCCATCTGTAACTTGTATTATGAATTCAGCAAATTCTTCCGCCCATTTCCTGCTTTTCCATAACTGAGGGACACCATTTCTATTCGCACCTTTTATGGCATTCAAACCAGCAAGGCCAGGATTTGAGAAGCTTCTTTTCCCGTAGCTATATTCTGTATGAAGTGAATATCCTATGCTTGGATTTATAGATTTAACATCAAAATGCCCTGCAACTTCTTCAGTATTCAAGGCAATTTCGCCCGGGTATTTTTGCTTATGGTATTTTATCATTTCGAAAAATGCCAACTCAACACCAGCTCTCCAAACTATTTTCCATTATTTCTCATCTAATTATAAATATAGCACAGGAACTAATATCCGCAAAGACAAATATAGACAATAACCCCTAACATTTTTCGAACATCAAATAAGCGGCCGACATTGAGCCGACCGCTTATAAATTTTTATTCGTTATGCCATTTCCAGTTAGTTGCTGACTTTAAGTTGAATACCATGGCCTTTGCATCCCTGTAATAAACACCGTTAATCCTATAAGAATCCCCATCGTTCCAAGTATCGGCCATTAAACTTCTGATAATCTGCTTAACCGCTGCCGTTTGGCAATTTATCGGCTTAAGCTGTTCACCTTTCGGCTTAGAAAATTTGTATGCATTTTCGTCAGTTTGCTTGCATGCTTGGATGGCAAAAACTTTGCTCTCACTATCTACGAGCATCCTGACAAAAGCTGGATACCCCATCTCATCAGCGACTCCACGGCTTATTGTTATTCCCCTCGGGTTGATCAGGATATCAACCGCTCCCCTTGTAGTTACATCGATTACATTAAAATTAAATTCATCAAAATTGTATTTCATTTTTTACCTCTTTCATTTGCCAATTTTTTGTAGAAATAACGCTGCTTCACGGTTATTCCATCTTGGATTAAGAACCACAAAGCCTCTCAAGAGCCCGCCTTTAACGCGGTGTACATAGAATTTCTTTTCGATTGGTATTTCTTTCTTCCGTGACGGGTGCCTCTTGTGAAGTAGATATTGCTGCACTAAAATCCAATCATCACGGAAAATTATAGGTGGATGGTGGTCACGCAATCTGTACTGAGGGATCTGCCCCATATTCTTTACTGCTTTATGGGAAAAACAATCCACCGTGTAAGTCTTTTGCATGAGTACATCTCCACAATACTTTTCATTACGCAATATTCCTAGCACTGCTGCAGAGCTCCAAGTTTCATTTCCTTTGACAGTTGGAATCCTAGCCTCTGTCAGAGTTGTTGCTATTTCCCTCGCATTTAAACCATCTAAATAACAGGCATAGATGTATTTGACTACTTCCGCCTCCTCCTGAACAATAAACAGATTGCCAAAGCGATCTTTATCATAGCCCAAAAGGCAATGAGTCGGTATGATTGGAATCCCTTTTTTAAAGCGCTGTATGATCGACCACCGAATACTAGCACTTTTTTGTTCAGACTCACCTTGTGCGACAAGACTCAAAATCCCCAGCGTAAACTCATTCTTGCTTTCTGTGGTATTTAACCCCTCAGTCTCAAAAAACACGCCCACTGGTGGATTTAAGGCTTTTAATTTTCGCACATTATCCAAACAGTCAAGTGTGTTTCTCGCAAATCGGCTTACGCTTTTCGTTATAATCATGTCAATTTTACCAAGTTGGCAGTCTTCTATCATTCGCAGAAAATTGTAGCGCTTCCTAACCGAAGTTCCAGAGATTCCTTCATCCGCATAAATATCTACCAGTTCCCAATCAGGGTTGTTTTCAATCATTTCACGATAATACTGCACCTGCAATTCATAACTGCTTGCCTGGGCATCTTCATCCGTGCTGACTCGACAATATGCCGCCACCCTTAATTTCTTCTTGGATTCCTGCTCAGTTTCATTTTTTGCCGGAATAACTTCGACATCAATACCTTTTTCATAAGCATTTCGAATGCGCTCCTTTTGAGATCTCCGATTTTCCTCTGCCTTTGAAGACTTATGCCATTTCTGTATGTTCCCAATTTCAATTCTTCTCTTAATTTTATCACCCCCTTTCAGCTGTTATTTGATGATTAAGCTGCAGGGATACCTCGCAATCGCAAGGTAACGGATAGTATTATAACATAGAGCTCCCCGCCAATAAAAAAATCGCTTGCACAGCACTTTTACTCTTGCAAGCGATTAATAGAGAATTTTCTTTCATAAACTAATTCTTGATTCTTTAAGGACTCAGTCATTCCAAGTATTATGGCTAGAGATTATTTCTTCTTCAGAGGGCAATCCAATTCATATCCATGAACCATACAATATGTTTCGTCTTTTAAAGGCCAGCAAAAGCATAGCCCATTTGCCATACCACCGCAAAAGTGCTTTAATATTTCACTCGCGGTTCTATGACCATAGCAATATTCAATGGCTCCATAGATTTCGCAGACCGGTACATCAAATAGTTTTGATAGTTCTTCTTCTGTCATGCCTTGACTAATTAATTCTTTATATTCGCTACCTTTATTGAAATCCATTAATTTTACTCCCTAAAACGAATCGCCTTAGTTATCATTCAGGCCAAATTCTTTCGATAGGAATTTTTGCTTATATACACTTTCGATTTTTATAACTTCTTCTTGAGTTACGGTTTTTGGTAGTATTTGCAATATGCTGAATTGGAAATTCTCAAATCGGTCCGGGTAATTGCAAATCATTTCTTTTAACTGTTTATTTCCGCCATGTTTTGTGTCAATATAGCATCTCCATCGTCCTAGTAATCCCCCATCTCCATAAGCCGAACCAACGTATTGTTTCCCGTCGGTCTTGTCTACAATAAGGTAAATGGCGTATATCGAGGACAATGCTGTATGCCAATTTTCATACAAAATCTTATCCATGATTATTTCTTTCAATTCAACATAGCTAAGAATAATTTTGTCATATCCAAGAAATGCATACCTCGGATTTGTCTGTATCGCAAGAACAGCTTTTTCATTAGTAGCCCATTGATGCCACGAAACGGCAGCTTTACCCCAATCAATTATTAAACGTTCTTTTAAATCCGCCATAATATCGATTGGTTCAAGGTCAAAAAAATACTCGCCTTCTTCAAACATTTCTGGAACAGGGAACTCATTAGGCATAAAGGAGCGCTCTATTGGTTTTCCATTTCCAACTTTAAAGCAACCGAGAAATTTAGCGCTCGTTCCAGGTTCGCTGATAAAAGAAAGAACATAATCGCAACCGTTGAAGAAACTCTTGCTTTGAATCTTTTGATACTCCTCAATAAAGTTGTTATCGAAACAATCCTTACACCTTTTATGTTTTAACGAATGGCGAATTAGTTTTGTCTTTTTAGGATCAATGCCATTACGGTTCAGAATATCATTCAAATACAACGCCGCCATATCTTTCACCTATACCCTTTTTAGTTTTTATCAGTGATAATTCATTGTAACATGAAAGTTACGAGATGGAATAATTTTCTATAAAAATAACCCCATATTGCTCCAAATATGGGGTTATTAAGTGGATTAGCACCTATTCAGGTGAAGGTTTTTATATCGAATTTATTTTGCGTACACATCATAACACGAAATGGAATATTTTGCTAGTATATTTTTCTCTACGCTTGCTGACGCTCGTTAGCGAGTTATCTCGGTCCCATCCTTGAAAACAAAAACCATCCTACTATCCGGCATTACTATTACTTTATCAATTGCCGATACCCAGATCCGTTCATCAAATTTATCCAGAACCTTATTATAATTTTCCAGGCTCTTTAAAAATCCCGAAATCGCATGCTTCTTTCTTTGTTTCTCTCGCTTTAAATCCTCCAGTTCGTAAATTCGGTTAACTGCTTTTCGTTGTCTTTCCAGATAGTCCTTATTCCGTTCATTCCACTCCTCCTGGTTGATTGCGATTTGAGTGTTTTCAGTGACGGCTTTTCTGGCCAATTCTGTAACCACCTCAATTTCCCGGTGCAAATCGTCGATTTCTGCATCAACGGTTGCACAATCGCAAAGTCTGTCTCGCGCAATGCGGCAGTTGGACATCAGCTCCTCACGGTAAATAATCAATGAATTAAATGCACTGAGAAATTTCTCCTCGACTTCCTCCTCAGTGACATGCGGAGTTGTGCATTTTGTACCGCCCTTGTATTTTTCATTACACTGCCATACTATCCTTCGATACTTAGTATTAGAGCTCCATATTTTCGAACCATAGAATCCGCCGCACTCGCCACACATTACTTTAGTTGCCAGCAGACTGTGGCAGCCATTAGGACGGCCCAGTTTCTTCCGGCGGTCAAACTCGGCTTGCACAGCGTCAAATTCATCTGGGTCAATTATTGCCGGATGGCTATTCTGTACATAGTACTGCGGCACTTCACCTTCGTTATCCTTCGTTTTCTTACTTAGAAAATCTACCGTGAAGCGCTTCTGCAAAAGGGCGTCTCCCTTATATTTTTCATTGCTGAGGATCGATTCCACTGTGTTGACCAGCCATTTTTTCTTTCCACCCGGTGAAGGTATGCCACTGACAGAAAGATATTTTGCTATGCTTGAAGGAGTTTTCCCTTCTATGAACAGGCGATATATATTGCGGACAATTTCTGCTTCGCTTTCAACGATCTTTGGTTGCCCGTCCTCTCCCTTTTCATAGCCAAGAAACCGCTTATATGGCATACTGACTTTGCCGTCTGCAAACCGCTTACGATGGCCCCAAGTAACGTTTTCCGAGATGGAACGGCTTTCTTCCTGAGCAAGTGAACTTAGGATCGTGATAAGTAGTTCTCCTTTTCCATCAAAGGTATAAATATTCTCTTTCTCGAAAAAAACCTCAACTCCTTTTTCTTTGAGCTTTCGAACCGTAGAAAGACTGTCAACAGTATTTCTTGCAAAGCGGCTAACCGACTTTGTCACAATCAAGTCGATTTTACCAGCCAGCGCATCTGCTACCATTCTTTTAAACCCTTCACGCTTTTTCGTGCTAACCGCACTGATTCCTTCATCCGTATAAATGCCGACAAATTCCCAGTCCGCTTTTTCTTTGATGTACTTCGTGTAGTAATCCACTTGAGCATCATAGGAGGTTTGCTGTTCTTCGCTATCGGTGGAGACCCTGGCATAAGCGGCTGTTCTTCGTTTCGCCGTAGTCTGCATTGAATTGGAGTAGCTTTGCTTGATAGTTGCCGGTATAACCCTTACATTTGATGCCATGCTCACCGCCTCCTCAATGCATTTTCTTTGGCTTTTTTACGCATCTCTTCAGTCCAGCATTCACGCCGAGACCTGTCATGCCATAAACTTTCTGTTGTATGGCCGTCACGAAATACAAATATCATTTTATTTGATTCCGCTACTAAAATTTTAGAAATCTCATTTTCTAAGCGTTCTTTATCAAATTCATTTAGTCCTAGCACCTCAGAACTGATCTGGTATAGTATTTGCTCCGGTACTTGCTTAGCCGGACATGCCGCTTTGCCCTCGTTAAGATAAGTAGTACACTGCCACATTACCTTACCATTTCTTACTTTACGCTTATATTTATTGCCGCAGTTTTCACACCTTAGAATCCCGCTGAATGGGTATCGGTTACGCGGATCACCATTTGTCTTGCAATGCATGCGATTCTTATTCAAAATCACTTGTGCTTGATCAAATAACTCCTGATCAATGATTGCTGGGTGGGTGTTCTCCGCATAATACATTGGCAAATTGCCCTTGTTTCGGATTAGCCTCTTTGATAAATGATCCTTAACATATCTTTTCTGAAGTAGTGCATTTCCAGTATACTTCTCGTTTTTTATAATGGCCATAACACGCACACTGTTCCATTCACCGCCCCTGAGGTTTACTATGCCCATCTCCTTAATTTTTTTTGCAATTGTACCGCCCCCCATCCCGCTTAGGTAGTCCTCAAATATCATTCGAACAATGGCAGCTTCACTCGGCTCAATTGCTACTCTCCCTTTTACTATCTTGTAGCCATACATGAATCTCAAGTTTGCCAGTTCACCGTTTTCAAACTGACTACGGATACGCCATTTGCAGTTTTCACTTACCGATCTGCTTTCTTCCTGAGCATAGCTTGCAAGGATGGACAGCATAAGTTCTCCATCGCCACTGATTGAGTGGATATTCTGTTCTTCGAAGAACACATCAACATTTAGGGCTTTCAGTTCTCGTACCGTTTCCAAGAGGTCAACTGTATTGCGAGCAAAGCGTGAGATCGACTTCGTTAACACTAGGTCGATTTTTCCCTTTCGGCAAGCTTCGATCATTCTCCTGAACTCTGGACGATTTCCTTTTGTTCCCGTTAGAGCTTCATCGGCATAAACTCCAGTGTAAATCCATCCCGGATGCTGTTGAATAAAATTGCTGTAATAGCTCACTTGAGCGGCTAGAGAATGAAGCATCTCATATTTGCCGGATGATACCCTTGCATAAGCAGCAACCTTGGTAAAAGAAGGCATGGCCGCTAAGTTTTTTTCTATTTTCATAATGGTCTTTGTCAACTTTTTTACCTCCCTTCATAGTTACATATATCACTCTAAAAGCTTCTATAATCAAGCATTTTCAGCGATATATGCTGCCAGAAGAAAGACTGTATTTTGAGGCTAGAAGCGCATCAATTTTTATAAATTCTTCCTGGTCGATGATGCCGGCATCAAGCCATTTTTTAAAGATCGAAGCAGCCAGCCTATAATGAATAATTCCTTTGTTCTTGTTCATGCCCGCACCGCCTTCGACTTACCATAGCAGGCACGAGAACAGAATTTGCGCTCCCGCTTGCCACAGCCTTCAAAATCCTTACCACATGTCAGACAGGTGAATTTTCGGATACTTTTATGGGGCACGGCTTCCGGGTGAGCATTCCACCAGGCCGATCGGCACTGATCGGAGCAGTATTGCTTAAGCTTTTTCCCAGGAGTCTGTTTAACAGGTGCTCCGCAATGACGGCACAAGGAGCTAACAATTGGTTTAGATATCTTTGAAGCAACTCCGCCAAGGTTGTTTCTGCGGCAATAAGATTTAATGGTATTTTCCGAGATATGAAGAAGTTCAGCAATTTTGGTATAGCTTTGGCCTTCTTCACGCATTCGCCGAATATCTTCTTTCATCATATAATTCATATGGTCTCTCTCCTTCCGAAGGCAGAACTGCCTCTGAAATAAGCCAGGAGACATGGCTAATTCGGACGGTTTGGTGTGCAAAAAAAATAGACCCATAGAACAGAGATTATCTCTGTTCTATGGGCCATGCACCATATCCGATAAGTTACTTAGGGATTTTGAGTTTTTGCCCTACATAGAGGGCATCCGAAATTAAGTTATTCAATTCTTTAATCTCATGATAGCGCTTGCCGCTGCCCAGTTTCCTTATGGCGATTTTCCAGAGGGAGTCTCCCTTTGCCACCGTATAGGTGTCATAGGCGCTGCAATGGTTTGGTACAGTAAGGATCTTCAGTGCTTTCTTTACGTCAGCGCGGAACGTATCCATACTCTTGCCGTGCTTTGGAAACCAGTGCATGACATCACCGTGGTTGCTTGCAATCCCCAGCTTATATCCCTCCGAATGGCAGATGATATCCTTTTCGGTAAGTCCGTACTGTTTGCAGAGATAGACGCAAAGCTCGACGGCTTCCTTGTATACGGCAGAAAAATACGAAGCATCGGTCAGATAATCCTCGCAAACCTCAAAGCCGATATGGGTATTATTCGCCTTGCCTCCTGCATGCCAGCCACGGTGATTCCACGGAAGCGTCTGGTAAGTTGCAATCGTGCCGTCGGCCAGTTTGCCGATAAAACCGTGAACGCAAACCTTCCTGCCACCCGGCAAGTTCTGATTCCAGTGGTTGTTATATCGGTTTTTCCCCAGTAAACCATCATCAGGTCCGACATAACGTTTGAGATAGGGATTGTTTGCCCCGGTGGAATGTACCATGATGCCCTTCGGCGTAATAGTTCTACCAGCTTTATAGCAGGCGTTGTTTGTCAGAATTAGCTTTTGAAGATTCATTCATCAGTTCTCCTTGTCGCTACGGTTGTGTAATTGTTCCAATATACCCTTTAACTTTTGTGGCACAGGCAAACCGATATGCACAGCATTTTCAAGGATGGAGACGCCCTCGTTGGAGAGATAGAAAAAGATGACTGCAGTTCTGATTACTGCGCCTTCTCCGACTATGTTTTGGTCGACGATATGTCCAATGGCCACCATCGAGAAGATGAGAACTTTCTTGAAAATGCCGCGAAAGCCAACCTCGCTAGATAGTTTCTTGTCCAGCACCGCGCACATTAGGCCAGTAATATAGTCGATGACGACAAAGGCAAGAAGGGCATATATGAAACCGTCCCAGCCTCCGAGAAAATATCCGATATATGCTCCCGCTGTGCTAATCCCCAGTTGAAAAGTTGTCCAAATTGATTTCATTTCGTATCCTCACTTTCTTTGTTGCTGCAATAAAAAACACCTCTGAAAATCAGAAGTGTAGAATGAATTTTTACGATCACAATCGCTTTACAGTCCCTGTCTTAGACTGGCCAGACAACTTTTGAATATAATCCTTCAAGCGGGGCTGGCCTTTTCTCCCTCCGGAATCAACCTCAAAGGCTGTCGTGTAGCCATTTGTGCCGAAAGTATGCCTCACTGAGGTTATCAAACCAAGAAGCCTTGTTGACGCTCCAACGATTTCAGCCTCGTCACCGGGGAGTAGCTGCGGTCTGAATGGTCCAGAGAACGACTCAACAGTTCCACTGGACGCGATCCTTGCTGCGAGATCCTCGGCCATTTCTAAAGCCTCCTCAGCTGGCGTATTGTCTGCCACCCTAATAAATAAGGTTTTCTTCGATGCAACAACCCAGTCTGAGTTCGGCTCAACCTCCGCATATTCCTCAACAGAAAAGTCATCTGTATGAACACAGATTTTGCCATAGACTTCTGAATCATCTCTGATAAGACCACGACTAAAAAGCTCCGTGCCACGATTGAAGGTGTATTTGCTGTTTATTTGGGCTGCGGGGTAGGTTACGATTGATCCCGCTACAATTTGACCGTCCAGGTTTTCGCATATAATCCAATTCCGCGACATCATAATCAGCTCATGCAGACCCTCGAGGAATGCCATGTCTTTTGGAAACTCAACGCCAACCTGCCATGCGGTCTCAGGGTTGTCCGGCTGCTGGATATCGTAGTTTTCGATTCCGGCTGACTGCAGCACCTCTTCCAATGTATATGCAAATGCATTTTTTGAAAATATATTATTGCTGCCAAAGCTCTGATCCTTTAATAGCTTGCCGGAAATATTTCTTCCTTCAACCGTAAGCGTTTCGGCACCAACCTTTGCATTAACTCTATCAACATAGAAGGTCCCCATCGGGTATTCCTCGGAGCAATTCATTTGCAAATAGAATTTTATTTCAACACCTGGCGCAAGCCTTGACCGATCCTCCTGAGATAATAAGCCTTTCGGATTTTGAAGCGTCATCGAAAAGTCACTGATCATGGAGTCATAGCTCATTCGAATTTCCCCATCGGATAAGTACCTCGATATTTCAATTTCTTCCTCATAGATTGCAAACCGGTGCCTGTCAAATTCATTTCCGTCAGAGAGCCAAACTCCATATATCCCAAGTCGGGGCACATTTTTAAATCTGGTTTTCCGAACATTAATATCCTTTGATGCCCTTAGAGTATTCCCAAAGGACAAATTACCCCAGTCAACATCTCCAACTCCGGGTTCTGCGGTTTTATAAGAAAGCACTCCGCTTTCATTAACTGATAGAATCAGGATAGAATTGTCTTTTCTATGAACTGCTGCCGGGCAGACTCCAGATTCAAAAGTCTGATAAAACTCAAAATCAAGTTGCATTTTCCGTCACTTCCTCTATTTCCTCTTCCGGCGTGGGATCTGGGGGTTCAACCATCAAAGGCATGTTCGGCGCTACAGGTACAGAACTGAAGCAGTGGGGACAATCGATATGGTGCTCCGTTGTGCTGTAGTAAAAGGCTTCCCCGCAGTTATTACAAGTCATCTCGTTCATTTCATCAACTCCTTCCAAGCTGCAAGGTCATTCCAATGTCCATGACATAGTTTGTATTTTTTAGAATGTACTCCGTTTGACAATCCGCGGTAATTGCCACCCCGCTTGCCGGTGCCGTCTCAAAATGAATGGCCTTCGCTCCATATAACAACCGAAGCCCACTGGTTATACTGGTTGCATCCAGATTAGTCAGCGAGTCGCTCCCACCCCAGCGATAATACCGATAAGCAGTAGTATTGCCAAACCATACCTTCGTCCAAGCGTTAACACAGCTTCCATTCTCAGTAATGTTAGTAACCGTTCCTATTTCAGTCCATGTTGTTCCATCATCTGAACCAAGCATCTTCATACAGCCAAGTATCCATGTACTACTGTAGGCCAGTGCCTCAACTCCACCGATTATAACCGGGGAACCAAAATCCCATTGAAAAGCAGCCTCGTTCGCCGTCGGATACGTGTTGGAAGTACCCCCTGGATTCCAACCATCAAAAGAATGCCACACATACCCAGCTCCCGAATTCCTCCTATACAAATACGGAACTCCGGCGGTTGCATTTTCGCCGTATCGCGAGTTATAAATAATGGAATAATCTGTTCCTTCTGACTGCACGACTCCATTTACCATGATCACTTCAGTTCCCGCTTTAACAATCGGAACTTTAATATCAAAATCTTTGGTCTCACCATCCCCAGTCCCTAGTGCGATGTTGGATAATGACATACCCTGAAAAGTATTGGGGTGGGGCAGTTTTAGGAAGAAGGTTGACCCAAACTTCACAGCCTTCAGAAAACCATTGCTGGTATTTACATCAACTCTCTTAGTTGGGAAGGATATTTTTTTATTGGCATAATCTCTTGTCCAGTTATCCCACCCTAAAAAGCTTCCCGCAGAACCCACCGTATTACCCCTATCAAAGGCGGTAAAATCCGCAGGCTCAAGAATGTCTGAGAAAGCAATTGACATCCCAGAATTCGAGGCGGTGAAGGCCGTTCTGTTATCGTCAATGATCCAAGAGATAAATTGGTTGTTAGCAGGAGTGTTCCATACACCTCGCCCATTTAAAATACTCATTGGTAAAGTACAGTACAGGGTAGCATAAATGGTGATGATATCTAAGGCGGTTTTCGTTATGGAGATTGGGTTCCCTTCACTGTCTGTTAGAAGTGCATGGGTAGACCCCGTAAATCCAACCTCTGTGATGACTTCCCCTACGTATTCTTCCGGATTGAAGACAACTTTCTTTTTTACATAGCTCGTTGGATAGGCTTTTGCAGTGGCCACACTAGAAGCGGATCGGGAAGTGATTTCGCTGAAAAGACCTGTTCTTGACGCACTTAATGTTCCCGAGCCTCTTCCGATTGAAATGGAACCGATGGACAGGTAGGTATTATTTAGAAGCTTAGTAAAATAGTTGTCCAGTACGACGTTGTAGGCAGTGACTCTTTGTTTCATTACTCCAGTTGTGGCATCCGTCACTTCAAAATCAAATTTGTTGTGTATGTTAACCGGCATCTTTAATTGCATGGGTTTATCCTCCTTTACAGCGGGTTATATGCCACCTGAGTGACGACAATCGTCACGAGACTTGGCTGAACACTCACAAAAGCATCATTTTCTGGAAAGAATCCTTCTTTGTAAGCTATTAAATATGTTGCAATATTAACCACAGGGAAAAGAGTAACATATTCAAAAATTTCTGGCGGAACACCGGTTACCGTATAGGTAAACGCTGGCACCTTCGGTCGATTTCCCATTCGGATCTGGGTTCTTAAAAAGCCTGCTCCGTCATAGGTTACCGCTATGGAAATGTAGGTTTTTAAGGTATCAGCTACTGTAATCTTTAGCTTGCTGTTTGCATCCCCAAGTCCGATATTCGATATATTGTACTGGTTTGCCGTAATGTGCCCCAATAAAGTTTCTGGATTGAGAAGCTCGCAGTTCCACTGGATATAAAAATTATGGTCGTCGATAAAGCCCGAGCCTACGATAGCAGCAGCGTCGGTTGGAAGCCCTACATGAAGCTCAACAAAGTCCAGTGGGTTGAAATTCATGGCTACATTTTCAGCAGGCGAAAACCCAGTCTTGTATTGAATCTTATAAGTTCTAATATCAACATCGCTAACCGTCATGGCGACCTTTTCTGACGGGACAGACATTCCAGCCCAGTTTCGGTAAGTCAATATCCATTCGAAAGTGCTTTCTTTTTCGGCAATGAATCCGATCCTAAAATCATTTGTTCGAAATAATGAAATCCCGGTAATACCCTCACCAAGCTGTGTCAGCGGTCGTTCCACTTCCCAAAGAAACGTAAGATCAGCCTGAGTACAGTAATTTCGATAATATGCCATCCCATCCGACTTAATATATGCCAGTATTAAGCCTTGATCATTGTGCTGCTCTCCGTTTGCAGGAATCCAGCCGCGAATGGCAGCAAGTTTTGTTACACCAGATGCCAAAGTTACTGGTTCGTCGGTCCAGTATTGCGCTTTGAGATCACCGTTTTGAATATAAAAAAGCCAGGGGTATTCCTCCGTAACAAAATTGAATTTCAAAGAAACAGGATCTTTTTCCCAATAACCATTAAATTCAATTGCTACATCTGTGGCCTCACCAACGGTAAACAAGTCTACCCATGGAGTTTCTGGATCATAGGGAAGGTCCTTTTTCTTTAAACTTGCAATCCCGTTATCAACGAATACCACGTAAGCTTCTGCCGGTTTGCTTTCTGAATTCAGCCTTTTTAGTGAGGTATCCAAAGCATCTAGACCAGCCATTTCATGAATCGTCTCGACAATAAAAAGGTTCTTCGGATCACGACCGGCTATGATTTTCATTGCCGGCTTTTGTAGCTTTGATTCCAGTGCAGCCTTTAACTCATCAGGGAGTGCTCTCATTGGGTAACCTCCTCATCCAGGATCATTTTAACCTTGCCCTCAAATAGGCTCTTCTCCTTGTTGCCATTTGCATAGTTGATCCGATTCCAGGCGATGGTTTCATCGATATATATCAAATACTTTTTCCCCGGAAAGGTCAGCACGAGCGTAGCGCCTTGGTCTACCAGGCTATTGAGAGTTTGAGCTTGGTTAAAAGTTGATACGATGGTACCTTCGATGCTTTTCATTGGGCTGCCGATAATCTGGACATGGTAACTCCCGTCAAGTAGCCGATTTGCCTGCCTGTTTGAGGAATACACTATCGGAGTGAGTTCCTTGAGAATCCTCGACAAGGCTTCACCAGTAGATGTTTCAAGCTTTATCATCAGATTCTCGCCTCCCGTCTTAATTGATCCATAACAATTTCAACAACACCGGTCAGTTCATTTTTATTGTTAACTCCTCGTACCTCAATGCTTCCGGTATGCTCAACAATGGATTTTAAAACGCTGCCAAGACCGGTAGCAGTTCTGTTCATATTAAGTGTTGTGTCAACGCTAAAGTCAGTCGGAATAGAGGCTTGCATATCCTTGATCACCTTATCCATGACCTGATTAAAGCCAATTCCGATGCCGGCTCCCATGTTTTCACCGATACCGGCAAACACTGTCGAGGGTGAGTGAATGCCAAGCAGATTTTTGGCACCGTCCACAATGCCGGAAAAGAAGTCCCTGATTCTGTCTCCAAGCCAAGTGCCCATGGACTTTATGCCATCCCAAAGACCGAAAACGATGTTCTTACCAATTTCAAAAACCGAGCCAACCGCTTTACCGAGACCGAGCACAATAGCTGCGATAATTTCCGGCAACTTTGCAACAAGCTGAGGTAGCGCCTGAAGTAAGCCAACCGCAAGCCGGGCGGTGAGCTGTATCCCCATGGAAATGATAGCAGGCAGATTGTCAGTGATAAAATCAATAATCGACGTAATAATTTGCGGGAGCGCATCCATCAGCAGAGGCAGGGCATTTAAAAGTCCTTCAGCCAGCCCCTGAATGATAGTAAAGGCTGCCACAAGAATCTGATCTATATTGTCGAGCAGTCCTTGTACGATTGTAAAAATTGCACCAACTGTAGCGGGGATCAATTCCGGCAAGGCTGTGCCGATGCCTTCTACAAGTGCGGCCACAAGCAGCGCAGCTGCATCAATGAGAAGCGGAAGGTTGTTGATGAGTGCGTGGGCAATCGTCAAGATAGCATCCACTGTAGCGGGTATCAGCTCTGGTAATAGACTTAAAACCGCCTCCAGAACCTGATCGAAGAGCTCCGTAACGGTACCCAGTAAGGTAGGAAGCAGTTCGCCGATCGCTGATAGAATTGCATCCATTGCCATTGGAAGGGCGGATACAATGTTTTCAATGACGGGTACGATGTTTTTAACAACAGCCTGAAAAGCATCCACCAAGTTCTGTGTCAGATTTGTCATGTCGGCATCCGCGTTTCCAAGCCCTGCTGTAAAGGAGCCGAGTGCGGCCTGCATTAGCCCTATAGAGCCGGATATCGTCTGGGTAGACTCGCGGGCAAAGTTTCCTGCGTACTGCTGGGTGTTCTCAAAGAACATCTGCATCGCAACTTCCGCTTTTTCAGCTTGCGTAGCTGTATTCCAGGTGAAATCAAGACCCTTGGCAAGGGCATATGCTTCGATGTTGGTAGCGTTCATGGCAACACCGAGATTGTCCATCATGGTGAAGTTGCCCTTGGCTGCACCTGCTACGGACTCCATAGCCATTGACATATCAATGCCCATAACTGATGCCATGTCCGCCGCTCGCTGCATAGCCTTTTCGGTGAGTTCAAGCGACTTCTGTTGTTCGATGCCGCTGCCCTGAAAGAGCGCACCCATCTTATTGGCAGTCGCTAGGTATTCGCTTTGAGATATGCCCAAATTTTTATATGCTTCCTCGCCGGTTTTCTGAATCGAGGCGGCGTATTCTCCAAACACCGCTTCCGAGCCCCCGAGATTCTGCTCCAGCTCACCGAATTGCTGCACAACCTCCTTGCCCAACTTAAAAGCAGCAGCTCCCGCAGCGATTGCCACGGTACCCATTACTGCGCCGACACCCTTTAAGATGCCGCCCAGCTTATCAAACTTGCCGCCGCAATCTTCAGCTTCATTCCCGGATTTCTTCAGCTCATCGCCAAGCTTATCCGCTTCCTCGGCAGACTGCGAAAGCTCGCGCTCCATGCCTTTAAGCTCAGCCTTGGCGTTGTTAAGCTGAACCGCCCAGTTCTGGGTGCGGCGGTCGTTTTCTCCAAAGGAATCCGCCGCATTCTTCAGCGCTTTTTGCAAGGTTTCAATTTTATCCTTCTGCGCATTGATCTGCTTAGTGAGCACCTCGTTTATGGCGGTGAGGGACTGGATACTGTTTTCATTTTTGCCGAACTCAGACTCGACTAATTTCATCTCAGAGCCGAGTACCTTAAAGGACTGATTGATGTCAGCAAGGGCTTTTTTAAATTCCTTTTCACCCTCGACTCCAATTTTCAGACCGAAGTTATCCGCCATGTTCTCACCACCTCCTTATAGCCCTTCCGGGATGATCTGATCAATGTAATACTGACGCTTTGGTTTGGCTTGGCCGTGGTACTGCTTATGGATCTCCCATTGGTCCAGCAGGTGACCCAGCGGCATCAGCCAGACCTCCGGTTCAGCACGGTGTAGGAGGGTTACGCCATAAAAAATCAGTCGGGCAAACAACTCCTCGTCGCTTACCCGACCTCCGCGTTTTTTAAGGCTTCCTCCTCGCTCTCAATATGGCGCTTTGCACCCTTGAACATGGCCTCCATAATGGCATCCTTGTACTCTGCCAGCTCCAGCGGTGAGGTTAGCAGTTCAACGGCCTCCTCTGTCAAAAGCTCCTGCTTATCCTTTTGGCTTTGCAGGTTGTGAATGAGAATCGACTGATTGGCAAGCAGCGTGATGAGCCAGACAACCTCGTCCAGCGCCAACTCAAAGTTCTCCGTTTTCATGAGCTTTTCGCCCAAATTAGAAAGACCGCCATATCTCTTGGCGATCTCCTTGGTAGCCTTGGTGGTCAGGATCATTTTATATGCCTTATCACCAATCTTGATTTCAGTGCTTCGTTCGTTATCCATCTCTTAATCCTCCATTACGTGGTTACCGTGAATACAGGCTCATAAACCTCTGTGTACCAGCCTGTGATAACCGAAGCTGGTACATCCGCATCGCCTTCAGTAACCTCAGCCTTCCAAGGATGATTCCCGAGAAGATCCAGCTTATTACGACGCATGACCGTACCTTCTATGGTGGGCGTCTGAAAGCTGATGCTGTCACCCTTGGTTTGCAGGTTGGTTGCAGGAATGCCGAAGACCACGCGGTAAAGCCAGAAGTATCGAAACTTTCCGCTTGCTTTTTTAGCACGAAAGCCAACCGCAACAGGTGTACCGATGTCCTCGCCACCGGAAATGACAACACCGTTGTCATCGAGCCTTGCCCCCGTCAGATCCTCCGCTGCGGTTTTCCCAATATCATTGATGCCTAGAGATAGTGTCCCTGATTTAAATTCCTTTACGACTTCCGATGGGCCGTCATCCGCATATAGGGTTGCTTCCGCAAGCTCAACGGATAGATCCGCTTTCATCGCTTTCGCAAGCTGAATAGGAGTACCGTAGGTTTCATTGCCGCTGGTATCCTCAGTGATTTTGGCATAATAGAGTTTATCTAAGCCGATTGTTGCCATATCTTATTCCTCCAGTTCATAAGCTTTCGCCACGTCTATGGCGTAATGGTGGTAGCCGGTGTCACTTTCATGCCCGATGTACCGACGCTCGGTGACAGTAATCTCAGCGATGAGGAGTGCACTTTCAATTTGTCGCTTCCGCTGAGTATAGCTGCCTTTTGAAAACAGTGACAGCCTGGCTTCCTGTGTTTCATATTCCGGACGATTGTCCGCATGGAGCTCATAGGAGTCAATGAGTGGAGTGAGCACCACATACTCCTCCGGCGCACTCCTGCTGAATAAGCCTGTTTCTACAGGCACACTCATTTCATCCAGCAAGCTATTTAGTTCAGTTAATAGACTCATAGCTTTGATATCTCCTCCTCCAGCTTGTCTGTCATTTCTGCGATACACGCCTTGCGTGAAGCAGTCTTCGCGGACTTCAAAAAGGGCTTTGCAGACTGGCCCTGCTTACCGTACTCGATAATGTTAGCTATTTTTGCATTGGAGCCGCCATCACTCCTCGGTTCACTAAAACCAACCTTTACATTGAAATTACCGTCCCTGTCCTGCTTGGCAGGTGAAAGCCCCAAGGCTGAGGCCATCTCGCCTGTGGACTCGGAGGGTTCTTTTGTATCGCGCCCAATTACTGATTTCAGGTTATCCCTGACCTTTTCAAGAACCACCTCACCGCCAGCTTCCAACACCCTCGGGAGGATCTCGTCAGTTTTATCAGCAAGCCTGGATATTTTCAACAGGAACTCCTCCGGCATTTTCACGTGCACCTTAGCCACTGGTAATCACTAGACTTGCTAGTACTTCCGTGTAAAGCTTGCGGTCTCTGACGTCCTCCACACTGATGATTTCATAACGCCCATCAGAACAGGTAATGAGCATTTCTGTGGTGACCGTGAGCTCCGGAATAGCCCTGAACCGAAAAAGGGAGGTGGCTTCAGAAAAAGCCGCCATATTCGCCCAGCGTTCATTTCCATGCCGATCCTCCTTGTAGGCTCTGACCGAAGCAAGAATGCTCTCACCCTTACTGACAAAGCCTTCCGCGTCCTTCACCGGAACGGTCGAAATAATGTTGATAAAGGTATTCATCTTTCCATAACTCATTCCTACACCTTCCAATCCCTATCTAGCCGCAATAGGAGGTTGACCGTACTCCATACCTGCTGCCCAGCTTGTACGTTGTCCGAAAAGAAACCGGCAGTCGAACCATCCCTGCTTTCGTAGAAATGGCCCGATAGCATAATCACGGCTTGCTCAGTTGTGGGCGGCATTGCGTTATCTGTATAGATATTCTCTGGGAGATGCTGATAACTTTCGGCATACCGAATGGCCGCGGTGATGTACAGCTGCAATAGCTCATCATCTGCCGAGTGCTCAAGGATGAGGTTTGCCTTGACTTTTTCAAGCAACGTCATACATCACTCACCTTCCTTATGCTTAACTATCAGCTAACATAAGCCCGGCAGCTTTTAGTTTTGCAAGCAGTGCATTGAAATCGGCAAGTAGTCCTGTGATATCTTCTGCTGTACTTACAGCTTGGTTGTCAGCCCGAGTAAAATGGGAAGGGAGTCCCGTTACCGAGGCCCCCTCCTTTATTTCTAATGTACCGCCAATAACGGTTTTCTCTCCGCCTTGTTCTGTATAGTTCTTTGCGTTATATGTCATGTGACACCTCCGTTATGCTTTCTGCTGAAGGATCTTAATAGCTTCTGCTAAAATGAGCTTCCCATCTACTCGCTGCGTTGCCATAAAGCCAACCTGTCCAGTCGTTGCGAAAAGTTCGTTTAAACGCTTAAAGGCTCTTCCTTGTCTATCTGCAATCCAGTAGTAGGAAAAATCCCCAAAAGCGATGGTCTTTTTACCGGCTCCAATCTCAGGTATATAAGATGAAGTGTTAATCGGCCTATTCAAAATCGTATCCGGCTGACCTGCCGAGATGGATGGTTGCCACAGGTAGTTCCCATTGCCATCCTTTAACTTTCTGATGGCTTTCACTGTCGTATCATTTAAGACAAACTGAGCCTTCTTGCGGTAGGGGGATCGGAGAGAATAATACAAGTCAATGATCTCATCAGCGGTGAGTGCAGTAGCACTAGCAGCTGTCACCCCCAGTTCAGCTCCACCTGTCGCATTAAAAATACCGGTGGGCTTTCCTGTGCCGTCACCGGTAAAAAAGGCTTCCTCTTCTTTTGTTCCGATCCTTCTTGCAAACTCAGTTGCAATGTAAGATTCCAGGTTGAATACACTATCATTCAGGAGTTCATCGGAAACTTTGATCATTGTAGCAATCTTGTATGCCCCAATAGAGATCAGCCCGAAGGAATCATCGCTCTCCGGGATTAGACCTTCCTCATCAACCCAAGAAGCCGTTCCCTTTGACACTGAAACCGGGAACTTCTTATCGCCGCTCGATGTTTGAATCACCTTAGCCAGCTTTCTGAAAATGTTCTCTTCATCCAGAGCCTGGATCAGGGTTGCCTCAAATTCATCTGGAACAAGATAACCACCTTCCGAGTCAGTTCCAACTTGCAATGCATTGGTTACATCGTGAAAGTTCTTTTTTCTCATCGCATCCCAAAAGGCCAACTTATATGAATCGGAGGCTCTACCTTTTTTGAGCTCTCCAGCAGGATTTGAGCCCGGCTGATTTGTGATCGGGGATGCTGTTGGACGCGAAAGTTCTGCATCAATTGCTGCCTGACGTTCCAACCTCTCGATTTCCTTCCCAAGGTTAATAACATCTTCCTCCATCTTGTCATAGGTGGCTGTATCCTCTGCTGTCAGCAGGCCGTCTGCGCCTCTTTTGCCATCTAAAAAAGCCTTGGCTTCTTCCCAGGCTTTGGCGCGTTTCTCTCTCAATTCAAGTATTTTATCCATTTCTATTCCTCCTTTTAATGCGATATAAGGCTGAGCCTTTTTTCAAGCTGTTCAATTGGTGTTTTGCGTTCTTCTTTAGGGGCAATGAGCTTCGAAAGAAAAGAGTTGGTTACGGCTGTTCTTGAGAACATGACCGCTTCCAACTCTTCTCCTCTATCTTCTGTTTTTTCACCATCAAATAGGATCTTATCGGCAAATCCCATTTCCATGGCTTTCTTTGCGTTAAACCATGACTCCGAATCCATTAGCCTCGAGATTTTAAGTCTTGGTAAACCAGTCTTGATCTCATACGCGTTGATGATGCTTTCCTTTACCTCAGCGAGCATTTCGCTTGCTTTCTGCATCTCCGCTGAATCGCCAATGGCGACTGTCATGGGATTATGGATCATCATCATGGCCACCGGGGACATCAGAACTTCGGTACCAGCCATTGCAATGACGGATGCCGCGGATGCCGCAAGGCCATCAATCTTTACTCTTACATTGCCTGGATAATCCATTAGCATATTGTAGATTTGTGCTGCAGCAAACACATCGCCGCCTGGTGAATTGATCCAAACAGAAATATCACCCTGGCATGATTTCAGTTCCGTTCGAAACAACTGAGGAGTTATCTCATCGCCGTACCATGTTTCATCTGAAATTTCTCCATTTAAAAAGAGGGTCCTTTCCCCCTCATTTCTGACCCAATTCCAAAATTTACGTTTCATTTATCCATTTCACTTCCTTTCTGCGATATTAACGCTATCGGACGCGGCCTGCCCTTGACTAGCAAAAGCTCCCGCATCTTCAAGTTTTGTCATATTGCCGTTTATGAGGTATAGGTTTCCTCCTTCTTTCTCAGAGATAGGGTTCATATCTTCCATTTCGCGGATATCATTTGCTGAAAGCCAGCCGTTTTGTCTTCCAACTGAATATCCATTCATTCGACTTTGATAATCACCTCGCAATAACCCGTCCACGTTAAGTTTTATAAAGTATTGCTTCTTCTCGTCAGGCAACAGAAGCGATCTTTGCAGTGCCTGTTCCCACCTGATCACCCAAGGATCAAGGGTATATTTCACAAACTCGAGAGACTGCTGCTCAATATTTGAAAAGCTAGACTTTTCAAGGTCACCTACCATGTGTGGCGGTATACGGTACAGCCTTGCAATTTCATTAATTTGAAATTTTCTGGTTTCAAGAAACTGCGCTTCTTCCGGAGGAATGCCGATCTGCTGATACTTCATCCCCTCTTCTAAGACAGCTACCTTGTGAGCATTGTTAGTTCCCCGGTATACTTCATTCCAAGAATCGCGTACCTTCTTTGGATCTTTTAACACCCCAGGATGCTCCAGTACTCCTCCTGGATTTGCACCATTGGCAAAGAAGCTGGCTCCGTACTCCTCGCAGGCAAGAGTCATACCGACAGCATTTTTCGCCATCGCAATCGGCGAGTACCCAAGAAGCCCGTCAAATCCAAGTCCCGGAATATGTAGCACATCTTGTTTTCGAAGGAGTACCATCCCATAATCCTTGAAGTTCGGGTTTTCATCGGAAGTGCGGTTATATGTGTAGTAAATCTCACCGTTTTTATCTCTACTGACATCCATCTTATTAGGGAGCAACGGATATAAGGCAACCACTCGTCCTGCTCCGTCCCTGATGACCTGTGCATACGCATTGCCCCATATAAGGAGATGGCTCATCAGCGTCTCTCGAAAAACAAAAGATGTCATTTCCGAGTTCGGCTCATCATGAAGGATATGATAAAGAGGATGATCATAAACTCGCTCTTTTCCGTTACCTTTATATCGATATATATGGAGTGGCAAGGAGGCAAGGGCTTCTGATAAAATCCGCACACAGGAGTAAACCGCAGTTGTCTGCATGGCGGTATATTCATTCACATTTTTCCCGCTTGTGGTAGGTCCGAATAAGAAGGTATGCCCGGAATTTGGGTAATAGTCGGTGGGCTTGTCTCTTGCTTTAAAAATTTTTAATACTGACATATTCAGCGGCTGCACCTCCTTAAAAATGGCATGAAAAAAGCACCTACACATTGTAGATGCTTATGATGCTTAAATGTTATATTTCTTCTATAGCCGTTAACGGCGGGCTATCAATTGTGCTTGGATTTAGCCAAGTATCTTCAGGTTTGCATATAACCCTAGCATTATTATAGGCCCAGGGAAGTTCCAAGACCGTTTCTGGTGTATAATATGACTGCTCTCCAAATTTTTCAATGTTTAGTACTAAGGCAAAATCGGGTTTCTCACCATACTGACTATCAAGATAAATCGGCATCAAGAATTGTATTTTTCCACGTTCTCCGTTTTGTTCACTTCTATACTGAGGAACGACATATTTATAGTTTCTTTTTGCGATTTTCTTTGAATTTTCAATTGCAGTTTTTAATGTTGTTGTTATCGAGGCAAGATCTTTTTTTTCAAAGAGTTCTTTGTATTTGGCAGGAAATCTGTTCCTTTTTATTCCATCTTCGATAATATGCTCCAACTTTTCAGTATCATCTAAATCTATGGGGGCCTCTGAGTTAAAAATTATGTCGTCTAATGTATCAAAGAATTCTACCACGCCAGGCGAAACTTTAACTTCAATAGCATCAAAATTATACTTTTTTATCAATTCTACCCTCCCAGGGGCAATGGTTGGGTTTGACAAAGTGAATTTGTCGTTTTGTAAATTGTAGACCTCACCTAGTATGTAAATATCCTGCGCAAATTTATTAAGTAGTCCTGAATTAAAAAGTGCGTACTTTTTATCAACAGAAAAATTTATCTTATTATAATTTTTCGATGTATTATCAGCATGATCTGCAAGAATCTTTTCAAATACATATTGCAAATAGCTTTGGAGTATATCATATTTCGTTTTTTTTCGGTAATCGTCAGATGTCGATTTTTTAAACATCCAAGTCTCGCCAGGTAATAATGATTTCTCAAGTGTAATGATGAACGAATTAGCTTCAGAATAATTTTTAAAGCTTATATTACCAAACCGATAAGAATTGAATAAACTTTTCAATTTGTATTTCCTATAAAATTTGATTCCGGACCAGATTCCATAGGCATCTTTTAGAAAAGTAGCATAAATCATCTCGTCCGGATAATTAGGATCATTACTTTTTTGATAAAAGCCAGTTTCGATGGCATATCTGCATGTTTTTTCGTTATAATCACCTTCCGCTATATTTCCATTTGCGTCGTAATGGAGATTTATTTCTTTACAATTTGAATACGCCTCGGCAATGTTTTTATTAAGATCATGTGCATAAACTTTCGCCCCAGTCAGTTTACCTAATTCATCAAGGTATGTCTCCTCGTTTTTGATATACCCTAACGCATACGCTCCAGATTTTGATTCATCATATTCCTTTCGCACCATTTCACCCCCCAAATTTGTTACATTATACCACAATTTGGAATGGTTATAAAATAAAATACCTATTTTGTCATAATTAGCACGCAAAATTCTCATTATAAGACTAAAATGCCCCTGTCATCATAGACGCTAGCTCCAGCATCGTTTCCACAGCGAATAGCACGGTCCAGCGCCATAATAGTTGCAACAGCACCGTCAATCCTTTCTGTGGATTTTTCTTTATCTGGCTTTACATTGCCAGCCGGGTCGGTCTTGATGAAGATATTGTCCATCATCCATCTCAGGACGGAATGTCCACTATGGGCTATTTTCTTTTCCAACGTCAGCTTCATCAGTTCCTTGGTAGGTGGAGACATATCCTTAAAGCCCTGTCCAAAAGGAACAACGGTAAAACCGAGCCCCTCGAGGTTTTGCACCATCTGCACAGCACCCCAACGGTCAAAGGCAATCTCTCGCAGGTTGTACCGTTCTCCCAGCTCCTCAATGAACTTTTCAATAAAGCCGTAGTGGACCACATTCCCCTCGGTGGTCATCAAATAGCCCTGCTTCTCCCATAAGTCGTACTGAACGTGGTCTCGGCGCACCCGCAGATCGATATTGTCTTCTGGCATCCAGAAGTACGGAAGCACCTGAAACTTATCGCTATCATCCAGCGGAGGAAATACCAGCACAAAGGCCGTGATGTCGGTGGTTGAGGACAGGTCCAGCCCACCGTAGCAAACACGACCTTCTAGCTCATCCGGCGAAACAGGAAACTCACAGGCATCCCATTTCGCCATAGGCATCCAGCGCACCGCCTGCTTAACCCATTGGTTTAGCCTGAGCTGCCTAAAGCTATTCTCTTCGGCAGGATTCTGCTTGGCTGATTCACAGGCCGCTTTTATCTTATCGATATTGACCGTAATTCCAAGGCTTGGATTGGCTTTCTTCCACACCTTGGGGTCTGTCCAGTCATCATCTTCATTAGCACCATAAATTACCGGATAGAAGGTCGGGTCAGCTTTTCTGCCTTCCAATAGATCGAGGGATTTTTGATGTGTTTCATAACAAATACTCTGGGTGTCCGTTCCGGCAGTAGTGATCAAAAAATATAAAGGCTGGGTCCTGGCATCCCCGGAACCCTTTGTCATAACATCAAAGAGCTTCCGATTGGGCTGGGTGTGCAGCTCGTCAAACACCACACCGTGGATGTTAAAGCCATGCTTGGAGTAGGCTTCCGCTGAGAGCACCTGATAAAAGCTGTTAGTCGGCAGATAGATGATCCTTTTGGTTGAAGCCAGGATCTTGACCCGCCGATTAAGTGCCGGACACATGCGCACCATATCTGCTGCGACTTCAAAAACGATGGATGCCTGCTGGCGATCCGCAGCACAGCCATATACTTCAGCGCGTTCCTCACTGTCGCCACAGGTGAGCAGTAGGGCAATGGCTGCAGCCAGCTCGCTTTTTCCCATCTTCTTTGGGATCTCAACATAGGCTGTATTGAACTGTCGATATCCGTTAGGCTTCATGATGCCGAAGACATCCCGAATAATCTGCTCCTGCCAATCCATGAGTTCGAAAGGTTTGCCGGCCCAGCTTCCCTTGGTATGAGAGAGGGCTTCGACAAATGCGACCGCATAGTCTGCCGCTTCCTGGTTATAAACGCTACCTTCAGCCATGAAGGCTGTTGGTTTATATTTTTTCAGCTTGCGCATTAACTCCGCACCTCTCCTTTCTTGAAAATGGGCATAAGAAAAGAGCCTCCTTAATAGAAGCTCTTAATCGCCAACACGTATTCGCTTTATAGCTTTTTCACGATATCCTCGCCGTACACTACACCAAGGGTAGAGCCAGTGTCCCAGCTGCAGAAAATGGTGCCGGTATCGTCGACGAAATCAACAGTGCCTTGGTCGCCGGGCTTAAGCTCGGAATAGGGATCGTTCATCTGCACCAGTTCAACCCGGCACCCTTTGGGGTACTGCTCGCGCAGGCGAGTGACAATTTCTCCCGAAGGAAAACTATTCATGGCACACCTCACAATCTGCATCCGTCTTTTCCGGGCGACCGTTCTTAAAGGCCGAATTTCCGTTCAAGCTTCGGAGCAGGATTTTTCTAGCCATTTTATACTCCTCTCCCACAAAGCCCAGTCGGATAAGAAACACCCGGAAGGCAAACTTCTCATTGTCGACTTCCTTCTCCTGAGCTGTGATCCGCTTCTGCTCCTTGGCTGTAGCACACAGCGCTTCGATAAACCGTGAGTAAGCAGCAACCTCATCACTGTCCGCCGGGAGCTTGAACCATGGGAATTTTAGGGTGGTCTCCGTCTGCTCGATGGGAAGTGACTCAGCGCCGGTGGCCTTCTGGATAAGCTTAGACTTACTAGCTATCAGCTTTTCAAGGTTGCAGATGCTATCTTCTGTGAAGCCCTCCAGCGGCATCTCGATGGTTAAAAGGTCAGGGGTTTCGCCTTCCTCAAAGTCAAAGCCTCTTTCCGAAAGACGCTCCATGACCTTTTCGACCAATTCGCTGCCTGTCTTAACCGGATAGCTGAGTGTTCCTTCCTTGTCGATAAAAAAGGGTCCGACTTCATAGGAAAAGGTCGGAGCACCCTTGTAGCTCACGGCTTCACCGACCATCTCACATACTGCCGAAACCAGCTCCTTGCGCCTTGCGCCCGTTACGTTATACTTTAATTCCATAATTAAAAGCCTCCTTTGCTTCTTTGGTGAGTACATATATCACTCTGAAGCTGTGGAATAGCAAGTTATTTATGGGCAATAGAATCCTTTATTTTTCTACGCTTTCAGCGACTTCTACGTCTGAAAAGCACAGCTTTTTACCGTCTCGAAGGAGAAAGATGTTCTCCTTTGATCCAGTCTGCTCGATATACCTCTTTACACTGACATCGCAGAACTTTTCATCCAGCTCCACGGTATAGCACAATCTGTCGGTTTGCTCACAAGCAATGAGCGTTGATCCGCTGCCTCCGAAGGGGTCGAGCACAATGCAGCTGGTCATGGAGCTATTCACGATCGGGTAGGCAATGAGTGGAACCGGCTTCATGGTGGGATGCTCGCCGTTCTTCTTCGGTTTTTCAAATTCCCAGATGGTGGTCTGCTTACGGTCAGCATACCAGGCGTGCTTGCCGGCCTTCTTCCAACCAAACAGAATCGGTTCATGCTGCCACTGGTAAGGGGAGCGCCCAAGGACCAACGACTGCTTCTTCCAGATGCAGGTGCCGGATAAATAAAAGCCGGCATCAGAGAAAGCTCTACGAAAATTAAGACCTTCCGTATCAGCATGGAAAACATAGATGCTGGCATCCTTGGCCATTGCTTTTTCAGTGAGGGCGAACGCATCAAACAAGAATTGATAAAACTTGTCGTCGGCCATGTTGTCGTTTTTGATTTTCCCGGCGCTGCCTTCGTAGTTGACGTTGTATGGCGGGTCTGTAACCGTCAGATTGGCTTGCTTTCCATCCATCAACAATTCGAAGGTCTCCGCTTTTGTGCTGTCACCGCAGACCAGACGATGCTTCCCCAAGAGCCACAGGTCACCTGCCTTGGTGATGGCAGGCTTTTGAAGCTCTGCGTCTACGTCAAAATCATCGTCCTTAACCTCGTCCATACCACCAAGTAGCTTATTGAGCTCCTCAGCATCAAAGCCAAGGAGCGATATATCAAAGTCAGCACCCTGTAGTTCGGAGAGTTCAACGGACAGCATTACATCATCCCAACCAGCGTTTAAGGCCAGCCGGTTATCGGCGAGAATGTAGGCTCGCTTTTGAGCCTCGGTTAGGTGCTCAACAAAAACACAAGGCACCTCTGAGATGCCTTCCTCCTTGGCGGCCAGGATTCGACCATGGCCAGCGATGATATTCAGTTCCTTATCGACAATGACCGGATTGACAAATCCAAACTCTCGAAGTGAAGCTCGAAGCTGAAGGATCTGCTCCTTGCTATGGGTGCGGGCATTTCTGGCATAGGGCACCAGCCGGTCAATATTTACTTTTTCAAAACGCTCTGTTGCGTTCATTTACATTACCGTCCTTTCCGTCGGAATAATAAGAAGCTTACGCGATGTTGAACGAAAGGTAATGATTCTATCTTTACGAAAATAAAAAATCCACACTGTTTATCACGTGTGGAATAGATAAGAATCATTTATTTGGTTGCTTCGTGCTTATTTTTTAAGGATAAACTCTGTAAATCTTTCTGTAAGTAACGGAAGCGCCTTATTATTCCAAAACTCAGGACAAACGGTTCCACTTGACATACCCCCATGGCTATATTTAGGAATGTGAATATACTCCATGCAAGCTAAATTTTGTCCAGTATAAAGCTCATAAGCTTTCTGAAATTCACATACAAATTCTTCTGGGGTAAGCTCAGAGTTTATGTTTGAAAAATATTGCGATAAATCATCCCATAAATAAGGGTCGCCCCTCAAACCCCATTGCTCCGGTTTTTTAATAAATATTTTAGAGATATCAACCATCAGGCTCTTTCGCCCCCTTACCTTATCAACGTTCTAAAGTTATTAAATCTGTTATTTCCAAAACAGAATCACCATTAAATACATGTTTTGTTATGTCCTCTGCCGTTTCAAGCCCTCTAGTAAAGAAAACTTTTCCACTTTTATCAAAGGTAAAATACAGACTCCAATCAACTAATCGTTCAAAGTATTCTTTGAGCTGTTCGTGTGTAAACATGAGCATTACTGGCTCCCATGCAGAGGCTTTTTTCTTTTTTGTCTCCGCAAGGTCTATTGGTTTTAGCCCTACAAAAATATATACATCAGCAGAAAACTCATTTTCATACCTGAATTGTTTAAACCAGAGCGTAAATAGGGGATCAATTCCATTTTGTATATCCTTCTGTGATGGTTTTTTTGCCAACCAAACTTTTGAAGACTTCACCTGAATTGTTAGAACCTTTGTATGTGTTGAAACCTGTTTTGCTAGGAGCAAATCCACACCTTTCTGCTGCCTAGAAGCAGGGATATAAATCGAGTAGCCATCGTTTTTCTTGAATATTTCCGCGAATTTTTCTGCAACGACATATTCTGGATAAGGTATTGTAAATATTGGTTCCATGTCGCCCTCCGTTTTTCTTTTATGATACTAAATATCTTTGGTATTTTCAATGACTATCAACTCCTGTCATAGTATTACCGGCCTTTCCTGCCCGACAACAGGGCTTCCATAATGTCGTCTTGCGGATTGCTCACAAAGGCGGTGGTACAGTTCTGTTTGACTATGTCGAAAATCTCATACCAGAGCAGGTTGGCCTGTTTCTGAAATGATTGACTCATCTGAACGAAAGGACTGGTGATAGCACCACCCGTAGTGGGGTGCTTTCCCAAAAGGCCGTACAAGCTGATGGCTTCCTCGCACTGGATGTAGCGGGTAAAAGCCTGAGCGTATGCTTCGATAAGCCTTGGGTTCACAAACTTTTCACATCCTCTATCTTTAAGCCAGCGCCATGTTTCAGCAAAGAGAGTATCAGCGCCCAGAGGCTTTCCATCTTTTTGTCTGGAGCTAAGATAATCGCTAGGGGCTGGCATATCTTCGCCGTATAGATCTGAGGCTACTACCAGTTCCTCAGCTTCCAGCATAGACTCCGGATGAAGATCAGGTACCTCCAGAATCTTGGCAGCCTTGCCATTTGTAATTTTGTCTGCTAAAGCATGAGGTTTATCACCGGCGCGAACTCGTCTACCGCCTCTGTTTGTTCCGTCTTTTGCCACACACCGCCACCTCCTTTTAGTAGCAATAAATCATCTATTGATTTGATTACATCAGTTTAGTAAAATGTGTAAATAAGCGATTAGAAAATTATTAGTGAAGAGGTTGGTTTAAATGGATCATACATTAGAGTCAATTTGGAATTACATTAGCCATATCAGGCTGTCGTTAGAAAAATCGAATCGTTGTTTTCCAAATGACTACAACAAATTTATTGAACACTTAGAATGGATATTTAAAAGCAATTCTGAAACTATTAGGTCAAAAGAAATACTATATAGAGGCAGAATATATACTGCTGAAGATAAATGGGATAAATATAATCATCCTGAGAAGTATAAATTGCACGATTATGTTGGATATGATGCTGAAAAATCGTTTGTGAATCTTAGTAGTCAATGGCCGCAAGAAGGCAGAATGAATCCTATTGGTATACCTTGCTTATACACTGCAAAAGATATCGACACATGCATAAAGGAGTTGTGCCCTGGCCTCGAGGAACTAATTAGTATTGCTGAAATAAAAGTGCTTGAAGATCTGAAAATTGCAGACTTAAGTAAAAGCTCAGCAGAAGGAACAATCGAGGAAAAGTTTAGGATTGATCTTTCTGTTTATGTTCAAGAATTAATATGCCAAGGTGGGTATAATGCAAAGGATTATGTCTTCCCGCAGTTCATTGCTGAGGCATGTAAACATATGGGATACGATGGTATAGCCTATCGCTCAAAGTATGCTTCTAGGTATAATGTTGCAAATGGCAAAGGTGTTAATGTCACCATTTTTAATTTTCAAAAGTGTGAACCAGTTAACTCAAAGCTATTCATAGTTAAAGAAGTATCAGTGACAAGCGATGCATTATAAGCCATTTTGGTGCTATTACCATCCTGCTTTTGCGTGGTAAGGGTTTAATCCCCCGTTTGAACCGTAATTTTTGCGCGCGTGACCCCACGCCCGTTCCCCGGCGCGTGAGTCACAGAGATTCAGACCGCCCCTGGGGTGTTGTAAATATTGATTTCTTATTCAGAAATAATATAATAAAATTAATTTAAATATGTTGGTTCTAGCAACGAGCTTTTTCTTGTTAAACAGAATCCCAGTCGACATGGTTTCACTCTTCTTACTATTGGTTCAAACACTAGTTGCTTTAGGAAGTTTAAAAGGGGGACTTGAGATGGTAAACGGATATAACATGGTGGTATGCGGCGCGCACGGGGTGGCCAAGTTGTAGCTGTGGTGAACGTAAGGAAATGCACGAAGCTATTGCAAGTGCCGTTGCAGGTTCAAATCCTGCCCGCTCCGCTTTATTAGAGACCACTTTATATAGTTGTCTCTTTTTTATTTTTCCACCTTTCTCCTCTTTCAGCGTGAATCCTAGAATGACACTCCTTGCAAAGAGAGATGAGATTTTTTTTATCATGTGTTCCACCCTGTTCCAGTGGTTTGATGTGGTGTACCTCCGTGGCTGGTGTTATCTTTCCTTGCTTTTGGCACTGCTCACAAAGTGGGTGAGCTACAATATACCGGTCGCGTATTCTTTTCCAGGTCCTACCGTACCGTTTCTTGACGGTGGGGTCTCGGTCGTATTTCTCATAACGTTTTACTTCTTGCTTGGCGTGCTCATCACAGAACCGTCCAGACGTTAGCCTTGGACAGCCTGGGTGTGAGCAAGGACGCTTTGGTTTATAAGGCACTGGGATCACCTCGTTTTGGGAATGCAAAAAGCCCCCGCGGTTTTAATTCCGCGAAGGCTCTCGATACAGTTTTCGATACTACTATTATATATTACCTTGAGGCAAACACTCCCTCACAATTCCCTCATCTTTCCGAGTCTGGTTCATGCGAATCACAGTAAGCTTTTACCTTATCAGCAAAGTTTCCAGGCAGCTTTACCTCCCAATATGGGATTGACTGTCTCAATGAGTGTATGGCATTCTGATGCTCATTTTCACCTAAATCAGATTTGATTTTACCCATTAGATACTCCAAATCTTTCATTTTGAGGGTACGGGTATTGGATTCACCTTTTATAAGATTTGACAGGATGTTCAGATAAATAAACGCACTACCACGGCTCATCCCTGAATTTTCTGATACCTCATCGCTAAGTCTACTGATTTCGCCTAGACCTTTATGGAACTTGATAAAAGCACGCCATACTTCATCAACCATATCCTTTGTTATGGTATTATTATTCCGTGTTTGATACATGGTCTCCTCCTGTGCCTGTTCTCGGCTTTCTACAGTAGTAACAGAATTTGCCTGGCTGGCTGCTGATGCAGTCATTGACATCGGCAGGCCTTTTTCAATAGCAACTCTACGTAAGAATACATTTACCGCAATCTGTACATCCATCCCAATTGTATGAAGTGCTTTCTCTGCTTCTTTCAGAATATTATCTTCTACATCGATCTCGATAGTAACCATATGAAACCTCCTTGAAAATTTACTAACCTATTTCTTTGTATTTACTATACATTTACTTGTAGTTTTCGTCAATAGTAAATATAGAAATTTTATTAAAATTTTTTCAATGAGTTTATACTGCGGATCTCTATTAGAAATTTGCTATCCGAACAGTTTACTCCGAAGATGGTTCAAGGCATTCGACCGAAACCGCTCCACATGGCTCTCGCTGTAGTTTAGTTCACTCATCAGGCGGTAGGTCGCACCCGACTTCTGATTGTCCGTCATGTAGAACTCGGAAAGGATATGCTGCTCGGTATCGGTTAAACTGGACCATGCAGGCTCGAACCAAGCCATGTATTCAATGGCTTGGCTATAGCGCTCCTTCAAAATGTCTAGCTTATCAATCTGCGCCGCAAGCTTATCCGCACCGGCTTGAGGATTTCGAACTGATGGCATCCCTGAGAGCTTTGGGCCTCTGGGTGAGGCCATCTGCTCGTACACATCCTTAATTTCCTGCGGGGTGTTATTAATAATAAACCGCATGTTTTCATAGTCACGGATGGCGGCTACAGTAGCGGCGTTTTTATTGATATATTTTAGTGCAATCATTCGATGACCTCCTTACTTAGGTTAGCCCTAACCGCAGCAATCAGCGCAGTCTGGACATTATCTTTAAGACGTAGGGCTTTCAGAACCTGTTCGTCAATCGTACCCTTGGCTATGATATGGTGAATAACAACGGTATCCTTTTGCCCTTGACGCCAAAGCCGGGCATTTGTTTGCTGATAAAGCTCCAAGCTCCAGGTTAATGAGAACCATACAAGGGTGGATCCACCGGCCTGCAGGTTTAACCCATGTCCAGCAGACGCCGGATGAATCACGGCGATGGGTATTTCGCCGTTGTTCCACCGGCGGATACTATCAGCTGAATCCAACCGCTCAGCAGGGAAGCGCTCCAGTATTCTTTCAAGGTCATGCTTGAACCAGTAGGCCAAAAGCACCGGCTTGCCATTTGCAGCTTCGATCAGATCCTCCAAGGCATCCAGCTTCCGGTCATGCAGGTGCGCTACACCGTGATCTTCGTCATAGACTGCGCCATTAGCCATCTGCATCAGCTTGCCGGAAAGAGCTGCTGAATTGGCGGCATCTATCTCCTTGCCTTTAAGCGATAAAACCATATCATTCTTCATGGTCTGGTAGTGCTTTTCCTCAGCAAGTGACATCCGAACGGAGACTTCATTCATCATAAGCTCCGGCAGCTTCAAATGGTCAGTACTCCTCATGGAGATGGTGATGTCCGAGATCAGCAGGTAGATGGCCTCCTCAGCACCCGGCTTTGGCTTATAGGAAAACACTACCTGGGCGTTTCGCTTGTCAGGGACAAAAAAGGTCGACCGGTAATTCCCGATAAAGCGTCCAAGGCGCTGTCCCAAGTCCAAAAGCCTGAACTCTGCCCATAAATCCATCAGTCCATTACTAGAAGGTGTCCCTGTAAGCCCTACAATCCGCTTCACGCTGGGTCGTACCTTCAAAAGGCTCTTGAACCGTTTTGCCTGATGGGATTTGAAGGAGGACAGCTCATCGACCACCACCATGTCATAGTCAAAGGGTATTCCGCTTTTTGTTACCAGCCATTCGACATTTTCACGGTTGATGAGATGCACCTGCACCTTTTGCAGCAGCGCCGCTTTCCGTTCTTGTTCACTGCCAACAGCAACCGCATAGGTTAACCCAGATAGATGCTCCCATTTCTCAATTTCAGTAGGCCAAGTATCCCGAGCTACTCTCAGTGGTGCAATAACTAGCACCCTTCGTATCAGAAAGCTATCCAGTGTTAAATCAAAGATAGCAGTCAGGGTAATCACACTTTTGCCAAGACCCATATCTAACAGGATTGCCGCAATCGGATGCTTGAGGATATACTCCGTTGCATAGACCTGATATTCATGTGGCTCGTATTTCATCAAGCATCCCTCCAATCTGCCTCTCGTCGTCTAAAACAAATACCAGAAAGCCCAAAGCCCTTAACAGTTTATGCCTCCTGGTTTGCAAGGGCCGTGGTTTACAGTCCATCGCTTTTACCTCAACGAAGGCTATTTTTGCACCCGGAAAAAGAAGAAGTCGGTCGGGCATTCCATCAAAGCCTGGCGAGACAAGCTTAACGGCAATCCCACCAGCAGCCTTCACCGCCCGGACCAGTTTTTGTTCTACTAATTTTTCACGCATAAGAACCTCCTTGTGCCCATGTCTATGCCCAAGCGTTTAAAACTCTTACGCGCGTATATGCGCTTACATATGCCTATTACTCCTTTACTTCTAATAACTACAACATTGAATAGATGAGTTATAGGCACAATAGGAACAAGCATACCTTGAACCCTCGCAGATGAAGGGCTTGCGACTTTGCCCATCTTACGTGCCTTACTACATATAAGCTTAATTGGCATAAGCTACACCTCGCCTTCGGAACGGACGAACACCCGCTGAGGGCCATATAGCGGCACATGTTTTTTGCCGGTTTTGTTTCCATCGAACTTTTTCCAGCCGCCGATTTTATTCAGGATGCTTTCAATTTCATAGGAGTCGCCCTTTTTAATCGATTCACGGGCCTTGCAGAAGCACTCGCACCAAATCTCCATGACGCAGACCTGGTTTCGCTTTACAATGCCATGATTGAGCGGCTCACCAAATTCGCCACCGTTGAGATGATTGCGGCGTTGATAGAGATCCAGCTTGTCCCAGCCATCTGGCAACAGAGCCTCTAGGTATTCAGCAACCAAGCCCTCACGGTCGTCACTTTCCATGGCATCTCTCTGCTGTGTGACAGCTTCCTCTGCCAGAGCCCCTTTCAGGAAAAGCTCCTCATGAGCCTTATAGCGCTCAATAGCCTCGGCCCAGATCTGATCCACCTCGCAAAGCTCCCAAGCATAATGGTTGCCATGACCCATGACACGTACTGGCCAAAAGCGACGGTTACCTGTGATGTCCCGAAGGAAGCCGCCATCAGAGTTGGTGGTACCGACAATGATGCAGGAACGCGGATGGCTTTCCACCGATACGCCATAGGACTGGCGATATTTGTCATCGGTCCGTGTAATGAAGGATTTGACCGTTTCCACGTCCACCTTCTTGATGCCGGCTAGCTCACCTAGCTCCAGTATCCAGTAGCCCTGTAGCTTCTCTGGAGCAGTCTTGTCTTTCATATCTGAGATGGATAGTGAATCGGAATACCAAGGTCCGCCCAGCTTGGAAAAGAGCGTGGACTTCCCGATGCCTTGGGTACCGTTCAGTACCAGGATGGAGTCGAATTTTGTCCCCGGGCGATAGATCCGAGCGACCGCTGCCACCAGCGTTTTTCGCGTAACCGCCCGGACGTAGGGCGTATCATCAGCGCCGAGATAGTCAATCAGCAGTGTGTCCAATCGCTCGATGCCATCCCAGTTCAGAGAGCTCAGATAATTCTTAATCGGGTGATACAGGCGTTCCACGGATACCACACCCAGTAGCGCGTCCTTGAACTTGGTCGGTGACCAGATTCCATAGTTGCGCTCAAAATAGAGCTTAGCGCAGGCTAAGTCGGTATCGCTCCAGCCGGGCTTGACCTGTGGCCATGGCAGTTCGCTGATGACGTCAATTAGGTTCTTGAATTGGTTGAACACGATGGGCTGCAGCGCCGGATCATATCGCAGAATAGTAGATATGTTAGAAAGGGTATCCTTAATTTTGCCGTTCTTTTCAAGCTCCAGCCGGCTTTGCCAATCCTCCTCCTCTGAAAACTCCTCCTCGAGATGGTGCTTTCTTTCCTGGGTAAGCTGAGCCTTCACCCGGACATCCTTTACAGCAAATTCGGACATTGCCTTAAACGATGCCTTTTCTTCAAGCTCCACGTATTTATGGAGCCGCACCAGATCAAATGCATTTAGAAGCTTCCCACAGACCGGGTCCGTGGCATGGTGGGAATAGGCAAACTTGCCGCCGTAAATAACCACACCGGCACTGGAGTCAGCAGGGATATAATCAAATCGACCTTCCATCGCAGAAGGCTCATAAACATCCGCTAGAAATTCCGAAATGGCATCCTCGATGGAGTAAGCCCTGCAAAATGCACCAACCACTCCACTTTTTTCGAGTGGGTCCTTTTGTTGTTTTAAGCTATGCTGGATGACCTCCGATTGTCGTTTCGAGGTTGGCCACATGGAGGTATCCCGCCAGTCAGCATATTTTGAGAGATAGGCATCCGGATCAAGCAGAGCACCGTCCTTTTCTTGAAACACAAACTCCCCGTCTGAGGAGGTGGATGGCCAGTACATCAGGCGCGACGGTTCATAGGTTGTATCATCAAACATGTCGATACCGATTTCCTTGGCCACCATACGACCCAACGCCGGATATTCGTCTTCACTGACCTCACGGGCCAGCGGGATGACCAAACGAAGACGAGGTGCCTCCGGTGTATGCTTGTGGGTAGAGTACAGGCAGCAAGACCAGTCATAAAGGGACTCAAGCTGTGTCCAGGTATCGGGCATCGCATAGTCCATATCCAAAGTAAGCATGGATCGACAAAGCACAAAACCATTCCGCCGTTTGCCCTCTCGGAGAGCTCCACCAACAAAGCCGCCAATATCCTTAATGGAATCTTGACGGGCCTTAGTCATCTTACGAAATTCCGACACTGTCTCAGTGGTGCGCTTCGTGGTGCGGACCGTGTCCTTGAAGGCCGGCCAAGTGATGTCCTTGTTCTTCCACTTTTTATCCATACGGCTATTGCCGACAGCAAGCTTCATTCAAATTCCTCCTCGCACTTGTCGTTGAAACGCCGGATTGGTATGCCGCGCTTTTTTGCCTTGGCGATTTCTCGCGACATACCCGCTGATATCTGGCGACCGAACACCCAAAGCTCGTCGCACTTTCCAAGCCAGACCATCCCGAAAAACAGTCCAAGTTCACGATCAGATGCATCATTCTCGTCCAAAACCTGCGGGTATAGCAGGTGGGGCGCAAAAGGGATTGCTCCACTTGCCACCGCAAACCGCATATACCTGATAGCTCTCATGGTGTTGCCTTCGACATCACCGGAAAATGGCGAGCAGATAAACACACAGGACGTTCGCGCTTTTGCCTTTTCCTCCCGTGCCACAGTTGCCAAGGCATCGGCAGCCGTCGGATCGGGATAGTGCTCCGCATTAAATCTGTCCATTGCCGCCACCCCCACCGAGGAAGTAATTGACGAAGTACTGCTGTCCCTTGCCTGTAACCTTGGTGGTCTTGGAAATGGTGACATGACCATCTGAATGAGTGATCGCCGTTTCCTTGACCTTGAACAAACCCAGTTCCATTGCCTTCTGGGTAGGTGCGTTGTAATCAGTTCCCTTGCGCTTGATCAGAAAGCCATCCTGCCTTAATCTTTCAAATAGACGGTTCTGACCGATTTCAATACCATTGCCCTTCAGAATTTTGGCAAGCTCGCCGATAAGAATGGTTCCGTCCGACACGGAGACTGCATCGGCAAAGACCACCTTAGGCTTGTCTGCCTCTGCCTGAAGCTGCAGGTGTTCCTTCGCCTGGCGTTCCTCCTTTAGTGCGGTCAGCACCTTGATCCAAGCATCCGGGTCGTTCATGATTTCTTCCAGCTTTTCTGTGGTAACATAGGCTCCGTGCTTTCGGATACTCGGCAGGACCTCATGAGTCATCCAGCGCTTGAATTTTCGAGCCTCGGGCTTGTCAGAGCGCAGGATAACATTGTAAAGTCCGCTCTCACTGACAATGTTGCTTTCGCCGGACAAGCCCCCTAAGTCAAACTTAGCCACCTCATCGTCATCCAGTCTTGCGGCTACAATTGAGGGGTTGCTAAGTCCCAGCACCTCGCATACATCCTTGAGCACCCACCAAGGCTCGCCGCCCTTTTGAATCGTTCTGACTTCCTTCCCCTCATAGGAGAAAACCTGTAAATTGTTCATATAAAACAACCGTCCTTTCTGAAGGCGCGAAGATTTTTTATTTGGCCTTCGCTTTAAGCCAGGAGAAAGGACAGTTTCGGACGGTCTATATAAATTTTTCTAATCTTTTTTATAAAACGGGCACACAAAGCCATCGGCACGAAGCAAAAGCCCCTTTGCCCAGGCTGGAGTTTCGCTCATTTTTGAGCATAAGTCTTGAAGTGAGAGCTTTTCATCTGCTTCGATTACAATTTCGTCATGAACGTGCATGACAATCTCATAGTCCTTGAAAGTCTGCAAAGCATAGCAGAGAATATCGCGGGACACAGCTTGGACGATGTTTTCCACCAGCTTCGGGCCATAGGTTTCAATACGCTCCCATTTTTTCGTTGCTCCCACTCCCTCATAGGTCACTGCATCGCTTCTAAAGCGGTTCTGGCCGAGCTTCGGTTTTACATAGGATAGGCGTCGGCCGGAGGGTAGCGTAATAAACAGCATGCCGCTTCTGTATTCAAACCCTATACCATGGGTTGCTGTTACCGCTCGCTCCCGGACAGCGGTCATTGCAGCCCTATCCACGTCCCACCAAAACCGGACGATGTTGGGGTTGGCTGAGCGCCAGGCATTGACCAGCGGCTGAAGTTCCTCCTCAGCAACACTCATATCAAGGGCACCCATTGCTTTCAGAGCGCCGACAGATCCACCATAGCCAAGGGCGAGCTCAGCAATTTTTCCTTTTTGCCGTAAAGGACTGCCCTTAGTGATTTCCTCGATAGGAACATGAAACATCTGACTGGCAGAAGCTTCGTAGATTCTGCCGTGACTGGCGAACACCTCGTTTCGCCAAGCCTCTCCAGCCAGCCATGCGATAACGCGAGCCTCAATTGCTGAAAAGTCTGCTACAATAAACTGATGACCGGGTTTTGGTATAAAAGCCGTTCGGATAAGCTCCGACAACACCTCCGGCACAGTATCGTAGAGTGCTTCCATCAGCTCGTACTCACCAAGCCTTACAAGCTGCCTTGCTTGCTCCAAATCAGTCAGATGGTTTTGAGGCAGATTCTGAATCTGCACAAGCCTACCTGCCCAGCGCCCAGTCCGGTTTGCGCCGTAAAACTGTAATAATCCACGAACCCTGCCATCAGAACAAACAGCCTGCTGCATAGCTGTATATTTCTTTACACTGCTTTTGGCCAGTGACTGCCTAAGCACCAGCACCTTACCGAGTTGCTCAGGCGCTGTTTTCAGAAGCTCCTTCACAGCTGCCTTATCCAGCGTATCGGTTTCTAATCCTTGCTTAGACAACCAAGTCTTCATCTGAGCCACCGAGTTTGGGTTATCTAGCTCAGTCATTTGCTGCATCTGATAGGTGAGCTCCTGTTTTGCTCGTGCATCAAAGCGGATAGCTTCACCAACCAGCTCCATGTCCAGACGGATGCCGCGATCGTTGATCTCTTGATCAAGGATATAGTTTTGCCATTCAAAAGCCGGTACGGGAAACTTGTGAAGTTTCGTCTGGATTTCAAGCTCGGTCTCCACATCGTGAACATTGTAAGCTTTGTACTGCTCCCACTTCTCTGGAGCATCAGACGGCAGGTTCCGTTCACGACCTCTATTTACCTTTGATGGTTTGCACGGCATGGAGAAATAACGAATCAGATCTTTTCCTTCCTTGAGCTTTTGCTTTTCAAGTCCCAGAACCACTCCGGCCCCCTCTAGTGAAAGGGGCAATCCCAGATAGGCAGACCAAACCATGGTACAGCGCCAGGATTCCGGGCTAAGGTATGAGCTCTCTGAGTTATTCTGATTTAGCGTTATTTCTCGCCTAGACAGCCAGCGGGACAGGCAAATTCGTTCAAACTGGGCATTGAAGGCCCACTTAATAACCTGGCCATCTGTCAGTGCCTTGATAATTTTTTCTGGCACTGTTTCACCGTTGGCAAGGTCAACAACCCTCACTTCACCGTCATCAATGGAATAACCAAATAGGAGGATGTCAAAGTCAGGTGACTCTGAATATTTGTAAACGCCGCATTTGGCAAGATCTGCGCTGGAGTATGTTTCTATATCAATTGAGAGTGTTTTCATATGGCCTCCTTAGCGGAAAAGGGCGGCAAGAAATCCCGCCGCCCAATAATTTGTTTTTTGCATATGTCCTTAGCCAAGGAAGTCATCGCCGTCATAGTCTGATGAGAAATCATCCGCAGCACTGGTCTTACCACCCAGCGGTTCTCCATCTTGGAACTTTTGAATATTTCCTAAGCCGCAAGCAACACCTCGGTTACCATTGGAATTGAAGGCATAGAAATTGATACTAACCCTCGCGTAGACACCGGAGTAAACCTCCGAACGGCTCATAATAGGATTCAGGGACTTGTCCACAATCTCGGGAGCGGAGTTGGAGTTGGCATTCACAAAGTAACTGTCCGCATAGGCCTCATCGTCGGGGCGGTCTAAATCCCCTTCACGGAGCGGAAGCTTCAGCGCGGCCTTGTTTGGAATCTTCCCACCAAATTTGCCTCGCCCTTCCTCAATAGCAGCATCAATTGCATTGTTGATAGCCTCGATGGTTTTGGTATCTGATTTGGGGATGATAAGCGAGACACTGTATTTCTCTGCACCTCCGTTGATGCTTTTGGGTTCATGAACATTGGCATAGCTGAGACGGACTATGCCGGTGACAACCTTGGTAGGATTGACCCTAATACCTGTGTTTTTTATATTTTCTGTATTTGGCATGTTAAATTTCCTCCTTAAAATCTTGTTTTGCGGATGTATTGATTTCCGGTCGTTTATCGGTTGTCGATACCAGCGCCGGCTTTCCCGGCGGCTTTTCGATGAGCTCACCGAGGATTTCACTGAATTTTGCTTTGCTCATCAGCTTCTCCATTTCGGTGAGAGTAATCAGGGATTGTCGATATATGTCGCGGAAACCTGCAGCCTTTGCAGCCTCTGCGACGGCTCCCTCGTTTTTATACCTTCTATTAGAGCGTCCCTCTACAAGCTTGAAGCCGCACCAGTGCTTACCATGGTTGAGAGCTGCTTCCAAGGCATAGGACTTGATATCATTTGCCCAGGCTGTAAGGTCATCTAGTTTTGCTAAGATGCCTTCGATGTCATCGTCCGTGAGGATCGGCGGTAAAGAGAACTCAAACCGTGCGAGATTCAGCTTTTCCTCGGCCCTTGCCCGACATTTAACGGACGCCCGGCAGAACTGGCAGTGCTCGCCAGGGACAAATTCACCACTGCCTTCAAAGGCAAGCTTCGCGGTCGGTACCAATATCTCTTCAGCCCATTTATAGAGGGATTCCTTGGACACCGTATAAGTGCTGACATTCTCCCTACGTGGCTGGTAGATACTCATAGACACTTCGTTGATGTCATATATTCCATCGAATAGCTCAAGGGCTGATAAAGCATAGATTTCTATCTGTGGATTATCCTCTGCATGGACCAAAATCCCTTGACCATACTTAAAGTCCACGATATGAAGAACTCCTTCACCAATAACCACACAGTCACCAGTGCCAAAACCATCTGGAACAAATCGTGAAAAATCCAGGCGCTGCTCAATCAGGATCTTTGGATCTGGGCAGGTTTGCTTTAGCCCCGAAATGATCTCTAGTACAAAATCAACGTAGCCATCGGTATAGACTTCCATTTCATCTGAGTCGTACTTGGAGATGGGCCTTTTCGAGCGTAGCTTGAGGGCTTTGCGCAGCTTGTGTTCAGCCAGTGCATGGGCAGCAGAGCCTTCGGCAGCTGCCTCACCGCTGTTGTCTGCAAACTTCTGTTCCAGCCGGGCTGACGGAGTGCACGATAGCCATCGATGGGAAGAGGATGCGGAAAGAATCGCATGATCGCTCATTTGAGTGCCTCCGCGTCCGCCAACAGAGCCGCATAGTTTGTCGGATCAATCTGACTAAGCTTTGGTGCTCCATATTTTTCAAGAAGACCTCGAACCTCTGCAGTAAAACCTGCCTGGCTTTTTTCGGCCAGCATAGCTCTGACCTGCTCAAGTGAGACCGGCTTATCCACGGACTTTGGTTCCGTAGAGGTCGATGCCATTGGCGCAGTCTCGACAGGTTCATTGCCCGCCATTGTCTCCGCTGCAGCTTGGATGCTGTCCGCCAGAGAATGCATGTTATCGACCACATCAAGTAAAAGCTTTATTTTACTCACCGCTTTCACCTCCCTCCTCAACGATAGACAGCACTTTTACACTGTCACCGGGTACAATGACCGTCAACCTTTGCTTGTCGCCAAGCAGGAATCGAACCAGTCGCTCCCGTATAGTGACATGCTTACAGCCGACGACACCTCCACCCGGTGGTTCCTTTGAAACACTGATTTTGAGCGTGTGTCTCATTTGATTCACCTTGCCTTTCTGAAGACTGATTTATGTGCCTTCTGATGTAAGCCAGGAGAAACTGCCGAATCGGACGGTCTTATTCTAGAAGTTTTCTAAGCTTCTTTTTGGCTCTATCTACAGCATGGCGGATGGCGGATTCATCCTTGCCTTCAGCGGCGGCAAGGTCGGTATATGACCAGCCTTCGAGCAGGCACATTCGAATCAAGTATTGCTGGCGTTCGTTGAGGCAGGACATGGCGTGACTGATAACCTCGGATTCGATTAAATCCGCAAGCAGATCTGTTCCATCGCTGAAGAAGCGGATGTCCTCATATTCAAATGTGGAAAGCTGGATGTGACGATCTGAACGTGAGTTTTTTCGGTCATTTTTCTTTTCTGCTTCAGTTGACTCCAGATAGAAGGTTCCGACTTCTTCGGATACCTCTAGTTCGATGATTTTCCCGTCAGCATTTTTGTAATCGATTTTCATTGTTTGGCTCCTTTCAGGCAGGAGCCAAGCGTGAGATATAAAAAAGAGCCGAATGGTTACGAAATACAAAAAGCCGGATGGTCACGAATTTGAATTTCGTAACTCATCCGGCCATTTGGTAGCTCGCACTTGGCTCCGCTGCTCGGTATGAATTTATTGGCTTATTTTTTCTTTGGCGACGGCCTTGTCTGTGACAACGCACTGCCCGCCACGGATTTGGTCTTAGCGCTGGTTCTACCGTCTCTTAAAAGGGACGACGCCTTGCATGCAACTGATGGGGAAGTCTGTTTGCTATTGCTCTTAGCCACGGTAATCACCTCCTTTCGCTGATCCCATAGCACCATCTAAGATGCTTTGAGTTCTGATTTTTCGTTGCAGGGAACTGTAACGAATTTTCCGCACTGTGGACACTTAAGGGTTACTTCGACTTCTTCCATAGGAAGATCCGATATATCAAAGGCTCTTCGGCCACAGTTTGGGCATTTCATTTTCTTCATCTGCAGTCTCCTTTCAACCTAACATTGAACTGTGAATATTTATTGTTTGTAACTCCATGCTTTCACGCAACCTTTTGTCTAATATTTGTTGACAATGACCACTTTCTGTGGTAATATCGTATTGCGATTGAAATTTCAGAGTGTTTGTCCATATAATCAAGTTTCTGAAATAAAATTACCACAAATAGTGGTCATTGTCAATATAAAAACCACAAATAGTATTTATGCGAAGGAGGTGTAGTATGGGCATCACATTAGGGCAATATATAAAATCCGTAAGAAAAGAAGCTAAGTTATCGGCGCTCAAACTAAGTAAAGACGTAGGGATTTCAAAATCATATTTAGACTATATAGAGAGCGGGGCTCGTGAACCTCAGATAGATATCCTTGTCAAAATAGCCGCCGCACTTAAAACTCCGCTCGAGGCTTTGTTCGACATACAAAAAAAAGAACAGCTCGAAGCTGCCATAAATAAGTGGCGAGCTGAAAGCAAGACTATCAATGATTCAGATCTCAGAGCAGTGGCAAGAACAGCTGATGGAGGACTGGCCATTGATGAGCAGGCCTTGGCTATGGCGCAAGAAGCTTTCCGGGATTCTAATAACGCAGCAAAACTTGCAGATTTCATTGAAAACGAACATCTTCGTGCGATAGTAAAAGCGGGGGCTGAACTTACGAACGAGGACCTTGAAAAATTAAGAAAGGTTATGGAATCTCTTTATCCAAATGAGTTTGAGAAATGAATCCGAAGCCGCGCTGAGAGTCTACTATGCGGCTCACAAGTTTCTATATGATTTCGGGATTCGCTGGCTCCCCGTGAACCCCATTGATATAATTAGTTCTCAACCAAACTGGAGATTAAAATATGTTCATCAACTCGCCTACGAAATTGGGAAAAACGCAGATTATGTTTGTAACCACGTTATGCGCAGTAAGGATGGACTCGCCATGTATGATGTTGCCCATGATCAATATGACATCATACTAAATGCTGGAGATGAAATTCCTCAAACGAGGATGCTTTGGACGGCAACTCATGAGATTGGACATATATATCTTGGCCATCTCAAGGATAACAAGGTTATTAGCATTACAGCAGACAACCTTGATTACAATATTTATAATCAATTGGAATTTGAAGCTGATATCTTCGCTGGAGAAGTTTTGGCTTCCAAGTGGATAATGCGTCACTTGGATATAGTAGATGAGCGAGACATCGCTTTGATATGCGGTATTTCCGATGATGCAGCACTTAGTCGTTATAAAAGAGCAACTGAGGATTACTCTTTTGAGCCTGCTAATGCAGTATTCACCTTACATAATTTTGGTGAGTATATGAAAGAAGTTACGGTTTGCAGGGACAGACATGACTTCGAGCTTGGAAGATTTGTTTCTCAGAATCCAGCTCAGCAGAAGTTGCCTAAACCAGTACCACCGTTTTTAAGAAAACCTGATATTTGTCCATATTGTGGAAACACTCATGGGATAACAATGCAATCAAACTTCTGCGTTGCCTGTGGAAGTGCGTTGAAAAAAGGCCTAACAATATCGCTTGAGCCTTGTAGCCACATCAACGGCAAGGATGCAGCATTTTGTGAACTTTGCGGACATAGAGTTCATCGAACAAGGCAGGGCTTTTGTTTTGAAGATTGTGAAGTATAAAAAATTAAATATGAATGTGAGGTAGAGGTGATGATCGTGGGAGAACTTAAAAACCAGATCGATAAGATCTGGGATGATATGTATTCATACGGTATCGCAAATCCATTAGTAGTTATTGAACAGTTAACATATCTGTTCTTTATCCGATCATTGGATGATATTGAAACAGCAAATGAAAAGAAAGATGTTATGCTCGGCGGAGCGCCAGCAGAACGTATATTTCCGCAGGATGAGATTGGGCAGACATTACGCTGGAGTAAATTCTGTGACCTTAAGGCGGAAGAAATATTTGATCGATTGCGGGAAAGAGTATTTCCTTTTATAAAGGGAAACAGCACATCGATCCGCATGCCCGACGGTACACGTCATACAATAGAAGGTTTAAAAATCAACAAAAAGAGTGCTTATGCTCAATATATGAAAGAGGCAAACTTCCTTTTACCGAATGCGCTTATTACGCAAAAGGTTGTCACAGCAATCAAAGAATTGCCGTTGCAGGACAGGGATATGAAGGGCGATATTTATGAGTATATGATATCCAAACTTCAGACAGCTGGTCGTATTGGTCAGTTTAGAACGCCACGACATATCATAAAAATGATGGTTCAGATGGTTGATCCTCAGCTCACTGACACCATAGTGGACCCGGCCTGCGGGACAGGAGGATTTCTAGTTTTGGCGGGTCATCATGTCAGAGAGAATAACGAGTACGAGCTACGAACAAACACAAAAGCCCGCGAACATTATCAGAATAAAATGTTCACGGGTTATGATACCGACCAAACCATGCTCCGAATAACCGCAATGAACACAATTCTACACGGAATGGATAATGCTAATGTTAAGTTTAATGACTCACTATCCAAGAGCAATACAGATGAGGATAAGTACACAGTGGTATTAGCAAATCCACCGTTTAAAGGTTCTCTTGACCATGACTCGGTTGCACCTTCGCTAATATCGGTTGCTGATACAAAAAAGACTGAGTTATTATTCGTGGCTCTCTTCCTTCGAATGTTAGATGCTGGAGGGCGTTGCGCTTGTATCGTGCCGGAAGGTGTATTATCAGGCCCCTCAAATGCTCATAAACAAATACGAAAAGAATTAGTCGAAAAGCATAAGCTTCGAGCGGTTATTTCAATGCCATCAGGAGTATTTAAGCCATACTCAGGTGTTTCAACAGCGGTTCTAATCTTTACCAAAACGGGTACAGGCGGTACTGATGACATCTGGTTTTATGATATGCGATCTGATGGTCGTTCACTTGATGACAAACGAACGGAGTCTGGCACTGATGGCGATATTGATGATATAGTTGCTCGCTTTAAAAGCCTTACGGTTAATCCTACCCAAGAAGCAGGACGCACACGCAAAGACCAGTCTTTTCTTGTTCCATCACAAGAAGTAATAGATAAAAACTGGGACTTACGCTTTAAAACGTACAAAGAAAACGATGGAGAGCAAATCGAATTTGACCATCCAAGTGTAAGCATCGCTCTCTTTAGGGAACTAGAAGAGGAAATACAATTAAAAATGGATGAACTGGAGGCGATGCTTGATGAATGAGATAGCCTTTATTGATTGCATAACTTTTTCAGGTAGATCAGTAACAGAGTTTGAAGGTTCAAGGTCATATTTAAGTACAGGTGCCTTAAAAGGTAACTACATTGATTATTCCGAGTTGGAAGAAGTCACCTTCGAATCTCGCCCTTCAAGAGCAAATATTAATGTAGCTGTAGGAGATATATTATTTGCAAAAATGCAGAACACAGTCAAGGTACTAGAAATATCTGAAGAGACAAAGAACCTTATAGTTTCTACTGGCTTCTTCGTTGTTCGTCCCAAAGAAGGATTTGATCGAGAATTTGTTCTTCAGTATCTAAACTCATCTGTTTTTAATGCTCAAAAAGACAAATATTGCAGCGGAGCAACGCAGAAAGCTATCAATAATGTCGGTCTGAAAAATATTGAGATGCCATTCTTTGAGCTAGAAATACAAAGAAATATTGGGTATGCGCTTCGATTAATAACACAATCAAAAGCAATTAGGCTCCAACAAATTGAGCTCCTAAATAAAACAGAGCATAATTTATTTTTAAGCATGTTTGGCGACCCAATCAAGAACACAATGGGTTGGAACATTAACCCATTGTCTAAAATAAGTAAATTGGAACGCGGAAAATTTTCACCTCGGCCGAGAAACGATCCGAAATATTACAATGGTTCGTATCCCTTTGTGCAAACCGGTGATATCAATGGATGCGATCATCGTTTATCAACGTATACACAAACTTTAAATGAGTTAGGAATACGGGTAAGTAAGGAATTCCCGGTAGGTACAATTATGATTGCGTTAGTTGGTGCAACAGTTGGCGCTACTGCTATTCTTCAGAGAAATGTATATGCACCTGATAGTGCAATTGGTATTACTGTTGATCCAGAAATATGTACGAACGTTTTTCTAGAGATGCAGCTTAGATATTGGAGACAATGGCTCTTGGATTATGCGCCTGATGCTGCAAGGGCAAATATCAATCTGGAAATTTTATCTCCCTTGCAAGTTATCGTTCCACCGCTTCCATTGCAACTTGAATTTGAAAACAAGATGAACCTACTTGAGGAACAAAAGCTACGTCTCCGAGCTAGTCTTGAGATATTAGAGACAACGTATAAATCAACCCTTCAGAAAGCCTTTAATGGCGAACTGTTTCAATGATTGAAAGGAGGGGTATTGGATGACAAACTTTGATTTTATAAAAAATAGTAAGGAGTTTGAAGCGTTTTCTTCCGCTTGTATAGAAGCAGAGAGTTCTATCGCTGCCAGCCCTGCCTTGTGTGCGCTTGGTACTAGAAAAAGTGCAGAACTCGCTGTCAAGTGGCTTTATTCAGTTGATAAAAGCTTAAAAATGCCTTTTAAAGACAATCTGTCTGCACTCATCTATAACCCTTCATTTGTGGACTCAGTTGATGATGAAATAATGGGCAAGCTTAAGTTTATTATTAAGCTGGGCAACTTTGCAGCACATACGGGCAAAAATATCAGTCGTCATGAGGCTACCTTGTCACTTGGTTGCCTTTTTGACGTTGTGCTGTTTATCGACTACTGTTATGGCTCTGCATATAAAGATAGGAAATTTGATGAATCCCTTCTTCCATCGGAATTTGCTGCATCTATATCAAAGGATGAATTTAACAAGCTTAAAACTGAATTAGATGCTAAGGATGAAGAACGCCAGAAATTGCTCGATGATCTCAAAAAAATGCAATCCGAGATGGAAGACCTCCGAGCCAGCAATACAGCTTCAAGAACATATTCCGCAGGAACAAAGAGTGAAGCTGATACCCGTAAAAGTTACATTGATGTTGACCTTAAGGCGATGGGCTGGAAGTTCCGAGTTGATTGCTTTGAAGAAGTGCCCGTTTTCGGCATGCCTAACGATTCTGGGGATGGCTATGTTGATTATGTCTTAAATGGTGATAATGGTCTGCCCCTAGCAGTTGTAGAAGCTAAAAGGACTACGGTCGACCCGAAAGTTGGTCGACATCAGGCGAAACTGTATGCCGATTGTCTTGAAAATCAATACGGACAACGTCCCTTTATTTTCTACACAAATGGTTACGATACTTGGTTCTGGGAAGATACAAATTACCCGGAGCGCAAGGTGTATTCAGTATTTTCAAAAGAAGATTTGCAGCGAATCATGAACCGCCGAGAGCAGCGAATTCCTTTTGACAGCATCCAAATCAACCCCGAAATTACGGATCGCCACTATCAGAAGACTGCCATACAACGAATTTGCGGAGAATTTTCACAGAGCCGCCGTAAGTCTCTTTTAGTTATGGCAACCGGAACCGGGAAAACTAGAACGGCTGTATCTCTCGTTGATGTGTTGACATCACATGCATGGGCTACAAATATTCTATTTCTGGCTGATAGAGTTGAATTGGTTAAGCAAGCAAAGTCAGCGTTTACAAAACATATGCCGAACTTATCGTCCTGTAACCTTTGCAAGCGTGGAGACGACAAGCCTGCTGATAGGGCAATTTTCTCTACTTATCCAACTATAATGAATGCAATCAATGAGGAAAAGACTGAAGACGGAAAAAAGCTATTTACTCCGGCGCACTTCGACCTTATCATCATTGACGAAGCTCATCGAAGTATTTTCAAAAAGTATAGAGCCATATTTGAGTATTTTGATGCTCTCCTGGTGGGGCTTACCGCCACACCAAAAGATGACGTTGAGCACAATACTTATGAGTTTTTCGGTCTAGAAAACAATATGCCAACTTATGCTTATGAGTACGGCACAGCGGTGTCAGAGGGCTATCTTACAGACTACCATTGCATCGAAAAACTATTTCGTATACCTACAGAAGGCATCCATTACGATGAACTTACAGATGAGCAACAGACAATGTTTGAGGAGGCTTTTGATGAGAATGAAGAAATCCCAGACTTCATAAGCGGCGAAGCCATTAACTCGCAGTACTTTAACGTTCACACAAACCAAGCAATAATTCAAGACCTGATGACTAAAGGGTTAAAAGTTGAAGGCGGCGACAAATTAGGCAAAACCATTATCTTTGCCAAGAACCATTCCCATGCTGAATTCATAAAAAATCAGTTTGATACGCTCTACCCTCAATATCATGGCGATTTTGCACGTGTCATTGATAATTATGAGAAGTATTCGGAGGATTTATTAACTGCCTTTAAGCAAAAAGATAAATACCCGCAAATTGCTATCTCTGTTGATATGCTGGATACAGGTATCGACGTGCCTGAAATCCTAAACCTTGTGTTTTTCAAGCGCGTGCTTTCCAAAACAAAGTTCTGGCAGATGTTTGGACGTGGTACCAGGCTTTGTGAGAATATTTTCGGTCCAGGCGAAGATAAAAAGCAATTTTACATTTTTGATTATCTTGGTAACTTTGAGTTCTTCCGTCAAGATCCCAAGGGAAAAGAATCGGACGAAACCATCTCATTAGCTGAATATACTTTCAAGTTGAAAGTGATGCTGATTCGTGAACTTCAGGATATGAAGTTCCAAGAGTCAGAGCTTATCAATTTCAGGCAAAGTCTTGTCCATGACATTTCAACTAGCATTTCTTCGTTGAACAAAGAGCAGTTCCAGGTTAAACAGAACCTGCAGCTAGTGGAAAAATATGCCGACTTAAGCGCATTCCAGTGCATCGGTGCAATAGAAGCTGGTAATATAATCTCCCACTTAGCGGGACTCGTTCCAGCTCTTGATGACGATGAGTCCGCACGTCGGCTAGATGCATTGATGTACAAACTTTCTATTGCTCATGTGACTGGAGACGATAACACTCAGCGATCCATCATTAATCGTGTTAAAACCATTGCTCGTACCTTAGAGCCAAAGGCAACAATCCCGCAAGTGCTTGAGCGCCGAGAAATAATAAACCAAGTGCAGCAGGACAGCTTTTGGGCATCAGCTACACTTCTTGACATTGAAGAAGTACGCCAGCAATTGCGTGATCTGATGCAATATCTGAAGAAAGAGATGCGCGCTAAAGTCATTAATGTAACGGATAGCGTCCTACTTGAAAAAGAAGGAGAGCGCTTTGCTGATGACCCTGCCATGGATGGTTATTATCAAAGAGCTGAACGGTACGTTAAGGATAATGAGAATAAACCTGCCATTCACAAATTAAAGAACAACGAAACGCTGAGTGATGCAGATTGGGATGAACTTGAACAAATATTCTGGCATGAGGTCGGTACAGAGAAAGAGTATGAAGCAGCAGCTAACGGCGTTTCATTGGGTCGTTTTATTCGAGGAATCACCGGACTGTCACAGGAGGCAGCTTTGGCAGCCTTCTCTGGTTTTCTAGATGGTCAATTATTCACCGAACCGCAAATTACATTTGTCTACTATATCGTAGACTGGATTACTCGGTGGGGTACACTGACTCCGGAAGATATGAAAGATGATGAATTTGCTGGCGGAGCAGACATTTTCGAAATTTTCAGTGACAACCTTGAAGCCTTCCGACGCATTAGGTCAACCATTGAAAGTATAAATTCGAATGCTATACGGACGGCGGCATAATTAACTCTTATTAATATATTTTCTTCAGCGTTAATAAGGAGCTTGCATCTAGAGGACTTTAATAATTATTTTTTCCCCAAATTTGATTTATTGTGTTAGATGGTGTCTAACGACTACTTCATTTGTTCAACGATTTGTTCGAAAAACGCACATCCCCGCCTAATGTCAAACGATTTGAAACCACGATGCCGGCTGCAGAAACCGGCGAACTATCAAAACTCACAATAATAGCGTACCAAAAATGAAACAAGCAGTCTCCGAGAACCTTGGAAATCGCTTGTTTCAAGCCGTTTCAGGGCAAAACAAAACCACCAATTGATAAAATACTTTTTATCAATTGGTGGTAATGGATTTGGCGGAGAGCATGGGACTCGAACCCACGGGGCTGTTACACCTTACTCGCTTTCCAGGCGAGCTCCTTAGCCACTCGGTCAACTCTCCACAAGCTGCCTTCAATAAGACACATATAGTAATTTAACATATCTTCGTTGAAAATGCAAGTATTTGCGCAAATAAATATTTGCAATAAAATTACGGTTATGCTTGAATTTTTTGCCATAAAAATTTGAATTGTTCTCTATTTTCAAGTATAATTGTCCCAAACAGGAGGTTGCTGTTCTTTATGGAGATTACGAAGCCGAATTTATCCTTTGATCTGTGGAGAGAAAAAATAATCCGGGTCTTCTACATTATCATTTTTTTAATTTTTATTGTAGAAGTCAGTATTTTTGTTGTCTTCCGGGATAATGGGCTTCTCAGCGGAGGGGTTACCGACTTCCATTACATCATGAAGTATATCATCATACCCACTGTGATCAATACACTGTTGACTATTGGCTGTCATCGCATCAATGAAATGAGTATCAAAGCTCCGATTAAAAACTACGCTGTTCTGGTTACGTTTTCCTTATTGGCGGCGGTTATCGCTTTCATTCACTATATCATCGCATCGATTCTCACAATCTTCGCGATTCCCGTTTTTCTGACCATCCTGTTCGGTCAGAAGAGAATTACCAGCGTTATTACAATCCTGAACGGAATCCTTCTCATTTTATCCTCGATTCGTTCTTATTTGTACGACGGTTCTATTTTCTTCTTTCTGAACGCTGCCGTTGCCTACACAATGCTGATTTCGGCATATCTGCTGAGTACGGTTTTAATTGCATACAACAAAGCAAACAGCGACTATATCTATGCAAGCTATAAAACCCAGCTTTCTCTGAACGAGCAGGCTAAAAATGACTCTCTGACAGGGCTCTACAACAGAAAAACATTCCAGTCCCTGCTTAAGATTTCCATTGAAAAGGCGAGAAACATGAGATCACCTATTGCACTTGCCATCATCGATCTGGATGATTTCAAGGAAACCAACGATACCTTTGGCCATCTGGAAGGGGATCAGGTGCTGCTCCATTTCACCGAACTGATCAAACAACAGTGCAACGGAGATGCTTACATTTCCAGATTCGGCGGGGACGAATTCGCTGTAATTTTCACGAAGGCATCCAAGGAGCTGGCCTACCTCAGACTGGAATCCCTGCGCCAGCGGTGCAAACAGGTCCCTCATTCTAAAGTCAGGTCTGGTGAAATCAGCTTCAGTGCGGGAATCTCTCATTACATAGAGGGAGATATGAATGAAACGCTCCTGTTTCATCAGGCGGATTCTGCTCTGTATCAGGCAAAAGAAAACGGCAAAGGGCAGACCGTCGTGTATCCGGATTAGGTCGCTGCCCCTTGCCCGTATTATCTTTTAATTTCTCAATTTTAGAACACGGTATCTATTTCAGAACGTTCTTTACCGCAGTTTTCATATCTTCCTTGTCAAGCACGCTTTTATGTCTGATTTCCTTGGATTCCAGGCCTTTTAATCCGGCGGGGATTCTGACTCCGGTCCTTTCGTGCAGCGCACGTACGTTGGCAAAGCCGTCTTTTTCGATGTCAATTCCAACGGAAGCGGCTACGCTGTCCGCGAATTTATAGGCGCTGGCAGTGGAAGCGATAACCGTAACCGTATCGTCGCCGGTCTCTTTTCTGTATTCTTCGTATACCTTATATGCAACCGCCGTGTGAGTATCCATAAGATAGTCGTTTTCCGCATACATGGCACCGATGGCCGCATTGGTTTCTTCCACCGTCGCAAAGCCGGCACGGAAGTCCGAAAGTCCAGTTTTAATTCTGCCGCTTACTTCATATCTTTTGTTTTTTTCAAGGCTTTCCATCAAAGCAGCGATCTCCGCGCCGTTATCACCTGAAAGGTGGTATAGCAGTCTCTCGAGATTGCTTGAAATAAGGATGTCCATGGACGGAGAATTGGTCAGATAAAATTCCCTCTCGATGTCATAAGCTCCCGTATTGATGAAATCGGTCAAAACCTTGTTTTCGTTGGAAGCACAGATCAGCCTGTTCACCGGGATGCCCATTTCCTTGGCGTAATATGCCGCCAGTATATTTCCGAAATTTCCTGTGGGGACTACGATATTGATCTTGTCCCCGGCTTCAACGGCACCGGTTTCCATAAGCCTGGCATAGGCAAAGACATAGTAAGCCACCTGGGGAATCAGTCTCCCGATATTGATGGAATTGGCAGAGGACAGCTTGCAGCCAGTCTTTGCCAGCTCATCCGCGAAATCATTGTCATTGAAAATCATTTTCACACCGGTCTGGGCATCGTCAAAGTTGCCGCGAATGGCAAACACATGAGTATTCATGCCCTCCTGGGTCGTCATCTGCCTTTCCTGAATCTCGCTCACTCCTTCATTTGGATAGAAAACGATGATCTCGGTATTCGGTACATCCGCAAATCCTTCCAGGGCGGCTTTGCCCGTGTCGCCGGAGGTGGCCGTCAGAATCACGATTTTTTTATCTTCCCGCTCCTTTTTCATGGCAGTGGTCATGAGGTATGGAAGAATGGAGAGCGCCATGTCCTTGAAGGCCGCCGTCTTACCGTGATACAGTTCAAGAAAATGTGCGTTTCCTGCTTTCACCAGAGGCACGATGTCCGCTGCTTCAAATTTGCTGTCATAAGCTCCGTCTACACAATATTGTATCTCTTCCGCCGAGTAATCTGTAAAATAGCTGTGAATGACGGAAAATGCGATTTCCCGATAGTGTTTCCCCTTCAGTTCCTCCAGCGCAAAGGGTAGTGCGGGTATGTTTTCCGGAACGAAAAGCCCCTTGTCCCGGGCAATTCCCTGAATTACAGCCTGTGCCGCATTTTTGGTCTCCATGCTGCCTCTTGTACTCTTATATATCATCTGTCAACTTCCTCTCCGACAATTTTTTTATTTGATACCGGGATCATCCCGTGCTGCCTGCGCATTGAAAAGCGGGCAGGCCGTCGTTAATGTTATATTTTATCAAACAAAATATAAATACACAAGGCAAAACGCCAAAAATCCAACAGGCAAAACCAGCAAAAAAAGCCAAAAAAAAACCGGCAAAATCAAACCTTAGATCAAACCTCACATCAAACCTCATCAAAAGGATAAGGGATCTTTAATGATCCCTTACCCATTCAGCCCCTTTTGACAGAGCCTCTTTATTCAGTGTAACAAGCTCCGGCTTTTTGCTTCCGAATAATTCTGCGATAATTTCTGCGACTTCCTGCTGCTGTGCTGCCCCTGATGCTTCAAGATAAGCGCCCAGCATGATCATATTGGCAACCTTGCTGTTTCCGATTTCGCTGGCGATATCATTGGCGGGGATATAGTAGGTTCTGATATCCTTTCTGGATGCTTCTTTGTTGATCAGGGAGCTGTTGACGAGCAAGGCTCCTTCCGGAACGATGCTGTTCTCAAATTTTTCCAGGGAAGGCAGATTTAGTACCAGCGCAGCCGTGGCCGAAGTCACGATCGGGGATCCGATTTCCTCCTCGGATATGATGACATTGCAATTAGCGGTTCCGCCTCGCATTTCAGGTCCATAGGACGGAAGCCAGGAAACATTTTTTCCTGTCTTCAAGGCGGTTTCCGCCAGTATTTTTCCGATGGCCATGACTCCCTGCCCTCCGAATCCGGCCATAATTACTTCATGCGTCATTTAATCTCCTCCTTCTTGGTTTTCTTCTCCTCCGGGCTTTCATCCTCCGGAGCTCTATAGTTTCCTAATGGATAATACGGTATCATGTTCTCCTCCAGCCACTTCAAGGCTTCCACCGGTGTCTTTCCCCAGTTCGTGGGACAGGTGGAAAGCACCTCAACAAAAGTAAATCCCTTACCCTCGGTCTGGATCTGAAACGCCTTTTTTATCGCTTTTTTAGCCTGCACGATATGCTTGACATCATGGACCGATACCCTCTCAACAAATACCGCCTTTGGAATCGTGGACAACATTTCACTCATCCTAAGCGGCAGACCGGCATGGCTTTCTTCTCTTCCGAACGGCGCGGTCGTAGCTTTCTGGCCCACCAGAGTGGTCGGCGCCATTTGGCCTCCGGTCATCCCATAAATCGCATTGTTGACAAATATCGTGGTTATCTTTTCTCCCCTCATTGCCGCATGGACGATCTCCGCCGTTCCGATCGACGCCAGATCTCCGTCTCCCTGATACGTGAAAACCGCCAGATCGGGACAGACTCTTTTAATCCCGGTTGCAACGGCCGGGGCTCTTCCGTGAGCTGCTTCCTGCATATCACAGTTAAAATAGTTATAGCAGAAAACCGAACAGCCGACAGGTGCCACTCCGACCGCTGAGCCTAACAAGTCAAGCTCTTCCATCGCTTCCGCAACCAGTCTGTGTATGATACCATGCGTGCATCCGGGACAATAATGAAACTGTTTATCCGTCAGGCCTTCTGTCCTTTTAAAGACGACTCCCATTCTCCAACCCTCCCATTATCTTCTTGACCTCTTCTGCGACATCGGTCGGCGAAGGGACCATCCCTCCCGATCTTCCGTAGAAAAACACCGGTTTTTTGCCGTTGACCGCAAGCCTGACATCCTCCACCATCTGTCCCATGCTCATTTCTACTGATAGGAAAGCTTTCACATGCGACTTTGCCGCAAGATCAGCTATGATGCGGCTTGGGTAAGGCCATAGAGTAACAGGCCTCACCAGACCGGTGCGGATACCTTCTTTTTTCAGGCTCTGCATTGCGTTTCTTACGATTCTTGCAGTTGTTCCATAGGCCACAAATACGATCTCTGCAGTTTCTGTATCATAGGTCTCGAAGCGCACTTCATTCTCTTCGATGGATTTATATTTTTCAAACAGCCTGCTATTCAGCTTTTCACATTCTTCCGGATCCAGATAAAGCGAGTTTACAATATTGGGCGGCCTGGTTCCTTTCGTGCCGCGGGTAGCCCATGGCTTTTCAGGAAGGGCCCTTTTCTTTACCGGATTGAACTCAACAGGCTCCATCACCTGGCCGATCATTCCGTCGCCCATGACCATCACAGGATTTCTATAGAAGTCCGCTATTTCAAAGGCCTCCTGAACCAGATCAGCCGCTTCCTGAACCGAGTCCGGGGCCAGTACGACCAGCTTGTAATCGCCGTGACCGCCGCCCTTGCAGGCCTGGAAGTAATCAGACTGAGCCGGCTGGATCCCTCCCAGACCGGGACCGCCCCTTACAATATTCACGATGACGCATGGCAGCTCCGCTCCTGCCAGAAAGCTGATCCCTTCCTGTTTCAGGCTGATGCCCGGACTTGAGGACGAGGTCATCACCCTCGCTCCGGCTCCGGCCGCTCCATACACCATATTGATCGCCGCCAGTTCGGATTCAGCCTGAAGAAAGCAGCCTCCCGCCTCGGGCAGCTTCAATGCCATATATTCGGGTATCTCATTCTGAGGTGTGATCGGATAACCGAAAAAATATTTACAGTCTGCCCGAATAGCGGCTTCTCCTATCGCTTCATTCCCTTTCCACAATTCTTTTGCCATATCTTTTCCCTTCTTTCTGATCCCCTGATTTTTCTTATCTCCCTCTGCCTGCTACCGCTCGACTCGAATTGCCACGTCGGGGCAGATTCTTGCACAGGATGCGCAGCCCGTACACCGCTCTTTATCATGCACCGTTGCCGGATGATATCCTCTTGCATTGATTCTGTTTTCATCCATAACCACGAGCTTGAGCGGACATGCCGTAGTGCAAAGCTCACAACCCTTGCACCTGTTTTCATCAAATATCACTTTCCCTGCCATATTTTAAACCCCCACTAATTATTACACCTTATAGATCCAGTCCGAAGGTGCCTGAACATCTCCAAACTGCATCCCACAGAGAAGATCATACAATTTTTTTGTGATCGGTCCGGCTTCCTTCTCACTGTGAAAAACATGAAGCCGTCCATTGTATTCGATGCTTCCTATGGGAGTAATTACTGCGGCCGTCCCGCATGCTCCCGCCTCCTTGAAGTCATCCAGACTGTCAATCGGGACATCCCTTTCCTCTGCCTCCATCTCCAGATAATCCTCAGCGATTGTCATCAAAGAATACTTGGTGATGCTCCCGAGTATGGAGGGAGATTTTGGAGTGACAAACTTATTGTCTTTTGTGATGCCGAAGAAATTGGCGGCGCCCACCTCTTCAATCTTTGTATGGGTAGCCGGATCCAGATAGATACAGTCGTCATAGCCCTGGCCGGCAGCCAGTTCATGGGGATAAAGGCCTGCCGCATAATTCCCTCCTACTTTAACCGCCCCCGTTCCGTTCGGTGCGGCTCTGTCGTAGTCCGATATACTCAGCCGAATCGGCTTAAGACCACCTTTAAAATACGGGCCTACGGGGCTGCCAAAAACACGGAACATAAATTTGGGAGCGGTTTTCAGTCCCAGATTATATCCGGCGCCAACCATGAATGGCCTTAAATAGAACGTTGCACCGGAACCGTAGGGCGGTACGTAAGCTTCATTTGCTTTGACAACCTTACAGCAGGCGTCAAGGAATTTCTCTTCCGGCACTTCCGGCATCAGCAGCCGGCGGCAGCTTTCCTGCATTCGCTTAGCATTGCATTCGGGCCGGAACAGTTGAATTCCTCCTCCTTTTGTCCGATACGCTTTCAGACCTTCAAAGCATTGCTGCCCATAATGAAGAGAGGTAGCGCTTTCCTCTATTGTAAGAACCGGGTCTTCCGTCAGTTCTCCCTGATCCCACGCTCCATTTTCCCAATAAGAGATATAACGAAAATCTGTTTTCACATAGGAAAAGCCTAAATTGATCCAATCCAAATTTTTAACCTGACCCACCATATCAACACCTCTTCTTTCTATCAATCATTTGCTGAAACAGCTCCATGATTCTCTTCATAAAATTCCCAAGGTTTCTTCATGAAAATACTGATCGGGTATATCTTGCTCCTGATTTTTCCGGACAGATTACCGGCAAGGTTTTCGTGTACTACGGTATAGACTACAGGAAGCCCTGTTTTTTCTCCAACCGCTTCGCACAGTTCCTGTCCCTGCAAAATTTCATCCTCTGTTGTCAATTCGCAGAGATGCGCATTGTTTATGATAGCGGTAACGCTCTGACCCGAAGCATCTTCGATTTCCCGTATATGTCTTATGGAACGATCCACATCATTTGTAATCGGCCTTTTGCAATTCAGTATATAAAACATCTCATATGGCTCCTGTTCCAGATAGGGATGAAATCTCCGCAGGACCTTTGCTCCCGCTTTATCGCCCCCCAAGTCCAGCACTGCCTCACAGTTCTTATCCTGAAACACCGTAAATATCTCGGGGGATAAGGATGGAATTTCAGCCGATGCGGTATGGATTGACGATGCGATGACTCGAACATTAGCCTGATCGAATACCGCCGTCAGTTCTCTGGAGCGGAAGTACGGATTGATAATGTCCAGATCAACGATTACCGCTTTACCGGCTTTTCCGGCTAAACGCAGGACGTGATTCACCGCAAATTCCGTTTTTCCGCTTCCGCAGCAGCCGGTAATGATCCTCAATCTCTTTTCCTCCAACTCAGATCCTCCATTCTCTTTCTGATGACTCTTTTCATCGGTACTCTTTCACCTGCTCTTCTCCCCTGAGAACCCTAAGCGCCCCCTGAGCAAGTGCAATCATTTCATCCTCACCGGGGTAAATTTTTACATCACCGATAAAGTCTACCCGCTCTGTGATCCAACCCATTAGCAGTTCATCATAAGCAAGGCCCCCTGTTAGGCAGATCATATCTACCTTCCCTTTTAAAACCGCGCTGCACGCCCCGATCTCTTTTGCGACCTGGTATGCCATCGCTTCATAAATCAGCTTTGCATTCGCATCGCCTTCCCGGATCCTCCTTTTGACGTCCCTTCCGTCTTTCGTCCCCAGGTATGCGGTCAATCCCCCGTTTCCAACTATTTTGCCCTTCAACTGCTCCATGGTGTATGCTCCCGAAAAGCACAGCCTGATCAGTTCGCCTGTGGGAAGCCCTCCGGCCCTTTCGGGAGAAAAAGGGCCCTCTCCGTCCAATGCATTGTTGACATCGATGATCCTGCCCTTCTGATGGGCACCCACGGAAATACCGCCGCCCATATGGGCTACAATCAGATTTATATCCTCATAGCTTCTGCCTGTATCTTTCGCTGCTCTTCTGGCAACGGCCTTTTGATTCAGCGCATGCAGAATGCTTTTTCTTTCTATTTCGGGCATCCCGGTTATTCTTGCCACTGGTTCCATCTCGTCAACAACAACCGGATCAACGATAAATGCCGGAATGCTCAGCCGCCCGGCAATTTCATCAGCAAGGATAGCGCCCAGATTGGATGCATGCTGACCCATAACCGCATTCTTCAAATCCTGCAGCATGCCAGGGCTGACCCTGTATGTTCCGCCTTCCATCGGTCTCAATAATCCGCCTCTTCCGACAACAGCGCTGAGCTGCTGCAAATCAACGGCCTTTTCTTCGAGAAAATTCAATATGATATTTCTCCTGAAATCATGCTGCCCCATAATCGAGGCATAAGAGGCAAGCTCTTCATCGCTATGTCTCAGCACCTGTTCCATGACCAGTTCTTCATTGTCGTAAATCGCTATTTTTGTGGATGTCGAACCTGGGTTTATGATTAACATTCTGTACGTATGATCCATATTTTACTCCTCCCTCACGCTGGTTCCCCATAGGTGCGCCGACATCATTACTCCCAGAGCAATGGAGGCAAGCTTGGCTTTTTCCGAATCCGCCCTGGAAGTCAGCACCACCGGCGCCTTCGCTCCGGCTACGATTCCGGCAATCCGGGCCCCGGCAAAATATACCGCCGATTTGTAAAGCAGGTTCCCTGCTTCAATGGTTGGAACCACCAGAATATCCGCCCGGCCGGCAACGGGGTGATCAATCCCCTTATGCTTTGCCGCAGCTTCTGAAATTGCATTGTCCAATGCAAAAGGGCCGCCGAGAATGCATCCTTTTATTGTGCCCTGCTCGCTCATGTTTACCAGCTCCGCAGCATCCAGCGTGGCCGGCATCTTAGGATTGACCTTTTCCACAGCCGCCAGCAGTGCTGCCTTGGGGGTGCGGTTTCCCAGGCAATGCGCCACGGAAGCCGCGTTCTCTATAATTTGTTTTTTCTGATCCAGATCCGGTGCGATGTTCATTGCAGCATCGGTAACATAAAACAACCTCTCAAATCCCTGGATTTCCATAACCGCCACATGAGAAAGCACCTTTCCTGTCTTCAGCCCGATTTCATCGTCCAGGACTGCCTTCAGCAGAACTGCCGTATCCACCAGACCCTTCATCACCATATGTGCTTTTCCCGAGGATACAAGCCAAACTGCTTTCCGGCATGCTTCGACTTGATCTGAAATCTCTATGATTTCAAAATCATTGACGTTCACGTTACAAGCTGCCGCAGCCTCTGCAATCTTTTCCCCGTCTCCCACGAGTATCGCCTCAGCAATTCCAGATTCTTTTGCCTGCTTCACAGCCTGCAGGACTTCGATGTCCTGGGCTGCCGCAACGGCAATTGTTTTCGGTCCCGCTGCCGCGGCAGAAGCCAAGATTTCATGAATTGTATTGATCATTGGAGTCTCTCCCTTTCCGGTTCTGCTCTTCATAACGTTCGAAGCTCATTTTCCTCGAATAAAACATCTCCTCACTCATAATCAAAGCAAATCATATGCCATCTTTAATAAAAAAAATATCAACGGTCTGTTGCCGTTGATATGTTGGGAAATTTTTATCATATATTTCAATTCAGGAGTCTGATTTTTCTGAAAATATCTCATGGAATCCCGTTCTTTTACAAATATTGCATGCAAATACTTGCACCAATCACGCAATGTTTTGCACGATCATCTGAAAAACAGAGGGCAATCAATCGAAGGGTTCTTCTCCGCTGCAGGAAATGAGACCGTACTTGGCTAATTTGTAATATAGGCTTCTCAATGATATATTCATTCTCTTGGCTGCCTTTGTCTTATTGTAATTGCATTGTTCCATGACAGCAAGCAGGTAATCTTTTTCTGTCTTCTCTAATATTTCACTCAGGCTTAACGCGGGATCATGATATTCCGGACACCCTTCCGGGTCTTTCCTTTTTCCCGCTTGTTTTTCAAGCATCGGTAGATGAGACGCCTGAATGATCGGTTCTCCGGTTTTCATATTTATGATTGCTCTTCCGATTAAATTCTCCAGCTCTCTGATATTGCCCGGCCAGTTGTATTCCTTCAATTCATGGACGGCTTCTTCTGATATGTGCTGAACATTCTTTCCATACTGCTGATTGAGCTTTTTCAAAATATAAGCCGACAATTCATTGATATCGTCTTTTCTGTCTCTTAAAGGCGGTATGATGATCGGGAACATATTCAGCCTGAAATATAAATCACTCCGGAAACGTCCCTCCTGTACCGCCCTTTCTATATTGGTGTTGGTAGCGGTAATGATTCTGACGTCAATATCGATGTATTTCGTGCCGCCCACCCTGACAAGCTCCCGTTCCTGAAGCACTCTCAGAAGCTTTGACTGGGAGCTGATCGGCATTTCGCCGATTTCATCAAGGAAAATGGTCCCCCCGTTTGCCTCTTCAAACAGACCCTTCCTTCCTCCCTTTCTCGCTCCGGTAAATGCACCTTCCTCATATCCGAAAAGCTCTGATTCAAAAAGAGATTCAGATAGTGCCGCACAGTTTACTCTGATAAACTGATTGAATTTCCGATCACTGGCATTGTGTATTGCATGAGCAAAAATTTCCTTGCCGGTACCGCTTTCCCCCATCAACAGCACTGTTACGGAGGTTTCTGCGGCTTTTCTTGCTTTGTCGATGGCGGATGCCAGCAAAGGAGCATGCCCTATGATATCCTCAAAGGTATATTTGGCTTCCAGCTTCCTGATCAGTTCCTTGGCCTGCTTCAACTCCGCTGTAAGCTTCGTGATTTCCGTAATATCGTGAATGACTCCGACGCTTCCCCTTAATTCCCCGTCTACGATGATGGGGGCTGCATTGACCAGCACCTCCCGGTTGAACGGTTTTATCTTGATAAACGCCCCTTTCACCGGTTTTTTCGTTGCGATTACCTTAGCATGGATGCTCTCTCCTTCCGCAATATCTACCGTCGGGGGTTTTCCGATCACATCCCGCTCCGTAAGTCCCGTCAATCTGGTATAGGCCGGATTGATTAAAATTCCCCGGCTGTTCTGATCCACAACCGATATGGCATCCTGTGTCGCATTGATAATTGCGGCAAGCATTATTTTCATTTCTTTCAGATTTGTGATTTCCTCCGCAAGGCTGATGACATCGCTGATATCCCGAAACACAGCGATAGCCCCTATGATCTTTCCGCTGTCATCTCTGACCGGCATCCTGTTTGTTATGATTCTTATGCCTTCCAGTTCCTGCTGCTGGTTCAGTTCGGATTTGCCTGTCTCCAGGATATACGGCAACCTCGTATTCTTCACCACGTCCGTAACATGCCTGCCGATGGCTTCGGTTGGAGTTGTGTTGAGAAGCTTGCCCGCAACGGTATTGAAAAGAGTGATAAACCCTTCTGAATCCACTGCAATCATCCCGTCATGTGTCGAATTCAGAAATAACTGCACATCTTTTTCCATACGATTAACTCCTTTTTATCAGGTATTTACCCCGTTGAGAGAAACGTTTCCAAAAGCCTTTGATGATAATGACGGAATCAATATTAATTCTACTCTTGATTTCCAAGCTGTCAATACTGAATCTGGTTCTTGAGAATCTGGGTTCCGGGGTCCAGCCGGTTTTCGGCCTGATCTCCGGACTGTTACTGGCTTCAAAATAAGAAAGCAAGGTTATTAGCCTTGCTTGAATAGTTTTATAGAATAACAGCATTGGAATTTCAACTAAAGGGAATTTAGTTATGTACAAAGCTCTAAAACCTGCGTAAATACCGAAATTCCAATGCTAAGCTATTTTACCATTATAAAATATTTAAGTCTGTAGGTAAATTTAACCAATTTGCCTGACATCACTATGTAATTAATCAGCAAAAAATATTATCGCTTTTTTCTTGATTTCTAAGTTAAAATGATTTATGATTATGTCCTGTAGGGCGATGTCCTGGAAAGTGCTATATTCGCCCAACATTTGAATTTAATGCAGTAATTGTTGATTTAATTTACTATGCGAGACCCGTTGGTCAAGTGGTCAAGACGTCGCCCTCTCACGGCGGAATCAGGGGTTCGACTCCCCTACGGGTTACCAAGAGAAAAATGCCGAGGCTTTATGCTTCGGCTTTTTTCGCTTTTGAGTAGGGGAGTCGAACCCGCAAGGGCGCGAATGTCAGGAGAAAGTCCGGCGGACTTTCGAGTAATGAGCGGTCCAAGATGCCTGATAGAGGGCATCGCAGGGCGGCAGATGCGAGCAAAGCGAGCAGATGCAAACTCCCCTACGGGTTACCAATGAAACAAGCCTTTGAGTCACTGATTTTTCTATGATTTGAGGGCTTTTTTCATTTTGTTTTTGATGATGCCGTGGTCCGGTATGTGGCTAATACAGGCCGTATTTGGCTCTTAAGTGTGGGAGTTGGTGTGGGAGTCGATATAGCAATAATGCAGTAATTCCAAGCCTACGATATAAAAAAGAACCGCAGCTCCTGCCACAGCTCTTTGCTCTTACAGACACAGTTTATTAGTGATTACTCTATGCCCTTGTGTATTTAGCTTTGATGTCTGAATAAGTAACGCCTCGTCTTTCAAGCTCTACTGCGCTAATTTCGTCTGCAGCAACCCATCCCTTTTCCATCATGCCCTTAAGGTATTGCTTGTTGTATAAAAAGGCAAATGGGATACAGGCGACCCACCAAGTAAAAACGCATACAAGAAGCATGATGAAAAACCATTTCCAATCACCTCTGATTAGCGGGACGAAAAAGCCGAAATGCTCAGGCAGAAGCCTTTCGACATGAAGTGGAGCATATCAGGCAGGGCCATTTTTATACTTATGAGGATATAAGAAAGCTTGAAGAGCAGGCAGAATCGGATTTGGTTAGAAGTGCAGATATTGGATAGGTGCTTTCGACAGTTAATCTTCATTAGTTCATGAAATTGTTTATGTCTTTATGCTATAATAAAAGCGTGTTAGTTAAAATTGTAAGGGTTTTCTAAAAACATTTTGTTATACTGGGGAATAAATTATGAAAAATATAGTAGCTTTTGTTGGAAGTGCAAACCATCATGGTAATATCAGTAATATTGTAAAAAGGATATTAGAAGGTGCACAAGAAAATGAATCAGAAACTAAAATATATTATTTAAATGATATGAATATAAAAGGTTGTCAAGGCTGTTTATACTGCAGAAAGCATCATAATTGTTGCATTAATGATGATATGCAATCAGTTTATAAAGATATAGTATCTGCGGATATCATTATACTTGGTTCACCAGTTTATATGTGTCAAGTTTCTGCACAAACAAAATTACTGTTGGACAGACTTTATCCTTTAACTGAAATAAATAAGGGAAACCACATACCACGGTTTGGAGAAAAACAATTAATAATGGTTTATTCACAAGCTGCACCATTCAAGTTTATATTTGGTAATTATTTTAGTTATTTAGCCAAAAGCTTAAAAGGAATCGGATTCAAAGAGGTTAAGCGAATAGTTTCAACAAAGGCATTTACACAGGATGTATCAAAGAAAAATATGAAACTGATGAAAACTGCATATGAAATAGGTAAATCCTTAAATTAGCAATTCAGAAAAAGACCTCTTAGCAAATAGGCATAGTTCAAGTGGATTATCCCAAATTAATTAAAATTACGAATCCAAATCGAGCTTTGTTGCGTTTATTTACTGAGCAGGGGAGTCGAAGAAAACTCATCAATCATCTTTTCTTTTCCCTTATTACTTTAAAATTTGAAAGCGTCAATTTCACTGGTTGTCTGATTATTTAGCAGGATCATGGTAATCATTATAATAACTGCCAGGATCTCTTTACGGATTTATTTGCATAGGACCTGTTAACTTTTGCAGACGGAACTGTTTACAGATGGAACTTGAATCAAATTGGGGCACAGTATATAATGGATGAGGTAAATCGTTCCGGGGTGCGCCTTTGCAGGTCCGCACGCACGAAAACGAAGACTGCCTTTTACGATATGATACCAAAACGGAGGATAAGATAGTATGGATTATAACAACCTGGCGGAACTGCTTTTTCCGCATATCACCAGGGATCCGGAGGATTACGAAAAAATTTACCCGGAAAGAAAGCTCCCTCCCGGAGCAAAGGTGACCCGGCTTGGGCCAAGTCCTACGGGATTTATTCATCTTGGAAACCTTTACGGGGCATTTGTAGATGAACGTCTTGCCCATCAAAGTGACGGAGTCTTCTACCTTCGGATTGAGGATACAGACGACAAGCGCCAGGTAGAGGGCGCTGTGGAGGCGATCATTTCCTCTTTGGAGTTCTTCGGTGTGACCTTTGATGAAGGCGCAGCCCTGGAGGGCGACAAGGGTGACTACGGCCCCTATTACCAGAGTCAAAGAGCGGAAATCTATCAGACCTATGTTAAACAGCTGGTTCAGCGCGGACAAGCCTACCCCTGCTTCTGTACAGAGGAAGAGCTGACCGCTATTCGTGAAGAGCAGGAACGGCTGAAAGAAAATCCCGGATATTACGGAAAATGGGCCCGGCACAGAAACCTTACCCTTGAAGAGATACAAAACCGCATGGAGCAAAAAATGCCTTTCGTGATAAGGCTGAGATCTCAGGGCACCCATGACTGCCCGGAGGAAGATGTCCGGATGATTTCTGTTGAGGACGGTATCAGAGGAACTCTGACGATGCCCGAAAACGACCAGGATGTTGTCCTGCTTAAGGCTAACGGCATTCCAACCTACCACTTTGCCCATGTGGTGGACGATCACCTGATGCGAACAACCCATGTGGTAAGAGGCGCAGAATGGCTGCCGTCCCTGCCGATTCATGTAGAGCTGTTCCGGACGCTTGGCTGGCCCCTGCCGGTTTACTGCCATACCGCACAGCTCATGAAAATGGAAGACGGGAACAAAAGAAAGCTTTCAAAGAGAAAGGATCCGGAGCTTTCCCTTGATTATTACCGCAGTGAGGGTTATCACCCAAAAGCGGTCAGGGAATATCTTCTGACCATATTGAATTCCAACTACGAGGAATGGCGGCTGGAAAACCCGGACTCACCGCAGGAGGCTTTTGACTTTACCGTGGAAAAGATGAGCAATTCCGGCACTTTGTTCGATTTGGACAAGCTCAACGATATCAGCAAGGATGTTCTGGTAAAAATCCCGGCAGACGAGCTGAGCGAATTTCTCATAAACTGGGCAAAAACGTACCGGCCTGAACTGATAGATCTGTTTGCGGAGCAGAAGGAATACCTCATAAAGATTCTTGACCTGGGAAGACAGGGCGACAAGCCGAGGAAGGATTTCATCTTCGCCAGGCAGATGTTCGAATTTATCAGCTATTTCTATGACGATTATTTCAAAACAGAAGATGTCTATCCGGAAAATGTGAGCGATGAGGATGCGAAAACCATACTTTCCTCTTATCTGGAATCCTATGACCATAGGGACGATCAAGTCCAGTGGTTTGACAAGATCCGTGAAATTGCATCCGCAAACGGTTATGCAGCAAAGCCCAAGGATTACAAAAAAAACCCCGAACTGTACAAGGGCCATGTAGGCGATGTGAGCACGGTAATCCGGATTGCACTGATGGGAAGAGCCATGTCTCCTGACATCTGGGAGATTCAACAGATCCTCGGAGAAGAAACGACTAGGGATAGAATTCAAAAACGTCTGGCAGCACAAAAATAGAAATGATATTTCTGATTAGTTAAAAAAGATTTGTAACACATTTCAGCGCCTCTTCATAAATTATACTACAAATCAATTATTTTTTAAGAAGCAGGTGATTAGAAAATGTCAGACGGATGTGGACTCCTAGGCGGAGTTAAAGATGGAATTGATACCAGCTTGCTGTTTTTCTTCCTGTTGCTGGTAATCATATTCTGCAACTGTTACACAAGATATTAGAAAAGCAGGCCCCTATGGCGCTTTTCGACCACAAAAAACCCGACTTGTGTCGGGTTTTTTATTGTTCCGATATTTCCACTTTCTGTTGTTCCGCATTTCACTTTCTGTTGTTCCGCATTTCACTTTTTATTGTTTTTATTCCGCCAGATACTCTCTTGTCAGGCGGCCAAGGATGGTCATTCCCTTTTCGATTTCCTCATGGGACATGTTTGAAAAATTCAGCCTCAGTTCATTGTTTCTGACGCCGCTGGGATAAAACGAGCCGCCGGGAATGAATGCAACCTTTTCAGCCAGAGCTCTTCGGAGCAGCTCACGGGAATCCTTGTTTTCCGGAAGCTCGAGCCAGATAAAAAGTCCCCCGCGGGGCTTTACGTATTGGGCTTCCCCCGGAAACTCCCGGTCGATCACAGCCATCATATGGTCCCTGCGTTCCCGGTACAGTCCCGCGATCGTCCTGATATGTGCATCCAGGTCGTTGTTCCGGAGGTAATGGGCCATCTGCCTCTGCGCGATTGCCGAAGAAGACAGATCCGCTGCGTTTTTCAGAATCAGATACTTTTCCATCAGGCTCTCCCTTGCACAAAGCCAGGCAACCCTCAGGCCCGGACAGAAGGTCTTGGAGAAAGTCCCCACATAGACAACCTGTCCCTTTTTATCATAAAAGCTCAGCGGCTTTTCCAGCTTTTCCTCGAAGGACAGTTCCGAATATGCCGCATCCTCAATAACGGGGATATCATAGGACGAAATAAGCTGAATAAAATCTTCTCTTCTTTCTGTGGACCAGCTTCTTCCCGTGGGATTCTGAAAGTCGGGGATCACATAAATCAGCTTGACGCGGTCTCCGTACCGATCCAGCGCCTCCTTCAGCGATTCCAGAATCAACCCCTCACGGTCGGTAGGCAGCGCCACCAGCTCTGCTTCGTAGGCTCTCAATGCATTGACGGCTCCCAGATAGGACGGTGTTTCAAACAGGACCACATCTCCCTTGTTGATGAAAAGCATGCTGCTCATGTCAAGGGCCTGCTGAGAACCGCTGGTGATTACCACTTCTTCCGTTTTATAATCCAGTCCGAACTTTTCATGCATCCGCCCGGCAATAAGCTCTCTGAGCTTTCCGTATCCGCTGGTGGAGCAGTAGCTCAGCGCTTCTTTACCCTCGTGCTCCAGTACCTGAATAAAAGACTCCTTGATCTCTGTAACCGGATAGGTTTCCGGCGACGGAAAACCCGCCGAAAAGGATATCATGTCCTCCGTTTCCGTCAGTTCCATCGCATTTAAAAGAGCTTTGTCCTGCAGGCACTCCATTCTGCTCGCAAATTTCATTCTGTTCACCTTTCTAAAGAAATCTCTATCCATTCACATCTCGGAATGTATGTTTCGTCTTACTAAACTTATAAATTCCAGCTGCCCAGATATTTTTCCTGCTCCGGCGTAAGCTTGTCGATTTCAATGCCCCACGCTTCCAGCTTTCTTCTTGCAACCAGATCGTCGATTTCTCCGGAAACGTCCATCACCTTGTTTCCAAGCTTGCCGCGGTTGTTCAGGATATAAAGGGCCGACAGGCACTGAACGGCGAAGCTCATATCCATGATCTCGGCGGGATGTCCGTCGGCAGCCGCAATATTGACCAGTCTTCCCTCTCCGATCACGTTGACCCATTTACCGTTTGTCAGCTTGTAACCCATCACATTTTTTCTGGTTTCCTTCTTTTCCACCGCAGCCTTTTCCAGGCCTTCCATATCCACTTCCACATTGAAGTGTCCGGCGTTTGTCAGAATTGCCCTTTCTTTCATAGTCAGCATATGCTCTACGGTTATGACATGCTCGCAGCCCGTAGCCGACACAAAGATGTCACCATGGACAGCGGCCTGTTTCATGGTCATAACATCGTAGCCGTCCATTCTGGCTTCAATGGCCTTAACGGGGTTGATTTCTGTTACGATGACTTTTGCCCCCAGAGACGCCGCTCTCATGGCAATACCCTTGCTGCACCAGCCGTAGCCAGCAACCACAACGGTTTTGCCGGCTATGATCAGGTTCGTATTTCTCATGATGCTGTCCCAGACAGATTGTCCGGTGCCGTAGCGATTGTCAAAAAGATGCTTGCACAGTGCGTCGTTGACCGCTACCATGGGAAATTTCAGAATGCCTTCCCTTTCCATGGCCTTGAGTCTGATTACGCCTGTGGTGGTCTCTTCACATCCGCCCCAGACCTCTTCTCCCAGATCGGGTCTGGTGCTGTGGATCAATCCGACCAGATCTCCGCCGTCATCGATGATGATGTTCGGCTTATGCTCCAGCGTCATCTCAATATGTCTGTTGTATTCGTCGGCGGTAGCGCCGTGATAAGCGTAAACCTTCATGCCCGTCGCGGCCAGGGCCGCCGCAACATCGTCCTGGGTGGAGAGAATATTGCTTCCTGTAACAGACATATCTGCCCCGCCTGCAGCCAAAACCTCGCATAGGTAAGCCGTCTTCGCTTCCAGATGAACCGACAGTGAAATCTTAACACCTTGAAAAGGCTTTTCCCTCAAAAGCTGTTCTTCCAGCCCGTTTAAAATCGGCATATTATTTTTAACCCATTCTATCTTCTGGCGTCCCGAAGGTGCAAGGCCTATATCTCTGATTTCATTCTGTTTCATCATTTATCCTCCCGATTAACTCTTCTTGATGGTTATAGAGTATTAAGATCATAATGGGGCAGTTCCCGTTTATGGATGCCAATTACATTTATACCACAGATCCCTTGCAAAGTAAAGAAGTCCGGCGGACTGCGGCAATAAACGCCGGTCCGGCGGACGGCAAAATGTGCTGGTCCGGTGTGCTGTACAGAAGTCCGGCGGATCTAATGAACTAGAAGTCGACTTTCTTACCTTCATAGATGCAATGCATCAGCTTTTTCAAATCGTCAGCATCGGCTTTTCTCGGATTGGAACCGGTACAGGGATCCTTCTCTGCGTTTTCTGCGATATCGTTGACCCTTCTGCGAAAATCCATTTCGTCCACACCGGCCTCCCGCAGCGACGCCGGAATATGAAGCGCATTGTTTATGGATTCCACGAACCCGATAAGTTTTTCAGTTAAAATGATTTCATCCTCTTCCTGCACTCCGATATAGCGGGCAATTTCCGCATATTTGCTGCGTGCGGATCGGGTTCCGTTCTGAAGATAGCCTTTGACGTCCTCATTGACGTTATACCGGATGACATACGGCAGGTAGATCGCATTTGCCATCCCATGCGGGATCCCCAGAGAAGCTCCCGTCTTGTGCGCCAGGCTGTGGGTGATACCCAGCAGTGCGTTGGTGAAGGCCATCCCGGCCATGCACTGTGCATAGTGCATCTTTTCCGCAGCCTCCCTTTTCCCTTCATGGGACATGACGAGATTGGTAATAACCAGCTTGATGGAATGCAACGCCAGCGGATCGGTGAATTCTGAGGCAGCTGTGGCGACATAAGCTTCCACTGCATGGGTCAGAGCATCCATTCCGGTAAAGGCGATCAGTTCTTTCGGCATGGTATCAGCCAGATCGGGGTCCACAATGGCTATATCAGGCGTTAGATTATAGTCCGCAAGCGGATACTTTATCTTTGTGGAATAATCGGTTATGACAGAAAATGCGGTGACCTCCGTAGCGGTGCCGGAGGTGGACGGAATTGCAACAAAGATTGCTTTTTCTCTGAGCTGCGGAACGGTAAACGGTTCCTTCACGTCTTCAAATTTTGTGTCCGGGTGTTCATAGAAGATCCACATGGCTTTAGCGGCGTCAATGGCTGAGCCTCCTCCGACGGATACGATGACGTCGGGCGAATGCTCCCTCATGAATTGCGCGCCTTTCATAACGGTTTCGATGCTTGGATCCGGCTCCACTCCCTCAAAAACTACAGTGTTGAGGCCGGCTTCCTGCAGATTTTTTCTAGTCTTGTCAAGAAACCCCGCCTTCTGCATCGAGGCTCCTCCGGTGATGATAACAGCTTTTTTCCCTTTGATCTGCTTCAGAATATCAATGGATCCGCGTCCGAAATAAATATCCCTTGGAATTGTAAATCTCATAATAATACCTCCTATCAGTCTATAGGAGGTATTATTTCCCCGTTTGAGGTGTATTATTTCGCCTTTTAAATTAGGGCTTGCTGAACAATTCGGCATTCAGCCCCCTAGATAATAATCAGCTCAATCTGACGCTCATATTCTCTCAGCTGCTTCCTCCTCAGTTTGTAGTCCGGCATTGTCTGCCCCACGACGGACCAGAAGCGCGAGGAGTGATTCATTTCTTTCAGGTGGGCAAGCTCATGAACCACTACATAATCGATAAGCTTCTCCGGAACAAAGAGTAAACGGTACGTAAAGTTGATGTCTCCCTTCCTGTTGCAGGAACCCCATCTGGTTTTGGCGCTGTTGATTTTGACAGCACCGGGCAGAAGCCCCATAATTTCTGAAAAATGAAGGCATTTCTGCTGCAGATAAAGCTTTGCCTCTTTTTTATAGCGATTCTCCTCCTGCGACGTCAGCCGGATAACCCTTTTTGCATCCTGCCGTGAAGCGAGCCTGATACGAGTGCTTTCAATCCAGTCCCGTTTTTTTAAAACAAATCCGTCAATACAAGCCTTGCTGGTTCTGAGGGGAGCCCTCACTTCGACTCTGCCGTCCTGCCTGACGTATATCGCCAGCGTCTTTCTGGCCGAGCGTACCAATTGATATTCCAGCATACCCCGGTTACTCAGCAAATGAATCTCTGGTAAAGGGTTCTGCCGTGCCCACGTGGCCCATTAGAGTTTCCGCCGTTTCGCCGTCTACCAGAAACTGAACCTGCTTAACCTCGGTAAAGGTGTTGGTGAGCGTATTCACAACCTGTCCGATCAGAAATGTCTCTTGAAGGGACCCCCCGTTGAGCCCGTTGCTGTCAAGGTCTACGAACACCGTATCTCCTTCCAGATACGCATCATTAAACTTGATGTTCTCGGACAGCACCGTTTCGTATCCTTCTTCGGGAGAGGTTTTTAAGAGTTCAAGTACATCCAGATAAGCGTCTCCGGGTGTGGAGGTCATTTCATTTTCGGAGACTCTGTATTTTTCCAGCGATTCGTCGCCGGTGGCAATATACTCTTCATTGGCAAAGAACAGCGTGACCCGGTATGTCTGATATTCATCCTGATTTCCCTGGTCGGAATCGTCTGTGTTTCCGGAATTCTTTCCGCCGCATCCGGTAATTCCTGCCATTGCGAAAACTAAAACGACACACAGTAAAATCAGCAAAAGATGTTTTCTTTTCATCTTATTTTCCTCCTTCTTTCTTCAAATTCCTAGAAGTCCTCTTACCCCAAAGCCGAGAATGATCAGCAAAGAGATAATTCCTATTATCTGAGACGCTCTTATCTTCAAAATAGTTCCTCCTATTCCTCAGCCGGACGGGAATTGTTATGTCTGATATGGATTCCCTTGAGGGGAATCGCTCCCAGTATTGCGATTTGGGGCCGGATCCCAGGCTTCAAACGATGTTCATTGTAAAGGCCGATGAACCGGTTGTATTTTTCGCTTTGAACATCAATTTCCTCTTCCAGTTCCGTCAGATTCTCTTCCAGCTCCCGGAAACGTCTGTCATCCTTTAAATCCGGATATCCGTGAGCCAGTGTAAGGAGGCGGTCGACCAGAGGAGTCACGTTCTCCGCATATTCGCTGATGATTTCCCGGTCTTCAGATTGGCAGTAGCCTCCGCCCAGCTCGTAGATCTCCGCGAGCAGATCGGCCTCTTCCAGACCTTTTTCATCTGCGGTTTCAAGAAGCTCCAGAATATATTGGGAACGCGTCTTTAGAAGGGCATCTACCCGAACCCACTGAGCCCTCGCGTCTTTCTTGTGTTTTTGAAGATTGCCCATGGCGGCCTGCATCCAGGCAATAAACACCATGATTATTCCTAAAATGATATACAGCATATCGCAGTTTTTTATTTTCCTTTCCTGATTATAATATAATTTTATCATCTTTTCCTATGTTTCGCGAGCAGTTTTTAAATATGCATCATTTGAAACCTCTGAACATGAATCCTTTTTGGCCCTCTAAACATGAATCCTTGACCCTTCAAACATGTATTTTTTTAACCCGAGCATAAAAAAACGGAGCCGGCCTCCGAATGATCAATCATTTCGTGGCAGCTCCGTCTTTCGGCCTCTCATTTTTATGTGTACATCTGTTCAAAATCCGCTGCAAGTACGTTAATACGCTCCAGCAATCTGACGATACTGTTGATCGCTGCCTGGTAATCCCTTCTGTTGATCGATGCGAGAGCATCATCCATTCCCTGGTTAAAATTCGCAACGTCTGTTCCATATGTGTTTTCGAGTTCCCGGCTGATTCTCTCCCATACTCTCATGGCACGCCGGTAGTTCTGCAGCGCTTCATTCCAGTCATTCTGCTCGATATTGATGATCATCTGCCGTCCGAAGAAGGACAGTCTGCGCATATCTGTCGGGATGATTACATCGAAAAAGTCCAGCGCATCGGCAACGAGCTGCGTAATACGATTTGCCTGGGATAATGCAGAAAAGGTTCTTCTTTGGAGAATGTTCTGTTCCAGAGTTCTGACTGCGGTAGTCATACCCGAGATCACATCAGACGGAACCTCCGCGTCTCTCATGATCGGAACCAGATTATTCATTGCCGTCCTGATTACATTAACGCTGTCGTATGCACCCTCCCAGTTTCCCATGATAATGTCTTCAATGATATTCATAGCACTGGTCTCAACGGTCATCATCTCTTCCGGTACTGGCGGCATATCGGGTATCATAATGGTTTGTCCCTCATAGATCAAATTGGGATTTTCAATCTGGGGATTAGCTTTTATCAATTGTGCCAGAGGCACGTTAAATTCTTGCGCGATTAAAAATAATGTATCATTTGGTCTTACTATATACTGAAGCATTATTACTCCCTCCGTTAGTTTACTGAATTCATAATTCATAATATGTTTGATCCGGATATTTGTCACAGAATTGAGTGAAACTAAAACTGGAATGGCATTTATTACAGAATCTGTCCGGTATATTATCTTTGTTTTCATGCACTACTACAGAGAGAAATGAAATCAAAGGATCCAATCGGAGTCCTATTTTGTGCACCGGGGGAGAAAACATGATGAATACACTGCACCTGCAGAAAAAACCGGGCAATCCGGAAAAGAAACAGATCGTACGATATATCATTTGCGGGGGCTTCACGACAGCATTAAACGTGGTTCTTTTTTATTTGTTGAGAGAGCTCCTTGGGCTTCCCTTATTTTTTTCCAATCTGATCTCCATCGGCATGGCGATTCTTTTTGCCTTTCTTGTGAATAAAATCGTTGTCTTTGACTCCAGAAGCAAAAACCGCATCGTCGTCACGAAGGAATTCGCACTTTTTTTTAGTATGCGCCTGGTTTCCATGGGAGTCGAAATAACCGGCATCTGGTTTTCCGCGGCGGTTCTTCTTATCCCTGATTTTTACAGCAAGCTGCTGATGCAGACCATCGTGATTGCTTTTAATTTTCTTTTCAGCAAATATATCGTTTTCAGGAAAGGGCGTATTTCGGAGGGGGCGTGTTTCAAATAGTTGAGAATTCGTCACGAGGAAAGGGCCTGCTCGTTCTTTTCTGCCTGATCATTCCAGTCATAGGATACTACGCTTTCGGAAACGGTTTTCTCGGATCGGAGGTGGACTGGATGAGCCAGCACACCGCATTTCCGGACTATTTCAGATTATTGTTTTATGAAACGGGGAATCTGTTTCCCGGATATGCACCTCATGTCGGAGCAGGACAGAACATCTATCATTTTTCCTACTATGGGCTTCTGAGTCCGGTTACCCTGCTATCCTACTGCTTTCCCTCTGTCGAAATGCCTGTGTTTATTTCAGCGGCCTCTGCGATCAGTCTTGCCGCCGGATGCCTGCTGTTCTATTGGTGGCTTTCAGGAAAAGGTCTGTCCAATATGATATGCATCACGGTCAGCTGCGTGTTTCTGCTTTCCGGTCCCATGCTGTACCATTCCTTTAAACACGTGATGTTTGTCAATTATATGCCCTTTTTATGCCTTGCCTTGATTGGAACAGACCGGCTGCACCGAAACGGAAAAGCGGGCTTGCTCACTGCAGGTGTATTTCTGATGATCCTGAGCAGTTATTATTTCAGTGTGGGCGGAATTGTATCCATCCTTCTGTACGGAATTTCCCTCCGCCTTGACGGAAGAATCTGCCCCGATGCCCGCGGCAGTCTGGTATTTTTTTTGCTGCCGGTTGTCACTGCCGTCCTGATGAGCGGGATTCTATTAGTCCCCACCTTTTGCGCTTTGCTGGAAGGGCCCCGGGGCGGACAGGGCACGGCGAATGTCTTTTCCCTCCTCATCCCCGAATTCGTCATGAAAAAATTTCTTTATTCGCCATATGGTTTCGGGCTTTCAGCGATTTTGCTGACGGCGCTGCCGGCAGGCCTGCTTCTCAGAAAACGCGGTCAGCGATTTCTGTCAGCTTCCCTGATTCTCATTTCCGTGTTTCCTGTTTTTCTCTACATTCTGAACGGCGGCCTTTATCCATCGGAAAAGGGACTGATTCCGTTTCTTCCCCTCGTTTGCTATCTCATCGCATTGTTCATCCGCAACATGGAAATGAACGAAAATCAATTCCAGATAAAAGTGCTTCTGCTCTTTGCATTTTCAATGCTCGTTATTTTTCTTGCTAAAAACCAGTCCCATTACTGGACTGCAGCATTTGCCGACGCCCTGCTGATGCTCCTCTGCGCTTACACTTTAATTCGGCTGAAGAAGGCAAACTATCTGGCCGTCCCCGCAGTCATCCTGCTGCTGGCCTCCTGTCTCTATGTTCAGGGACTGGAAAAAAATATTGATCGTAAGACCTACGAAAGGATCATGAATCCGGCTGTCGCAGAAGCTGTTGAGGCAATCGGTCTGTCAGATCAAGGTTTTTACCGGTTTGATACATTACAGGACAAAGTACAGACTATGAATAGGGTTTGTCACGGAAATCAATATCTCACATCCGTTTACTCCTCCTCGTCTCATGAGGGTTATGCTCACTTCCGTAACGATATCTTTCAGCTGGAACGGCCTCTTCGAAATGATCTCATGCAGGCAGCGTCACAAAATCCGTTGTTTCTGACATTTATGGGAGTAAAGTATGTTCGGGCTGATTCGGCCCCGGCCGGCTATGAGTTGTTTCTGGAAGCGGAAGGTGCGAAGATATACCGGAATTCGAATGTGCTTCCCCTGGGTTATGTGACCGCAAAAGTGGCGGCGGAAAAGGATCTGCTGAATGCAGAATTTCCTTATCGGCAAGAGCTGCTGCTGAACCGCGCGGTTGTCGGTGCCGGGTATTCAGGCATAAATCAGGGGCCGGATTTCCAGTCTCGAATGATTCCCCTCGCACTCAGACTCCCGGAAATAGAGTCCGACGACGGCTCCGTTGTTTGGGATCAGAGCGTCTATCGGGTTGACGCACAAAAAAATGTTACCGGCTCTATTCTCCTTGAAGAACCCGCATCAGAGGATCTCTTGATCTTTCTGGAGATGAACCTGATCAATCATACCCCCCGCCGGGATATCAGCATAATCGTCCGGAATCAGCGGAACCGGCTGAGCGCTGAAAACTACACCTATTATAACGGCAATACGGTTTTCCGTTTTGCCGTGACCGTTCCAAAGGGGAGCCGGGATCTGCCGGTAAATTTCAGTGCCGGAAATTATGAAATTTCCTCATTGCGGAGCTATTCTCTGAAGGCTTCGGATATGACAAGGGAGGATATTGCTTCCAGTTCCTTTGAACCGACGAAATCGGGGGCCAAAGGCAACGTAATATCCGGAACGGTTAACACCGGAGAAGACGGCTATTTTGTCACTTCGATTCCTTACGATGAACATTTCCGTGTCGAGCTGGACGGGAAAGAAATCTCTTATGAAAGAGTCAATACTGCTTTCCTCGGGTTTCCCGTTTCCAGGGGCTTCCATCAAATCGAAATCTGTTATCTGGCACCGGGAATCCGGGCCGGCGCGGCATGCAGCATTTTTGGTTTCCTGGCCTTCACTGCAATCATTGCCCGTCTTAGAAAAATTGATGAATTCGCCAATTCCGGGAAAATTAAAATGGGGAATCCGAAAAAATTAAAACAAGGAATCCGAAAAAATTAAAATATGGAATCCGGGCAAATTAAAAATGGGGAATCCGGGAAAATTAAAATGAGGAAAAGAAAGCACAGACAGGAGTGATTTGCATCGATGAATGTCGCGATTTCAGTCATTGTATCCGTTTACAACGAGCAGGAGGTTCTGCCGTATTTTCACCGCGAAATGAGCAGGGTTCTTCAAGGGATGAACACCTATTACGAACTGATTTATGTCAATGACGGGAGCTGTGACGAAAGTCAAAAAATTCTGCAGGAAATTTCAGCCGGAGACGAGACAATAAAGGTGATTACGTTTTCGAAGAATTTTGGCCATGAGGCAGCCATGATTGCAGGGATTGATCACGCTTCGGGAGATTTCATCGTCTGCATCGACGCGGATCTGGAAAAGCCTCCGTCCGAAGTAGTGAATATGTACCGGGCATTTCAGGACGGTTATGATGTAGTCAATATGGTGTACTGCGAGGACGGCAGCCGCCAGCGCAGAAAGCAGTATACGGCAAGAATGTATTACAAATTCCTCAATAAAATATCCCGAATCCAATTTATAGAAAATGCCTCCGATTTTTTCGGCATATCACGGAGAGTGGCTGATGTCCTGAAGCAGGACTTCAGGGAAAGAAGAAGGTATATCAGAGGGTACATCCAGAGCATCGGATTTCAATCTGTGTGTCTGGAGTATGTACCCAGCAGGCGCCTTGCGGGCGCGAGCAAGTATAATTTCAAAGCCCTGTTCAACCTGGCGGTCTGCGCCATCATGAATTTTTCAGACAAACCGCTTCAGCTGGGATTTTACTGCTCCGCCTTCTGCTTCCTCCTCACCGGAATTATGGCGGTCTCCCTTGTCGGCGATCTGGCGGGCAGCGCTCCCACAGACCCGTTGAAAACGGTGGTCACGGTTTTCCTGTTTCTCTTTACCATAATGTTTTTTCTGCTCGGAGTCCTCGGGATCTACCTCGGGGACATTCAGAAGGAGTGCAAAAAAAAGTCCATTTACCTGGTCAAGGACCGGTATAACTTTATGAATAAATGAGCTGAGAAAATTCAGACCAGCTCTTTTTCGAGATATCTGGCGCCCTGAATTGGATTGTATACGTAGGGCTCAATATCATAGAACCCAAAGGCTTCGTAAAGCTTCTGTGCTTTATCCATAGCCGGAAGTGTGTCCAGCCTGATCAAACGGTACTTTTTTGCCGCCGCCTCTTCAAGAATCCGGTTGACCAGCATTTTTCCGAGACCCATCCCACGGCAGCTGTCTCTTAAGTACAGCCTCTTCATTTCGCAGATATCCCCGGTAAGCCTGCGCAGTGCAGCACAACCGACGGCCCGGCCGTCCATGTATGCCAGTATGATGGTGCCGTCCGGCGGCCCGTACTTTTGGGAGAGAGAGCTTAGTTCCTCTTCAAAGTTCTGAAAGCAGAGATCTACGTTGAGTGACCGCGCATATTCCAAAAAAAGCTGCCTGGCCTCTTCAAGCATTTCCTTCCCGTCTGCGGCAGATAACGAAATGTGATGATTGTTTTTCTTTTTTTCCGCTGTATCGGTCATAATTCCGCCCCTCGATTCATTTCTTACAGTAGTTTTTTTTACTTATCAATCATATCATATCATTTTCCTGCCGGAAATCATTTTAATCCTGACAGGGGGGAGTCCCTGGTATAAAATGTCGTAATTTCGAATAAATTGTGATTTGAGGGTCAATTGACAGCGCCCCATGCTATAGCTATACTGAACACAAACAGGGGTTAAGGGGGATTGAAACAATATGCAGAATTCGCTGACTCGCAGCATTGAAGAGCTCCTCGTGGCATGCTGCAGAAGCATCGTATCACCTGATATGATCATTGCAGAGGCTTCCGGAATAATTACGATCTTGAACGATCACCGTTTGGAGCGGAAGTTCATTGTGGAGGGCTGCGAAACGCTCTCTATTTTAGCGTCCGGATTTATGCGATGCGGGTATGAATCCTTTCTCGAGCAGTATGCAGAAAGGGAGGGAATCGATCACCTGACGGCGGGTTTTTCAAAGAAGGAGGAACTGATTCGATTCAGCGAGTTTTGCGTCGCATACGGCGATAGGCGTCTTGCTGAAATGAAAAAAGAACTGACTGTGCAGCTTGCACTAGAAGACGGTTTCACAAGAAAGGAAATCTGCGAGCAGAACAAACATGAGGCCGATTCTGCCAAACCCGACAGGATATCGAATACTGTTCAGAATCAGATCTCAGATTACATAAAATTAACACTACTGGTCAATTCATTAAAAGAATTCTTTAAAGAGTATTACAAGGGATTGCATTGATAGTTTTTTCCTTCAACTCATCTCGATTTTCAACCGGTAAAACGAATTCCTCTATACCAATCACAAAACAAATCAAGAGATTTGACGTTTGATTACAGCTTCTCTGTCCGGCCTGAAATTGCCCTTGCCACCGATATGCCCGATGAATTAACATATTGACATGGATAAGGGGAAGGAAATCGGCGGAATGAAAAGAATCTTAATCATAGATCAAAGCAAGGATATACTGCACTTACTGAAGAAAACATTTCATCATTCGGATTATCATGTCGTCACTGCAGACAGCGGGCTTTCGGCGTTGGAAATTTTGAAGATAGTGGATGTGGATATTGTAATCAGCGATTTACGAATTCCGTTGATGGACGGTTTCGAACTGCTATCAGAGATCAGGGAAAACCATCCCGATGTCATTCGCATCATCATGGTCAATTATGCCGATGAATCGTCCGCGCTGAAGGCTATTCAGCAGAATATCGCCAAATATTATATCCTCAAGCCTTGGAACGAAGACAACCTTCGGGAGTACATCGGCCAGATTGTCACTACAGAAGTCAGCCTGAAGTCTAAAGAGCTTCTGTATCTGATCAAGAATATAGATAAGCTTCCTACTATCGAAACGAGTTACCAAAAGGTATTGCATATGATTGAAAAGGATTCCGATTTCGGTTTCATCTCGGCAGAGATCGAGAAAGACTTTTCAATTTCAAGCAAATTACTCCAGATTGCCAATTCCGCTTACTATGGACTCCGAACCGGCTCTGTCAGGAATGCCACGGTCTATCTGGGGCTATCCAATCTCAAGAGCCTGATCTACTCAACTGCGATCCTGAACTCCTTTGATTCACTATCTGAACAGGATCAGCAGCGCGTGAAGCACCTTTGGACTCACGCACTTCTGACAAACAAGCTTCTTCACTTTATCTATGAGGAATTCCTGTGCAGGAAGCTGTCCGAGGACGCTTATTCCGCAGGCCTGCTCCATAATATCGGGACGCTGATTCTGATTTATAACCGAGTGGAAGACTATGCCGGCGTAATGAAACAAGTCAATCCTCAGCTGTGCAACTTGCTGGATGCGGAACAGGCGGCTTTTTCCGTTACCCATCAGGAGGCGGGCGGTTATCTCGCCAGCTTCTGGAAGCTTCCCTTTCCTATTGTTGAAGCCGCTTTGTACCACCACCGTCCCTTTGATTCCGGTGTGATGAACAAGGAACTCGTATATGCCGTACACCTGGCCCAGCATTATGCCTGGCAATTGACGAAACAGCCGGCCGTAACCGAATTCTACTCTGATATCTTCACTATTCTGAACATCAGTAAGGACGATTTCGAAGCGGCAGTCAATTGGAGAACCTGGGTGTAGGTTCTTATCGCTAAAAACCATTGCTGATATCCGCCAGTGCCTCGCTGCATTCCCGGTGGCGCATGTTATATGCGCTCGGTATAAGGGAACGCAGCTTTATTATGTTTGCAATCACCGTGCAAAGCCTTGAGTACCTAAATTAAACGAAAAAAAAGAAGGAGCGTTACAATAAGTCTTATCAGACTATGAATAATAATTGAGAAACAATGAAACATAATGTGAGGTGATAATAAAACGGAGGGCATGAATTTGGTATATCGAATTTCAATCGGATTTATTTTAATATTTGTCCTTTGGGGGGCTGTCTCTCCCAAAAGTCTGGGGGCTGCCTCCGGTGAAGCCTTTTCTTTCACAATTGACAATTTTGGATGGCTCTATTTAACTCTGGCCTTGGGGTTTTTAATTTTTGCTGTATATCTGGCGTTCAGCAAGTTCGGTTCGATCCGGTTGGGTTCTGACGACGATGAACCGGAATACTCGAATTTGTCCTGGTTTGCCATGCTTTTCAGCGCTGGTATGGGCATCGGGCTGGTTTTTTGGGGTGTTGCCGAACCGATCTCACATTATATGGAGCCACCTTACGGTGAGGTTGAAACGCCGGACGCTGCAAGGCTGGCGCTGAGATATGCATTTTTTCACTGGGGCCTGCACCCATGGGCTATTTATACAATTATTTCGTTGTCTCTGGCATATTTCCAATATCGAAAAGGCCACCGCGGGTTGATCAGTTCAACCTTCTACCCTCTTCTGAAGGAAAGGTCGCAGGGGCCGGCAGGCAAAGCAATCGATATTCTGGCAATTATTGCGACGGTTTTCGGGGTGGCCACCTCCCTCGGATTAGGTGCGCTGCAAATTAACGGCGGACTGTCTTATATGTTTGGCATCCGTACATCCACATCATGGCAAATCATCATCATTGCTGTTGTTACTGTGCTTTATCTCATATCCGCTACCACAGGCTTGAATAAGGGTATTCTAATATTAAGCAACGGGAATCTGATTCTGGCAGTCAGCCTGCTTCTGATTGCACTTGCTCTTGGCCCGACCGCTTTCATTCTGGATGCCTTCACCGTAAGCGTCGGTTCTTATCTGCAAAACCTTCTGCAAATGAGTCTCAGGCTGACTCCTTTTCAGGACAATCCATGGATCAGCAATTGGACGTTGTTTTATTGGGCATGGTGGATTGCCTGGGCTCCTTTTGTCGGTATGTTTATCGCGAGGGTATCAAAAGGGCGCACAATCAAGGAGTTTGTGCTCGGAGTTCTTATCATTCCAAGCTTATTCAGCTTTTCCTGGTTTTCCGTATTCGGGGGCAGCGCATTGCATCTGCAGATTTTTAAGGGCAAAAAAATAGCTGAGGCTGTTGAAAATGACATCACCTCAGCATTGTTTACGACCTTGAAAGAGTTTCCATTTGGAATTGTGCTTGGTGCAATCGCAACCTTGCTGATTATTACCTTTTTTATTACATCGGCAGATTCGGCAACTTTTGTTCTTGGTATGCTATCCTCCGAAGGCCGCTTAAACCCGGGTTTAAGCGTGAAGCTCTCCTGGGGTATATTACAGTCCTCCATTGCCGTTATTCTATTATTAAGCGGCGGACTCAAGGGGCTGCAGACGGCTTCCATTATCACCGCTCTGCCCTTTGGCATCATAATGGCATTCATGTGTGTTTCTATTTATAAAGCATTACAGGAGGAAGTCAAATCAGAACGGCGAGAGGAGAAAATCCGGCGAAAGAAAATTGACCAGTTAATCAATAAAGGATCCGGAAATGCCGAATAAATCTGTATTTTACTATCTGTGATTAATCATCAAGTTTTGAATGAATCCGGCTGATTGATTCATTTACTTGGGAAATTAATTCTTCCTGATGCTTTTTCATTATCAGTTCATGATCTATATCCCCTCCGGCAACGCCGAGCAGTTGATCATTTATGTATATTGGATAAGAAAAGGTTACCAGTTCTTTATTTGAATAGCAATCATAGTGAACGCTGCTCATTACGCCTTTCCTCTCCTGCGCAGGACCATAATACCAGGACATGTACGCGTTTGCCTTTGTGAAATCCTTGAGATAAAGGGCTCTTTGCATTTCCAGAGTTCCATCCGCTTTTCGAATTGTATAGATTCCTATCCCGAGACTCTCGGGGGTTAAAAAATCCAACCAAACAGGATCGACCTGAAAATATACGCCCAGCAGCATATTGTTTCTGTGAATGATAGTTTCCGAAATCCTCACGTAGATTCCGTTCAAGATCTTTATCTTCAAAATTCAGCTGGCCGTATGAGCTTGTCTCATGGTCAATCAGTTCTTTTGTTTTGTTGATCTGCTTCAGGATTTCTTCAATAATCTGGTTGATACTCATGGCAAATGAGTTGGTCTCTTCAGAAAGCTTCCTAATCTCGTCCGCTACTACAGTAAATGTCCTGCCATATGACCCGGCGTGCGCGGCCCTCGATGGCCGCGTTGATTGCCAGCAGATTTGTTTGAACGGAGATTCCTTTTATGGCGCTGGTGATCTTTTCAATGCCTCCGGATTGATTATGCAAAGCAAGGATTCCGGAAGAAATTTCGTCAAAGATACCGCTTATCTTAAAGAAATGCTCCCTGAAAACCTGATTCATACGTATACTTTGATCACTGAATTCATTGATTTCCAAAACAGTTTTTTCTATATTTTGCAGATCTGACTGTATATCCCCAGGCTTTTGTTGCCTGCTCCAGAATAATCATTTCTCCATAAAATCTACACATTAATAAGGTATAAATAACTTAGCAATGAGTAGAAAAGGAGATGATTAAAATGAATTGCTGCAATAACAAGGATCATGAAAATAAACTCGCGTACAGTCAGGATGAGATGCAATCCAAGAAGAATAAGCATAATGGCCACAAATCTCACATGATGAAGATGGCAATCTGCTGCGGTGCACCGGTCTTATTGCTGCTATTGCTGCCTTTGCTTGGATATAAAGGGTTTTTATTGGGAATTATTCCTTTTATTTGCCCGATTATGATGATCGCTATGATCCCTATGATGATGAGAATGGGCAGAAACAAGGATAATCAGGAAAAGGTCGACCAGCCCGAAGTAAAATCAATAGAGGACAGACCACTCTCGTAGCACTTTCTCTTCCTTCTTATAAAATTAAATAGGCTGTAAGAAAGATAGACATATTTAAGTGATTAAAACCGCTTGTTATGTCTATCTTGTTTATTAGTATATATTCATTTTAAAAAGCCGGTGTTCTGTCTGCCTCGCAAGGGAAACAGAAAACACCGACTTTTTTAATGACATTTTGTTTGGAGCTTTTTATACTTTCCAGTTTTCAAAGATTATTTGCGCTTCCTCCATGAATGACTTCGGAATGATAATGGAATCATCCGTTACTTGTTTTTGCTCCCTGGAAATCGGTACAGGATTGCAGCCTCCTCTGGTAACCTCTACCTCGTCCATACCGAATCGATTGCCGCAGTTTTGGCAGACCAGAACATTACCTTCCTGAACATAATACCCTCTGCCGGAACTGTAGCATACCTGACAGGTATTAAAAGCGGTACGGATAGTTCCGTCCGATGCTTTGACAGCTAGTACCTCCATCTCTTCATCCAGTTCTTTATACGCATAAAATGTTGCTGTTTCTGTAATATCGGCATTCGATATGACAAGATCGCCATTTTCATTAGTTGATGCAACAGATGATTGATTTGACCCAATTGCATCGTCACCTTGAGAGGAGATGATTGAAAAGGCTGTAATCACTGCTGCCAAAATAACAACAGCTGCGATAATTTGATTTAACTTACTCTTTTTTGTTTTCATGTTACTCATTCCTGCTTTTCCTTTCTGGCTTTTTTCGCTAATTTCACTCTTCTTTCGCTAATTCCATTTTTGGTGAATACTAATTTATCTTTGGCAGTGTAATCATGAAGCAACTGCCTTTGCCCAGCCGGCTTTCTACATCTATCGAGCCGCCATGGGCCTTCACAATGGCTTTGACAATTGCCAGACCGATTCCAGAACCGCCTGTCATGCGGTTACGGGATTTATCCGCCCGATAAAAGCGCTCAAATATAAACGGTATTTCCTCTTCCGGAATTCCAATCCCGTTATCCTCGATGCTGAGAACGACAGAATTTTCACTTTCAGAAACGGTAATCCTGATGTCTCCGCCTTCCTGCGTATATTTCACAGCGTTTGAAATCAGGTTCATCAGCACTTGATTCATCCGGTCTCTATCGGCAAGGATATCAGGACAGCCCCCCGCAACAGCAACATCGAGCTTCTTTTTTTTCAATTCCGCTTCAAAGGTGCCGACCATCTTGTTAGACAATTCAATAAGATTTACTTGAGTTTTTTCAAGCCTTAAATTATCGCCCTCTACCTTTGCCAGGTTTTCCAGATCAAATACAAGGTTGCTGATTCGATCCATTTCGTCGTAGCAGCTTTGCAAGCGCTCTGTCGTCGGCTCCCATACCCCTTCAATGAGCGCTTCAATATGAGTCTGGACCGTCGTAAGCGGGGTTCGCAGTTCGTGAGCCACATCAGCCGTCATCTGCCTTCTTAAATTTTCCTGCCTTTCCAGGGTGCCTGCCAAAAGATTGATAGAGCTGATTAACGCGTCTACCTCTTTAGTGCTTGTCTCTTCTTCAATTCTTGCACCGTAATCTCCGTCGGATATCTTTTTCGTGACTCCCACAGTCTTATAGATTGGACCGCTAAGACGCTTTGCTAAAAGAAAGCCTGTCAACACGGAGACTATAAGAGAAAAAACGCCGATTCCGACTAAGATTTTATTTAACGAATCCAAGAACCGGAAATCATCTTCACTTAAAAAGTAAGGGCCGTAATAACTAATGCTCACCGTTCCGACAATCTCGCCGTTTTGTATTGCTGCGAAGCTTTTAGAGGTGAATTCCCCATTGAGCTTTGGATACTCCGTCATCATTCTGTGTGTAATATCGTCCATTACCTGGCTGCAAAGACGCATGTCACAGGCTTCTGCATCCCATACTGTTTGGTCCTTCATATCATAAACCTTGACGATGAAGCCGTCATAAAGTGCATACATACCGATCGTATGGATAAAATCCACATCCCATTTGTCTGTATTTTTATCATATTGAACGCTGATACTGTTTACGATATCCCGCGCGGCTTTTTCCTGCTGGGTTGTTATATAGCCTTTGAACTGGTTTCCGATGAAATAATTTGCTAGAATACTGATCAGTGCAACGGTAAGAAGCACCGCCAAGGCGATGGACAGAGACAGCTTTGTTTTCAGACTGTACTTCATGCTATTTCCCTCCGAATTTGTCTCCGGCATTAATTGCAGCAGCTGGGCAATCGGGAAGCATCCCCTTCCGGAAGAACCTGAGACTGATCATCAAGATTATCATATATATAAATCTGACTTCTTATCATTCCCATCCAGCAGCTGAATGCTACCGTACCGCTCTCTTTTGGTGTAAATCCTATCATATTATCTCCGGGTTCAAGCTTTTTCTCGATGTTGTATTCGGGAATAATAATCCGGTTATTGCACCCGTTAATCGTACCCGGCTCCGCCTGGATATTCCACTGTACGGGAATCCCGGCCTGGACATTGATCGGTTCATACCTGCCGGAAGAAAGTGTTGTCGTTACTACCTGAACGCCGTCTATTATTTCAGCGGTAGCAGCATTTCCCGAAGATCCGGGTTTCGTCAAGGCGCTGGATGCAAACGGCACGGAAAAACCGGATAAGGCCATCCCGTTATTGAACATAAAGATCCCTAATATTATAACTAGGCCCGCGCTGACGGTCATCATTCTATTTGTAAATTTTTTGGTTAAGATTGTACTCAAGGCCCCCAGGCCAAACATGAGAGGTACCGTACCCAGGCTAAACAGCATCATGGATAATGCCCCTTTGACCGGATCCCCAGTTGAAAGGGCATAGATCTGCATGGCCTGAAGCGGACCGCATGGCATGAATCCATTGAGTAACCCAACATAAAGAGGTCGGTTGCTGTTCTTTTGCTCGTTTATTTTCGCGGCGAATAGCTTCGGCATCCTTGGGTTGAACCTGCGAAGCCATGGAAAGACATTGAGCATATTCAGTCCCATGATTAGCATAAATATGCCGGCCACGATCGCGACAATGCCTTTTCCCGCACCGGAAAGACTAATTACAGAACCCAACGCTCCTACAACACCGCCAACGATCGTATACGAGATTACCCTGCCTGCGTTATATAGAATACTCGGCCGTAAGCTTGATATCCTGCTTGCTTTTAATGAGTTGTTCCTTTGGTGCGGCACGCATTGAGATAAATTGATTCCTCCGCACATCGCGACACAGTGGATGGAAGTAAGCAGGCCAATGATAAACAGGATTCCATAGCCCATACCCTCTTTTGCCTCCGGAAAGGAATTAAAAAAAGTGAATCCTCCAAACCGGTTGATGATCATATAGCCCGCCAGCAAGATAACGATCACGCCTGCAGCCTGCAGTCCATTGGCATTATTATTTATCTGCTGCTCTGATCTTATTACCTGATAATCCAGGTTCTCAACGATTCTTTCTATATTGGACAGCCGGATCACACTGGCATCAAAGGTGACAATTGCAATTCCCTTGGAATAGTTCACCTTTGCACGAATGATTCCCTTTGCAGCTTTTAAAGCTCTTTCCAGCTTGTTTTCACAGTTTGTACAAGTCATTCCATTGATGTTCAAAGTCCTTGTTGTAAAATTGTTTTGTTTCATTCCAATTTGCTCCTGTCTGATTGTAAATTGGCACGGCGGGTTACACTTGATGCAACCCGCCCTTTTCATAATCTGATTGACTGCATGGAATCAGCATAACAACCGGATGTGTAGATTTTATGGAGATATATAAAAACAAAGACTAATTTTATTCTTTTATGATGAACCTGCAGCAGGAATCGCCATGGGTCTTGCATAAAGGCCTATCATAATTGACTTGAAAGCTCTTGTATAAGACGTCGTCAATTTCACAGTATAATGCCCCCAATTCCAAGGCGTTTAATTGATCCCACATATCATGCATCGGGCAATAGGTGATATCTGCCGGGTTTTCCGGATCCTTTTCCCATGATGTGGAAGGCATATCCCTGACCAGTGCGTAGGTTTCGGCATTGATTTTCATCCCTCTCTCGTACGCCTCTTCTTTCATGACTTCGGCTCTGGCTTTGCCAAATGCGGTTATTGCGTCTCGGATCGCTTCTTTTCCTTTTTCATCACCCAGCTGTTCAATCATCTCCTTAGCCATAAAATAATACAGTTCCGCCATGAGCTTTGCCATCTTCCCGACCGGCTCATCTGTGCTTCGGATTTTACCCAATTTCTTACCCCCGTTTCATAAACCTGTTTTCCCCCGATCTGTTGGCAAACTTTTTAAGATGCCTCCTGAGATGGAATTTCAGGCCTATTTTCCTCAAACCGTTTCATTGCCCGGTCCACATAACCGGTCATTGAAATCGCACCCATAACACAAGCCTCCGCACACCTCCCGCATCCGATGCATCGATGGGGTTCTTCCAGCCAGGGTACAAAGATGCCTTCTAAATTTGTTTCCGTCATCTTGAGCGAGCCGTTCCTGCAAAGATTTGCACATGCACCGCATCCTTCGCAGTTCACCGGAATCACCCAGGGCATTCTCGCGGGCTCATTGGTCCGTCTGGACTCCGGATCATTTCGTTTCAGGTACTCGGCCATTTTCTGCATACCACCTTTTCTACAATGCTGCGCGCGGAGCGAGATCGCTCCAGCGGCTTTCCTCATAAGCCTTCATTTTTTCATATCCCAGTGTATCCAGCCGGATTCCGGCTTCCGCGCCGGGCTTTGTGCAATAGATCTCCTCCACCGTGATTTCCAGCATGTTTGCTGTAATCTTTGCCGTTCCTTTAAACTGGTACGGCGCACGTACCGATCCCAATTGACCCGGAGCCAGTGCCGCAAACGGATTCTCCGTTACAATATTGCCGATATGCTGAATTTGACTTGGCGTCAAGGAAATCCCTATGGTATCGCCGTCAACGACTACGGATTCCGATACGATCACTGCAGGAAATCCTTTTTTTGTCGCAAGTGCGATATGCACTCCATTTGTTATGACCCAATCCGCCATTCTTGGAGTCAAATTAATTGACATCACCGCTTACCTCCTTATAAAATAACCCGTCCCGATTGTCCGGGATCAAAAGAATATACTTCTTCCACTTTCAGAACGATCACACCGCGCTGAGCCAGTTTCGGCGGAGCGATATCCGGCGGAACTTCATCGGGTGGCTCTTTTGACGCCCAGTCCCCCCAATCCTGCAGCACTTCACCCGCTGCAATATCATACCATCTATCATTGTCTGATGCGGCATGGCTGATAATTGTGCACGGCCCCCGAAAGACCCAGGTATGATCTTTCACCGGATGCGCAATCGAAATGCAGCCGATCGGGTTTTCATTCAGATTTACCTTCGTTTTCTGTGCAAACATATCCGCAATCAGGATATACTGGTCTTTATAATGCGTTACAAATCGTTCTGCAACAATATTCGGTTTCCCTTCCGCGCTGCTTGTTGTCAGATGGACAACCGCCCCGCCTTTTCCGACGACCTTCAGGACCTTTTTCATTTCATCTGTAAGTAAAGCCATAAGCAAAGCCTCCCCTTGGTATATTCCTCACATTTTATTTCATATCATAGTATTATTATATGAATAGTATGATTTTACCCCGGGCAGACCTTTTTGTCAATATAAAATTTTCAATACTCTCGTGATTAAATTAAAGGTCTGTCTCAATAGAAAAAAAAGCACAAGAATTTTTTGTGTTCTTGCGCTTAATGATTACAGTCAGGATTGAGCACTGCGAAGCAATTCTTTATTCCGTGACATGTAGGCGTCCATCAATCAAATCTTCAATTTCAATTCCCACTATGATCCCATGATTCAAGCAGAATTTAATATATCGGTTTGTTCCGTCATCGGGTACAAACCCATATGCTTCATCATAACTTGCGCCCATAAATTCTCCCGCGTCAGTCTCAAGATAATACAAATCCTTCGGATAAGCTTCCTTTAAATCATTTAATGTGTCAGTTACCTTGATCCCCCTTAATGTTTCCACTTTGTCAGAAACCGATGTCATGCCTAAAACTCGTGAAATTTTCTTTCCCGACTCTTGATCTTCAAAGCTGACAGTTTTTACTGTGAAATCACCATAGTCATATCTTGTACCTTTGTCTCCTATATCAGATGGGAATTCTTCTTTATTCTTTAATTGAAAGGGCAGCTCCCATTCCGTGCTCCCCAATGAAATCATTGATTTGTCAAATACGAAGGAATATTCCGCTGCCGATTCCGAATCATTTTGGGTTTCCGAGATTGGGTCTCCTGATATCTGGTTTGCAACAAACAGATACGCACCGTTTTTCTCCCGCAGGGTCAGCACTTTGCGTCCATCACCGAAAAACTCGTCATCATAGAAAAGCCAAATGATATCATTCTTGCGTTCCCCGCCGAAAAATTTGATATTTCCCCGGTAGTTTGTATCTCCATGAAAGAAATAGTAGGCATCGTATTCTTGAAGATAAACGAAATTTTCCAATCCGATTTTATTGGTATCAGCAAGAGTTAAGTCCATATACTCTTTCAGTATTTTATCCATATTGGAACGGCTGATTTTCTCACAAGGGCATGGAAGATCTTCAATACTGCCTTCAATTCCGCTTTTCGCCATGACGGCTGTCAGCTCATCCTCAGTTATTGTTTCCGTGATACCACTGCCGCAGTAGAACAGTCCGAACAGATCAATATCTCCAGGTTCTTCGTAAAGCGAACTTAAAAACTGATTGCGGATATTCAAATACTCACCATTAAAAAATGAATCCCCGTTGAAATAGGCGAGTTCATCCTCGGCCAATGGTGTTGTTTCCACAGAAGAAGTTTTCAAGGTTAATTGCGCTCCGCATCCCACGAAGGCCATGATGCAGCCCAGAGCAAATATCCACCCTATAAACTTTTTCATATCCTTAAACTCTCTCATATCCTTGCCTCCTCATACAAAAATATCCAGTAACTTATTAGACGAAAGACCGAAAGATTTGTTGCGTCATTTTATATCAGCATGGTTATTTTTACCTGCCAGTATATCCTCTATTACAATTTGCATCTTTTCCGGCTCCTCAAACAGCGGACTGTGGGCGGATTGTTCAAAGGTGTAAAATCCTTTCAGAGGTGCCTGCAGCTTATTAAAATAGTCCTTTGCCAAAGTATAGGAAGTAGTATAATCATATATCCCATGCAAAAAATAGACCGGCGTGTTGATTTTCTGTATCTTTCCCGCTAAATCCGTTTCAACTATCTCACTCCACAGGTCAGCGGTTTTCGTAGTAAAATATTTTCCGCGCCACACATTGATCTTTTCATTTAAAGTATATTCCTTGTTTCGCATTACGGGCAGGAAAATGCCGCTGATTACAGATCTCATATTATGAGTCGTGCCTATGCCAAGCTTGTGCATTGGTTCGTCACGGAAGCTTTTGTATGCAGGGGTGTTAATTTCATCGATAGTATATTTCTCAAGCTTACGCAACATTTTGGTGTTTCCATCCTTAGCAAGCTGTTCCCTCATGTATTGATATGCCAGCCTTTCTGATTCAAGCTGGTTTGCAATCTGACCCATGGAAATATAGGCATGGTATAGCTCCGGTTCCCGAGATACTGCCTGGATACCAATAAAGGAACCTCCCGAATGAGCCATTATATAAATCTTCTCCTGCCCAAAACGATTACGGAGGTAATTTGATACCTCGATTGTGTCGGATATCAATTGCTCAATTGTCATTGTTTCAAGGGGGATGTCTGATCTGTAGGAAAGACCCGCACCGCGCTGTTCCCACCAGCAGACGGTAAAATAGTTCTCAAGAACAACCGGATAACCGCGGGCAACTCCGTACTCCGGCATGCCCGGGCCTCCATGAATGAAAAGCAGAACCGGCTTCGTTTTATCCTTAGCCTTGATAAACATGCCCTGCTTCATTCCATTGATGTCCACAAAATTTTTCTCAGAAATGCTGCCTGCAATCAGTCTTCCTTTTTCGTCTAAGAAAGGTTCTGGATTTCCGGGACTCTGTGCCAGCAGCACGCCCGCAAGAACAAATGCACAGGCAAGTGAAACTGTCAGCATAGTTAACATTATACACACCACTCTTTGTAAAAATGATTGCTTAGTCGGTCGCTTAAATCTTTTAATTATCATGCTACATCTATCTACTCCTGTATTGCCAAACAGGCCCATGGCCTATTTGTTCCTGATAATGTCCTCAATCTTTGTTTCCCAATCTTTATCGTAATGAACATTTTTCATTGTCGCAATGGACGCCAGCCCATGAACGGTAGCCCACGATGATATGATCGCATCTTCTATCTTTTCTTTAGACATTCCCAGTTTACTCAAAATTGGAACAGCCTTCATTTTGAAAAGCTGAAAAGGAGGGAAATTCCCAGTATCATCACCGTCCAATGACAGGTTTACTTCCATGCATTGCTGTGAAAAAACAAATGGGTAATATTGAGGATTCTTAATAAAAAACATCACATAGCTTTTGCCCATTTCAATAAGCAGCTGTGGATTATCTTGCTCCTTGCAGCCTTGAATTGAATTCTCAAGCACGGCGATAAACTGCTCTATTACATAATCCCTCATGGCATCCAGCAGGTCATCCTTGCTTTGGAAGTGGCTGTAAGGGGCTGCCTGACTTACACCACATAATGCGGCTACTTTTCTGAGAGAGAGTTTGCTTGCTCCTTCCCGATTAATAAGTTCAATACCGGCTTCAATGAGTGAATTCCTTAAATCTCCATGATGATATTTTTTGTTTTTCATATCGTTAACTCCAGAACAATCTTAACCCCGTTAAGATTGTTACATAAAATCTTAACAATGTAAAGATATTTTTTTTCCGTAGAGAACAATAACTGCGCACCCTCAACAAAATTGAGAATGCGAAGAGTACAAGCGGGACAACTCCGATGGCCTCATGTATACCCAGTTCTGCGAGCGCCATGATAAGCTTCAATAGGTTAATCTGAACAGGTATTAAACTTGTAAAATAAACATTAAAAAGTTTTTGTATGTATAGTGTAGAGATGATTCCAACATCAAAATGTGCGAGCATCATGAGAAAGCCCTGCAGGCTTCGATCAGCGAGGGTCCGAGCCCGCCAAATGGGCGGACGAAGGACGACAGATGCGACCAGAGGGATCAGATGCAAAATAATCTCGGGGGAGGAGTTTTCGATTGGTTTCTTTTTTTTTACTATTAGAGCCTGTTTTGTCACCAATCACGAAAAGGAAAGACCCCCGAACGGTCGAGGGTCTATTCCTGCACGTTATAAGGCAGGTTGGCAACCCTGCCTCTCTTGAAAGACCTAATTAGGAAGGCGTGATTTCCTCCCTTTTTATCCTCATATAACTTACCCTTTATTTTGTCTTAATGTTGTCCTATATTCACAAATGTCAACAAAATACTTCTAGACTTTTTTATTTCATATTCTCACGGTTCAATATCCTACACAACAACGTCTCTGATGAATTGTATCATTCTCTAATTCGTCCACACAGGCGTAGGCAAAGTCGGTCAAGGATATCTTACTAGTATCAAAATATGCCTCACTGCTTGGGTCAGTATCCGGATCATTCATAATGACCAGATGATCATCTCCAATTCTGTATTTATGTAGCACCGGTTCCCAGAGCTCCATAAATGCAGCCGGAGTTATGCATCCCCAGTTTAAGTTTTTTTCGTGCTCATAAACCTCTTCTGATTTACAAATGTTTTCATAAAAAACCCGGTTAGCCTCTTCAAAATAATCCGATTCGATTAGCTTTTTCCCATTTGGGCACAAAGCAGAAGAGGATCCAATTATCGAGAGTAATTTGGGTACTTTTGCAATCTTACATTCATCAATTATAGACTGGATTACTTGTGCATATTGCTCAGGATGCTCCATATTAGGTGCAATAGCATTCAGTACAGCGTCAACTCCCTCTAATAATTCAACCATCATATCAAAATCTTCAATAGCGCATAGATGAGTTTCTATTCCGTCTATTGCACTTTTTACATTGACAACATCGACCCCGATAACATCATGACCTCTTGCTAATGCCTCTTTCGCTGCTAAAGAACCTATTCGTCCGCCCACTCCGACAATTAAAATTTTCATTGTTCATCCCCCTATTCCATCGGGTTGCATATTGCAACCCTTTGTCTGATATATCTTGGCTTCTCGATTTCGTTAACAAGAAAATATGCAAAATCCTCCATCGATATTTGTGATGAGGCAAGGCCTATCTCCGGTTTTGGAAGATAAAACTCATCATCGATAGATTCGCAATACTTACCTGTAATTTCTCCATAAGGAAGCATCTTTGCAGCAGGAGTTACATAAGTCCAATCTAGATCATATTCATTTTTCCGAATAATATTAAAGGCTTCAACATGCATAGGGATAAATCTCGAAAAAGGTAAGGGCTGGGCGTACATAAATTCCATGGGTTTCCCATTATAAGTCAAAGTGCTATGCTGACCAACAAACAGAACTCGCTTGATACCATTTTCGTGACAGGCTTTCAAGACATTGACACGTCCCGGCACCAGCCATTCTGGATTTGTCCTGACATGAATCGTTGCATCCACAACAACATCCGACCCTTTTACAAAATCGGATAGTGCTTTATAATCCACATAATTTCCACTAACGGCCTCTTTAACCCCCGGATTCATCATTACAGAACGTTCGCCTCTCCGGTTAAATGTTTTAACTTCATGCCCACGATCAAGTGCATACCTAACGATTCTCTTACCAACTCGGCCCGACCCACCTATTACTGCAATTACCATAATAATACCATTCCTTTCTTACAATATATCCATTGCTGCGCAGAACCCCTCATATACAGCCTGCTTGATCTGTCTTGGTTTTGAGCAGTCTCCTACTATAATAGCTTTAGAGACATTGCATCTCATTAATTCTTTTACTTTCTCAGTTTCAGCTTCCATACCAGTTGCATACAGGACACTATCCGCTGCCGCAAAACACTCTTTGCCGTTCTGGTCGAAATAATTAACTCCTTTTTCGGTTATTCCAGCAATCTTTACTCCGCATGACCAGTCAAGCAGATTCTTCATCAGAGGTAAAAGCGCTCTCCTATGGCTGTCATTAGCATCAATCGCAACATCTTCCTTCATTTCAAGAATATGAACTTTTTTCCCATTCTCAGCAAGATAATAACCGGTTTCACAACCGATGAGACCACCGCCAATTATAACAATGCTCTTTCCAAAGGACTCCGGTTCAGAATAAACGGACAGGGCAGGTGCAGCATATTCAATGCCCTTAATCGGAGGCACCCATGGTTTCCCACCGATCGCACAAATCACTGCGTCTGGCGAAAAATCATTGATATATTGAACGGTGACCTCCGTATTAAGCAGGATTTTAACGTCTTTTTTCTTGGCACGTACGATCAAGGAATCCCGATACCGCTTATGAGATTCTTTATGATGATCGATATCCGTAAACCAAAGAATCCCCCCCAGTTTGTCTGTTTTCTCAGCCAAAGTAACATCGTGCCCTCGTTCTGCTGCCGTTATTGCGGCGTAAAGTCCCGCTACTCCTCCGCCGATAACCAAAACCTTTCTGGATGCTTTTGGGTACGGTGCTTGACGCCACCGTAATTCCCTGCCAGCCCACGGGTTTACCGTACAGTGCCAAAGCTGTGCGACATTGCGGGCATTCGGATCAGGAGGCAGCGGATTAAAACATGAGCATCTGAGACATGGTGCGATTTCATTTTCACACCCTTCCAAGGCCTTATTAACAAATTCCGGATCAGCAAACTGTTGACGCCCAAGTGCAACAAAATCGCATTTCCCTTCTTCAAGGGCTTTTTCTATTTGCTCCGGTGAATTAAATCCCCCAACAGCTACAACATTAACTGATACAGCCTGTTTGATTTTAGCTGCAAGATCCAAATTGCAACCGTGCTCATCAAACATGGAAGAAAACGCCTTAGTCTCAACATGAGAGTGATAAATACCGGATGTCACATGAATCAAGTCTACCTTATTCTCGATCATTTTGCAGAATTCTACCGATTCATCGATATGCATACCGCCTTCAATTCTTTCATCACCAGAGATTCGATATTCAATTAAGAAATCCTCTCCAACTTCTTTTCTAATCCGGTCTAGTACCATAATTGGAAATCTGGCTCTATTTTCCAGTGATCCTCCATACTGATCTTTCCTGAAATTTGAAAGAGGCGATAAGAACTGAGATAACAGCCATCCGTGGCCAGCATGAAGCATCACCATATCAAATCCCATCGCTTTCGCAGCTCCACAGGCATTGGCATAATGATCGGCCACACGATTCATCATTGCTTCATCCATTTCGTCAACTTGTATCCCGTCAGGTCGTTTAATAGCGGATGGGCCAATGGGATTTTTGTGGTCAAGACACATATCAGGATGATTCACATTTCCGACATGATTTAGTTGTATGGATGCTAATGCTCCATGGGCTTTAATTGCTTCTGTAAGGGTAGCTATCGATTCCATATGATGGACCGTCATGTCTGGCGACACTAGGTTGATTCCGTGATTATGACGCGCTGCATATTCAAAATCTACAAAACTTTCGGTAATTGTTATCTGGGCAAATCCTCCACGCGCGCGCGTTTCATACACATCAATACCTTCAGCAGTCGGAGTTCCGTTATTTATAGTCACTCGATTTGTAGTAACTGGAGCTGCTAGCACTCTGTTTTTAAATGTCGTGTTTTTAATAGTATAAGGGGAAAACATAATCTTATATTTGCCCGTCATTCGTTTCTCTCCTTTTCGTCGCTAGTATTTTAACAACGTGTATCTATTCCTGCTTTTAAGAATATTACAATTGCATCGCATCGAATAATGCTAATTTTGCATAATAAAACAACCCCAAAATTACTATAGGGGTTGTCATTTATCTTTAACATTCGCTGTAATGACAATTATAAAAATTTAATTTTAGCCAGAAAAAAACTCTTCACATCTCTTGATAAAGTTCTTCATCGCCGGATTAATATTCACCTTATTCCAGGCCAGAACAACATTTTCCTTAGTATCCAAGTCATAGATATCATTGATTCGAAAAGTATAATCTTTGATACTATTAGCAATGAATCTTGGTACAAGCCCAATCCCCAATCCTGCATCTACCTGAAAAATCAGTGATTCCATATTGGATGCGGCATTAATATATGTATTGCTGGTATATGCATGCTGACCAAATAGTTTATAATAAAATTTTGGATTATAATTTGTTTTCAGGGTTATGAATTTGGTGTTCTGTAGATCCGCTAGGCATATTTTTTCTTCCCAATACAGATCATGCTGCTTCGGAACCAAGATACAGAATGGTTCCTGAAACAAAACCTTCCAGTCTAATTCATCTTTTAAATTCAGTAAAGAAAACTCAAAAGTCAATCCGATATCAATATCACGGTAAAGCAGGGCATTATTCATAGTATCAAAATCATAACGATCCAAATGAAGTTTAATATTAGGAAATGTCTCAAGTATTTCAGAAATTAAAGAAGTGATAGGAGCAAAATTGCCTAGTGAAGCAAATTTTAAATTTCCTATCTGCCCTTTCCCCGCATTTTTAATTCTATCGGTTATTTTCTCGATTCGATCAATGATCCATTGGCTTTCCTCTTGAAGAATTTCACCAGCTGCTGTCAATTGAACGGTTTTGTTATTCCTTATGAATAGCTGGGTTTCAAGTTGACGTTCCAATTCCAGAATCTGTCTGCTTAAAGCCGGTTGTCCGACGTGCAATTGTTGTGAAGCTTTTGTAAAATTGCGATATTTAGCGACCAAAAGAAATGCTTTTAATTGCTCCGTATCCATACATTTCCCCTCCACAATTTAAAATTGTAAACTTTATTTAAATATATCTTAAAAAAATTATGAAGTCAATTCTATGAGTTTCTACGATCGCGTCAAGTTAGGACGGGAAAAATAAAGCTAGAGGTTCCCCATTGTTAAAATCACGTATTCAATTCCTCTAAGTCCTCGTAATGCTAACGCAAGTTGAGTACGCTTTCCAGAATTAAGTGCCGGTAGATTATCTATTGTTTCCCCACTAACTTTTCGCATCTTTTTCCTGCATACTTTTAAATCCAGTTTCGATAGCTCTTGTTTCTCTGATCCGTTCTTGTTTTTTTCTTAATGCCAAGTCAAAAAGATTTCCGCCGTTTGCAGCAAAGATTTTTATCTCGCCATCTGATCGACTCCCTCACGGCTCCATCCCAGCGGCCTGGAACTGAGCCGGTCTGAATAGATATGGCTGATGTGTCCCTCGGCGCTGCAGCTCCAGTAATCCTTGGCATAGTGATACTTTAAATTCTCCCAGTGATTCAAGATATACGTCTTTGCAATTTTACACTAAGAGTTTCTACTTTTAATTCGAACCAATTCTCAGGTAACAATCGTAAGAGGAAAAGAGTCATATCTCTGTCAAATTGACCTGAATACGACTCTTTTCTATTAGTTACTATTCAATACAATAAGTAAGCCAACATCCTATATGTCTGCAGGTTTATGATCATGATCATGATCATGATCATAAACCTTCTGATTCAGCCACTTTCTCTTTTTGCGTTTTTAGACCGAAAGAAAGGAAAAATCCTACCATGCACACAATGCACATTATGGTAATTGACATCTGGTATAAACCGGTTGTATGAAGAGCAGCTGCTCCCGCTGAGACACCAGCTGTTCCACCAAAGATTCCTATTCCCATCGCAAGACCCCCTAGCTTTCCGGTGATCTTTTGCGGATAATTCTTTGCAATATAACCCATGCAAAGAGGATTGACAAATGCAAAGAAGAAAGATGCCAAAGTCAGAACAGTGATCAAAGCTCCCTCATTGGATGTAATAAATTGGAATTTTATCAGTAGAGTAAAGAATGCACCAAGCAAAAATCCGATTGAAACTAAAATCTTTGGATTTCCTTTAAATACTTTTTCACATATGATCCCACACAGGATGGATCCCACCATGAAAGACAGCTGAGCCCCAACCAATAACCCAGCACCTGCCGGACCCTTGCCTAAACCAACCGGAGCGTCCAGCGCCATATAACCCGGAGTCATGTCATTGAAGGCCTGATAGACCCAGGACATCGCAAAGATACAAAAAATAGCAAACCATGTGACCGGCTTCGTAATCGCAGCCTTGAACTCAGCTGCACTATGCTCTTCCTTTATTCTCTCATCCGTGATAGCAGGTGGTTTAGGTCCAAATATAACAATGATCGTCATTACCAATCCAATTATTCCTACGGCAGCCAAGTAAGTCAATGCAGACTGCCAGCTGCCAGTCGCTGCAAATAATTTAGGTACCAAAATAAGCCCTACCGCAATACCGAAAGATACTGCAAAACCTTGTACTCCAGTTGCAATACTCCTTTCCTTTAAAGGAAAATAACTGGCTGCAATATTAGCCGCTGCACCCATAACAGGACCTGTTCCAAAGCCTTGAAGAAAACGGATAAAAATCATTCCCCAAAAGGTTGTTCCGATTATAGGAATCAATAGATATCCTGCCGTAATTAGAACCAGTCCAATAAGATATACTTTGACAAATCCCAATTTGTCAAGAAGTATTCCGCCAAGTAAAGCCGCTACGGCCACAAAGAAATTAAAAACACCCATGGTCATCCCGGTAACTTGTCCGGCACTTAAGTAGGGCATGCTTTTAATCATTTCTCCAATTAGCGGCGCTGGCGAAATCAATGATAATGAAGTGGTAGAGGTAACAATCAGCATAGTTAAGAGTACAAACCATCGAAACTTTGGATAAATATTCTCATTCATATTTCTTGTCTCTCCTTTTCATATTATTAATTTATATAAATTCATCTGAATCTATATATTCAATCGCATTATATCCTGCCATTCTTCCGCTATTTACCGCAAATCCCATGGTGTTGCCCGGAAGATAGAAACAGTAGCTATCGCCGAATATATTGCATGCATCTGTGCCGCAAGCATACAGTCCAGGAATTTTTGACCCTTCAGGAGTCAGCACCTCCATTTTATCGTTTGTTAATGCTCCTCCCAAACTTCCATACCCAGCAGGGAAATGTCTTGCCACGTAGAATTTCTTGCCTTTTAATGGTTTCATATACTTATGCTTCTTGAAGAAAAAATTGTCTGCAGAAGTGCAGCCTTCATTATATTCATCAATAGTTCTTTTCAGGTTCTCCAGGTGGATTCCCGTTTGATCGGCCAGTTCTTCCAGAGAGTTCGCTTCGAAGAAATTCATTTGCATTTTTTGTTCCTTATTGTGAAGCATGCTCAACCCTTCGGATTCTGACGCACCACCACTCAAATACGCAGAAGTTTCTTTCTCCCACTTGTCAACATTTTTGATATTATGATGAAGCGTAACATAATCCAAGCCCGTCTTACGGTAAGTGTCAAGAATGCTGTCATCAATAATGGTAAACCCCATTCTTTCACGTTGCCGCGATATTGCATTTCCGGTATAAACGGTATTGTTCATGATTTCTTCATTGATAAAGCGAAGGCCGTCAAGATTTACCATGAGGTTTGGTTGACGCATTGTTTCACTGATTGTTTTAAATACATCAGTGACACCAGGAGTTGTGTAGGTCAGTTCCATAACTGCTTCTGTTTTTCCGGCTCCTGCTTCCCACAGCATTTTTAAGCCCTCGCCTTCAACTCCAGGAATTCGGAAAGAATGTAGGTCTTTGCCCCATTCATAACCCATGATCTCATGAATCATTTTAGGATTGTCCCCAAATCCACCGGTCGCCACAATCACTGCATTACATTCTGCTTCTACTTTTTCTCCATCAGCATTAATCAGTTCGACCCCAATGACATGTCCGTTCTCAACCAGAATCTTTGTTGCTCTGCTTTGATAGCAGATATTGACCCCAAGTTCTTCGGCTCGTTCAGTAAGTGCACGATAAAGATTTGAGGCTGCTCGTTCTGCCGGAGCGTTGCTTCCCTGACTTTTAACAACATGCCATGTTACCTGTGATTTTTCAAAATACTTATAGGCTCCTAAGAATTCCACACCCATTTGTTCTACCCACTCGATGGTGTCGGCAGACTGTTCGATATACTTCCTGACCAATCTTGCGTCTACTCTCCAATGGGTATAATTCATGAACAAATTAAAAGCATCTTCTTTTGTCAGGTCCACCATTTGAGACTTCTGATATTTTGATTCTACGGCGAAGAATCCCATGCCCATATTGGCCGCTCCTCCGGTCGTGCTTCCTTTTTCCAGTACAATGACACTGGAATCTCTTTCAGCAGCAGCTACCGCGGCTGTTATTCCCGAAGCGCCTCCACCTATAATAATGACATCGGCTTCCATTTTCTTAGTGCTCATGCTAACCTCCTTTAAATAATTTAACAGCTATTGAAGTATCTAAATATTATTGCTGCCTCTTATTTTTCTACTCACTTCTGCGGCGGCGTCTCATTGATGTTCCCATATTTATTCCCTCACCACCAGAGCAAAAGCTTCCAACAGGAACAAGTTCTGCGGGCACCTTTGGTTTTATCGCTCCTGCTTTCTTGATTGCATTTCTGGGGCATGATGCAATGCATTTCATACATTTGTCGCATATTTCGGAATCCAAGATGTGGATCATCCCTTCGCTGCCACTAATCGCACTCACATGACAGGTGCGAATACACTTTTCGCAACCGCTGCATTTATCTGGGGATATGTACAATGTGAATGATAGCTTACAAATTAGATTTGAACACTTTTTTCTTCTGACATGCAAATCCCACTCTTCTTGATAAGTATTTAACAAACCCAGGCAACGAGAAGCGGCATTTTTCGACATTTCACATCCAGAATACTGCCGGTTGATCTCCAATATCTCTCTTAAAAGTTCAAGGTCGTCGCTTTTACCTTTACCCTCAGTAATATCACGAATAATTTCATAGGCTTGCCAGGAACCTTCTCTGCATAATACACATTTCCCGCAAGACTCCATTCTCGCAATATCCATCAACTCTTTGGCAAAGTCCACTACACAGTGCTTCCCGTCAGTGAGTTCCGCCTCCGTTAACGTTGGAATGAATGGACTTTGGTTTTCACAGTTCATTTGCTAACCACCTTTTTAATTTGTTTATAATGTGGATCTACCCAGAATTTTACTTTTTCGATATCCAGTCTTAAATCACACTGTAAACAGCGGCATGACTCAGCCTTCGCCTCATATTCCCCGGTTAGATTTCCAACTCTGAGCATCTTTGAGAATCCTTCAATAACACCAATCTCCGGATTAATTGTCTCCCTATCATACAGCGATTCATCAATTGTTCCATTTCCGCCTAAATACTTGTCGATACTACTGGCTGCCAAGCGTCCCGAAGCAATTGCTTCAACAACCGATTTGGTTCCGGATACCGAATCTCCTGCCGCATAGACACCTTCGATATTAGTTTCAAGCTCTGGCCCTGTTTTAATGAAACTACCACGTGCAAGCTCTATTCCAAAAGTGTCATTTAACTCTGTTTGCTGACCTGTGGCAAAAATCAGAGAATCCAGCTCAATCAGTTCTTCCGAACCCTCTTCCGTCATTATTTCCAATCCCTTTTCACTAAATGAGAAGGATGATACATGAATCAAATTTATTGCTTTAATCTGATTCTCCACTTCTTCCAATCCAATCATTGATTTACTATTCACAACCTCCACACCACTCTCAATGGCACAGAGAATTTCTTCTTTATCGGCAAGCATTTGATCAAATGGTTCTAAACAGATTACCTTAACATTCTGAGTGCCGTTTTTAATAGCGGTTCTAGCACAATCAAATGCAACATTCCCACCACCATATATAACAAGTTTTTCTCCAACTAGTGGCATCTGTCCTTCATTTGTTGTTCTGCAGAATGTAACTGCATCATACACATTCAACCAAGGTTTATCATAAGCCGGAGGCCGTTTTCCCTTTTGGGCTCCAACGGAAATCAATATAGCATCATAATTTAAGCTTCTTATAGATTCCAAAGATTTTATTTCCCTGCCCATTTGAAGCTCAACACCTGCTTCTAACAATATACTCACTTCATGATCAACAACGTTCTGCGGAAGGCGGTATTTGGGAATTCCATAGGTAAGCATTCCCCCTGCCAACTGCTGCCTATCAAAGACTGTCACCTTATGCCCTTTTTTGGCAAGATAATATGCAGCCGTCATCCCTGCCGGACCCCCTCCGATAACAGCAACTTGTTTTCCCGTTTCAGGATTTTTAAATACCCTTTCCTTCCAAATTTCCTTCAAGTCATGTTCGACCGCAAATCTTTTTAATCCTCGAATAGAAAGCGCTTCATTTAAATAACCTCTCTTGCATCCGGACTCACAAATATGGTTGCAAATATAACCCAAGCATAGAGGGAAAGTAAGTTTTTCACGTATAACCGAAACAGCTTCACTATATTTTCCTTCATTTACTAAACGGATATATTCGGGAATATCAGTATGCGCAGGGCACTTTTCCTTGCAAGGGATCATGGCCAGATTTCTGGGGGCGTTCTTAGGGAAGATTCCTTTTATATCCTGAATTGCTCCTGTCGGACAAACTTCAACGCAAGCGCCACAATATCTGCACAAAGTTTCAGCAAGAGATGAATCACCCCTCGTTCCCACATAGGTTTCGCCGTTTTTCTTGTTATACTGTAAAACTCCAACTCCGCGAAGCTCACTACAGGCACGAATGCACCGGCCGCATTGGATACAACGCTGCATTTCTTTTTGAAACAGATTGTCAGAATAACCAATTCTGGTGTTTTCTTTTTCAATATATCGAAGTCGGGAATGTGCTACGCCAAGATACTGCATGATTGCCTGCAATTCACAATTTAAATAAGCAGCGCATGACGTACAATCAGTCGGATGACTTGCTAGCATTAATTCCAAGGCCACACGACGCAGATGCTCGGCTTCAGGGGACTTCGTCCGTACAACCATTCCTTCCCGAACAATTGTTTCACAAGCTTGAACCAGATCCGGCTGCCCTTCTAATTCTACAGAGCAAAGTTTGCAGCTTCCCTGTGGCTTTAAATTGGGGTGATAGCATAGATGAGGAATATAAATACCTGCATCCAATGCTGCCTGCAGAAGCGACTGTCCCTCTTTCGCCACTACCATATTTCCATCTATTTTAAGAAGCATACTCATGTTTTACTCCCGCTTTCCCTTCCAACATCTTATTTAGAAAGTATTTAATTATAGTTCTTCATTGTTTTCGCCATGTATAGATTCAATAACAACCCGACTGCGCTAAGGACGGCAACGATTGTAAAGGCAAGGCTGTATCCATTGCCCATAAGTTTTGCTGCCGCCGCAAGCTGCGGTCCAATCACTCCGGCAAAACCATATGCGATATAGAGAAATCCATAGTTTACAGCGAGATTTTTAATACCGAAGTTGTCAGCGCAAACTGGTGAAAACATGGATGCAAATCCTCCATAGCAAGCACCGATTGTGCAAAGTGCAGCAACAAACATAACTCCACCCGATGCAGTAAGCACGATCATTGATCCACCGATGAGGAGGAATAAAAGCATCATCACCTGATATCTGCCAAAACGGTCTGAAGCGCTTCCAAAACAAATCCTCCCTAATGCATTAAAGATCGATATAATCCCTACGATAAAGGACGCCCGCTCCGCCGCATAGTTCTGCATTTCCTGTAAAATGCTGGACGCATGGCCCATGATCATTAATCCTGCCGTTGCACCCAAAGTCAACATAATCACAAGTATGTAATAGCGCGTTGTTTTAACCATTTCTCTCCATGAATAATCCCGGGCAATTCTTAAATTCATCGCTTTATCTTTCTTTTGGCTGTTTACAGGAATAAAATTATCCGGAACCTCCTTCAAAAAGAATGAACATGGTATCATAACAACCGCAAAGATACAGGCAAAAAGAATGAAAACAAAATGAACACCATACTGTTCGATGAAGTTTGCACCTAACGGGGCCCAGATAATCGAACCACCTCCATACGCACATGCTATCAGCCCCGCCGCCATTCCCGTTTTTTCCGGAAAAAGCTTACCGCCATAAGCCATAAGACAAGGATACAGCATACTGATTCCAAAGCCCACAACAACTCCGTAAACAATATACAGATACCAAAGCGAAGATGTAAGCATGGTGGCTGCCAATCCAATTGTGTAAATTAGTGCACCGATTAAAATATACCTTTTAACACCCAAAGTCTTTTGATACTTACCAATAAATACCGGAGCCATGGTCGACACGAGAATCTGTATCGTAAATGTTAACGATATTGCTTGTATACTCCATCCGAAGTTCGACATCAGTGGCTTTTGGAATACACTCCACGTATATCCAATCCCTGAACATATCGCAATGATCATTGCTGCTATCATATAACCCCATCTTTTTCGTTCAAAGTCCATTCAACATTCCTTCCTATGCCAAATTAGTATATGTGCCGCAAGATTTAACTTCTTGTGATGTTAATTTTATGTTAATCTCGCTGCATTGTATAATGCATTTAACGCATAGCATCATCGCATCATTGTTAAAAAAAGGAGCCTCCCGGCTCCTTTTAATCTTTTATCGGTTTGTGTTATTGTGTTACCTGATTTGTTCCCTTGTTTTTGATTGAAATCACTAAGGATACTACACCTACTACAAATAAAGCAATCGCATAAGAAGAATACGCAAAGCGATATGATGTTGCATTCCCAAGTTGCATTACGAAAGATAACACAAAGGCACTCACTACACCGCCCAAGTGGATACAGGCAGTTACAACTCCAAATGCTTGATCCTTTTGTTTTTCATTGACATGCATAGCGGTAAGGTTCGAAATATATGGAACCATGGCGCCTGATCCAATACCAATCAGGAAAGTTCCTACGATCAGCAGCGCAGCGGACTGAGCCAGATACATGAAGACAAATCCCAGTGCATAGATGCTTAAAGACGCAAATACATAGGTTTTTTTGAATACCCTGTTTAAGAAAGGGAACATGATTCCTGTAAAAATGCTGCCAAAAGCAGGCATTGCCAGGAATATTCCCATCATATATACAGGCGCCAGATTTTCCTGAGTAACGAACATTGCAATTGTAAGCTGGAAGCATCCAAACGCAATCCACACGAAAGCCATTCCAAGAGCCATTGCAAAGACGTATTTGGGAAGCTTGACCTTCTCTTTTCCCGCATTTGTTATTTCATTTGTAAGCGGAGGAGATTTTGGCAGACCAATTACAACAATAAGAAGTACAACAAAGATAAAGATAAACGAATAAAATGCCATCTGCCAGCCACGAACCAGCAGAATCCCTACAATAACGCTAATTGCCACATTGGAAAAATTAAACGTTGATGTTGCCAGTCCCAGCATTCTTTCTCTCGGTTGACCATCATAGTGTTCCATAATGATCTGGTTTGGCAGAGGCAGAACCAATCCGACTCCAACACCGGTCAAAAGTCTCAGAACAAGTATGAAATCGACGTTGTTGACAAATGCCGGAGTAATACCGGTTATCCCGTATAGCAAAAGACCAATGATAGCAATATTCTTCTTATCAAAATATTTTGCTAGTATGCCTGATACTACGCTGAAAATTACCGAAGTTAAAAACGGCAGTGAACTGATCAGCTGAATTTTTAGTGCCGGTTCCTCCGGGAACGCCTGCATCAATGAGCCCAAAGCAGGTCCGACTGCTGCAGCTTCAAAATTCCAAACCATGGGAACCATCAAAATTGCAAATGCAGAGAATTTAGTGATTTTGTTCATATTTTCCTCCCAAATAATAAAATATAATATAAAGGCTAATCAATACGCTGAAGTATGCCAGCAGCTCCCATCCCTCCTCCGATGCACATAGTTACCAACCCATATTTACCATTCGTATTCTTAAGGTAATCCAACGCCTTACAAATCAGGATTGTTCCTGTCGCTCCCAACGGATGCCCCAAAGCCAAGGCACCTCCGTAAGGATTTACTTTTTCTTTATCGAAGCCCAATTTCTCAATACAGTAGATTGATTGTGATGCAAAAGCCTCGTTGATTTCTATAACATCCATATCTGAAATATCTAACCCGGCTCGCTTCATAACTTTAGGAACAGCATAAACAGGTCCGATTCCCATGATCGTTGAATCACAGCCTGCAACTGCAAAATTAACCAGCTTTGCGATCGGCTTGATTCCTAATAATTTGGCCTTTTCCGAGGACATCAGCACGGCAAAAGCCGCAGCATCCGAAGTCTGCGAGCTGGTAGCCGCTGTAACAGTACCATTTTCAGGCACGAAACAAGGCTTTAACGTCTGCAGGCTTTCAAAACTGATATCCTCACGTATTCCTTCGTCCTCAAGAATCATCTTCTCATTGCCTTCATAATTAATTCCATTTACAGGAATAATAGATGGTGCCAGCTTACCTGAATCTTTCGCAAGCTTTGCTTTCTGATGAGATTCGATAGCAAACCGGTCCATTGACTCTCTTGAAATTCCATATTTCTTTGCAACATTCTCGGCCGTGATACCCATCGGCATGTATGCCCCCGGCTCATTTTCCAACAGCCATGAGTCGCAGAACTTTTCCGGATATGGCTCAAAAGTGCCCGTCATATCCTCAATACCGCCCGCTATGATAATATCCCCTTGTCCTGCTGCAATCGCATTGGCGGCAGTTACAACTGCCTGAAGCCCGGATGAGCAAAATCTGTTCATGGATTGAGCCGACACACTCGCAGGTAGTTCTGCTCGCACAGCGATATTTTTTGCAACATTCATTGAAGTTTTATTATGCTGTACCGCACACCCTACAATGATATCTTCAATCTCGTTTCTATCAATTTCCGGCACCTGATCTAAAACACCTTTCAATACCTGTGCAGCATAATCGACAGGATGTGTCCCAGAAACGCCTCCTTTTCTTGACTTACATATCGCAGATCGGCCGTATGCTACAATTACTGCTTCTTTCATATTGTCCTCCTACCGCTTGATCACTCCCAGAATTTCTCTTGCTTCCTGCGGGGTAGCAACCTCTTTGCCAAATGTCTTGACTGCTGCAACAGCACGTTCGACCAGCTTAACATTCGTAGCTTTCACACCTTTTGACAGATACACGTTGTCTTCCAGTCCTACCCTTACATGTCCGCCTAATGCAATCGTTGAATACAAAATCGGCATATGTCCCGTACCGATTCCAAAAGCTGACCAGGTTGATCCCTCAGGTATTTTTTTCTGTAAAAAGACCAAATTTTCTACGGTTGCTTCCATACCTCCCTTAACTCCCAATACAAATTGAAAATGTGCAGGTGTCTTTATCAATCCCTTTTGCACATAAAAATCTGTTACACCAAGCATTCCGGTATCAAAAATTTCAATCTCCGGCTTCACATCATTCTCAAGCATTACCTGTGCCAGTTTTTCCAGAAATTTCGGTTCATTTCTAAATACTCCGAATGGCATCCAATTAAATGATCCTGCATCAAAGGATGCAATTTCAGGTTTCAGCTCCTTCACGTGTGCCATTCTCTCATCATCGCTGGCCGAATTGTCCCCGGAGGTAGTGCAATTAATGACAACATCGCAATCTTCATGCTTTTTAATCAATCTGATTGTTTCTGCAAATCTCTCTTTATCCATCGTACCGATACCGTTTTCATTCCTCATATGCAGATGAACTACAGCCGCTCCCGCCTTCCAGCAAGCATATGCATCTTCCGCTATTTCCTCCGGCGTCATTGGGATAAATTCATTAATCTCTTTAGGTGTTACCGCTCCTGTCAGAGCAGCTGTAATGATGACTTTCTGTGTATCCATTTTATCTCCTTATTTTGCAATTACGCAAACATCATTTTTATATTACCACTTATAATCAACTTTGGTTCTGTAAGGCTCTGAACTTCCTCTACCGTTGTATTGCTGCTGATCTCCTCCAGAACCAGACCTTCCCTGGTCACCCTGATGGACTGCCAGTTCGGTAATAATTAAATCGACTTTTGATACTGCAGTTGCCGGCAGCGAAATTTTCTTAACTATTGTTTTTTCGCCCCTTTTTGTATGTGTCGTTGCGACGATTACTTTCTTTGCCCCCATTACCAGATCCATGGCGCCTCCCATTCCAGGCACTTTCTTTCCGGGGATTTTATGACTTGCAAAAGTGCCGGTCTCATCAATTTCCAATACACCAAGAACCGTAACATCGACATGCCCGCCTCTAATAAATGCGAACGAGGTTGCACTGTCGAAGAACATCGCCCCAGGATTAACCTGAACATACTTGCAGCCTGCATTGATTACATCCTTGTTTTCCTCTCCGGGGTTACAGGTGCCACCCATACCCAGAATTCCATTCTCTGCCTGAAAATTGACATCCATTCCTTCCGGTATGTAATCGGCGACCAGTTCCGGCAATCCGATTCCCAGATTTACCACATTTCCGTCTTTGATTTCCATAGCAACCCGTCTGGCTATGATCTCTTTTTCATTATCCACGAGTTCCACCTCCTACGATATAGTCAACGAGGATTCCGGGAGTACGTACATTTTCAGGTTCGATCGTGCCGATTTCTACAATTTCTTCTGCTTCTACAACCACAATTTCTGCAGCCAGTGCCATCAAAGGGTTAAAGTTCTGCGTCGTCCCTTTATACATGACATTACCTTTCTGATCGACTACAGATCCTCTTATCAGTGCTATATCAGCTTTCAATGGTTTTTCCAGCAAATACTCTTTTCCGTCCACGGTTACCGTTTCTTTTCCCTCTGCAATTTCAGTTCCAAGCCCAGTCTGAGTCAAAACACCGCCGAGGCCTGCACCGCCTGCCCTGATCTTTTCTGCCAATGAACCTTGTGGAACCAATTCGACTTCAATTTTTCCTGCATTCATTTTTTCCCCTGTCAGGGGGTTCATTCCAATATGTGATGCGATAAGCTTTTTCACAGTGCCCTCACCGGCAATCAGTTTCCATACTCCGTCTTCAGGATGAGTAGAGTCATTGGATATTATAGTAAGGTCTTTTGCACCGCTTTCCACGACTGCATCAATCAACACTTCAGGAGTTCCAACCGACGCAAATCCACCAATCATAATCGTCATTCCGTCATGAAATAGTTTAATTAAGTCATTTTTCTTTATAAACTTATCCTTCATTTTTTACCTCTCGATTACTAGCTCCAGAAGCATATTGCTTCTGTCAATAAATGCTGACATCTGCTCTGCTTCCAATGTTTCCTGACCTAGTCGCGCAATATCAATAAGATGCAGTTTAACCAGGTGCGACAAATCATGATCCGTCGGATTTTTCAATAAATATTCAACAAGCTTATGATTCAGGTTTAATAGTAAAACATCGTTCCCATAGCTAAATTTGCTGACATCCATCCCGGTTGCTTTATACATTTCGATAGTATCTCTGACTCTTCTTTCTTCTTCGTTCAGAACCATTACAGATGACAATTCTTTTGTAATAAGCCTACTTGCTTTGATTGATAAATGTTTATCTTCTATTAGCCCATTAAACATTTCAGTAAGAATTTTCTCGTCTTTCTCAGCCAGCTTTTGTGCCTCCTCTGTCAGATCCTCTTTCAACGCTTCACAGAAATCTGAATCGATTCTATTAAATCTGAGGTTGGTGTCCTTTACCTCAAGTTTTTTAATATATGGCTGATCAACAACGTGAGTCATAAATAATGCATCAATTCCTGCCTTTTTAAATGTATTGATATAGTGTGCCTGTTGGATGTCATCTGAAATATAATAGATGATATTCTCATGTTTTGCTTTAATATCTTCCAGATGCTCCTTTAAGGTCACATACTTACCACTGATTGTTTTAAAGATAATAAACTTTTCTATATAACTTGCAAACAGTTTGTCTTTTAAACAACTGAATTTAATAAATGGATTGAGCGAGTCCCAGATGCTTTCATAGAAATCTCTTTCACATTCAAATGTTCCGTAAAGTTTAAAGGCTATCTGTTCAACAATATAATTTGTGATCGCGTTCACATTTTCGCTCTTCTGAACTGCGGACCTGGATACCATTAGCGGGAGCTCCCTGCAGTCGATGACTGCATTTTGCAAAAACAGGAACTCGGGAATGAAACCTTTTGCATCATCGGTAATATATACTTGATTGCTGTAAAGTTTTACCTGACCGTCTATCGACAATTCAAAGCTCTCCTTGTTTCTGAAAAAGATCAGTCCTTTTACGCCAAGCTCTTCGTTATATAAATGCACCCATAATACTGGCTCCGTACCAGTCTTAAAGGCTTTTTGGAAAAAATCGATGTATTCCTCGTTCCTGCACTCCTCCGGACGTTTGATCCACAAAGGATTGGTATCATTTACCCGCCTCGTACCGTACCGGTTATTTGTATCAGTTGGTTCTCCAATAAATGACAACTCGATGGGGGTCGGGAAAAAAGCAAAAAACTTGTTTATAATACGCTCCATGTATTCCGGATTCAAATACTTTGCTCTTGGATCAACATGCAGCGTGACAGTTGTGCCAATCTGATCCTTCTTCCCTTTTTCCATCTCATACGTCATCTGTGAATCACATTGCCAGTGAACGGGTATTGAAAGTGGCCTATAGGATAAGCTATCAATTTCAACTCTGTCTGCGGCCATGAATGAAGAATAAAATCCCAAGCCGAAGTGTCCGATGATTTGATTGTCCGCTTCATCTTTATACTGATTTAAAAAATCACTAGCGCCAGAAAAAGCGATCTGATTAATATACTTGTCAATTTCATCTGCGTCCATGCCGATTCCGTTATCGGAAAATTTGATCGTAGAATCGTATTGATTGATTTCAATTCTGATAATGTTCTCTTCTTTTGGATTTGGCTTGTATTCTCCGATTCCGGCTAATTTATTTACTTTTGTTATAGCATCCGCGCCATTTGATATTAACTCTCTTACAAAGATATCCTGTTCTGTATACAGCCATTTTTTTATTACAGGAAATATATTTTCACTCTCTACAGAAAGTGTACCCTTTGTGCCGCTCATACCTTCGCCCTCTCAGCGCAAGGATTAAATAATGGCCGCCGGATCTCTCCGCCGGCCATTATCCTTAATCTTGCTTATTTATTTTTCTTGCCAACGACTTTTTCATCATATGCTGCCTGGTAAATGTCTCTTGAATCCAGATCGGAGTGATACATTGATGTATTGCAGAAATCGCCAAACATTTCAGTACCGAATGTCATATCTAGATCGTCAACTATTCTCTGTTTCCATGGACGTCTTGCCACCTGAGCGGTTAATCTTCTGATCGTTCTGTGCTGCGCCATGATCACATCTGCAATTTCATAAGCTCTGTCGATCAGTTTTTCTCTTGGTACGATTTCATTGATCAATCCATATTTCAAGCATGTTTCTGCATCCATCATTTCATTCATGAACATTGCATATACAGCTCTCCTTGTCCCCATCAATTCAAAGAAACAGCTGTGAATGCCATCGCCTGGAACAATGCCATATGAATAGTGCGGATCAGAAATAACCGAATCATCAGCCATGATGCAGATATCGCACATCAGAGCCAGTTCGGAATGTCCGCCTCTGCCGATCAATGCTCCGATTGTAGGAACTTCAACGTCCTGAATCATTGCAATGAGCATTCTTCTTCCATCGATAAACATGTGATCATATCTTGTCCCCGCTGGATCTGTTTTTTCCGGAGCCCAGCTTTCATCTTCAAATACGCTGATCCAGTTATCTCCTGTGCCTGTGAAGATAATGCATTCCGTTTCTCTGTCTGTTCCAAGAAGTCTCCACATTTTTCCGATGGCATCATGGAGTTCCATACTCCAAAGCTGTGATTCGCCTTTTGTATGCATTCTTACCAGAACAACCCCGTCTTCTCTTCTTTCCATGATGAAATGTTCTTTAAACATTTCCTTTAATTCGTCGAACGTAGGCCATCCTACAAATTGAGTTAATGTTGCCATTTTGAAATTCTCCTTTCGATATACTCGGCAATTGTGTTACAAATTGTAACTTCGTTATAAACATAACACCTTATCGTTGCATCGAATAATGCCTATTTCGCATTAACATGATTTCTTGCAGATATTATAATTCGACCGCGCAATAATAGCCTTGATCAATTGCTTCCCTTATCTTGCCTGGTTTAATACAGTCACCTACTCGATGCACTTCAGACGCACAATCGAATAACTCCGCGTATACGTTTGAATTTGGTTTCATACCGACTGCATAAATTACGGTATCACCTAAAAGAGCATCTTCTCTTTCATCCTCAGTTAAAATCCTTACATTGCCACCTATTATTTCTTTGCATTGGGTGTTTGTTTTTATGTTTAATCTCCGTTCCTCCATAGCCATCTTTAAAGCAGCACCATGAATTCTATTCGCGTCTCTGGCAACTTGATCTGTCATCTCAATAATGGTTACTTTATATCCGGAATCTGCGAGAGTAACGCCCATTTCACATCCAATGAGACCTCCTCCAATTAGTGTAACTCTTTCTCCTATTTTATCTAGCTTCCTATAAGCGTCAATTGCATGTAAAGCATATTCGTTTTCGATGCCTGGAATCTGAGGAATGATAGGAATCGCTCCTGCAGCAATAATGATCGCATCAGGATTCATGGTTCTCGCGAATGTCTTGTCAACATAAGTATTCAGCATTACTTTTACTCCCAGCTTACAGACCATATGTACAAGATAATCTTTTTGTGCGCGAAGATCTTCCTTTAAGCTGTCATAGTCAGTAAATGTCAGCATGCCTCCTAATACGTTTTTATTATCTGCCAGAATCACCTCATGACCTCTCATAGATGCTGTAATAGCAGCCTTCATCCCGCCCGGCCCTCCACCGACGACAAGAACTTTTTTCTTTACTGCCGCTGCTGTCACCCCTTGAGGATATTGTGCTTCACGTGCTACAGTTGGATTTACAGTACACGAAAAATGCTTGTAGACATCCATATGTCCTCTGCAATGCAAGCATCTGACACAAGGATTGATTTCATCCTCTCTACCAGTGCGTGCCTTCTGAGGTAAATTCGGATCTGCAATCAGCGCTCTGCACATAGCCACGGCATCTGCTTTTCCTTCACTCAAAATCTGTTCAGCAAGCTCAGGGGTATTGATTGCACCAACGGTTACAACCGGAATCAAAACTTCTTTTTTCATTGCCTCCGCAAGATGCACATTGCACCCATGGGGAGAAAATATACTTGGATGTGCTTTAAGCGTCAAATCCAAGCGGGTATCAATACCAGCAGATACATGAACCAAGTTGATTTTATCCTGTATGGATTGAATGAATGGGATGGTTTCATCCAAAGTCAGACCTTCCGGAGTCATCTCAGATCCACTTATACGATATTCCAAAACGAAATCCTTGCCAACAGCTTCCCTAACTCTTTCCACTACCATTCTGGGGAAACGGGCTCTGTTTTCCGGTGATCCACCGTATTTATCCGTACGCTTGTTAATCATAGGAGATAAAAACTGAGCAAGGAGCCAGCCATGACCACCATGAATTAAAGCTGCTTGAAAACCACAATCCTTGACAAAAGCCGCTGCAGAAGCGAAATTATCCGCAACTCTCTGAATCATGTTCTCATCCATTGAAAGAACTTCAATACCATCACCTCTCGTAAACGCCATTGAAGAAATGGGTGGACGCCCGCTTAAAGCAGGATTTGCCATCCAGCCGCTATGATTGAGTTCATATGAGGCTACAGCACCATATTGCTTTATTCCGCAGGCTAATTCACCTAAAAACGCCATATTTGCTTTCGTTAAATACATTCCAGGGAAAGTCGGCGCATGTTCCTGATCGACCGGAGTATCCCCGACGGTCACTTGTGCCGCGCCACCGCGAGCTTTCCCCCGATAATATCCCATTAGCGCTTCGGTAGGTCTCCCTCCTTCAGTTGTGAAACTCATCATAGTTGGTGCTGAAAATAAGCGGTTTCGATAAATGATCGGACCGACGTCCAGTGGTTCAAACAGTTTGGGAAATTTTAATTTACTGTCTTCGTATAAATCCATTTTCTTACTTCCTTTCAAATGCTAATTCGACTCTTTAAATTTTCTTAGATTGCATCAGAAATTTGAGCATCAAAGCCCGACAGCTTTTTTATAAAAGTTTTAATTTAATTATAATAATAGATCTATATTTCCAATTTGAATAATGCTAAAAGCGAACCGTACCATGCAAAATAAGAATAGCATGTTGCAGAGAAGATGCTGAGCGACATCAGGCGCCCGGCAAGGCAGCCGCAGGCCGCATAAGGAAAGAAAAGATGCTGGAGTGATGGGAAACATCCGCTGGAAACAGTGCTGTTGCAGAAAGCAGGTCGGTAAGAAACACACAAAGAATGAGCCGGCAGTCGGCAGGAATTTTTCCATGGGGCACGACCCCGTAGGAGCTGCGCTGACGCCCCGGTTACGGATAGGCAGGACGAAGGAAGTTAGGACTCTATGCGAGAGCATGGATGATCCAGGTGGACACAGGAGGCTTGCTGCCATAGAGGGAAGGGTATGTGCTAGAAAAATGCACCTTTTCTAAATCGAACTTGCCATAGAAAGCTAATTTACAGAGTTTGTTTCACACACTCGAAATGAGATCGTAGTCTACATAATCAAAAGAACTTACTCTTAAAAAACCGTAGAAAGTCATATTACGTATCGCTTGTTCTCTTAAGCTTGCTGCGTACGCAATTTTATCAAACTCTATATCATTATAATTAGATGGTGACTTATAAAGTATGGGCTTCAGTCCAAAATGATCTAAAACCCATTTATAGGGCGCCAAATTTTTATTCGCGAGCATATGTAAATAGCTTTCTAAGCACTCATATTCATATAGAATTAGGTGTTCAGAAATTTTAAATCCATAACACACACCATTAATAAAACGATATCTCAGAAGACTTTAATCTCTTGAGATATCGTATTTTAATTAAATTATCTATTTATATCATTTTTTTCTCAAACTATTTGCGTTTTTTCTCAAACTATTTGCAAACCCAGAACCTTGACCGGAACCCTGTCCGGTCTATTCCACCGTGACCGATTTTGCCAGGTTTTTCGGCTTGTCGATGTCACAGCCTCTCAGCTTGGCGATGTCATAGGCCAGCAGCTGGAGCGGCACGACGGATAACAGCGGAGTCAGCTCATCCATGCAGTCCGGGATATAGATCACCTTATTGGCCTGCTTTTCGATGTCCTTGTTGCCTTCTTTTGCAAGGCCGATGACATAGGCCCCTCTTGCCTTGACTTCCTGAATGTTGGAAAGCATCTTTTCAAAGAGGCGGTCCTGGGTCGCAAGAGCAATGACCAGGGTCCCCTGCTCGATGAGGGCGATGGTTCCGTGTTTCAGTTCGCCCGCGGCGATGGCGAAGGAATTGATATAGGAAATCTCCTTCAGCTTTAATGATCCTTCAAAGGAAACACCGGAATCCAGACCTCTTCCGATGAAAAAGACCTGCTCCCTCTTATAGAGATCCTTGGCGATTTCCATCAGATCATTTTCATGGGCCAGCAGCGCTTTGAGCTTATCGGGAATCTGCTTCAGTTCCTCAAGGTAGCTGCGATAGACCTTTATGTCGATGATGCCCTTGGTATGGCCCATATATAAAGCGATGAGGTACATGCACATAAGCTGGGTCGTATAAGCCTTGGTGGAGGCCACGGCGATTTCCGGACCGGCCCAGGTATAGAACACATCGTCGGACTCTCTGGCAACGGAGCTGCCCACCACATTGACCACGGACAGGATCCGGGCGCCCTTGTTCTTGGCCTCTCTTAGCGCAGCCAGCGTATCCAGGGTTTCCCCGGACTGGCTGATGGCGATGAAAAGAGTCTTCTCATCCACAAAGGGATCCCTGTAACGGAATTCCGAGGCCACATCCACTTCCACCGGAATTTTTGCCAGCTTCTCTATGATGAATTTTCCTACCAGTCCCGCATGATAAGCCGTACCGCAGGCAACAATATAGACCTTTGTAAATTTCTCCAGATCTTCTTTTGTGAGAGAAATTCCATCCAGCTTGATGACATCGTCGTCATCCAGTCTTCGGTTCAGTGTCTCAAACAGTCCCTTAGGCTGTTCGTGGATCTCCTTGATCATGAAGTGGTCATAGCCTTCCTTCTCGGCGGCATCCGCATCCCAGGTCACATGGAATACATCGCGCTTCACTTCTTTTCTTTCTGCGTTGTAGATCTTAACGTCATTCTTGGTCAGGACGACGGTCTCGTTGTTTTCAATCAGGTAAATCTTACGAACATGCTTCAGCAGTGCCGGAATATCCGAAGCGATGAAGTTGCATCCCTCTCCCAGCCCGACGACCAGCGGGCTGTCTTTTCTTACGGCAACCAGCTTATCCGGTTCCTTGCTGCAGACGACAGCAATGCCGTAGGCTCCTCTCATCTTATCGACCGCTTTAAATACGGCGTCTGTCAGGTCTCCGTCATAATACAGTCCGATCAGGTGAGCGATGACTTCCGTATCTGTTTCCGAAGAGAAGACAATTCCGTGTTCCTTGACAAGCCACTCTCTCAATTCCACGTAGTTTTCGATAATACCGTTATGGACGATCGCTACGGTATGGTCCATGTTGCTGTGAGGATGGGCATTGACATCTGAAGGCGCTCCGTGAGTGGCCCATCTGGTATGGCCTATCCCCAGACTGCTGTTGAAGTGTTCGTTTGCGATGGCAGCTTCCAGATTGGCAATTCTGCCTTTATATTTGCGAACTTCGATCCTGCCTTTTTTGTAAACGGCAATCCCCGAAGAGTCATATCCTCTGTATTCCAGTTTCTTTAATCCGTCAATGATAATGTCACAGGCGTTTCCGTCTCCGATGTAACCAACGATACCACACATATGAATCTCCCCCTATCCTAATCGCTTCGTCAGCAAAGATGCCAGATTTTCTGCCAGCTTTGTGATCTGCTCAATATCCTTACCCTCTATCATAACCCGTACCAGCGGTTCTGTTCCCGAAGGCCGGATCAGCACTCTGCCCTCGCCGGCCATGAGTTCCTCCAGCCGTTTGATTTCACTGCTTATTTCAAGGTCAGCCATGTATTTTTTCTTATTCTCATTCTTTATTTTCGCATTTTTCAGCACCTGCGGATATATGGTTACTTCATCGGCCAGAACGGACGGCTTTAAGCCCGCGGCCTTGATGGCTCTGATCAGCTGGATTGCCGACAAAATGCCGTCTCCCGTGGTGGTATGGTTTAAGAAGATAATATGTCCGGACTGCTCTCCGCCGATGACGCAGCCGGTCTTCAGCATGCTTTCCAAAACATAGCGGTCTCCCACCTGTGTTGTCTCCACGGTACAGTTGATGCCCTCGATCGCGCGATGGAATCCCAGGTTGCTCATGACCGTAGCAGTCACCAGATCTCCGGGCAGCTGGCCGCAGTTCTTCAGCATCTTAGTGCAAATATAGATCATCTTGTCGCCGTCGATAAGGCGGCCTCTTTCGTCGACCGCGATCAGCCTGTCGGCATCGCCGTCAAAGGCAAGCCCCAGATCTGCTTTTTGAGCCAGAACCGTTTTCTGAAGCTCCTCCGGGTGGGTGGATCCGCAGCGTTCATTGATGTTCAGGCCGTTTGGTTCGTTATGAATGACGGTTACATCCGCTCCCAGTTCCCGGAAAACTTTTTCCGCAACCTTGTAAGACGCTCCGTTTGCACAGTCGATCACGAGCTTCATTCCCTGAAGATCGGTATCGATGGTGCTCTTCAGAAAATCCGCGTACAGGGTCAGTGCATCTTCCTCCGCTTCCAGACAGCGTCCCAGTCTGTCGCCGGTGATATGGCTGTTGACGTCGATATTTCTGAGAATGATGTCTTCGATTTCATCCTCAATATCATCCTCCAGCTTGAAGCCTTCTCCGTTAAAAAATTTAATGCCGTTATATTCGAATGGATTGTGGGACGCGGAGATAACAACGCCCGCATCGGCGTGAAAATATCTTACAAGATATGCCACGGCAGGCGTCGGAAGAACACCTGCTTTGATCACGTTTCCTCCCATTGCCAGGATTCCCGCACTGATGGCGTCTTCCAGCATATCTCCCGAGATTCGCGTATCCTTTGCTATGAGTACGACCGGTCTCTGCTGATCCTTGCTGAGGACAAAAGCGCCGGCCTTTCCGAGATTGAAGGCAAGCTCCGGGGTAAGCTCCGAATTTGCCACTCCTCTGACTCCGTCTGTTCCAAAAAGTCTGCCCATGATTATTCTTTACTCCTTATCGGTTTGCTTCAAAATCTAATCCGGATTGGTTTGCTAAAAAAACTAACCCGGATTGGTTTGCTTGAATATCTAATCTGTATTTGTGATTACCTTATTAAGTTAATTATCCGCCTGGTTTAATGTGATGAGGACCTCTTCCGGATCTACTGCGATATGGCCCAGTTGCTTATCATAACGGATCTGAACCTTTGCTGATGCGGAAATCAACGACTCTGCGTCCAGCTGCACGTATGGCTGCAAATCTTCCTTTCTCAGCCCTGCAATGACGACTTCACTGCCCGATGCGGTAACGGTGATCTGCGGAGTGGAAACCGTAATGCTGGATACCCCATCGATCCCTTCCAGTAATATTTCACCGGCAGTATAGGTAAACTGCTTCATGGCCACCGGCTTAATGGTAATGTTAACCGCCAGGTTTTCATATCCGGAGGCAAATTCCACTCCCTCCGGGAGAGTGATTTCGATCGGGATCTTGGAGGTGTTGGTAACGGAGCTGATATCGATGGCCGCTGCAGTCAGTCCGCTGATTCCCGCCAGAGCTTCCCTTGTTCCCTTGATTTTTATACGGTTCGGGATGTCCAAACTTGTTACCTCGTAAATCGGAGCCACATCTCCCGTCAGTTCAACGGACAGCGGTACCTCCTTCACCTGGGACAGCCTCGCTGTAACATCGATGAAGGAAGAGGACAGTCTGACATTCTGTACCACATCACCGGAAGCGTTGACGGCAACTGCCTTGGCCTGAACGGTCGCCGGTGCGTTTGTTGAAAATTTTGCGGTGTTTACTTCGGCCTTGATATAGGAAACGGCACTGACCTCCGATTTCGCTCCGGAAACCAGAACCTCTTCCGGCTGAGTTGTCACCTGCCCTGCTTCGATGCCGTCATCAAGCTGTCCGACGAAGACCACCCTGATGGGTTTGGCCACCTCAACCCTTTCCTCAATGACTACGTTTATCTTGATCGGATTCACTCCGACCACCGTAATTCCGTCCGGCGCAGTTACCGTAACCGGAATATAGTTTTTCCCCATGCTGTAGCCGAACAGGTCGGCGTTGGCAATGATGTCACCTGAGGAAATTCTGGCCAGATCCGCCCTTTTTGCCTCAACTCTGACATCCACCGTATAATTTGCCTCACCGGACAAAGCCAGCCCTCTCGTGGTGAGGCTTTCTTCGTTGAGCAGCTGTACCGGGACATCCTGATAGACCGTGGATTTCATCGGATTGGTTGCTTCGATGACATAGACCCACAGAACGATTGCGATTACGACGGATAAGATTTTTAAGAAGGTATTACTGTTCAGCATCCTTGCGCCTCCTGATCTTATCTAAGAATGGAACCTTAACCTTTTCCACATGAATCTGGCTCAGGTAGAGATTCAGCAGGGTTTTTTCCACAGTCTTGATATCAAGGAATCTGGAAAGCTTGCCGTCCACCGCGATTGATATGATACCGGTTTCCTCCGAAACAATAATGGAGATGGCATCGGAGTTTTCCGTAATTCCGATACCCGCCCTGTGTCTGGTTCCGAGCTCCTTGCTCAGTGTCTTGCTCTGAGTCAGCGGAAGCACACAACCCGCCGCATATACCCGGTCGCCCCGCACAATCGTCGCTCCGTCGTGAAGCGGAGCTCCTTCGTAAAAAATATTGCCGAGCAGCTCAGTTGAAATTTCTGCGTTGATCTTGGTCCCCGTTTCCGCGATGTCCTCCAGAACAGTTTCCCGCTCCATGATGATCAGCGCACCGATTTTATTGGAAGAGAAATAATCCACCGCCTTGATGATGGCTGCGGTGATCGTTTTCACTTTTTCCTTATCCATTTGTGCAAACTGCGGAGTAATGAATTTGCTTCGGCCCACATATTCCAGTGCGCGCCTCAGCTCCGGCTGGAATACGATAACCAGTGCAATCACGCCCAGTGTCATCGTATTTCTGAGAATCCAGTTTAATGTATAGAGATTGAATTGATCCGACAGAACAGTAATCAGAACCAAAATAAGCAGCCCCCTTACAAGCTGCAACGCTCTTGTTTCCCTAATGAATCCCAAGACTTTATAGATCACAAACGCGACAATGATTATGTCAATGACATCTGTAATCCCAACGCCGGAAATAATATTGTTAAATATTTCTGACATGCATCTCTTCTCCCCCAAATAATTCTCTTTTTATTGTATCGAAAAAAGCGGTAAATTTCAATAGATTTTACGGTGAAATATAATTGTAACAAGAAAAAGAAGAGACGGTTTTTTAAACCGTCTCAGACAAATTAATCTTATTTTAATAACGGGTTTCCAGCAAGCCGTAATCGTTATCTTTTCTCTTATATACAACATTGACCGTATCGGTCTCCATATTGAGAAACACAAAGAATGTGTGCTCCAAAAGCTCCATCTGCATGATGGCTTCATCAACGGACATTGGCATCAAATCGAAGGTTTTTCTTCTGACAACTCCCATCTCCTCAAGCTCTTCGCCGGCCACCTCGGGAAGGTCTGCAAACTGCAGATCTTTATGATCCTTGTGCTTGCGCTGAAGCTTCGTCTTGAACCGGGACATTTGAGAAGAGAGTTTTTCAACAACTCTGTCCACGCCGTTGTAGATATCGTTTGTGGTTTCTTCAGCCCTAAAGATAGTTCCCTTCGCATTAATTGTAGCTTCGATCTTCTGTCTTCCTTTCTCCATGGTCAACGTGACATTCGCCACAATTTCGTTGGAGAAATACTTTCCAAGCCGATCCAATTTGGATTCGATGGTCTGTTTCAGATGATCACTTGCATTCATGTTTTTGCTTGAAATGATAACTTTCATTTAGTGCACCCCCTATAGCATTTAAGATTAGAAATATCTTACAATTGTATTCTACAAAACCCATGCCATTCCTTTTTCTCTATGAAAAATAAATATTCACATATC
>JAVBVR010000040.1:0-10144 GCA_036677845.1 Anaerovoracaceae bacterium | reverse complement strand
CTTCCTGTTCGGTAATATTTTGATAAGGTCCCGGACGATTGGGAGGTGATGTCGTGTGGATAAGGGATAAAATCAAATCATTGTTTCAAGAGGCTGTGAAGAAGGAGGATAAAATCCTGAAGGCTGGGACAATGGAAACACCAAGGGATACCCTTTGCAGCAAGGAGCTGGATCTCAGTGAAACGGAAAAAAAGGAACGAATATCAGTGCTGACGCCCAGAGAGCTTGACGTATTCCTTCTTCTTCTTGAGGGATACACCCTGAAAGAAACAGCCAAGCATCTCGGAATATCCTATTCAACTGCCAACACGCACCAAATGGCAATCTACAAAAAATTAGGTGTTAATTCAAAAACAGAACTCATTATTAACTTCCGGAATCTGACAAGAGTGCCGGAAGCCAACGAAAGGAATCAGTGAGCAGATGAAAAAAATGAAAACAATATGCTTCCTCGTACTAATGCTTTCATGCATTCTTACTGGCTGCGGCGGAGACAGCCCAAAGGACACGTATTCTTCAGAATTATCGGGCAGCCAAACCGAATCAAATGACCCGACGGGAGGAGACGATGCCGGAAGCAACAGCTACAAAGGCGTAAATTTTAACACAATTTATGACTATACCAATGCGGTAACAGAAATCGAGGGCCAGCACGAAGCAGTCATTAACCAGTATGAGGATATGCCCGTTCTCGAACTGCCCGCTGCAATGCTTCCCATTGTAACCGCAAATATGTATGAAATGCTGAATCTCGAAGAAAAGGATGGCCGCTTTGAGGAGACTGAAGACAGTACAGGAGTAACAAAATTCCTGGAGAAAAAAGGAACAGATATCCGCTTCGGATTTGATGGGATTCGTAATCAGGATGGATTCTCACCCGACGATAAAAAGGGCGACCGGATCGTTGAAAGCGGCACGCTGGATGGAAAGAAAGGGCATTTCAAATCAGAAAGCTTTACCGAACGTGCCGGCTCTGTCCTGGAAAGAAGTATGGTACAATGCAATCTGATAAACGGAGATACTGTTGCCATTCTCTATCAATTCGGCAAATCAAGCGGTGAAAACAGAACAACCAGCGTGTTCATCTCCGCCGGCAAAGATCATTATGATTTCGTCATCGGATCGGACAACTCCGGTCCCGGCTTTCCGGAACTGATACTTGATTTTTCTACAGCCGAAGAAGCAGCAAAGCGCTTTGAAGCCAGCGGCCTGAAAATCGTCAAGTCAGGCGGAATCCAGAATGGAGCATTTGTGGTGAATTAAGTCGATGAAACCCAATGCATATCAGAAAATTGATAGAACCTATTTCTTATTTTGTAAAAGGAGAGTAACTCATGAAAAAAAGAATTGCAGGATTTTTAATCCTGATCATGCTGATCTGCATGATCCCGGCCAACGCTTTTGCGGCGTCTCTGCCGTCATCCTTCAAGGCCCCCTCGTCCCTTTCCGCAAGCGAATGGGAATACTGTACCAAATTAAACTTTGTCGCAGGATCGGATCTTTCACGATTCAACGAACTAAGCGAGGATGAAACAGAGGCCCTTGGCATTTCTGCGATTAATGTCTATAGCCAGATCGACTGGAAGCTGAATGACGGAAAATGGCATTATACTGCTGACTGGGATACGCTGGAGAAAGACTATCCCTGGAACGCTGCTGTCTATGTGCGGGAGGGTGTTGAGTACGGAATGGTAACCCCCGTACCGGTGCTTGACCTGCGGGACGATTACAGTCCGATCCAGAAGGAATTGGGCAGTGCCATGATAAAGGGAGCCTCCGATACAGAAAACCGGCTGGATCTCAAGAACAATACCTTCTATTTCAGGGTACGGCTGATTGCACAATACTACGACGAAGAGAACAGCGAGTATAAAACCATTCTGTCTCCCTGGTCCGAAACCCTTGCCTATGGCAAGAGTGCCGTAACCGTTAAAAAGCCCGCAAAGCTGGAGCCTCCGGTGATCAGTGACGCAAAGACAGGAAAAAACAGCGACGGATCTCCCAATTTTACTTTCACCGTTCTAAATCCCCAGCAGATTAAGGATGCCCAGAGTTATTATTATTCCGCAGGCAGTGATGCGATCGCTGCTGATTATGAGATCAACATCAACAATGCAGGCTGGATCTCTGCTGCGGGAGGCTGGACCGGCAATGAGAAAGAAACAATCAGTATGCCGGTGTCTTATACCGGCAGCAGCACCGCTAATATAGCGGAAGCATACGTTCAGATCCGGATGAGATACAAAAGCAGCGACCTGGTGTCGCCGTGGTCCAATATTACGTCCATCAATACCCCTGCCTGGAGCAATGCAAGCACCTGGGCCACCGCCGAGCTCCAAAAAGCAGAGGATCTTGGTCTGATCCCCGGCATTCTGAAGGGTGCAGACATGACGAAACCGATCACAAGAGAAGAATTCTGTGAGCTAGCCGTTCTGCTCTATGAAAAATCAACAGGTACTGCTGCATCGGCCGCAGCGGCGAATCCCTTCACCGATACATCAAATCCGCAGATCCTGAAAGCGTTCAGCCTTGGTGTTACGACCGGCACATCCGGCACCACCTTCTCTCCCAAGGTGCTCATCAACAGGGAACAGTGTGCAGCCATGCTTTTCAGGGCGATCAAAGCGATTGATCCGAACGGCGATTACAGTGTTGCAGGCATCAAAGACTTCCCGGATCAAAAGCACATTTCTTCCTGGGCCGGGGAGGCAACCAAGTATATGTCGAAAAAAGGCATCATCAAGGGCGACAATAACGGAAACTTCATGCCGAAAGCCACTACATCAGCCCAGGAAGCCGCAGGCTACGGAATGGCCACACGGGAAGCTGCTATTCTGATGAACGTGAGAACTTACACAGACCTGCTGTAATTTAAGATGTTCTTGTTTGAGAAAATAAAATAATGGTATAATAAAATATCAAAATAAATATGTTTGATTCCGGTTGGGCGAAGAACTCATTCGCTTCCAAGAATTGAAAGCTTCTGGGGTGGGAAGTTCGCTATTTGAATTTCCCGCTCTTTTTATTTTTGCCGCGAATGAAACAATAAGAAGTGATAACAATAAACAGGAAGGAAGTGATCGTATGAAAGAAAATCTAAATCAAGAAACCTTGCGACAAGTTCAATGGGAGGGTTTGCAGGAAGAAGCCGCTTTGGAGAAACTGAACACCGGCAGAAACGGTCTTTCCGATTCAGAGGCTGCCCGGAGACTCGAGCAGTTTGGAGAAAACAGGCTTCCGGAGGGGAAAAAGGACAGCTTTCTCAAGCGGTTTTTGCTGCAGTTCCACAATGCACTGATTTATATTCTGCTTGGTGCAGCAGTTCTGACTTCGCTTATGGATCATTGGATTGATACCTGGGTCATACTCGGCGTCGTTCTGATTAATGCGATAGTGGGATACATCCAGGAAGATAAAGCCCAAAAGGCGCTTGACAGCATCAGAAATCTGCTTTCTTTGAAAGCACTGGTTCTCCGTGACGGAAGACGATCGGAAATTCCCGCGGAAGCGCTTGTCCCCGGTGACATCGTAATTCTTAAAGCAGGGGACAAAGTACCGGCTGATATGCGGCTGATCAGCGTAAGCCGTTTTGAAGTTGACGAGTCATCTCTTACCGGAGAATCGGTGGCAGTATCAAAATCAGCCCAGCCTGTTCGTGCCGGCACTGTTTTAGGAGAGAGAGAATCCATGGCATATGCCGGAACCACCGTCCGCACAGGGGATGCCACGGGTGTTGTCATCGCCACCGCTTCCGACACAGAAGTTGGTAAGATCAATACTATGCTGTCCGAAACAAAATCCACAAGCACCCCGTTGATGAGAAAAATCAACAGCCTCGGTAAAGCCCTTTCCGTTATCATCGTCGGATTTTCCATCCTGCTTGTATTGTACGCCGTTTTCGTCACAAATGCATCTTTGGCAGAAAGCATCCTCTCAGTCATCGGACTTGCGGTTGCGGCAATCCCGGAGGGGCTTCCCGCCATACTGACCATCACGCTAGCCATCGGTGTGCAGCGCATGGCTGCGAAAAATGCAATCGTCAGACGACTTCCGTCTGTGGAAACTCTCGGCTCTGTTACGGTAATCTGTTCCGACAAGACCGGTACCCTTACGAAAAACGAAATGACGGCAACCAACATATATACCTCCGCGGGAGATTTTTCCGTATCGGGTCTGGGTTATGCACCGGAAGGTGAGATCTCCCAACAGGGCATTCATGCGGATCTGAATCGCGATCCCGCATTGTACCGCCTGATCCAGTCTACGTATCTATGCAACGATTCGGATATCATCAAGGAAAAGGATCTGTGGATTCCTCTGGGGGCACCGACAGAGGCGGCTCTTAAGACCCTTGCCCGGAAAGCCGGTTATTCCGGTCCGGATACGATAAAGGTGGATGATATCCCGTTCGATTCGAAGTACAAATACCGTGCCGCATTGCAAATTGTTGATGGTAATAAGATCCTGTTCACCAACGGGGCTCCTGACAAATTGATCAGCATCTGTGGATTTCAGGCTGTCAGTGACGGGAAGGATCCAATCGATAAGGCATTCTGGGAATCCAAAATTGAAACGGCTGCCGCACGGGGCCAGCGCCTGATCGGCTGCGCTTATAACGATGCCGTCGATGACATAAACGTTCTCAGCCATGATGATCTGAATGAGAATCTGGTCTTTCTCGGAATTGTCGGTATTATCGATCCGCCAAGACCGGAGGCGATCGAATCGATCCGCGTCTGCAGAACAGCGGGGATACGTGTTAAAATGATCACCGGCGACCATGTCCTTACCGCACGGGAGATCGGCATGCAAATGGGACTGACAGACAGAAAGAAAGTAATCAGCGGTGTTGATCTGGAGGAAATGGATGACGACCAAATTCGTGATGCGGTTCAGAGCTGTGATATCTTTGCAAGAACAAGCCCCGAACATAAGCTGAGACTGGTAAGAGCGCTTCAGGAGCTGGGTGAAATCGCCGCCATGACAGGCGACGGGGTCAATGATGCTCCGGCGCTGAAAAAGGCTGACATCGGCGTGGCAATGGGAATCAAAGGCACCGAGGTCACGAAGGATTCCGCTGAAATGGTACTGGCGGACGACAATTTTGCATCCATCGTATCCGCCGTTGAGGAAGGAAGAACCATATACGATAATATCCGAAAAACCCTGTTGTTTATCCTGCCGACTAACGGCGCTGAAGCACTGATTATCATTGCAGCAATCCTGTTTGGCTTTACGCTGCCTATCACTCCTGTTCAGATTCTGTGGGTCAACATGGTCACCGCCGTCACACTTGCTCTTTCCCTTGCTTTTGAACCGGCCGAGCAGAATGTCATGAAAAGGCCTCCCCGGAATCCGAAAGAAGCATTGATCGGCGGCTACTTCATATTCCGCATTCTGTATGTGTCGGTCATTATCACCATATTTACGATATTCCTGTTCACCGGCTTTAAAAGCGCCGGCTACAGCCTGGAATATGCCAGAACGATCGCGGTGAACATGCTGGTTTTTGGTGAGCTATTCTACCTTTTCAACTGCCGCAAGCTGCATCATACCATCTTCAGTCAGGGGTTCCTGGCAAACAGGTTTGCATTTCTCGTATCGGGAATTCTGATCCTGATTCAATTGGGGTACACCTACCTGCCCTTCATGCAGCTCTGGTTCGGCGGCGCTGCTCTCAGGCCGGCTGACTGGCTTTATCTGCTTGCAGGCGGAGCGCTGGTCCTTCTGATCGTAGAGCTGGAGAAGATTTTGACCGGAATTTATAAAAGAGGCAGGAACTAGTCATGTTTGGAATATTCCGGAAGGCTTCATCCGGCAGTCCACTCTTCCAAACACAAAAACGCCGCAATGCGGCGTTTTTGTTATTCAATGATAAAGTCTTCTGACTGAAAGTTTGAATAATGTCGGCCTGATTGAGCGGTAAACTTTAAAACACAGTAATCCGGATCGGTAACTCCTTTGGGGTAGTACATTATATCGTCATCCCGCCAAATCATTTCTTTACTTTCGCTGTCCTCAAGCACTTCCATAAGGCCTTTCAACACAACCCCCCGAAAAAAATGTTTATCGAAAAAATAAATACATGCTTTGGGATTTTTTAGGTATTGAGTAACTCGCATTGAAGAAGTATTGGTCGTAAAATAGAAAACCCTAATCCCTTCACGCTTTCTTGGAGGCAGCATGGCTTTTGTATACGGAAATCCATCGCTGTCAATAGAACTGATAAGCGAAACGCTTTGTTTATCAATTAAATTTCCGATTGTTTGCTCTGCATTTTTCAACATAGTATATCCCTCCATAAATATATCTTGCTCTCATTTCTCCACGTGTAAATAATATAATACTTTACCATAAATTTCAATCATCGCTATTCATCGGCCTGCAGTGTATTGAGTATAACTTAAAAGGGACCGCATGTTTGCTCTTACACAAATAAAATCATTGCATCATTTTTCTCACAATGGTTTGACAATCGGCCAAAATCGTGGTTTAATGTAAAATAATTTGTTAGATTGAAAATCAGGAAATACTCTGTGCCTCCTTATTTTTAGACTCTGCTTTTTCTTTTTGCTTATTGAGGTTAACATGAATTTTATCAATATCTTATATGAAATCTTTGCTTTGATTGCACTAATTTTACTGGGTTACTTCTGTTTTAAGGTGAAACTCTTTAAACCGCAATCCTCACAGGTCATAAGCACGCTCATCCTTTATATTTCTTTTCCCATGCTGATTATCGGCTCCATGAACAGAGCATATTCTAATGACCTGCTGCACAATAGCCTTGCGCTGATTGGAATTTCAATTGTTATCTACCTCATTCTCCTGCTCTTTACGGAAATATGGGGCAGAAAGACGAAAAAACCCCATGAACAATCAAGCGTTTTAAAGTGGATCGTAGTTTTCGGGAACTGCTCTTTTATGGGGTTTCCCATCATTAATGCAATCTATGGGGGTATTGGGGTTTTCTATGCGGCAATGTTCAATATGTTTTATATTTTTTTGATGTTCTCTTATGGCATCGCAATCCTTCAGAAAGGCGCCCTAAAATCGGTATTGAAAAGTCTGCTGAATCCTGGATTAATTGCTACTGTCATCGGTTTCACGCTGTTTGTGTTTAAAATTTCTTTGCCTTATGTACTTCTCAGGCCGGTGCAGATGATTGGTGATACGACCATTCCTCTGGCCCTTATTACCACCGGAATCAGTCTGGCACAGATTCCTTTGAGAGAGTTGGTACGGCCGGTTGATATCTGGGTCACTTCCTTTATCCGGCTCATATTTTTACCTGCGGCAGTCCTTTTGATCCTTTTACCATTTCATTTCAACCAATACTTAATCGCAATCCCGACAATTCTGATAGGCACGCCGACCGCATTGACGGCAGGAGTTTTCGCTCTGAATTACGGTTGTGATGACCAATTGGCAAGCAAAGGTGTTGTTCTGTCGAATTTTCTTGCCATTATAACTATGCCGGTTTTGGTTTGGGTTGTTATGATAGTTTTAAATATTGTTTAGCATAACGGCGAGTCTATTCAAATGACTTTTGCAATCATTTGAATAAGATTAAAATATTTTCCGTTTTCTGCTCCCCACATCTTAATATCTTCCTCGATACCTTGCCAATTGCTGGTAAGCCATTCATCCCACGACTGTTTACAGCAGCTCATTTCCCGAATGTCAATAATTTCAATACCTTTTTCTGTTTCCCATAGGTTTTTCCACCAGTCAAGAGAATGAATAGTCCTTGCCACCTCATCGTTCCAAAACGGCTTCATTTCATCAGGGACATTTTCCCTAAATTCATATTTTATGCCGGGAATAGCCACGGCGATATAGCCGTCCTTTTTCACAAAGGAAATCAGAGACGGGAGCATTTCCGCAGTATTACCGAAATAATGGTAAGCGTCCACGGTGAACAACAAGTCAAAATATCCATTTGCGAAGGGCAGACCCTTGGTCGCATCTACGGAAATCGGAACGGCCTTATCATCTATCCCTATAGTTTGGAAGCGCTCATAGTTTTCAGTTGGCGAAACCCAAAGATCGGCAGCGAAAACAGACGCGCCATATTTTTTCGCCAGCAAAAGCGTGGAAAGGCCGCACCCGCAGCCGAGGTCAAGGATTCGCATATCCTCATCGATGCTAAGGTATGACGCCAATTCCTCTGCCAGCCGCATGGCGTTTGGTCCCATCATAGTGGCCTTCAAGAACTCAACATTTTTATCAGTGGACATAAACTGGTCTGTAAAAGGATACATTGTATTCTTCCTTTCGTAATTATGCCTTATAGAAAGAGAACAAAAGCAAAGTATGATTCTGCGCTACAAACTGCACCATAAAAAATAACGGATGCTCACCGACATCAATACACTCCTTCTGTCTCGAATTCACTTTATCACGGCACTATTATTATGTCAATGCAATGAATCACTTGATCGCCGGTGCTTTTTTCTTGAAATTCCAACAATAATCGCCTAATTGCGATAAGCTCTGATCAGGAGTTTACATCTCCCGATATCTTCTTGTTCAAGGTCCGGTTCTTATAATTTTGATTTGTTTTTTAAGATTCTTGACTCATGTAGATACATGGTATATACTTATGTCAGGCTAACCACGTTAGAATATTCCACCGGAGATCCGTATACATTATGTGTATACGATAACTGGTGGAGGTAAAGGAGATGTTACACATGACAGCCAAGCTTCAAAAATGGGGAAACAGTCAAGCTATAAGGCTTACGAAAGAAATTCTCCATGCAGCACAATTTAGCGAAAATGAAACGGTAGAAATTTTTGCTGATGAAACGGGAATCAAGATACAGAAAACAGAAAAAATTGAAACTCTTGCCGATCTTTTTAAAAATTATAAAAACGATATGAATTGCACCGAATGGAACACAGGTGCTCCTGTCGGAAAAGAGGTTTGGTAATGGCCTATGTACCAAAGCAGGGAGATATCATCACAATGAACTTTTCCCCACAATCCGGCCATGAGCAGGCAGGCGCACGTCCGGCATTGGTTGTTAGCGATGATTCTTTTTTCAAATTTACGCATATGGCTATTGTTTGCCCGATAACAAATACGAATAATGGGTTCCCTCTTCATATCCCGTTGGACGCCCGTACTAAAGCGACGGGAGTCATAGAGTGTGAGCAATGCAAATCGCTTGATATCACCTCAAGAGGCGCAACTTATCGCGAATCACTCCCGCCTGACCTTCTGGCTACTGTTCTTCGAAATATCAAAATGTTTTTCTAATTAAATCTATATCAAGCCAAAAGCCGGGGAATACCCCGGCTTCATAGTATTTGGGGGGATCAGTCCACCGGACTTTCTCACCACGGTCGCGCCCTTGCGGGTTCGTTCCCCCTGACTCAGAAAAAAATTCAGGAGCCAAACGACTCCTGAATTTTTTGGCGAGTCTGTCCGAAAAGTAATTCTATGTATTTCCAAATAATCTAATTTATGGTATAATAAACGTGTAAAAATCAACGATTGGAGTGATACCATGCAGTACATTCAGAAAGAATCGAGGGATCAGATCACCTTCCTTCCCGACTGCATCGAGGACTACATTTCGGAAGATAATCCGGTCCGCGTGATCGACGCCTTTGTTGACAATCTCTGGACCTTCCCTCTCTTAGTTTTAGCCATACTACACTCTGCGAAACAGGCCGCCCTCCCTATGATCCCGCTGATATGCTTAAGCTTTACATTTACGGATATATGAACCGGATCCGTTCCAGCAGAAAACTGATGACAGAGTGCCGGAGAAATGTTGAACTCTTCTATCTCTTGGGTAAACTCTCTCCTGATTTCAGAACGATTTCCGACTTTCGCAAAGAAAACCCGCAAGCGCTCCGCGAGGTCTTCCGCTCTTTTGTCAGCCTTTGCGACAGACTCAGCTTGTACGGCAAGGAACTCATTGCAATAGACGGAACGAAGTTCCGGGCTGTCAACAGCAGAGACAATGCCTCCAATGAGGAGATTCTTCTTAAAAAGCTGCAGCGAATTGAGGATATGATAGGAACGAGGGCACTGATTGAGGGAATCCTGGCCGGGTAATCCCTTTTTTTATCTATATTGATCAAAAAAACCGAAAAGCACCGGTGTTCCGGTGCTTTTCGTGCCTGAAAT
>JAVBVR010000039.1:0-77951 GCA_036677845.1 Anaerovoracaceae bacterium | reverse complement strand
AGCTGGAAAAATAATCGGGCAACAAGTATTATAACAAGTGACTCAACGGAATGTTGATAATGTCGCATCGCATATGATACAATCAAAGGCAGGTCGAAAGGCCTGCCTTTATTGTCTATTTGCGATATATTATATAGGAGACATCACATGAACCGGGGATCCGGAATATTAATGCACATCAGTTCTCTGCCGAATCAATACGGCATCGGCACCTTCGGAAAAGAAGCGTATGCCTTTGCCGATTTTTTGGCTGCGGCAAAGCAGAAATATTGGCAGATACTTCCTCTTTGTCCCACCAGCTTCGGGGACTCCCCCTATCAATCACCTTCCGCGTTTGCTCTCAACCCCTGGTTTATCGATCCGGAGCAGCTGGAAGAACAGGGTCTTCTGCACCGCGATGACTACTGCTATTCCGACTTTGGCCGCGACCCGGAGCATGTCGACTATTACAAGGTTTATGTAAACAAAGAGAAAATCCTGCGAAAAGCCTTTGAAAAAAAAGACCTTCTTCCGAAAACTGAGCTGGAAGCCTTTCTCAAAAAGCACCAGGACTGGCTGGAGGACTACTCGCTTTACATGGCATTGAAGGATCATTTTAATAATCAGCCCTGGGAATGCTGGGATGATGAAATAAAGCACAGATCTCCCGAGGCAGTCTCCTTCTACAAGGAACGCTTTCGGGATGATATCCTGTATTTCCAATTTATCCAGTATATCGCCTATAAACAATGGAATTCTCTGAAAGGTTACGTCAATCGACAAGGAATCGAAATGATCGGCGATATTCCGATCTATGCATCAGCAGATAGTGTGGACACCTGGAGCAATGCCTCTTCGGGTATCTTTCAATACAATCTGGATTTGACACCGGTTTGTGTTGCCGGCTGCCCTCCCGACTATTTTTCCGAAGACGGACAGTACTGGGGAAACACTGTCTATGATTGGACCAGAAACAGAGAAACCGGCTATGACTGGTGGATCCGGCGGATCCGAAACGCTCTGTCCAATTATGATTGGGTCCGAATTGACCACTTTCGCGGCTTTGAAAGCTATTGGGAAGTTCCATACGGTTCACCGACCGCAGCCTCAGGAAGCTGGAAACCCGGACCTGGCATGGATTTTATCAATGCGTTGAAGCGGTCCATCGGGGATGTCAGCATCATTGCCGAGGATCTGGGATTGATGACTGAAAATGCAAAAGCCTTTTTAAAGCAGAGCGGATTTCCCGGGATGAAAGTGCTTGGCTTTGCTTTTGACTCTCTGTCGGATAATGATCATCTTCCGCATAATTATGAAAAAGACTCCATCGTTTATACAGGAACCCATGACAATGACACCATCCTGGGCTGGTTTGACCGTGCGGGCGACGAACAAAAATCCTTTGCTGAAAAATACCTGAAGCTGGATGAAACAGAAGGCTTCCACTGGGGCATGATCCGAGGCGCCCTTTCTTCTGTCGCCTCTGCCGCGATCATCCCCATGCAGGATTACCTCGGTCTCGGTACTGAAGCCAGAATGAATACCCCCTCCACGCTGGGCGGAACAAACTGGCAGTGGAGAATGAAAGCGGACGCGGTTACCGAAGCGCTGGCGGAGAAGATTGCAAAGCTGACTAAACTTTACGGGAGATCGTAATATCTTGAAACAGATATTTCAGCAGTCCTTCCCGCCATATCGTCGGCATTTCGATACAGCTGCCTTGTAATCCGGTCTACTTCTTCAAACCCGTTGGCTCTCAGGTAAGGTACCATGGCATCAGCGATCAGGTTCATATAGAATTCTTCATTGCCGCCTGTTGCATACTCATTCTCTTGGGTCGCGGGGCTTAAATAGACTGCATGCACTAGAATTACTTCTTCAGTAATTCACGATTTTCAATGCTTTAAGATATATATCCATTTATATTCATGGCATAAACGGATTATACCCATGCAGCTTTAATGAATGAGCAGAGTGTCATACTACTGTCTCCAGTATTCGTCATACCGGCGGCGGTCGTCCTGCTGCCGGTAGCGAAGGGCTCGCTCCTGCCTTTTCAGTCTTCTGCGCCGGATCTGCCTGCGTTTTAAAACTACAAAAGAAGCGAAGAGAAGCACGACAAGGATCAGAGTCGATGCAAAAATCCGTTCAATCACCTTGGAAGTTTCATCGGTAATTCCGATGACAGATAGTATCCCACCTTCCGGAATTTCGCTCGCAGTCACGGCATCGATGGTTCCCACATGATGATCGCCGGCATAGATTTCAACCGCTCCGACTTTTTGTCCTTTATCGATTGGTGCTCTGATTTTTTCATCAAGAATGATCTTGGTTTCCACCAGTGCCGGAGAGGCTTCCATAGGCAGAGTAGCATATGCATCTTCCTTTGCCACTACCTGGACCTTTTTTTCCGAACCGCGCTTGACCGGGATTTCTCCCAATATGGCGCCTGCATCCATGGCCTTAACGGTTTTATAGTTTTCAAAGGCATAGTCCAGTAATGCGATCGAGTCGCCAAAGCGTCCCAGGTCCGTTGATTTCATGACGACAGCGATCAGCTCCGTGTCTCCGCGCCTTGCGCCGGCAACCAGGCAGCCGCCTGCATGACTGGTATAACCTGTTTTAATTCCTGTTACTCCCTCATATTTTGCGGGACGCAGCCCGCCGTTTACTGATACCTTTGTACGTCCGTCATAGAGCATGCGATTTGTGTTGTACAAATAACGAGTTTCCTGCTTGTTTGTGGCTGGTATCTCGTATCGGTACGTGGTCACCATCTCTCTGAATTTTTCATTCTTCATGGCTTCCATGGCGATCATGGCCAGATCATATGCCGTTGAAACATGACCCAATTCATGAAGACCGTTGGGATTGATGAAATTTGTATTCTTCGCGCCGAGCTCAGAAGCCTTCTCATTCATCATATTGGCAAAGGCGGGAATACTCCCGGCGATTTCCTTTCCGAGGGCTATAGCGGCATCGTTAGCCGAATCGACCAACAGCGCGTATAAAAGCTGTTCCACTGTGACACGTTCGTCTTCCAGAAGATAGATCCTGCTTCCCTCCGTAAAAGGAGTTTCCGAATCTATGGTTACAATTTTTTCAAGGTCCAGATTCTCTAAAGCGAGCAGTGCAGTCATAACTTTTGTGGTGCTGGCCGGTTCTCTCTGCTCGTTCATAAATTTATCATAAAGCACCACTCCCGTCCGGGCATCAATTACAATACCGGTCTCTGCTGTGATAGCAGGGGGCTCCGTTGCTCCGTAGGAAACGATCGGTGCCGCATTGATCAAAACCAGGACAGCTAATATGATTGTTACTAGTTTTCTCATAAGATCCCCATGTTGTATCTTTCAGTCTGTATCTATGCAAAAAAGTAATCTGCCAATTCAAATCCGTTCTCAAAGAATTGGCCTTTTTCCCCTTCTTTTTCATGAAAGGCCCTTTTCGGATCCGGCTCGATCTCACTCGCACTGTCATACAGCACATATGGGACCGGCGCTGCCGAGTGAGTCCTGATCGCCAGAGGGGTTCTGTGATCCGGAACAATAAGCACTCGATAATTATCATCGCATCCGTCAAGATAATCCAGTATCGGTTTTAGAACCAATTCATCGATGAGCTCCAGAGATTTTATCTTACCGCTCAGATCGCCCTGATGGGAGCACTCGTCGGGTGCTTCCAGATGAAGGTATACAAAATCCTTGCCTTTCTGAAATTCCTCAATGGCCGCCTGCGCCTTTCCTCTGAAGTTCGTGTGTATTGTTCCTGTTGCACCCTCTACATCCACCGAATCCAGTCCGGCGCAGAGTGCAATCCCTTTGATCAGGTCTACGGCTGAGATCGCACTTCCCTTAATCCCATATTTATCGTAGAAGGAAGAAAGTTTGGGCTTTCTCCCCTGTCCCCAGATCCAAATGGAATTAGCCGGGTTGAGTCCGTTTTTCATGCGCTCCAGGTTCACCGGATGCTCAGTTAAAAGCCGGTAGCTATGCTTCATCATTTCCGTGATAAATATCGAACCCTCCCCTTTGGGGAGATAATCACCCGCCCGCTGTGTCAGCACATCATGAGGCGGCGTCAGATCATAGTCCGTCGATCCATCTTTCACGATCATGGCATGCCGGTAGCTTACACCGGGGTAGAACCGAATGCCCTCTTTCCCGAGTTTTTCATCGATATGCCGCATTAATATCCGCGCTTCCTCACTGGTAATGTCGCCGGCACTATGATCAGCTATGATAAGATCCTCATATGACCCTGTCCCCTGCAAGGTAACAAGATTTGTCCGGAAAGCGACATCCGTATCCAGCATCGGAATCCCCATGCTGACCGCTTCCAGCGGTGATCTTCCGGTATGGTAGACCGCGGGGTCATACCCCATGACAGAAAGGTTTGCAGCATCGCTTCCCGGTGCAATTCCAGGAGGGATCGTTCTGACCAGACCCACCTTTCCATTTTGGGCCAACTGATTCATATAGTAAATTTTCGCGGCCTGCAGCGGGGTTTGATTCCCCAGCATGGCAATTTCTTCGTCCCCTGCTCCGTCGGGCACCAATATCAAGTATTTCATCGTCTCTCCCCCGGACATCTGCATTGTTGTCGTTTCCTGCAGATAGAATGTAAAGGAAATGCTCTCTAATGATACCATAAGAAAGCATCTCCCGTGTGATAATTTTGTGTATTTCTTATTTATTTTCTGCTTCGAATTTTTTCATAAAGGCAATCAGCGCGTTTACGCCCTCCATGGGCATTGCATTGTAGATGCTCGCCCGCATGCCCCCGATAGAACGGTGGCCGCCCAGATTGTGAAGTCCCTCAGCTTTCGATTCGGAGGTAAACTTCTTATCCAGCAGCTCACTTCCGGTAACAAACACAACGTTCATCAGGGATCTGTCCTTCACGGCAACCGGACAACTGTACAGGCTGCTCCCGTCAATATATCCATAGAGTTTTTCGGCTTTTTCTCTGTTAAGCTTTTCCAGTTGCGGAATCCCGCCAGATTTCTTAATGTTCTTAAAGACCTCACCAGCCATGTAAATTCCGAACGTGGGAGGGGTATTGTACATGGACTCGTTGCTTGCATGAATCTTATAGTCCAAATAGACCGGTGCATCCTTCGGCGCAAAACCGATGAGATCTTCCCGGATGATTATGATAACGACGCCGGCCGGACCGATATTCTTCTGAGCTCCTGCATAGATGAGCCCGAATTTCGAGACATCGACTGCCTCGGAAAGAATGCAGGAAGAAAGATCTCCCACCAGAGGAATTTCTCCGGTATCCGGAATGTACGGATATTTCGTACCATAGATCGTATTATTTAAAGTAATATGGACATAGTCGGCATCCGCTCTGAAATCTTCCTGTTTCACCTCCGGGATATATGTATAATTGCTTTCCTCAGAGGATGCGGCAATTTTTATATCACCGAATTTGCCAGCTTCTTCATAAGCTTTCTTGGCCCATGCTCCGGTAATGATATAGTCTGCTTTTTTCGATTTCCGAAGAAGGTTGATCGGAACCATGGAAAATTGAAGCGTAGCTCCGCCCTGCAGAAAAAGCACCTTATAGTTATCCGGAATATTCATAATCTCTCTGAGATTGCTCTCTGCAGAGTGAAGGATTTCCTCAAATTCTCTCGAGCGATGGCTCATTTCCATGACGGACATTCCGCAGCCGTTGTAATTCGTTAACTGTTCAGCAGCAAGTTCCATGACTTCCAATGGCAGCATGGAGGGGCCTGCCGAGAAATTATAGACTCTTTTCGATTGACTCATCGTCATTTCACCCCCAAATTAATTATTAATATGTTATTATATCACTTTACGCGTTGATGGTAAAGTGATATAATTTTACCTAATTAATATAGAAAAATTAAATAGTAATAAAAATTCTGAATCAGGAGAAAAGAAAGATGTATAAGATAGCAACCTTGAACAAGATATCTCATAAGGGCCTGGAACGTTTCAGCAGCCAGTATTCCGTCAGCGAAGACGTAAAGAGTGCGGATGCCGTTCTGGTCAGAAGCCAGGATATGAATTCCATGGGGCTTCCCGACCAGCTTCTTGCAATTGCAAGGGCCGGCGCCGGAGTTAACAATATTCCAGTGGATCTCTGTTCAAAACGAGGTATCGTTGTTTTCAATACACCGGGCGCCAACGCAAATGCGGTCAAGGAGCTGGTACTTACGGCGATTCTCATGTCGGCCAGAAATCTGACCAGTGCTATCGCCTGGACGAAAACCATCAAGGAAGACGTGTCTAAAACGGTTGAAAAAAATAAATCTCAGTTTGCCGGACACGAGATCAAAGGAAAGGTTCTTGGAGTAATCGGACTGGGCGCAATCGGCGTTATGGTATCCAATGCCGCCGAATGCCTGGGGATGCAGGTCATCGGATATGATCCTTATATGTCCGTACAGTCAGCCCATGAGCTTTCCAGTACGGTAACGGTATATGAATCCCTCGATCAGGTGCTGCCGAAGTGCGACTATATCACAATCCACGTACCGTTTATGGAAAACACCCGGGAGCTGATCAATGATAAAAGATTCAGTATTATGAAGGACGGCGTCTGCCTTTTGAACTTCTCCAGGGACCAGATTGTCAGCGAGGCAGATGTAATAAAGGCGTTGGAATCGGGAAAGGTAAGACAGTATGTGACCGACTTCCCATCGGAAAGCATGCTATGTGTCGATAAGGCCATCTGCATTCCTCATCTGGGAGCTTCCACAAAAGAGTCGGAGGATAACTGCGCCAGAATGGCTGTCGATCAGTTGATGGATTACCTGGAAAACGGCAACATCACCAACTCGGTCAATTTCCCGAGCTGCACCCTGGGGGTCAGCACCTCTAAGGCGAGAATCTGCGTACTTAATAAAAATATTCCGGCAATGCTCGGCAAGATTACCGGGATCCTTGCTGATAAGAGCATCAATATCGCCGACCTGAACAACCGGAGCAAGGGCGATCTTGCATATACTCTTATCGACGTTGATTCGGAAGTGGACGAGGAAGAGCTGAAGAAAGCATTGAAGGTGAACGGAATCATTTCGGTCAGAGTAATTCAGTAGAGTACGCGATTAAAAAAACAGAATATAAAACACGGGGCTGTCTGGTAGGCAGCCCCATTTTATGAATTACAGGATTCTAATCGTTGCTCCAGTCAGGATTTTCGTTGAGTTTGGTCCATTTTTCATAAGAGAAGGATTGACCTGGCACAGGTTCTGAAGTTCTCTCGTAATCATGGGAATTTGTGGCTTCCTGAATTGCTTCATAATACCATGCATCCGGCGGATTGTCGGACCAGACTGCCATTCCGTCAAGCATACCACCGGATTTTACCACACGCTGCAGCAGTCGGTTGATCATGGTCATGACTTCCGCCCGCGTTACTACCTTGTTCGGTCGGAAGGTATCGTCACTGTATCCCGATACCCAGCCCTTCGCGTACACCGTATTGATTTGATCCTTCGCCCAGTGATTGCTGACGTCGCTAAGGCTGCTGCTTATGCTTCTCTCGTCTGTAAACTTGGATAATATGGTCGCGAATTCGGCTCTTGTCACGTATGCGCCGGGCCGGAATGATCCGTCGCTGTAACCCGTCAGTACATCGGCATTTACCAGTGTTGATACTGCTTTGTTGAACCAGTCTGAGGAGGATACATCCCGGAATCCGCTTTTGCCTGACAGATATTGCTTTCTACTTTCATCTGTGAGCAGACGGTAGAATATGGTTGCCACTTCCGCCCTTGTCATGCTGTTTTCCGGTCTGACCGTTCCGTCTTCATATCCAAGGACATACGCGAAGTGATCCTGCAGATTCAGCGCACCCAGAGTGATTGCTGCTAACGGAACAGCCTCTTCCGTAATTGCCACAGTGCTGCCGCCGCCTCCGCCGCCGCTGCCGCCACTTCCGCCGCCGCTGCCGCCACTTCCGCCGCCGCTTGTCTTGTCACCCAGCTTCCAGAGCTGCGCGCCGTAGAAAGGATTCGCCATGCCCATGAACAGGCCTTTGTTTGTCGGAAGGAATGTCCTGAGTCCGTAGTTATACTGATCGCCGAAACCGTCTTCCGTTACCGGTTTGAAATTCAAACCGTCGTTGGTTCGATAAACGGATGCCCCGAATTTGCCGGCCTCCTTATTTGTGTTGATCGTTACCCGCAGTCCTAGAATATATCGCAGTTCCTGGTATTCCTCGTCAATATATCCCAGTTCACTCAGGGTATCAATGAGGTCAGAAAACTGAGAATACTGTGATGCCGTAACCGATTCAAATATTTTATTAATTTTACCTGAAACCTTTATCAGGTTATCCCTAGGAGTTTTTATCGCATCCTCTGCTTCAGCCGCTATTCTTTCTGCTTCTTCAGCATCAGATTTTGCTTTTGATTGATACAACCGGGCCGCGTCGACCGCTTCGGAAACATCATCCCGTACCTGATAGATCTTATTTTTTATTCCCGAATCAAAGTCGGTTCCGATTTCAGAGCCGGTTTCCCAGTCGTCAACCGCCTCCAAAGCCGAATCTGCAGCGGTTTTTGAAAGTGCTGCCGTTGTTGCGGCCAGAGTGGTATTTACGGCAGCAACCGAAGCCAATTCTGCAAAATCCGCCGTTTTATCATCACATTCCTCCAGAGAACTGTAAAGGCTGCTGGGAATCTCACATTTGATGCCCGAATAGATTGCAGCTTCGCTGCATGACTGCTTTGCTGCCGCCAATGCCGCATCACCGGCTTCTGTAACCCTTACAGATTCCCCATATATTTCCCGGGCCTTGACTGCCGCTGCAGAAGTGGTATCGGCATAATTAACGGCAGCGGCCAGCTCATCTATAACCTCATCCGGCAGGCTGAACCCGAACATGTTAAGGATCTTAAGCAAATCATGAACATCATAGTTCTCAAAGTCGATTTTCAGAGGAGGTACGATGATATCCAGAAGAGTTGTACCGTCAAAAGTTCCCGCAAATAGTTCGTCCTTATACTGTGCCATTCTCCAGACATAAAAGTTTGGAGAATAAATACTATCCTGTATACTGGAAGAAAATCCCGCGTAGTAATTCCCGATCTTCGTATCAAAATACTCATCTGGATTTCCTATGACCATCTCCCACTTATCATTTTCGTCAAATCGGTAAATCTTTGCAGGATGCATGGATCGATATAAGGATTCGTAGCTTCTCGTGCTCAGAATCTCGAATATGCTTTCGAACATGGAGTCGAAGGTACCCACATAAACATAGGTTTTCCCGTTCTTATCCGTATACAGGAACGGTGACGCGGAACCGTCGTAGAGATTCCCCATGCCTCTGGGATAGATTGCTCCCGTTGATTCGCCATCCTCATCCTCCATAGGGCCTACGATCATTTTCCATACCCAGCCGGCCTCATTCGCATCCGGATCCTCAGGAAGACAGGTTCCCTTAAAGACACAATATCCGTTATCCGGAGAGTCTTTCACATATCCTGTTCCAACAAAAGCATAAATTGAGCCGTTATAGCTGACCATGTCCCAAATGCCGCTCTGAGCCGCCGCACCGGCGTCAGTTCTAGGATTGCAGGGCGCAAAATCCTCAATCGTAGCAATTGTCGTCCAATTCTCGATGGCAGGGCATGTAGACAGTAGTATTTCAAGATTGCCTTCAACAGCCGATTCAGCAGAATCGGCAGCAGCAGCCCTGACGTTGTTCTCTTCTTCAGAATCGGGAACAGAGCCGATTGTCAATACACCGATGCACATGGATCCTTCATGTTCTGTCATGGCTCGTATGCTTGCGTAGCCGGGAAGCGCCGAATAAACCACTTCCGGTGGATCACCGGCTTTGAAATCCTGCCCGAAGCGAAGCACCCGGGAGACCGGGCCCATCGAACCGAAATAAACACTCGGGCCTGCCGCATCCTCGGCCTTGAAAGTCAAAGCGCTGCGATATCCGGTATAAGCTGGATCCTTATAGATCTCTTCAAATTTGTTATTGTTTGTATTATAGCGGAACATGCGGGCGGTATTGTCATTGACATCGTCGATGGGGATATCACCTTCGCTGATGTCGTCAAGAAACTTCAAAGTAAGCTCTCGGTCAAGACTTTCGCCTGCAACCTGCAGAAACGTGCCCGCAAGAATATTGCGGTTGCTACCCAAATATACATAGTTATCCAGTTGAGCCATAGCCCATGAGTAGCTGTTTGCCCTGTCTCCTGTCTCGGGCAGAATTCCGTCTGCCATTTTCTCACCCGACTCCGCATGGCTCAGCTTTTCGATCTTGTTTTCAGAATTGCCATAGGTTATCTTGGCATCTGCAAAGGAAATTCCCGTACTGTAGGTTACCACAAGTGCAATTATAAGAATAAAAGAGCTTACTTTCTTAAGAATGCATTTTCTCATTTTCTAATCCCTCTTTCCATAATAAAGTATTTTCAACCATTGCATCCGACTGATATTTTCCAGACAAATGCTTCACTTCTCCATAAACTCCCACCCCCCGTTTAACAAAAAAAACCAACCTTTCAGTCGGTTACGCAATTCGCTTATCCAAGGTTAAAGCGTCCAAATACAACCCTGGAATCATAGCTTCCTTGAAATCAGAATTACCTCTGTTCATTTGTCCTATTAAAGTATATTATTGTAAATTTTATCCTTCAACAGAAATCATCACCTATTTATTTACATATTTTTTGATTAATAACATACAAGCCCTCAGAAGTGGAGAGCAAAATGTAAGATCGCTCCGTCCTGAATTCAGTAGTGGAAATCCTAAAAAAAAAGAGTATGATAAAGACATGCCTACAAATTAATACTTACGAGAAGAAAACGGAGGAATAAAGCATGAACATCATCAATACCGCAGTCATTGGGTTCGGGCTGGCAGGGCGTGTTTTCCACGCACCAATGATCAACAGCACGGAGGGGTTCCGGTTAAAAACCATATATACGACCAACAGCGAAAGCCGGACACTTGCGGGAAATTTATATCCCCATACGGCCATAACCGCTGATCTCAATGAACTTTTTAACGATGAAGAGCTTCATCTTATCGTAATCGCAGCTCCTAATTCCTGCCATTACAGCCTGGCGGAGAAGGCAATCCTGGCGGACAAGCACGTGATCGTGGACAAACCGTTTACAATTCACTCCGAGGATGCGGACAAGCTGATCGGGCTTGCGCAGCAAAAAAAGGTCCTGCTGTCCGTTTATCAGAACAGGAGATGGGACAGTGACTTCAGAACGCTGAAAAAAATCATTGAAAGCGAAGTGCTCGGCCCTTTGGCGGAGTTCGAAAGCCATATTGATAAATTTCGCAACTATCCGAAGGGGAACTGGAGAGAGGAGAATGCGCCGGGTTCCGGTCTGTTATACGATCTGGGACCTCATTTGATCGATCAGGCACTGATTTTATTCGGTCTGCCCAAAGCAGTAACGGCGGATTTACGAATTCAGAGAGAATGCGCCAAGACCATCGATAATTTTGAACTGATCCTTCATTATGAAAGGCTGAAGGTCACTCTTAAGGTCGGTATGCTGGTCAAAATTCCGTCGCCAAGATATATACTGCTTGGAGAGAACGGCTCCTTTGTGAAATATGGCATGGATGTACAAGAGGACGATCTGGCAGCAGGTCTCACTCCGCTTAATAAAGAGAACTGGGGTCAGGAGCCGAAGGAACTGCACGGCCGTATCTCAGCCGTATTAAACGGAATCAATATCGACGGTACGGTGGAAAGCGAAGCCGGCGATTACCGAGAGTACTACAGGAACATTTATCAGGTTCTGGCACAGGGTGGCCAATTGGCAGTAACGCCGCAGCAGGCCGCCAACAATATCAAAATCATCGAAGCGGCGATCAGGAGCAGTGAGCAGAAGCGCACCGTTGAGCTGAGCGGACTTTATGAATTGTAAAAAAATCAATTCCGTGATTAATTGGACCCGGCCTCATCCCAGATTACATTGACCTGGATCCCGATTACCAGAATGTATCCTAAAATGTAGAACCAGAACAGCAGGGCAACGATGGCTGCCAGACTGCCATAAAGAAGATCATAGTTCGCAAAAACAGTGGCGTAATAGGAATAAACCCACGTTGCCAGCAGCATGCCGGCTGAGGCAACAATACTTCCCGGCAGGATTTTTCTGAAGAGGATTCTTTCCGAGGGAAGCACGTAATAATTGTAGCTGATCATAAGAAAATACAGCGCCATTGCCATGGGCCAGCGCAGGACGAACCAGATGCCGTCAAAGGTAAAATTCAAATTGAGAAACCTGTTGACATACGCTGTGAATATGCTGATCAGAATTTCTCCGTAGACCATGATCAGCAGGCTGAACGCCAGGGTGAACAGCGTGATGAGTATGGTCTTGATTGCTCGGAGCCGCTCTCTGAACCAGCTTCTTCCTCCTGAGGGATGCCCGGTAAACGAATAGTTTGAAATCCGCATCATGGAATACTGTGCCTTGGAAGCCGCCCATAGTGCAAAAACAATGAATGCAGCGCTGATGGCCCCTGACGGTGTATAAGTGAAATACGGTGAAATATTTTCATAGATATCGGAAGAAACATATTGGCTGAGCAGGTTTCGGATCACACCCATGGAAATGGAAAAAATCCCCATCAATTCTCCCAAAATGATGGCGATCGGCACCATGGACAGCAGAAAAAAGAATGCCAGCTCGGCCGCTACCCCTTGGAAATACGGATCCGACATCCTTTTTATGACCATCAGTATCATTTTCAGCAGGCTTCTTTTTTTCATTTTCTTTTCATGGCGTCCCTTTCAAATCTCATCGGTCTCTAATCTATTCTATCGTCAGATTTCAAATCTATTCTAAATATTATTATCTATGGCATGGCTGGATTCCATGAGTTTTCTTCTGAGCTTCTCAAGTGCCAGGGCGCGGTGGCTGATCCGGTTTTTTTCTTCGGCTGACAGTTCCGCAAAGGTACGATCAAAGCTCCTTGGCACGAAGAGTGGATCATAGCCGAATCCGTTGCTCCCTCTGGGCTGATCTATGATATGCCCTTCACATTCGCCTCTTGCAACGATTTTTCTGCCATCCGGATATACCATGGTGATTACCGATACAAACCGGGCGGTTCGCATTTCCGGTTTGACTTCGGCAAGCAGCCTCAGAAGCTTTTCGTTATTGGCCTGATCGTTTCCGTCTTCTCCGGCGAAACGTGCGGAAATAACCCCCGGGGCGCCTCCCAGCGCATCCACCATCAGTCCCGAATCGTCGGCGATGGTAATTTCACCGCAAAGCTCCATGATCCCTCTCGCCTTTTTCTCCGAATTCTCTTCAAAGGTACTGCCATCCTCTTCAATTTCGATATCAGGAACCCCGGCCCTGTCTCTGGAGACGACCTCCATGCCGAACACCCTCGTAATAGCCTGAATCTCTTCGATTTTATGTTTATTCTTCGTCGCCGCTACAATCCGCATCTTTTCCTCCGATCAAGTCTCCAAGAATCTCCTTTTGCATTTCATTCAGCTCTCTGCAGCCTTTTACGGCAAGCGCCAGCATCTGCTGCAGCTGATCCGGCCGGAACGGAGCATCCTCTCCGGTACCCTGCACTTCAATATATTCTCCCAGGTCAGTCATAACCACGTTCATATCAACCTTGGCGGCCGCATCCTCCGCATAGGGAAGATCCAGAACGATTTGCTCGGTCTCCCCGTCGGCAAGGATTCCCACGCTTATTGCTGAAACAAGGCACTTAACCGGTATGGCATCGATCATTCCGTTTTCTTTCATCCACCTCATTGCCTCCACCATGGCGATAAACGCTCCCGTAATGGAAGCGGTCCGGGTCCCTCCGTCAGCCTGAATCACATCACAGTCAATAAAGATGGAACGTTCACCCAGCCGATCAAGATCTGCGACCGAACGAAGGGATCGCCCGATGAGCCGCTGAATCTCCATGGTTCTTCCGTCAATTTTCCCCCGGCTCGCATCTCTGATTTTACGGACTGACGTAGAGCGGGGAAGCATGCCGTATTCCGCTGTAACCCAGCCTTTACCGGTACCCTTTAAGTGCTGTGCTGTCTTGTCCTCCACCGAAGCGGTGCAGATTACCTTCGTATCTCCCATTTCTATGAGTACAGAACCCTCCGCATGCATCAGGTATTTGTTTGTAATTTTCACTTTTCTCAATTCATCATACTTTCTGTTGTCTGCTCTTATCATCAAGAAACTCCTATCTATCCTTATTCGGTGATGACCATCTACAATCGAAAGAAGAACTCTTACGAGTTCTTCATCATAACGCTTTCGATTACATCCGCTACATCCTCACAGGCGTCGCAGCAGATTTCCATGTAATGGAGCGTTCGGCCCCAGCCATATACCTCCAGGGGATCTTTCCCGCTCACGTACAGGTTTCGGGTTGCCTTGGTGAACAGCTCATCTCCCTCTTCTTCCATTCTGTTTATCTCAACGATCAGGCTATGCAGGGTCTGTGACTTTCTGAAATTATGGAATTCATGAAGCGCTTCTCTTAATGCTTCGCAGCATTTCACGATGATATCTGTCATTTTCAGAGCATCTTCCCGCATGGACCTGATGTTGAACATGTACATGCGCATCAGTACATCCTCGATATTATCCGTAACATTGTCAATGGCGTCTGCCATTGCCACAATGTCTTCTCTCTCAATCGGAGTGATGAATTCCTTGGCCAGCTTTTTCATCATGATATGGCGTTCCACATCACCTGCGTGTTCAATATTGTGCATCAGCTTCATTTTGTCTTCCAATTCATCGGGATTGAAGTTATGCATGATTTCCTTTAAAAGATTTGCCGCTTCACAGGAATAGTTGACCAACTCCACAAAAGTGCTGAAATAATTATCATCTTTCTTGATTGCCATCTTTGCTTATCTCCTTTAATTCGCTCCGCTGAGGACCTCCAATTCGATCCGCAGAGTATTTCTAACTTAGAATATTTCCATAAAAAGCCATGCCATCCCAAATCCAATTGCCCCGCAGCCAGGGAACGTCAGAATCCATGCAGAGACCATGTTCTTGACCACACCCCAGTTCACTGACGACAGTCTCCTTGCCGCGCCGACACCCATAATGGCTGTCGTTTTTGTATGAGTCGTGCTGACCGGCAGTCCAAAAGTCGATGCAGTGAACAGACAGATTACTGCAGACAGATCGGCCGAGAAGCCCTGGTATTTTTCAAGCTTAACCATATCCATGCCTACGGATTTTATGATGCGGTACCCGCCGATGGAAGTACCAAGGGCCATAATCAAGGAGCAGAGAATCATCATCCAAATGGGAATCCGGAATTCAACAACATCACCCTGGCCCTGGGCCAGAAAAATTCCAAGCAAAAATACTCCCATGAACTTTTGCCCGTCCTGAGCCCCGTGCATGAACGCCATTCCTGCCGCCCCCGCAATCTGTGCATTTTTAAATACGTGATATGACTTCCTTCTATCAAATTTACGGAAAAGCTTCTCGATTGCCTTTACAACAGCCCATCCTGCTCCGAAACCCATGCAGGTGGACAAGACCAGGCCGTAAAGCACCTTGACCCACTGGTCTGGGTTGATGCCTGCAAAACCTCCCTGTAAAGCAATCGCAGCCCCTGATATGCCGGCGATCAAAGCGTGGCTCTCACTGGTTGGAATTCCAAACCACCAGGCGGCCGTTGCCCAAATCACGATGGCAAACATTGCCGCGCAGAGTGCAATCAGCGCGTCTTCAGAGTCACCGCCGAAATCTACCATTTTATATATGGTTTGCGCTACCGTAGCATTGACCAACGTCATTAAGAAAACTCCAAAAAAATTAAATATTGCTGCCATGATGATCGCCTTACGAGGTCCCATTGAGCGTGTTGAAACGCAGGTGGCGATAGCATTCGGCGCGTCTGTCCAGCCATTTACCAATATAACGGCCATTGTCAACAATACGGTAACCACAAGAGCCGGATTTGTAAACAATTGACTCAAAAAATCATCAAATAGTACTGTCATTCTTTGCCTCCTTTTCAAACGCTATTATCATAACATTTTTACATTCTCTTTACAATGATTATTGTCGAATCACAAACCTTTCCTTTCCGCTTTTGTGTATAACCGTTTTTAAAGGACCGTTATCATGACGACAGGAAGAGAAAAATATGAGGAAGACTCTTTTTATGAATAAAAGCCTCGCGGCCAAGCGAGGCTTATATATTTCCTTCCGTTCTTGCTACGGCCCTACCTGTACGTATTCGGACCCAGACCCTCTTTTTTTGAATTGTGTCCAAGATTCTGCTTAGCAAAAGTTCCCGGCACATCTCCGTCTTTAACTTCCCCGAAAGATTTTTTGCCTCCGGGCTGCTTCTTTTTCTTCACGCTGATCACCTCGGACTTATGTTACCCTTTTCACAGATGGATATGCTTTATTTGCTGTTTTTTCTCCAGTATGATTGGTTACGCTCTGTTTCCGCAAAGATATTCCTCGATCTGCCTTTTATTCTTTACGCCCCCTACGGCACCGACTGTTTCCGTGGATGCCGCTGCCACCGCGTTGGCAAAACGTCCGCAATCTTTTAGATTCATGCCGTCAAGCACAGCTGTTATAAAGCCGGCGGCAAAATTGTCGCCTGCCCCAGTCGTATCCACTGTATCTGCGGAAAAGGCTGGGATCCGATACTGTTCTCTTTGATTTTTTATGAAGCAGCCTTCTCGGCCCAGTTTTATTATCACATTTTTTATTCCGTGATTCAGCAGACAGTCCGCCATGTCTTCCGGCTTTGTGAAACCGGTGAGCATGGCAGCCTCCTCCATGTTTGGCATGAAATAATCCAGACAAGGAAGGGACTCCGCAACGCCCTTTAGCGTTTCACCCGCCGTCATCGGAACCATATCCGCAAAGGTAATAAGCCCTTTCTCCCGGGCACTCTTCAGAATCTCGAAAATGATTTCAGGGTCTCTGAGCTTGCTGCAAAAAATGCTCGCCAGGGAAATCGCTTTTGCCTTTCCGGTAAAGCTGTAATCGATCTCGCCGGGACGGAAGCTCCTCGATCCCGCGCTCTGTGTCTTGATAAAATGTCTTTGGCCGTCCTTTCCGATAACCACCACGTTGATCCTTGTGTCCGTGTCCGGATTCCTTTGCAGCATGGTGTGGTCAATACCCTCCTCTTCACACCGATTAACGATAAGATCTCCCAGCAAGTCCACACCGATTTGCCCAAGCAGAGCCGGTTTTTTCCCGAGTCTTGCTAATACGACAGCTTCGTTAAAGGCATCCCCTCCTGTCGTTAGCCGAATGCCGGAAACCATTGTGGTTTCTTTATGAAAAACCTGCTCGTCCAGCGGTCCCAGCGGCAGATCCATGAGCACCACACCGATGCAGACGACATCAAAATGATTCATTCTTTTCTCTCCTTATGCTGTTTCCCATACAGAGATATTCAGCGATTTTAAAACTTACATTTTATTATATCGGATAAATATTTCCAGATCAAACTGTCTTCGCGATATTATTCTCCAATCCGGCGGCAAACGATACTTTCAAAAATATATTCTGAAAAAAATGACAGAATAATACTGTATGAATATGCAAAAAAAACTGCAGATTGACTTTCGCAGTTTATTTGATTACTATGAAATTAATTTTATTTAATTAAGGGAGTACGAAATGGATAAGATCAAGGATAAAATTCATGTTATCGGTATGCAGATGGATTTAGGCGCATCCAAGCGGGGGGTCAACATGGGACCGCTGGCGATCCGTTACACCGGATTGATGGAAAAGCTCGCCGAGCTTGGTTTTTCGGCTTTAGACAAGGGTGACATCGTTGCCGGAGAACCGGAAACGGATAATCCGAAGCTGAAGAACTTCAAACCAATCTTCGACGCAAACAAGAGTCTCTTTGAGAAGGTGACCGATTCTTTGAATCAAGGAGCTTTCCCCGTCATTCTCGGCGGAGACCACTGTGTTGCGGCAGGAAGCATTTCCGCTGCCAATCATTTCTTCAACAAGGTCGGCGTCATATGGATCGACGCCCACGGAGATTTTAACAACGACGAATGTTCTCCCAGCGGAAATATGCACGGTATGCCCCTTTCCGCAGTGACCGGCTTCGGGCCGGAGCAAATGGTGGCATTTTCAGAGAAACCCAAATATGTGGATCCGGCGAATGTTGCCGTAGTGGGAGGCAGGGATATCGACCCCGCAGAAAGAGAAAGAATGGCGGCATCAGGCATTCACGTCTTTTCCATCCATGATGTGGACAAACTGGGTATGTCAGAGGTTATGAAGCGCGCAATCAAGGTGGCTTCAGAAGGAACCGACGGCATCCATGTCAGCTTTGATGTAGACGCGATCACGCCGCAGGAAGCACCCGGAGTAGGAACGCCGGTACACAGCGGCCTGACCGTCAGAGAAGCATTTCTTGCAGCCGAACTGGTTGCGGAATCCGGAAAGTTAATCGGATTGGACATGGTCGAAATCAATCCGATCCTGGACGAACGGAACAGGACCGGCATCCTTGCCTGCGAGCTGATTTTGTCCTTCCTGGGAAAGACCGTGTACTAACAGAAACGAGGTAAGAATATGGATAAGAGAACAAAACTGATCATGAGCCAGGTGATGCTTCCAAGTCAGGCCAATGTTGCCGGCAATGTTCATGGTGGCGAAATCATGAAACTGATGGATACCGCAGCGGGAGCGGTAGCGAAAAAATACGCGCGCTGCAACGTTGTAACCGCCCGTGTTGATGAGCTTCAGTTCCATCTGCCCATTTTTGTCGGAGCACTTGTTACTCTGACGGCAACCATAGCTTATGTGGGCAGAACTTCCATGGAAGTGATCGTTAATGTGGATGTGGAGGATCTGGAATCCGATAATGAGCCAAAGCGCGCCCTGTCTTCCTATTTTACCATGGTCGCCCTGGATAAAGCCGGAAAACCGCGGACTGTATCTCCCCTGAACCCCGAAACAGAGGAAGAAAAAGTTCTGTATGAGGAAATCAAGCGAAGGCGGGAAAAACAAAGATGTCAGTGTGACACAGAAAGCTGACAGTGAGTTCCTCGAGCCCGGTCCTGGGACCGGGCTTCTAACCGTCAATCAAGACCTTGCGTTCTGTTCCTGCTTGAAGCAGATCCCACAGGTCTTTTTCTTTTCCTTCTTTTATCGCGTCCCGGTACTGCTCCAGCCGCTCAATCATTCCGTTGATTTCACTGACCAGGTTTTCCCGGTTCAGCAGAAACAGTTCCGTCCACATGGTTTCATTCAGCTTTGCAACCCGACTCAGATCTTTATAGCTTCCTGCGGAAAAGCCCTTATGCTTTAAAGAAGTGGGACTCTTCACATATGCACTGGATACAATGTGAGGAAGCTGAGAGGTAAAGGCGATAATCCTGTCATGCTCCTCCGGGGTCGATAGCTGGACATGGTTGAAGCCCAGGGAAAGCCAGAACTTTTTCAAACGGTCCATTTCCTGTATTGACATGTCGGTTTGCGGGGTCAGAATCATGGAGGCATGTTTGAACAAGCTCTTCTGTGAGTGTTCAAAACCCGAAAATTCGATCCCCGCCATGGGATGCCCGCCCACGTAGGAAAATCCCTGTTCCGCTGCGATGGGATATAGTTCCGTGCAGACCGCCTCTTTAACACCGCAGCAGTCGATGACCACAGCTCCCTGTTTAAAACTGCTCCTGTGCAGATGCATATACTCTACGGTTGCTCCGGGATACAGCGCCAGAATGATATAGTCGCATTCACCGATCATATCCTCGGCAAGCTTTCCGTCAATGGCCTCCAAAAGCTGTGCTTTTAAGATGACCGAATCCTGAAGATCGGTACCGAACACCTCATGCTCAGTGTTCTGTTTGATTGCCTTGGCAATGGAACCGCCGATCAGACCCAGTCCAACGATACCTATTTTCATAGCTTTACCCTCCCTCATAGCATTCGGTTTCTCCTAATGATTCGCCCTGTACGCGTATGGCAGAATCTGTCTGACGGATTCCGCCACATCAGCAAATGCTTCCGGCGTCAGGGACTGCTGGCCGTCGCAGAGCGCATGAACCGGGTCGTTATGAACCTCGATGATCAGACCGTCGGCACCCACCGCAGCTGCGCCCAGAGCCATCGGCTTGACAAGTCTGGCCAATCCGGTAGCATGGCTTGGATCTACGATGACAGGCAGATGTGTCATGCTTTTGAGCAGTGGAACTGCCGAAAGATCCAGCGTATTTCTTGTAGAGGTTTCGAAGGTTCGGATGCCCCTTTCGCACAGTATGACCTGCCCGTTTCCTCCTGCCATAATATATTCCGCGCTCATGAGAAGCTCCTGCAAAGTACTGGATAGTCCCCTCTTAAGCAGTACCGGCTTTCTGGTCCTGCCCAGCTCCTTCAGCAATTCGAAGTTCTGCATATTGCGGGCCCCGACCTGAATCACATCAACCTCTTCAAAAAGAGAAAGCTGAGAAAGATCCATAATTTCAGAGACTATGGGCAGGCCCGTTGCCCGCTTTGCTTCCAGCAGAAGCTCAATCCCTTTGTCTCTCATACCCTGAAACGCATAGGGCGAGGTTCTCGGCTTAAAGGCTCCGCCCCTAAGCATAGCTGCTCCTGAAACCTTTACACTCTCCGCCACGGATACGATTTGCTCCATGGACTCCACAGAACAGGGGCCGGCAATGATTCTGAATTCTCCTCCACCGACTGTGGTGCCGTTTACATCTACCACCGTATCCTGGGGATGGAATTTCCGGTTAGCGTTTTTGTAAGGTTCCGAAATCCTTTTCACATCCTCCACAATATCCAGCGCTGCGATCAGATCGATATCCACCACGGAGGTATCTCCGATCAGCCCCAGTATCGTAGTATTTTTGCCTTGGGAATAGTTGATTTCCAGATTCAGGCTCTTCAGCCACTGGATCAGATTCTCCAACTTTTTCTCATTCGGGTTATCCTTTAAAATGACAATCATCTTTTATTCCTCCTGACTGTTAAATAAAAAAACTCCGCAGTGAATTCCACTGCGGAGTTTGCTTCCTTTTACTGATTCTTCCATTAAGAACAGCATCTGGAGCCTTTTGCGGTGAAACTCAAACAAGCCTTACTTCCGTAGTAATAGTAAGAAGTAAAGCTAACGTATGCGTATTCAGCTGCAAATCCCGGCTTCAACATGATATTCTCCTTAGTTGAGTTTTTGATTGCTCTTATCATAGCATAGGAAAAATGCAATGTAAATAGGAGTTTTGCCGGATAAGCCAAATTTTAATGGATTGGCTTATCCGGCAGCTTTGAACTGATAGACTTGATTCCCTAAATCCTTACATCGAGTTCCTGCATAACGCGGCTTTCTCCGTTCTCCAGAAGCACGAGTCCGGACTGCCTCAATCTTCCCGCCATTTCAGCAGCAGGGCTGTACATGTTCATCTGTGTATCAACGCTTCCCAGGTAGATTGCTCCGATATTCTTATCCGTAAGCGCCACCAGTTTGCTGTTGCCCTGCCCGTCATGATACCAGATCTTCAAGTGGTTGAAAATGGAGTCGTTTTCGTCGATCCAGCCATTACCGTCCTCGTCGTATCCGGCCAGTTCTCCATATCCGTTGTCCGTCTGGGGTCCGAAGAGTTCTCTTCCGTCATCCACCTTCCCGTTGTTGTTATGGTCCAGTGCCAGATAGCCGCTGTTCGAGTTCAGCATATGGATTTGATCCAAATAGCCGTCATAATCGATATCGAAGGACATGGTACTGTTCGTAAAGGAAGCCACGCTTCCGCCGAAATTGATGACCAGCGGATCCTTCAGCGCTGCACCGGCCTTCATCTGAATACTGCTGTGCCGCATGACTTCCTGATCAATGTTAAAACTGAGATTCAGGCTGATTTCTCTCCCGTCGGCCGTTTTTACGATACCTTCCGCCGCAAAAGAAACCCTGCTTCTTTCGATTTGAGTTTCACTGCGGTTGTAAATCAGACCGAAGCCCGATCCCAATCTGGTTGCGCGGTTGTCGGAAAAAGCGATCTTTAAATTGCCGGCCTGTCCGCTATTGTCATAGCCTTCTGCAATCTGCCTGATTTTGAGGAATCTGACTCGCTTTCCGCATAACCTGCTAAGAAAATCTTCCAGCAATTTGATCTTAAGTTCCTGCTCCGACAGGACCATCCCGTCTTCTTCTGTTTCTGGCGTTTCGACTGCCGAAGAAGTCACGGAAGTGCTAACCGTAATCCCTTGCTGAGAAAACTCCCGAACATCGAATGAAGATGCGCTGGCTCCTGCGGAACCCTGACCGGTCCAGATATTCAAGCTCTCCTGTACGCTCATCATGGACACGACTGAACTGCCTCCCTGCATACTCAGGGCGGAACTTTCAATTCTCATGGTATTACCTCCTTTCTTAAAAAATAGATGCACTTTAATTTGTATATCGGCTGATTTTAAAAAAAATTGAGAAATAATTCCAATTTTTCCTCTTGACTGTTGTATCGGCCGCCGTTATAATTATATCGCAGGCCGATATATCGTGTGCCGAGTTAGTACGGGAGGAATGACAATGACCGAACTCAAAGAATCCATAGCACTCACGGAAGCCGTGTATTATATTCTATTATCCCTATATAAACCCCTTCATGGTTACGGCATCATGCAGAATGTGATGCAGCTCAGCAGGGGAAGAGTAAACCTGGCTGCCGGGACTTTGTACGGAGCCATAGCAACCATGCTGGAAAGAGGCTGGATCACAGCACTGCCCGGGGAAACAAATTCCCGCAGAAAAGAATATGTAATAACCGAAGGCGGGAAAACAGCTGTCAGAAACGAGCTTCTGCGATTAAAAGAATTGGTTGAAAACGGAGAATTGGTTGAAAGCGGGGAATTGGTTGATAACAGAGAATTGGTTCAAGGGGGTATTGTACAATGAGACATACAAAATATAAACTGTTATGGGCTTGGGAATATGACAGAGAAGAAAAGTGGCTGAATGAAATGTCTGAGAAGGGGCTGGCACTCGTTTCGGTCGGATTGTGCAAATATATCTTTGAGGATTGCAACCCGGGCGAATATGCCGTACGGATCGAGCTCCTGGATCATCTGCCCTGCACCGCAGACAGCAAAAAATATATCAGATTCCTGGAGGAAACCGGCGTCGAGCACATAGGTTCCATGCTTCGCTGGGTCTACCTCAGAAAAAAAACTTCTGACGGACCATTTGCACTGTATTCCGATATCGAATCCAAAATGAAATATATAAGACGGCTTATGTTTTTTTTCATCGCCCTGCTTTTTCTTGAATTCGGGGTCGCAGCTATGAACCTCAGTATCGGTATCGGGTTCGGCAATTGGGAAAACATAACGATGGGATTCTTTCTCTTGTTTCTTGGAGTCATGTGTGTCATTGCGGTCTATCAGCATGCAGTGAAACTCCGATCACTGAAGCAGGAGCGTCGAATACGCGAATAAGGAGAAAATGCGCCTCCGAAAAACGGATTAAAATCTGATTTCGGGGCGCATCTTATGCTTTCTTATCCTTTCAATAAATTTCACTGTGTGCTGGGGGCTTGTTCATCCTACCTGCATTTCGCAAGCAGGGCTTCCCATTTCTCATCTACAAACTTCTGGACATCTTCGACCATCCATTCATTTCCAGATTCAAACATGTGGCTGAATCTCCCTTGTTTCTTCAAATACTCCTCAACGGGAAGCTTCTTTCTCGGCTCATAGTTGAGTTTCCAGACGCCGTATTCCACTTCGAACAGCGGCCATACACAGGTGTCTACAGCCAGCTTGCAGATTTCCGCAAGGTCCTCCGCCTCGTATCTCCACCCTCTTGGGCAAGGGGCCATAATATTGAGAAATGCGGGGCCCTGTGTGTAGATAGCCTTTTCCGCCTTCTCATGCAGATCCTTAAAATTACCGATGAAGGTCGTCTGTGCCACATATGGAATGTTATGGGCGGCGATAATTGCCGTCAGATCTTTCTTGTTCTGGGGTTTACCCGGAATCACGGTCCCTGCCGGCGTTGTGGTTGCGTCAGCAAACCGCGGTGTGGAGGAAGATCGTTGAATTCCGGTATTCATATACGCTTCATTGTCATAGCAGACATAGACCATGTCATGCCCCCGTTCCATGGCGCCTGAGAGGGATTGGAGTCCGATGTCGTATGTACCGCCGTCGCCTCCGAAGGCAATGAATTTAAAGGTGTCGTCTACTTTACCTTTTTTCTTCAGCACCCGGTAAGCAGCCTCTGCGCCGCCAGCCGTGGCTCCGGCATTTTCAAAAGCAGTATGGATATAACTGTCCTTCCATGCCGTATACGGGTAAAGGAAAGAGGATACTTCGAGACAGCTTGTGGCGTTGGCAATGACCGCCCTGTCTTCGGGTTTCAACGCCCTCAGCACACCGCGAACCGCAACAGCGCCGCCGCAGCCTGCACAAAGACGATGTCCGCCGACTAACCGTTCCGGCTTAGCCGCCTGTTCTTTCAAACTATATGCCATTACCTGTCACCTCCCTGTTCTCTCTGCCCGATATGACGATAAATCATGCCGGTCTTTCCTGTTTCGGCGATTTCAAACAGCTGGCTGTAGATCATTGCAAAATCCTCCACGCAGATATCCCGACCGCCGAGCCCGTAGACATAATTAATTGCTTTCGGCCGGTTATCCATATCATAAAGGGCTGATCGGACTTCGGCAAACAGCGGGCCTCCGCAGGCAGAAAAGCTCTCTGCTTTGTCCATCACTGCAACGGCCTTTACCCCCGAAACGGCTTCCGCCAATTCTTCCATTGGGAACGGCCGGAACACACGGATCTTGATCAAACCGACTTTTTTCCCTTCCTTACGCAGATGCCGAACTGTTTCTTTTGCAGTGCCGGCACTTGAGCCGATGATCACCAGAGCAACCTCTGCGTCTTCCATTTCATATGCTTCGAACAGACCGTAACTCCTGCCGGAAATCGCTTCGAACTTCTCCGCAACGGCAAGGATCACCGCTTTTGCATTCTTCATGGCTTCGGCTTGCTGTTTTTTATGCTCCATATAGTAATTTGATATATCATAAGGGCCTACTGCCAATGGGTTTTCCTTCTTCAGCAGGTAGTTTTCGGGAGCATACTCGCCCACAAAGGCTTTTACCCTCTCATCCTCCAGAAGCTCGATATTTTCCACGGCATGACTTGTAATAAAGCCATCCTGACATACCATGACAGGCAGGCGTACATCCTTGTTCTCTCCGATGGGCATCGCCTGAATAAAATTGTCATAGGCCTCCTGATTTGTCTCGGAATAGATCTGAATCCAGCCGCTGTCCCTGGCCCCCATGGAGTCGGAGTGGTCGCAGTTGATATTGATGGGTCCTGTCAGTGCTCTGTTCACCAAAGCCATGGTGACCGGAAGCCTGCACGATGCGGTTACATAAAGCATTTCCCACATCAGGGCCATTCCTGCCGACGAAGTTGCCGTCACGGCTCTTCCGCCTGCTGCCTCCGCTGCCAGACAGGTGGTCATGGCACTGTGCTCCGATTCAACGGCCACAAACTCCGTATCGACCTCACCGTTTGCCACGTATGTAGAAAAATATTGGGGGATTTCTGTTGACGGAGTGATCGGAAATGCTCCCATCACATCAGGATTGATCTGTTTCATGGCGAAGGCAATCGCTTCGTTTCCTGAAAGTCTGTTTCGAATCGCCATCACACGCCCTCCTTTACAAAGGAAATCGCCTTGAAGGGACATACTTTGTAACAGATGCCGCATCCCTTGCAGTGCATAAAGTCAAAGTCGAGCCGTTTCCCGTCTTTTACAGGGATTGAGCTGTCCGGGCAGTAAGGCAGACAGTACATGCAATGGGTGCACTTTTCCTCATGAAAAACCGGGGTCATCGTTCTCCAGTCTCCGGTATTTACCAAGGCGGATGTGCCCCCTTCGTATATTTCGCCTCCGATGGTCATTTCCTGCCATGGCGTTGATTCGTTGATCTCTCCGGCCTTTTTAATCATCCTGCACATACCTCCTCCAAAGATTGTCTGATTGCTTTCATATTTCCCTCAATTACGTTAGGTTTTGATTCAAACTTATGTCGGAAAGACGTTTCCATATCCTGTACAAAGCGATCGGGATCCACCACATTGCTCACCTTTACGGCAGCGGCAAGCATAGGGGTATTGGGGAAATTTCTACCCATGGTCTCTTCTGAAATCCTTCTGGCGTCGATGGTAAATACCTTTCCCCGATAGCCTCTGAGTAAAGGTCTCAGTTCATCCGGTTTTTTTTCGCTGTTGATGATAATCGCTCCGTCCTCTTTCAGCCCATTCGTAACATCCACCGACTTTAGAAGAGTTTCGTCCACCACGACGACAAAGTTTGGATGATAGATATTCGAATGCACTGTACAGCGTTCCCGGCTGATTCTGTTGTATGCGGTAATCGGTGCGCCCATGCGCTCCGGGCCGTATTCCGGAAAACCCTGGACATGCATGCCGGAGCTGAATGCCACATCAGCCAGCAGCAGGCAGGCTGTTTTTGCACCCTGGCCGCCCCGGCCATGCCAGCGAATTTCTACGACGTCTTTCATATCTTTTGAACCTCCTTATGTTCTGTTTACTCCACGACTTGAGAATATGCGTAAAAAAAAGAGCTTCCGTCCTGCAAAGGACGAAAGCTTAAAGCTGTCGCTGTACCACCTATTACTGCATACTAACATACGCGTTCCCTGTAACGGGGGAAAACCGTCATAACCTACTATGGAAATCAGTTCGGCCTGCGACTCAGGAGTGATCTTCGGATATCTTTCTACTGGTATCGGGCTTCCACCGTCCCCGAATCGCTGTGACGTTTGAAAAATGCCTACTCTCTCCATCACGGTCTTTCTCAAATTATTGAGTTCAGTATAATGGAAACATTTCTGTTTGTCAAGATAAAAAAACAGGGTTTTTTTTGTTGTTTGCCACCAAAATCTGTTCACAAACTCAGCATATGTACATTTCCCTGCAAAGGGAGTAGAGGGCGGCGGTCAGTTCAAGCTTGTCTCCCGGATCATTGCTGAATTTCACTCCGTATTCATACAAGTTTTCTTCCACTTCCTGAGTCCAGACAGGGTACCCGCAGACCTTTGCTTCCCTGCCGTTCCTTGTTGGAATTATGAATTGAAGCATCAAGTCCCTGTTTACCGGAAGCCTGATTCCGGCTGCAAAGCACAGGCCTTCCGCACTGATATTCTTAACCTCCACCTTGACACTGCCGATCTTGAATTTTTGAACAGAGGTCTCAAGAACAGACATGTCTGCCTCCAAAAGACTCGGAAGTTTTATTCTGAGATGTTTCCTGTTTTCCCGCCCCGACTTCTTCTCGTTCAGCAGCTGAGTGGGCATGCACTTCTCCTTTGACAGCAGCTGTTCAAATTCCTCTCTGGGCATCGGTTTATTGTAAAGATACCCTTGCCCGGTATAGCAGTTGAGCTCCTTCAGGTATGACAGCTGCTCCATATTTTCAATTCCCTCAGCCACCAGTTTGATCCTGAGCTCCTGTGCTAGATCAATAACGGAGCGGGTAATGACCGTACTCGCATCGTCTACCATGACGTTTTTGATAAAAGAGCGATCGATCTTCAAAATATCGATATTAAATGAATTCAGGTATGACAAGGAAGAGAAGCCCGTTCCGAAGTCGTCAAGGGCAACCTGGATTCCATTTGCCTGCAGCCGCTTTATGTCAACGATTGCCTTTTCGGGATTCTTCATAAACACGCTTTCCGTAATTTCCATGATGAGGAAATGGGGGTTTAAGTCATATTCATTGATAATGTTGATGATATTCTCCACAAAGCTTCGCTCGAAAAACTGTATACTGGAATAGTTGACCGAAACCTTGATCGGCGGCAGTCCCTGCTCCATCCACCTCTGATAGGTCTTGCAAACCTCCCGAAGCATCCAGTTGCCCAGATTGATGATAAAGCCGGTTTCCTCAGCCAGAGGAATAAACTCATTGGGAGATACCATGCCCCATTCCGGATGCTCCCAGCGAACAAGCGCTTCCGCAGCTAAAATATCACCGGATTCCAGCCTGACCTGTGCCTGGTAATAGACCTGAAACTGATTTCTTTCAATCGCTTTAATAAGGTCATTCCGCAAAACGACCTGCTTATATATTTGAATGCCGAGATCCGACGAATAGAATTTATAGCGGTTCTTCCCTTCATGCTTGGAACGGAGAAGGGAAATATTGGCATAATTGATCAGTAGATCGGGATCCCTTTCATCATAGGGAAACATGCTGATACCCAGACTCACCGTCATATCCAGCTCGTAGAGATCTACCTTGTAGGCATCCTTGAACAGGGTTGTAATTCGTTTTACAACCTGTTCATATTCCCAGGATTTGTTCAAATTCTGGATAATAATAGCGAACTGGTCACCGGTATAGCGGCACAGGAATCCGTCGTCTCCCAGAAATTCCTTCAAACGATGGGCAACCTGAACGATAAGCTGATCACCAAGCTGATATCCCAAAGCATCGTTTATATAGCGAAAGCTGTCGATATCAAGCATAATTAAAGCAAAATCACAGTCCGGGTGGGTATTCTCCTCACACAGCTGACTCATCTTCTTTTTCAGAAAAACCCTGTTTGGAAGCTTGGTCAGCTCATCGTGGGTGGCAATATACTCGATTTCTTTCTGACTCTCAATTCGGTCGGTAATATCCCGCCAATTGATGACAATTCCCTGAATGGACGGTTCCGTCAGGTGGTTGGTCATGGTATATGTAAGATGACTCACCTTCCCGTTTCTATCCTTGAAGGTGAGGTCTCCCTGCATTCTGTCCTCCGGATGGTCAAGAACGTGATCTGTCATTTTCATGAATATATTTTTATGTTCTCCCTCCAGAAATTCCAATGCGTTTTTCCCGATTCGATCGCTCGGTGTATACCCGATAATATTCTCTACTGCCGGGCTGATATAAAGGATCGTGTAGTCTGGCGCGATGATTTCAAAAACATCGCTGGACTGCTGCACCAGCACCTGAAACCTTTTCTGAATATTATCTGAGGTCTCCTCGGTTTCACCCAGGATCTCCTCCAGCTCTTTGAGCCCAGTCCTGTCTTTCATCGTTCCAAACAAGTGTGTTACCCTTCCCTCTTGATCGCATATTGGCTTGATCAGATGACGAATGCTGCGAACAGAACCGTCAGGCCTTATAATTCTATATTCCAGATTCAGAACGGATTCATCCCTAATCTCCCTGAATGCTCTGTCTGCAAAGATACGGTCATCCGGGTGAATAAAATTGATGAATCCCTCGTATGTTCCGTCAAATTGTTCCGGAGAAATGCCAAAAATTTTATAAGCTTCCTCAGACCAGCAGCCCTTTCCGCTTACAACATCCATTTCCCAGCAACCAGTATGAGCAAAATCCACAAGATTTTTTAGGCTTTTTCTTGTATCCTCCTGCAGCAAGTCGTAATCCTCCCGGTTTTTTTGCTTTTTCAGTTTCCAGAACAATGAAAACCTCCAAATTATATGCTCTGTGAATGCATCAATTTGGAGGTCCCAGCTTAACTACAATCGATGCGGGTTATTTTATCTTAATTTGTTTCTGACTTCATCCGCTTTGTTTTCAACCAAGTCTTTCATGTCGCCAGCTCTGTCACGGATCATATCCTTCATGTCGCCAGCTCTGTCACGGATCATATCCTTCATGTCATCCGCTTTATCCCGGGCCTTGTCTGTCATGTCTTCTGCCCGGTCCATCAGCTTTTCTGATCTTTCCCCCGCAATATCCTTTAAGTCGTCCAGTCTTGCTTCCGCTCTCCCCTTAAAAGCGTCCGCCTTGTCTTCCGCAAAATCCTTCCATGCCTCTGCACGATCTCTGATCTCATCGGCGGAATCTTTTGCAGAACCCAACATATCGTGAAAAATACTCATATTTCTCTTTCCTCCCCTGTATATAGTATTTTCACGATTTATTTTACCATATTTCAATGATTTAATGCAAACATTATGTTTCTGTTTGTCAATTTCTGCCGATTTCTATCAATACTCTATTGCGGAGAAGAATCAATGTTTCCAAAATCATGAGAATTCCGGTCCCGATCAGCATCCATTCAATCTTGACAAAATCGGACAAGGGCCCAAAAACCAACATTCCCAGCGGCATCATAGAGCTCGATATCATAGATAAAACGCCGAATACTCTTCCGAGAAATTCCTCCTCAACCTTCTGCTGCAGAAGAACGGTAGAAGGAGTATTCATCATCGGCATGGCCATTCCCACAACAGCCATGACAACGTTATAAAGCCAGAAGACCGGAATGACACCCAGAGCAACCGTGCCGGCGCCCATAATCAGGCATGCCAGTACCATGGTATAAACTTTGTTTTTAAAGCCTCCCCAGGATGCCATTAGAATTCCGCCCGCCATCATCCCGATGGAAAAGGTCACCTCTATGGCAGTCAGGCGCCAAACGTCATCGCCGAAGCTCCTTGCGACCTGAAGCGGCGTCAGGAATGCCATGGGAGAGACCAGGATAAAAAAGAACCCGCAGAACAGGAAAAAAATCCTGACATACTGATGGTTTCTGATATACCGAAGTCCGTCCGCCAGATCCCGGAAATAGCTGATTTTTTGCTTTTCCAGGGCTTTTGCGTGAAGAGGCACGTGAAGAAACAAAATCAGAGTCAAAACAGCGACCGCAGCAGTGAAAACATCGATAAAAAAGATCAATTCGATATTTGTAAGAGAAAGCAGGGCGCCGCTTGCGATGGGGGAAGCCAGCATGATAAAGGATTGGATGCTGCTGTTGATCCCGTTTACCTTCATCAGCTTGTCCTCCGGTACGATCTGCGGCAGGAACGCACTTACTGCAGGCATCTGTACCGCCGTGCTCAGTCCGCGGATCGCCGAAATGGTAAAAAGGAGCCAATACTCCTTATATCCCATGATAAACAGAATTGCGAGAATCAAGGTCACTCCGGCAATGATGCTGTCGGACAGCGCAATAATCAGTTTTCGGTTATACCGGTCAGCCCATACCCCTGCAAAGGGGGCTAGAAAAAAGGTCGGAACAAATCCGCATATGATAAAAATGGTCATCATAACGCCTGATTGTGTCTCGAGCGTGATGTACCACATGATCGCGTATTGTACAAGTGATGAACCAAAAAGAGATATCGTCTGGCTGGTTAAAAACAAAACGATGTTTCTGATCCAGTTTTGCTGCATTTTCTCTAATCCCCTTAAACAATTTCGTGCCTGTTTTAATCCAAAAACATAGTATCACGGCCTAGCCGGAAAAACAAGCTTGACACATCACAAGAGAGGATAGACAGGAGCTGTCTCACGACAGCCCCTTATCCGTTTGCAGAAGCTTCTTTGCAATGAATGAAAAATTCATTCTCTCAGTATTTGTCATGCTCCTCGTTACTCATCAGGATCTTCGGAACCGTATGTGCTTTGTTTCCCTCATCCTCCTCCCGAAATCCTTCGGGAAGCTTTGATATTTCCCCGGGAAGTGCTCTGGTCCCCCTGCTCAGCTTGAAGCGGCCGACCATTTCACGCAGCAGCTCCGCCTGGCTGGACAGCTGCTCACTGGCTGCCGCACTCTGCTCCGCCGTTGCGGAGTTGTTCTGAACAACCTGAGACACTTGTTCGATTCCCTTGTTGATTTGAGCGATGCCTGTTGCCTGTTCGTTGGATGCGTCGGCGATTCCGCCTACAAGGCTTGCAGCCTTCTCGATGCTTTCAACGATTTCCACCAGTGCGGATGCCGTCTCATTAGCAATTTTTGTGCCCGTCTGAACCTTGTTAATCGATCCTTCGATGAGTTCTGTGGTCTCTCTTGCAGCCGCAGCGCTTCTTGCAGCGAGATTTCTGACTTCCTCCGCCACGACAGCGAAGCCTTTGCCGTGCTGTCCGGCTCTTGCCGCTTCCACAGCGGCATTGAGGGCCAGAATGTTGGTCTGGAATGCTATATCGTCGATTACCTTGATGATCTTGGAGATATTGGCGGAAGATTCATTGATCTCAGTCATGGAGTTGAGCATTTCCTTCATCTGATCATTGCCTTTCTCCGCATGATCCCTTGCGCCTCCGGCCAGTTCGCTTGCCTGGTTTGCATTCACCGCGTTCTGCTTTGTCTGGGAAGCGACCTCCGTGATAGATGCTGTCAGCTCCTGAATGGCGCCGGCCTGCTCCGTCGAGCCCTGGGAAAGAGCCTGGCTTCCGTCTGATACCTGCCTGGACCCTGACGCCACCTGATCCGCAGCGTCGCTGATATCGCCCATTACCTCACCCAAAGATGTGATGATGCTGTTCAGTGAATTCTTTATCTCAACAAAGTCACCTTTATACTCCGCTGTAATGGCGAGATCCAGATTTCCTTCTCCGATCTGAGCCAATACGCTCGATATTTCAAGGATATAGCTTCTGAGATTCTCTATGGTTTCGTTCAATGCATTCTTGATGGCTGCATGATCACCCCGATAATCACCTTCCATGGTGACCTGCAGATTTCCTTTTGCAACTTCCTGCAATACGGAAGAGGCCTCCTCGACGGGAGCGATGATGGCGTCCAGTGTCGCGTTGATGCCCTCTATGACTCTTGCATACTGACCCTTGAACTTCGCCTCTTGCCCTCTTGTGGAAAGCTTTCCTTCCACTGCATACTGTGCCAGCATGTCGGTTTCTTCCACAAGGAATTTAATGCTTTCGATCATTGCGATGAGCGCCGGTACCAGCGTATCGCTTTCGCTGCGTTTTCCGCCATCGATAATATTCTGAAGGTCAGACAGATCACCGGCGGAAACATGAGTGAGAATCTCAACAACCCGGTTCATGCGATAATTTATTACATTGATAGCTTTTTTTATTTCATCATAAATGCCAAGGTATTCGCCTTCCATTTTAACGGAGTAATCGTTGAGGCTCATTCTGTGCATCACTTCGTAGCCTTCCTGCAAACCGCCGAGTCCGTCGATGCAGGCATTGATGCTGTTCTTGATGTGATCGAAATCACCCTTGTATTCATCCGTTATCTTCTCCGGAATTTCACCCTTTCCGATTTGTTCCATATATCCGGCAGCAACATTTAAGGGTTTCACAAGCGCGTCGAGTGCCTTGTTGATGCCGCTTACGATCTCGGCATATCCGCCCTTCAGCTTGCTGATATCCGCACGATAGGAAAGCTGTCCTCCTTCTGCCGCCTCGGTGAGTTTCATGGATTCATCCAGCATGGTATTGAGGGATTCCCGCACCTGGTTCAGATTATCGATCAAAATACCATACTGACCTTTAAATGTGTTTTCCGGTGATCCTGGATCCACGCCCTCTGCCATGGACTGAATAAACGGAAGTGCTGTGTTCAACGGTTCCACAATGGCGTCCAGGGTCCGGTTAAAGCCTTCGATGATTTCCCGATATCCTCCGCGAAATTTTTCCGTGTCTCCTCTTGTTTCCAGATTTCCTTCCACCGCCGCTTCAATAAGATTTTCGGCTTCCCGCACCAGATCTTTCAGTGTGGTGATAACCGATACCATGCTGTGTCCCAGTATATCCTTGTCTGATCGCGGTGCGACCTCCAGGGTAAGATCACCGTCCGCTATCTTATGGGCAACTTGTGACTGCTCCTTGATGTTTTCGGCAATATTAACAAACCCGCGTCCGATCAGGCCGATTTCATCATTTCTTTTCAGATACGCTTCATCGATCTGCAGATCCGTGTCCCCCAGCACAAGGAGGTTGGATTTTTCAGCAATCTTCCTCAATGGCCCTGTTATGGTTTTTCTGATGATGGAATATGTAATGAGAATCAAGATGATGCAGGTGATGAGGATCATCCCGCCCATGATGGGAATCAGCTGATTGATTTTTTTATTCTCCTCATTCATGGGAATATCGATTCCCACGAGTCCTACAATATCACCTCTGTCATTGTGGACCGGGGCAAATCCGGTAATGGAAATTCCGAAAGGAGGACCATAATCCTGCGGCTGAGTATACCTTCCTAGCCCGTCCTTTAAAACCAGTTCCGGATCCTCGGTGTATATTTCCTTCGGATCGGTATAACCGAGATAGCCCCAGGCCGACTGGTCTTCATCTTTCAGGTAACCCGATATAATCAGCTTGTACTTGTCCCCTGCATCCACCATGGAATATACGTAGCTGGCTCCGTTCACTTCCTTGATCTCGCTCATGGCGGATTTTATCTGTTCAAAATATTCATCCGTCTTTCCGGTTCTGTCATATTCCAGAAGCTTGTTTCCGTCAATGTTTGCTGCTACGGATTCGGCGATTGACAATGCTCTTTCGCCCGTCAGCTCGATTGCATTGTCACGATAGCTGTAATAGCTGAAAATCCCGATGATCAGGGTACTGATCAGGATCGAAACAATCAAGATCAACGATAGTTTGCGTCCGATCGAACCGATTTCTGATTTTACCATTTCTTTCTACCTACCTCTCTATAATATTCCAGTAAATATTTCTGTAACTATTCCTACGTATTGATATCGGTCATTCGGAGGAAAACTTTACGGTTTCCTCACTTCTTTTTAAACAGCTGTGCATTGGAAACGATCGGATCAAACAGATGATTCACCTCACACGGAAGCTTCTGTGTCTGCTCCATGACAAGAAAGCCGCCTTCTATTAGGGATTTATGGAACATTTTCAAGACTTCAGCCCTTTGAGATTCGGTGAAGTGCAACAGAACATTTTTACAGACAATCAATCCGAACTCCCTTCCCGGAGGTTCCAGCGAAAGCAGGTTATGTTTAAGAAAGGTGACGGATCTGCGGATTTCTTCATTTAAAATGAAATATCCCTCCGCATCACCGGGTTGGAAGAACCTGTCAAATATCTCCGCCGGAATTCTTTGAATCTGCTCCCTTGTATATGCACCGTCACTGATGATTTTCCCGAATAAATTGCTTTCGTCGATATCCGTAGCCAGAATTCTCACATTACGGAAAAGCATATAGCCCATGCTTTCGTTGAGCAGCATAGACAAGGAATAGGGTTCCTGCCCCGATGCACAGCCGGCATCCCAGATATCGATATACTGTTTCGTTTTCAGATAGGGAAGCGCGTGTTCCCTTACCGCATTTAATGTTTGAAGGTCTCTGAAAAAATAAGTAAACGCCATTCGTTGCCTGCCTTTCGATTATTTTACATTTGAAATGTCTTTCAGGAAGAAAAAAATCGTATTTCATAATATATTACGATACAACCTCATAACAATTTTTTTCCGTAATATATTGTTAATAAAAGAGAAAAGGGGATTCGATCATGTCAAAGTCCTATGCATACAATCCTACCAGGGAGCAGAGGCATCAGCTGTTTCTGGAAGCACTTTCCCGCGTTGGGAGAGAGGCCGACTACGGGAATGTTCTGGCATTGTTAAGCCCTCCCCCCGACCTTTCACAGGAGTCTGCCCCGCACGCTTTAAGGGGGCTTCGGATCGGAGTAATCGGCGCCGGCCTTTCCGGGCTGGCAGCGGCCTATGAGCTCCGGAAGCTTGGTGCTGATATCACGGTTTACGAATCAGAAAAGCGGCGGGTGGGCGGCCGGGTATACACATATTATTTCGACCGGGCCGGTAAATATTACGGGGAATTCGGCCCCATGCGGATTCCGGTATCCCACGAAACAACGTGGTATTACATCGATCTGTTTCATCTGAAAACGGAATCACTTGCCCCATCCCGTCTCAATCAATTCATTTATGCCCATCATGTCAGAATTCGCAGGGATCCGGGAGGCCAGAACATAACCGAATATCTTTATCCTTTCTATGGCTTGACGGAAACGGAGAGAAACACGCCTTGGGCCGTACTGAGCAATTATGCTCTGAATACCATGCTGAACCAGCTTACACCGGAGCAGAGAAAGGAAATATTGAAGATACTGCCGGAATATTCGGGGGAATACGCTTCCATTACAAGGCTGAGCAACCGCCAAATCTTTGATATGCTTGGTCTGAGTCAGGGCGCAGTCAATCTTCTGTCCGCAGTAGATCCCTTTGTCGGCGCTTTTTTGAACATCAGCCACGATGAGATCATGAATACCAATTACTCGCTGGATTTTTCAAATACATACCGGATAAGCGGCGGTATGGTCCATCTTCCACTAGCCTTTTACCGCAGCCTGACCGACGCCGATCCTCCCGAAATAGAATTTCCTTCCTATTTCCTTGGGAAGGTCGATATCCGCATGGATTGCCCTGTAACCGGTATTTTCAAATCCCAAAACGGCCAGGAGGTTGATTTGCGCCATCAAAATCCCAGGGGGGGAGAATCTACGGAATCCTACGACTACGTCATCTGCACCGTTCCCTTCTCAACGTTACGGGGAATAGAAATTTCCCCCTATTTCAGCAACGAAAAAATGCAGGCGATCAAAGAGCTGAATTACATAGACGCACAAAAATCGCTGTTTCTCTGCAGAAATCGCTTTTGGGAAGAGGACCGGGATTATGGCAGAATAAACGGCGGAATTTCATTCACGGATCTTCCGATCCAGTCCATTCTCTATCCCCCCGGTCATATCGGATGCGAATCGCGGAAAGGCTGTTCTCCCGATGATCCGGGTGTACTGACAGCCTCCTATAATCTTGGCCAGGATTCTGTAAGGTTGTCCAGCCAACCTGCATCAAGCCGGTTTGATCTGATTGTCCGTAATGTGGAGGCAGTCCATGGTCTGCCGCCGGATTACCTTGTCTCCCTGGTTGACAGCCACAAAACGGTGCATTGGAATTCAGAACACTGGGCGCGCGGCGCCTTTGCCGCATCCGGTCCCGGTCAGAAAATACTTTTCGCATACGCCATGCAGCAGCCTGAGTACGACGGAAGGGTTTATTTTGCGGGCGAGCATGTCTCAACAAAACAGGGGTGGATCCAAGGCGCGCTGTATTCAGGCAAGTCCGCCGCCAATCAGGTTGCATTGCAGCATCTGGGGCAAGGCAGTCACCGTCCGTGAAACAGTTATTGGTCCAGAAATGCGTTCTCAAATTCCGGAATCAGCTCAACGTAAAGATCCGGAAATTCTTCCTTCAGCTTTCCTTCCAGTTCTCTGTGTGCCTGAATGATACGGGAGATGGAAATCGTGTCATCGGGACTTTTAAAGTAGATACTGATCCAGATTTTGCGTCCCGTTTTAATGACGTCGTAAACGGTCTGTTCAAAGCGGTACGGCTCCAGTATACTCTGACCGATCTCTTTGATCCTGTTAACGGCTTCCTCATCGGGAGCCAGCAGGAACAGGTCTCTCAATCCCGAGAGCACCGTTTTGACAGGTACCGGCAGAATAAAGGCAGCTAGTGCAATTGCAACCGTTTGATCTAAATAAGGCGCAAACCGGACCATCCAAGGAGTTTCAATAACGGCCGGAAGGACAAAAGCCACCGCAAGCCCGAAGCTTGCCACGATGTCGATGATCCAGAAATTAATTTCCGTGTGAACGATGGGAGATTCCAGCTTTTTATTCAAGCGGACCAGGGACAGAAGGATTGCACCGCAGATAATCCCTGCCGCCAGCTCGAAAATAGCCACGTAGGAAAACACGATATGATTGCCGCCCTTCAGCATGATCTGAATATTGTTCATTACCAAGCCGACTGTTACCGCGATCAGCATGGTGCCCTTAATTGTGATGAAGATTGCCTCCACCTGAGAAAAGCCGAACGGGTGCTTTTCCGTAGCAGGCCGGTATAAAAGCGGTACGATTCTGATGGAAATCAGAACCATAATGAGATCCGCAGCTCCGTAAACCGCATCCATCAGAATGGATTGAGAAGCGGTATACAAAGCCATGAGACACTCCGCAACAACGAAGAATACGGAGCCGTACATGGATATTTTCAGCGCCCTTTGTTCGATCTGTATTCTTTTCTGTTCCTTAGGATCCATTCAAACAACCTTCTCTTCCATATTGCTTGTTTTATCATACCTTTTTATTATACCCTTTTCTGCCGGATCTGTCTTGGGAAAGTGAGAAGGAGGGGAACAGTCCAGCATGGATTTCAGGACAATAAAAAGAGAGCCTTTCCGATTCCACTGGATTTGGAAATCATTCTAAGGCACTCTTTTTATTTTCGAATCGTTAGCAAGCTCTATCGAGTATCAAGGAAACGGACGCAGACTCATCCGCCTGCAACCAACGGCATGAGAAATACCTGATCGCCGTCTTTCAGCTCCGTTTCAAATCCCTGATGATAAAGAATACTCCGCCCATTCAGCAGCAATACCTGCTGAAGATCCCTGCCGGAACCGTATAGAATCTTTGTCATAGGCTCTCCGTACTTTTGCTGTAATTCGGTCAAGAGATCCCTGACAACAGAACCTTCCGGCAGCATCATTCCCATTCTTCTGCTGTTTAAAACCGCTGCCATTTCCATTGCCGCAACGATTTGTATTTGAATCATACCAGAGCTCCCATGCTTTTTAAATCCTCGGCGATTTTTTCAAGACCCAATTCACTGAGCTTTTCTTCGGTAGGTATGCCTTTTGCGTTCCAGCCTCTTTCCGAATAATACTCATCCAGCATAAAGTTCAGTTCAGCCTTTGATATGTAATGTCCTTTCGAAGCGCCTTCTTTTATAGGTTCCGTTAAAATTCTCTCCGGGAAAGTGTCGTCTTCTCTGCGGAATCCCTCACGGATGTTAAAGGCCCTGGCAACGTTGTTGATCCTTTCACCCACTTTTAATATCTCTTCTGCGGTGAAATCCATACCAGTCGCGGCATTCACCATATCGGCAGTGTTCTGGGCTGCGCCGGCCGGGAAGAAGGAATCCAGCATGAAATTGCACAGTGTCGCCGAATCTGCGCATACAGCTTTATGATCTTGATTCCATTTAACCATTCTGCCCTTCCCCTTTGGTTCAAATCTATCTACAGGTTCCGGTACGGGGGCACCGAAGATATCCTGGGCCGCATAGCCCCTGTTATGATCCGCACCGGTATATGATGTTGCAAAGCTGAACCCGTGTGTTTTCACACCTCTTGGGTCATAACCCGGAAGCTCCAGACCCTTTATATGCATCGCATATTTTTCAGAGCCTTTGCCGATTCTGGCGGCGGCTGCTTTCGACCCGTCAGCCAGAATCTCTCCAAAGCCTTGCCGGAAAGCAATCCTGCGAATCATCTCTATCATAGCTTCATGATTACCAAAATTCAATTCCAAGCCGTCCGTATCCTCTTTGGAAATGATTCCTTTTTCGTACAGCTCCATTGCAAAACCGATGGTCACGCCTACCGACATCGTATCCAGGCCGTATTCGTCGCACAACCGGTCTGCATATATGATACTGTCAAGATTGTCAATGCCAAGATGCCCGCCGAAACAGTAAAGAGATTCATATTCCGGCACTGATAAGGCTCCTGCATAGGGTCCTTCTTTTACCAGCTTGATCTTGCTGCATGCGACAGGACATTTATAGCATGGTTCTTTTGCAATTTTTTTCGCCTCATTTGCTCCTACGCCCAAAGATTCAATTGGGTCCCATGTTCCAGTTTCCATAAAGTTTTTAGCCGGATAAACACCCAGGCCCCACAGCACTTCAATAACACAAGGCGTACCGAATTGGCCAAGAGCCGGATATATCCCCGGAGCGTCCTTCATCGCTTTCAGCATGGTAGAATTCGCAGACTTAAACGCTTCTTTTGATGCGACAGGAACGTCCTGACTCCCTCTTACGCAGATTGCTTTCAGGTTTTTGGAACCCATAACAGCTCCAACGCCTTTTCTTCCGAATGCTCTGCGCTCATTTATTATGGCAGATGTTTTTGTCATGCGCTCACCTGCCGGGCCAATACAGGCGATGCGGATATTCTGATCCTTCAGCTCATCCTTTATAATCTGCTGACAGTCGAATGTCGTTGTACCCCAAAGGCCTTCCGCTGAACGAAAGCTAACCTTATCATCCTTTATCCAGAGATAGACCGGTGTTTCTGATTTTCCTTCAACGATTAAAATATCATATCCTGCAAACTTCAGTTCTACCGGAAAATATCCTCCGGAAAGAGCCATTCCAACCGCTCCGGTCAGCGGAGATTTGGTTGTTAAAGCCATTCTGCTGGCACAGGGCGCATCTGTCCCGCTCATAGGGCCCGATGCAAAGATCAATTTGTTTTCCGGATCAAGGGCCTCCGTCCCGGCAGGCACCTCATCATAAAGATATTTAATGCCAAAACCTGCTCCCCCGATATAATCTCTGGCAAGATTCTCCGGTAATGCTTCTGTTTTGAATGTTTTGTCTGTCAGATTTACTCTCAGGATTTTTCCAACATATCCACCGTTAATCATATTCTTCTCCTTTCATATTGAATACCCGATAAAAACTGTTCTTATTTCACATAATTAATTCAATGAACTAATTCAATTCTATCTTAATTTCAGAATATGTCAATATTAAATAAATTCTATTTTCAGATATTTTAAAAAATAACGCTTTCATTCCGTTAAGAACGTTTCCTGATTTGCTCGCGACACAAAAAAGGAAGGAGTCAAGCTTCCTTCCGTATTGATTTGCATTCAAATTATAATTACCGTGCACCGCGCTTAATTCTTTGCCAGATCAAATAAAGAATACTCCGCGCTTCCGGTAATCATCCTGACATTTCTCCGGAATCGCTCATATCTGATGTTGCAGTAGTCGAGAAAATCTTCTCCGTTATAGTGACGAATCAAGGCCCAAACCGTCCATAACAAGTCCTGTGCAACCATAAAGCATTTGATTTTCAGTAATTCCTCCTGGGCGGGCGTTTGTCCGTAATACTCGCCGATCAGACAATCGATGGCTTCCTGTGTCAGCCTGGATTCGATAATGTAAGCGGCAACATCCCAGCTCGGGTCATTCATACCCGAGTATTCCCAGTCGATCAGCCAGGCCTTGCCCTGGTCATTGATAACGAAGTTTTCCGGTACCGTATCGTTGTGACAGGGAACCGAAATTGTTTCCCGAATATTTTGATCCATAAAATCAATCAGCAGATCCTTTAGAAGAGCATAGTCAAAGAATAAACCTCCGTTCATCTCTTTTACGATCTGCTCATATTTCTCAAGCTCAGCTTTCCAGTTAAAGGCATTGGGGAAATTCTTCGGGCTGGTATGGGTTTTTTTCATCAGATCCGAAACCGCTTTAATGCTTTCCGCGTTGCAGGGATCCGCTTGTGCAATGTTCTTGCTGTTCTTGATATAAATACTGATCTTGATCCCGCTGATCTCATCAAAATAGAAGCATTCGGAATTCAGCCCGAGTTCGCAGGCTATGGCGTTGTTGACCTTTTCTATGCTCCGGTCAATCATCTGGTTGGTCATGCCGCCGGGCTGCCGGACAACATATTCTGTTCCGTGAATGTTCATGATATAGTTGTAGTTTGTCAAGCCGCCGGTATACCGAGATTTGTCAAATATGATGCTGTCATCGTGAAATATCAGCCTGAGTTTTTTTTGTATTAATTCATCCATATATAAAGTCCACCATGTTAATTAAGTCCTTCCAATGCCCCCATTATATCAGCATTTTTTCCGGGAATCAATGGATTGCTTCTGAAATTCAACAGGTCATGGATTTTTGACAATAATCAGGCTATTGTTCAAGAATAAAGATTTAGTACAATCTTGACACCGGTCAGTATGTCATTAATGCAAAATAATATAACAAATCTTCAATTTAGAAGCCAGTCAATATGTTATTATATTCACAAATGCAAGCACACGATTGATGAAAGGGGTTCGCCATGGAAGATAAATTCATTTTAAAATCAAAGGTTTATTTTAATATGCAGTCCATACGGCTGCTCGAAGAGGTATCCGGCACCCGTGCTTTTATCGTCTCAGACTCGGTTATGGATCAGCTGGGTTATCTCAGGACAGCGGTTGACTATCTCGGCAGAGCGGGGATCAGCTCCGTCACCTTTACAGATGTACGACCTGATCCCGATGTAAAACTGATCGCCGCCGGTATGAAGCGATACATGGAAAGCGATGCGGATGTACTGGTAGCCATCGGAGGAGGATCCTCCATCGATGCCGCCAAGGGCATTCTGTATTTTGCTTCAAAAATGGATCAGCCCTCGGGCGGAGAATTTAAAAAACCGATCTTTATCGCCATCCCTTCCACCAGCGGGACGGGATCGGAGGTGACAAACTTCTCCGTTATCACCTCCGATGATGGCAAGGTTTGTATTGTGGATGAACTGATCACTCCGGACATTGCGATCCTGGATTCCACCTGCATTCAACATGTTCCTCAGCGGGTTGTCGTGGATACCGGCATCGACGTTCTGGTTCATGCCATCGAGGCTTATGTCTCCAATATGGCAACTGATTTTACAGACGCCCTTGCGGAGAAGGCGATTCGGCTGATTTTTGAAAACCTTGAAATGCTGCACAGGGATGTTAAGGACTCCACAGCAAGAGACCGGGTACAGAATGCCTCCTGCATGGCAGGCATGGCTTTCACCAACGCAAATCTTGGCATCAACCACAGCCTTGCCCATGCCCTGGGAGGCACCTTCCATATTCCTCACGGACGTTCCAATGCGCTGATGCTTACCGCCGTCATCGATTATAATGCGGATTTGGCCGGAAGCGCCAATGGTTATGCCGCCGAACGTTATGCCAAACTGGCCGATATGCTTCGGCTGCCGGCAAGAACCCGGCGCGAAGGAACCGTCAACCTGATCCGTGAAGTGAACCGGCTGAAAAAAGCTCTCGGCGTTGAAGACGGCATACGCGGACTTGGAATCGAACAGACGGCATTTGAGAATGTCTTGGAAGCAATGGCCGAGTCTGCACTGGCAGACCGTTGCACTCCCACAAATCCGAGACTGCCATCAAAGGACGACCTGGTTCAGATTTACCGGAAGTGTTATTGATGGAGTCCGAACCGCATGAAGAAACGCCGGCCCCGCAAATTTCATTGATTGAGCGGGGCTTTCCATTTGTTGCCAACTTCGTTGAATTTCACAGAGCAGACGGTTAGTATCTGTTTACATTTCCGGCTTTTTATATTACAATATTTTTATGAACAGAAAAGACAATCCACTGAAAAAGTTAATAGCATCCAACCTATATACTCGTTACAGCGGTATTTTGTCCTTGTCAAATATCTCCTTGTTTCTGGCGGATAAAAACGGCAATATTTTGCTTGAGTTTATACCTTCTCCAGAATTCTGCACCCATGTTTGCCAGGAGAAGAGAGATCGGGTTTGCCCTGATTACAACACCCGTTTTACACCGGGAAGCGGGGGGAGTTTTGTCTGCCGTTACGGTCTTGAAAACATCCTGATACCTGTAAAGGCTGAAAATGAGACCGTTGGCTATATCGGAGGCATGCAGGTTTATCTCCCGGAAACGGAGTATCTTAAATTTATGATCGACACACAGTCTCTTCAGGGTGATAAAAACCCCGGGAGAGAAGCCATTGCAAAATCCATATCAACTCTGAAAACGGTGGAAGCAAATAAAATTAAAATACATGAGCAGTTATGCGAACATATCGCGAAGAACATTTCCCTTGATCTGGCCCAAAGTATCAGCCATGACGAAACTGATGTGGCCAGGCTGTCTATAGAAAAAGAAATTCTGGAGAAAAAAATCATCGACCTCGAAGCAAAAAATATGTCTCTGGTGATCAATCCCCATTTTTTATTCAACACATTGAATTGCATCGCCCGAATCGCATATTTCGAACAGTCTCATACAACGGAGGAACTGATCTACTGTTTATCCGACCTTTTAAGATACAACCTGAAGCAGGAGGACCAGCTTCATACCATCGGCTCCGAAATCGAAAACATTGAGAAATACTTGTATATCCAGAAGGTCCGGTTCAAGAACAGGCTGGAATATGAAATCCATATCCCGGAACAGATCAGGCTGCACCGAATCCCAAACATGGTAATTCAGCCAATTGTTGAAAATGCATTGATTCACGGAATTACTCCAAAGCGGGACGGCGGAAAAATCAGCATCGTCGCAGAAGAAGACGATAGCAAAATCGTTATTTCCATTATTGACAACGGGAATGGCTTTTCCAAGGATGTTTTGGAAAACCTGAAGAATCCTGATCACCAGTCGGGTTTGGGATTCCGAAGTACCGACAATCGTTTAAAGCGGTATTACGGCGAAGGATTCGGATTGGATATTGTGAAATCCGATTTCAGCGGCAGTACCGTAGCCATCACAATTCCCAACCAATCTGTTGTGAGGTGATATCGGATGAGTGTCGTTTTAATTGTTGAAGATGAATTGCTGGAACAGGAATTTTTGAAATCTGTGGTACTCGATGAACTGCATCCGGAAGATACGCTGTTAACCTGCGAGAGCGGAATCGAAGCGATCCGTCTGGCAGAACAGCATCGCCCGGATATCATTATAATGGATGTGCGGATTCCGGAACTGGACGGCATCAACGCCATTGAAGAAATACGCAGATTCCTGCCCGACGCCTGTATTTCAGTCCTGAGCGCCTATTCTGACTTCTCCTATGCGCAAAAGGCGGTAAGTCTCAGAGTGTTTGAATATCTGCTGAAGCCGATCAAGCCCACCGATTTCAAGCAGGTTTTCTGCCGTATGCTGGATACGGTTAAAAAGACTCCTTCTGTCGCCGCCGACAAGGCCGAGGAAAAGAACCAGGAACCTAGAATCGAGCGTCAATACTTTGTCGAAGAGGCTCTCAAATATATCAACGAGCATTTTAAGGAAAGGCTGACACTGGAGTCCGTCGCTTCCAAGGTATTCGTGAATCCGAAATATTTCAGTCATGTTTTTAAAAGAGAGATGGGCATATCGTTTACCGAGTATGTGATTGGCCTAAAGATTGAACATGCATGCAAGCTGCTGGAGACGACAAATTACCATGCTTACCGGATCTCCATAGAATGCGGCTTTTCCGATCCGTCCTATTTCAACAGAGTATTCTGTGCCCAGATGAACATGACTCCCCAGACATACCGGAAATATGCCGGCTCTCTGAGGTCAGATGCTCACCGGAGCTGATCGATGAGCTGTTGCTTGCATTGACCTGTAATTTTGTTGATTCGTCTATCTGATAAAATTGGTTAAAACCCTGGGTTCTTTCTCCGGGCAGTTCACTCCCGCAGTTCTTCCAGCTTCGATGCAATTCAGCAGCCAGACCATGTTTTTGCCCAGCGTACGGAGGATCTGCATTCCCTCCAGGTCTTTTTTGATTTCTTCCGGCGTATTGCCGTGCACCATGTTCCAGTACTGGGAACTGACTATGGGCATATTGCTGATGGTGAAGTATTTGTTCATCTGGTCCAAAGCAGCAGTAGCTCCGCCTCTTCGGCAGATCACAACCGAAGCGGCCGGCTTATAATCCAGAATCCGGGTCGTGAAATTCACATAAAAAACGCGATCCATAAAGCAGGTCAGCATTCCCGAACCGGAAGCGAAGTGAACCGGCGATCCAAAGACAAAGCCGTCTGCTTCCGCCGCCTTTTCCAGGAATTCATTCACCTGGTCCCGCATGAAGCATTTTCCCAGTTTGTTACAGGCACCGCAGCCAATACACCCTGAGATCGGCCTGGAGCCCAGCTGGAAAATCTCTACCTTGACCCCCTGCCTGTTCAGCGTGTTCGCGACTTCCTGAAGCGCGGCAAAAGTACTCCCCTTTTCATGGGGGCTGCCGTTAACCAACAATACCTTCATTCGAGCTCTCCTTATTTCCTGATCCATCATGCAAATGTGGCCGGGTACGAAAAACCTCCCGGCTGACGCAGACTTCTGCGCCAGCCAAGAGATCTCAACATATACTTTACAAAGCTTTCTAAAGTCTGTGTTATCATGAATGCCTTATTATTTTACGTCTTTTGCAGCGCTTGCCGGAAGAATGCTTTCCACTTCTGCGTGTGGTCTTGGGATTACGTGTACGGAGATCAGCTCGCCGACTCTCTGAGCAGCTGCGGCACCGGCATCAGTTGCAGCCTTAACAGCGCCTACGTCTCCTCTTACCATTACGGTAACCAGTCCTCCGCCGACATGCTCTTTTCCAACCAGGTAAACGTTGGCAGCCTTAACCATTGCATCTGCAGCTTCGATGGAGCCAACCAGACCTTTTGTTTCGATCATTCCTAATGCATCATATTTCATTTTGATTTCCTCCTGTAAATTACTTTATAATTTTAATTTTTGATAACGAATTTAAATTCATTGCATTTGCCTCTTCTGTGTCCAGGTGACACTCGAGTGCGGATGCGTTATTTGCCCTGACGGCAACATTGCTGTAAATTCCGCCGCGGGGTCCGTCAAGCTGAATGGAGACGATTTGTCCGTCACAGACTCCCAGACGCTGTGCATCCTGTGGAGTCATGTGGATATGCCGCTGTGCCACGATGAGCCCTTCCATCGTTCGGACAGATCCCTTCGGGCCTACGATTGTGATTCCCGGAGTCCCCTGCAAATCGCCGGAAAGCCTGGAAGGAGAGACAACACCTAATTTAAAGCAATCTCCCGCTAGGATTTCCACCTGGGTTTTGGATCTTGCGGGACCGAGAATGCGCACTTTTTCAATGGCGCCATTGGGTCCGCAGATCGTAACGGTTTCTTTGCAGGCATATTGTCCAGGCTGTGACAGATCTTTGATCTTGGTCATCTGGTAGCCTTCGCCGAACAGTACATCCATGTCGGCCTGGGACAGATGAAGATGCCGATTGGAGATTCCTACCGGTATCGCCGAGGAATCTTCTTTTTCCGGAGACTGCAGGGTCGTCTGCACGGCTTCCAGCAAAAGCTTCAGCACATTCTCATAACTGTCCATTACTGGCCTCCCTTCATCGCATCCACCAGTTCACTGATCAGCTTTAAAAGCTGTTCTTTATCCTCGGCAACGATGTCAGATGTGAAGGAGTTAATGCATCCCTGGCTGCCTCCTGAGCAGCAGCTTACCGAGGCAGGCTGTGATGATGTCATTCCTCCCAGTTCAGGGTAGTTGAACGACGGATCCATGGCCAGAGCACCGCAGTCCTTGATACCGTAGGCGACTCTCTTGATATTTATCAGGTGCATCGGGCTTACGTTTTCGGAAACGGAGCTTCCGCCCCAGGTTCCGCATCCCAGTGTAAAGGAGGGAAGAAGTCCGGTGCTGGCGCCCACGGCGCCCTGTGTGCTTCCGGTGTTGACCAGAATGCGGGCTGCAGGCTTCTTTGTAAACTTCATCACGATGTCCCGGTCTTCTGTATGCAGGCTCATGCTGTGGCCGATGCCGTTTTGTAAAAGCTTGATGCAGAGTTCGCATGCTTCGAGCCAGTCCTTTGTCGTATAGAAGGCCAAAACGGATGTCAACTTCTCATAGGACAGCGGATATTCGGGTCCTACGCCCTGTTGTTCGCCGATCAGAACTTTAACACTGTCCGGTACGGAGAATCCTGCTGCCGATGCTATGACCTGCGGTGATCTTCCTACAAACTTGGCATTCATTGCGTGACCGTTCTTAAACAGTAATGAACAGACTTTTGCAGTTTCCTCGGCGGTCATGAAGTATCCGCCCTGTTTCTTGAATTCTGCAACGACTGCATCCCTGTTGCATTCCTCTACGATGACCGATTGTTCGGATGCGCAGATCGTGCCGTAGTCAAAAGTCTTGCTTGCCAGAATGTTTCTGACAGCCTGAGAGACATTGGCAGTTCTCTCAATGTATGCGGGACAGTTCCCGGCCCCGACTCCAAGCGCGGGCTTTCCGGCACTGTAGGACGCCTTTACCATTCCCGGGCCTCCCGTTGCAATGATCATGCTGACTTCCTTGCTTTTCATCAGTTCATTGGTGGCTTCCATAGTCGGCATGGAAATGCATCCGATGATGTTCGCAGGAGCTCCCGCAGCCACGGCAGCTTCGTGCATCAGTCTCGCCGCATTCATTGTGCATTTTGCAGCGGACGGATGAGGGGAAAATATGATTGCGTTTCGGGACTTGATTGCAATCATGGTTTTAAAAATGGTCGTGGATGTCGGATTTGTCGAAGGTACGATTCCCATAATCAGACCGACGGGTTCTGCGATGTCGATTACCTTTGACGCTTCGTCCTCTCTGATCACTCCGATGGTTTTCATGTCCTTGATGGCATGGTATAAAACTTCAGAGGCCAGGTGGTTTTTATATGTCTTATCTTCAACTTTTCCGAATCCGGTTTCTTCGACGGCCATTTTTGCCAGACTTACGGCATTCTCTCTGGCAGCTTTGACCATATTGAACAGAATTTTGTCTATCTGTTCCTCGGAATATTCCGAAATCTGATCAGCCGCCGTCTTTCCCATGCGAGCCAGGTTTCTGACTTCCTGGACGGAACGTAAGTCGTAATCATAATTCTCCAAGCTGTAATTCCTCCTTTCCTTGTCTTTTCTTGTCATGTTGTTATTCTAAAATTGATGTTATTTCTTGTATACTGCTATCTGATATCGCTGTTATTTTTTGTAGTATTTCTCAAATTCTGCAAGGATCATCTGCTTATCGGCCTTTGAAATCATTCTTCCGGCAATGCCGAAATCCTTGTATTCGCGGGCCAGGTTTCGAAGCTTTACGACCTTCAGTTGATTCAAAACTGAAATCGTTGCTTTCGGACCCTTCTCCGCAGCGATACGGTCAACGGCCTCTTTGTGAAGCTCTTCCGGAATCGTTTCCGGCCCGGGTTCTGTTTCTTTTTGAATCTCTGGTACCGGTTCGGTTTCTGCTTCGGCCATTTCTTCAGCTTTCTTTCCCGCGGCGGTTTGTTTCGATGCAGTTTCTGGCGCTTCGGTCTGTTTCAACATGGATGTCGACACTACTACATCGTTTAATTCCTGATGAGGCCGCGGAATCACGTGGACCGAAAGAAGCTCACCCACCCGCTGTGCGGCTGCTGCACCTGCATCTGTAGCAGCTTTTACAGCCCCTACATCGCCGCATACCATAATTGTGACCAGTCCGCCTCCCACATAGGTTTTCTCCAGGAGTCTGACCTCGGCGGCCTTAAGCATGGCGTCTGCACTTTCGATCGCTGCAACAAGACCTTTTGTTTCGATTAAGCCAAGTGCCTGCATTGATTTAACCTCCTTAGCACTCTGCCTGGCTCTCCAGGAGCCGCCCGGCAGAATTTAGGCTGGAAAATCACGAACCGCAGGTTCGTAGATTTTCATCGTCTTACATTCTCCCTCTAATAAGTGGCATAGAATGCTTTCATCCTGTCAGGAGAACCGAACTGGACTTTGGCGCCTTTCGGGAAGAATACCGAGTCGCCCGGACGGGCCGTATAGACCTTTCCGTTTACTCCTACTGTCAGCGTGCCTTCCACAATGTGGTAAAGCTCCTGGCATGCGCATTCCCATTCGAATTTGCAATCTTCGATGGTGATAAAACCCGCGTTCATCGAGGAACCGTCATCCGCATTGATGATCTCTTGATAAAATACCTTGTCAGCGGGATTCCCCGTATCAAGCACCTCGTATTTTACCGAGCCGCCGCGAACCACCTTCAGTCCGCAGGCGTCACATTCAGCGGTGTAGGGCTGATCGGAAGCGGAGTCAAACATTCCCTGCAATAGTCCTTTTTCCATCATTGTCTTCAGTACATTGTAAATCATGTCACTATCGATTCCACCTTCACAGGCTGCTGCAGCAGCTGCTGCCGCTGTTGCCGCGGGTTCTGAAGAGCTCTGACAGCAGGGACAGAAGTCTGTAGAAAATTTAATTCCGGCAGCCTTTGCGGCATCCTTGGCCGATGGTGTAATAATTGAATCACACTCTATGTAAAGAACTTTCTTTCCCTCTTTTTGTACAGCCTCAACTTCCTTCGCACAAATCAATTTTTTCATGATTTCACCTCCTTTCACTTTTGAACCAATCCTTCAGAATGATATTTGATATCTCAATTTCTAATAAAGAAAATATTAGAACAAAGTTGGGATCAGCCGGTCCGACGGAGAAGGAATCACCTCTGCGTTAACCAGAAGGCCTTTCTCTTCCGCTATGGCTTTGCCCGCTTCCACACCTGTTTCCACTGCTGCCACGTCACCGGTGAAGGTGAAATAGGCTTTTCCGCCCAGGCCGTTTCCCAGGCGAAGCTCCAGCGGCTGAAGATCTGCGGCTTTCAGCACCGCATCGGCAGCGATGATCATCGTTGCCAGAGAAAATGACTCCATGATCCCCAATGCACGGATCTCATCGGGCATGGTAGCGCCTGTAATCGCCGGGAACACCGCAGGGCTGACGTTGGGGATAACGATGGAATCCACCAGGTATTCATCAGCAAACCGCTCCCCTGTGCTGACCGAATCCTGAACGGCGGCTACATCTCCGTGGACGATGACGATATATTTTCCGGGACATACGGAACTTGCCGTTACGATTTCCACATCCGATATTTTCACCATCTGGTCCGCCGCATAAATACCGCGGGCTATGCTTATCAATTCAACCATACCGATTGCCTTTGCCATTTCAGAACCCTCCTTATCGTCTTATTGTGATAAATGCGCCGTCACATTCCGTTACGGTACCCGAGATGCTGGCATGGACTGCCGCACCCAGGCTTCCCTCCGGAATTCTGCCGATCATCTGCCCTGCCTGAACCTTTTCGCCCGGGGCCACCACGGGAACCGCGGGAGCTCCAACATGCTGGCATAAAGCGATGCGTATCGTCTCCGGGTTCAGCGAAATATCCTTCATCGGAGCCGGCTTATCAAAGTCTCTCAGTCCGAGTCTTGCGATCAGGCGCTTGCTGGGAAGCATACGATATTCCCGGGTTTTCTGGGCCGCATAATCCTTCGGTGAACATTGATATCGAATGTTCTGCTCCAGCAGCTGCTGTCGGATCATCATATTTGCCGATTTCGGATAAAGTCCTGCCGGGCAGGAAAACAGCTCACACAGGTTGCACTGACAGCACAGGAATGAGATTTTCTGCTCTTCCGTGTCCGCAAGGGAGTAGGCCAGGGTTCTCATCATCTTATGGGGCTGCATATTGTGTCCGATCAGATATCTGGGACATAGATCGGTGCACATACGGCACTGCTCGCAGGATGCCCTGTTGATCCTTCTTGCCTGGTCCGGCTTTACCGATTTTCTCCGGATAAGGGAATGCTGTTTTTTCAGTATGATAAACCCTTTGTTTTTCTTTGTTATATAACCGTTTAGATCGTTCATGACGGGTCCCATCATAGGCCCGCCGTCGATAACGGAATACGCTTCAAAATTTTCAATGCCCGACAGCTTCAGGACGTCGATCACCGGCGTGCCCACAGGAACCTTTACTGTAATTCTGTCCGGGATGTCGCCTGCCAGAGTAATGTATTTCTCCGTGACGGGCTTTCCCTGAGAAGCATGATAAATATTCAATGCCGTCTCCGAATTGATCACGACACACCCGACCTGAATCGGAATGCCCGCTTCCGGTACGACACGGCCGGTCAGTTCGTAGACCAGCACCTGTTCGTCTCCCGCAGGGTAGATATCGGGAAGCTCCGTTACCTGAATGAATCCGGAAAGCTGAAGCGCATCGATCCTCCCGCGGAGAAGGGAAATCGCTTCCGTATGCTTGCCCTTGATTCCGATCATCGCTTTTTCCGCTCTCACCAGTCTTCCTGCTGCTTCAAAGCCTTTTATAATCTCGTCGGGGAACATGGCCATCAGCTGCTGATCCACTCTGAGCAGCGGCTCGCACTCGGCGCCGTTCATCAGGATATATTCCGCCTTGGACGCCAGTTTTGCATGGGTTGGAAAGCCTGCGCCTCCTGCGCCGATGATGCCTGCGTCTTTCAACATATCAAGAAGATTCATTTCTGCCTCCGTTAATTGTTACATTGCTTGTCGAACTGAGCTGCGAAGCATAATTTCAACCGAAGCTGCAGTCCTCGTCAATGATACCGACAACCACCGCATCAACGGGAAGGCTGTCGTCGCCGAGCATCCTGCGGGCCGAAGATCCCGTGCACACGATGACCCGGTCTCCGATTCCGGCGCTGATTGTATCGATGACAACCATGCGCTGCCCGTCATAGCTGCCGCCGCCGATCACTTCCGCCAGCATGAGCTTGAACCCGTTCAGCGATTCCGCTTTCCGCGTAGCCCATACATTGTCAATCAATTTTGCTGTTAACATAAATTCTTCCCCTCTTCCAGTTTACGCTTGATCTCCGCAATGGCGGATTCAACCGAAGCCGTGTCGCCGAATATCGCGATCATGATCATATTCTGAGGACAGCTGCCCCGTATATCTTCAACGGACACGCCTACCGCTTTTTCCGCAATATCGGCAGCACAGATCATTTCGATCATTCTGCCCTGTACCAGTCCGACCGCGTCTGCATTCTTCAAATCGGCGCTGTCGGCACCCGGCCCCATTCGTCTCATCAGAATATCGATAGCTCCGGCCGAAGGGGATTTAATAATCCTGAATTCCATAAAATCTCCTCCTTAAGAGTTTCCTGTTCATCTTCTCGTCTTCCGGAAAGATGTTTTTACAGGACATCCTGGGTACAGCTCATTGCAATCCCCAGAGGGGTAACAAACATGGGATTCTGCGGCTTATGGGTATAGACACCCGTCTGCTTTTCTATGATTGTCTCGATGCCTGTCAGGCAGCAGGTTCCTCCAACCAGCGAAATCTCCTGTACGTCAAAATCCTTGATGTGCTGACTGATGATGGATGCTACCTTTTCAACCACCGGTTTCACTACCGGCATCAGCTCTTTGTGGTTTTCCTCGCTTCTTTTATAAAGCTCTGCTTCCGCAAAGGACTTTCGATACGCCCCGGATATCACCAGCGAGAAATGAGTACCTCCGGTAGGTTCATCTGCGATATAGATCACTTTGCCGTCTTTCAGTACGGAAATCCCTGTAGTTCCGCCGCCGATATCTACAACCGCTCCGTTCTTCATCTTTAAAACTTCATTTGCGGCGCTGGATTCATCCAGCAAGGCAGTCAGTTCGAATCCTGCGGCCTGAACAACGTTCTTTACCGCTCCGGAATCCAGAGCATCCGTCCCCGGGGGGATGGCTGCGGCGGCATAAATCAGTTCCGTTCCCAGCTGCTCTTCGATTTGAGCTTTCAATTCTCTTACAATCTGTACAGCTCCTATATAGTCGACTACCATGCCGTCACGGACCACATCCGCATACCGGTATGCACCGGCAACCGGCTTTCGGTTTTCGTCCAGCACTGCCAGGACGACGCAGGCGGTACCAAGATCAACTCCCGTATAATAGACGGAAGACTTGCTTTTAATTGGGTTTTCGATTGCTTCCTCAAATTCTCTGACCATCTGATCACAGAATTCAAAGGTTATATTTTTCTCTGACATTGTTCTCCTCCGGCGGCGTAACAGATCAATTGGGACAGAGTGTTCACGATTTGATTCACCTTTGCCGTAACTTCCATGCAGCGTTCCTTCTCTCCAGAACCCACATAGATCTCAAGAATATCGGGCTGCAGCTCACGCAGTGCGCAGCGCAGTCTGTGCAGGCTGATAATTTCCCTGCCCTTTCCAAGCTGGATATGAAAATCCGTAATCTCAAAGCAGTCGCCAAGGTCAAAGCCGAAATTTTCATCGTAAATTCCCGTACAGCCTTCACAGGCAGTCTGTTCACATGCCTTTCCGTTTTCCAGCGCACTTCTGAGATCGGAAAGACTCTTTTTCAGCGCAATAATTTTCTGCGCCAGAAGTACGTCTCTGTTCAGAAGATCCTCCGCCACAAACAGGAACAACGCTTCCGCCGACCTCATTCTTAATTCGAGCCGGCGGGTACAGTCTTTCCGGGTGTCCCGGTTCTGTTCGGCCTTATTGTCCTTCTTTCCGTTTTTACGAGCGATTATGGCCGGGTCCTCATCAGGCAGGAATATCTGCCGGTCCGCCAGAAACTGCCGGGCTCCGGGGGTCAGTTTTATTCCCGGTGCGATCTCGTATTCGGTAAAGGGTTCTTTCTTGTACAAATCCCGTAAGTCATCTTCGGTAATAAACTTCATTTTGATCCCCCTTTTATACATTTTCTGTTTTACCGGCCCGCCCGGAGTGTGAAGCACTGCCGAACAGGTACTCTTTGAGTTCTTCGATACCGGTCCCTTTCGGAATGTTAATTTTAAAATAGGGTTCTGCTATGCCTAGTCTTTTCAGCTTCTGGACAGCGATTTCCTCTTTGTCCTGCCCCAGATCGCACTTTGTAACAACGCCGATTACCGGACATCGGAACACTTTTGCAAAACCCGGGGAGTATACATCGTCGCACCTTGACTGGTCGATTAATATTAAAACATGAGATGCGTCCTGGGCTGCAGCGATCAGATGCTTATACATCCATGTGTTTTCGATATAGGCCCCGGGAACATCTATGGTTTTTTCCTTGTAAATCATGTTCTGCGTTTTTCTCAGCGGACCTTCCTCTCCGTTCAGCGCGTTTACCAACGTGGTCTTGCCGCATCCCGTCGGCCCGATTACCATAACTCGTTTCCTTCTCATGTACGTGTCACGGGAACAGTTTCAAATCCCAGCATGTTTCGCAGTGTTTTATTTACCGCTTCCAACGCCGTCTCCACGCTTTGTACATCTCCTGTGATGACCACGGAACCGGTAAAACGGTCCAGAAATCCAATCTGCACATCGGCTGTCTTTGTTGCGATATCCGCAGCGATAATGGAGGTTTCATAGGGCGACAGCGTTAATATCCCAATGGCTCCCTTGTCGTCCACCCCGAGACACTCATAGATATCCTGCATGGGGGAAGCGATTACATGCGCCAGCGTCACCTGTTTCCCGGGCACCGATTCCTGTATGATGCGTTCTATTCCTTTTTCTCCGAATACTCCCATGAGGTTTTCCTCCCCTATCCTTTTATCCGTTTTTTCATTGTGCCGGTTTTATGATTACGGTTCCATTCAATGACCGAGAACCTGTATCTGAAAATGATGCTCCTTGAACATGGTTTCAATTCTGCTCAAATCCTCACTCTCCGGTGAAGGATCGGGAATCCCCTCAAGAGGATATTCCATACCCATCTGTCTGTACTTGTTCACTCCCAGCTTATGATAGGGCAGCAAGTCGATGCCTTTGAAGTTCTTACATTCCTTAAACGGCATCAGGAAGTCGATAACGCCCTGGATGTCCTTCGGACTGTCATTGAGTCCTTTCAGCAGGGGCATTCTGATTTTCACGTTATATCTTCTGTGGATCAGCTCTTTCAGGTTCTTTAGAATCTGATCATTTCGGACTCCCGTCAGCTCATAGTGCTTCTGGGAATCGATATGCTTGATGTCATACAGGAACAGGTCCGTAAACTCTGCGATCTGCAGCAGCGTTTCCGTTCTTGCATATCCCGAGGTTTCAACGGCTGTATTGATTCCTTCTTTCTTGCATGCCATCAGAAGGTTTGTCACCGCGTCAGGCTGCAACAGAGGATCTCCGCCTCCTACAGTAACTCCTCCGCCGGAAAGCTCGTAAAACATTCTGTCCTCTTCGATGACTTCCAGCAGCTCTGACATGGTTTTCATTTCACCGGAAATGGTCAGAGCATTTTGTGGACAGGCCTCTTCGCACTTTCTGCATCCGATACAATCGATTTCATTATTTATGACATGGGTCCCTGCCCCATTCATGTTATGAATCCCCACGGGACATACCGGAACACAGGCGCCGCAGTCAACGCATGCGCTGCGCTTATACATTACCTTGAACTTTTTCTCCAGGCTTTCGGGATTGGAACACCACTTGCAGCGCAGCGGACAGCCTTTGAAAAATACCAGGGTCCTGACGCCGGGGCCGTCGTGCATGTTGTATTTCTGAACATTGGCAATCAATGCTTTTCGTTCAATCGTGCCGTTTTTCATATTGCTCATACTGCCAAAATCTCCTGTTATCCTGGGAACCCGGTTATCCGGATTGTGATTTTCAGGCCTGCGGTCCGGGAGAATGCCTGTATATGATGCAGCTTCTCCCGAACCCGGTCCTGTGGGTACAATGATTATGCTTAAGTGGTTTTTCTTTCCTCTTGCAACTTACAACACTTTTTACGTGCTTTTAGAAGCCGGTCAGCATGGTTCTGCTGATGATTTCATCCTGTACATCCTTGCACAGTTCCACAAAGAATGCGCTGTATCCGGCAACACGGACGATGAGGTCTCGGTAGCTTTCCGGATTCTTCTGGGCTTCTAACAGGGTATTGTTATCCAGATAGTTGAACTGCATCTGGCCGTTTCCGAATACGCAAGCAGTTCGGAGCAGTGTAATGATGCCTTCCTCTCCTTCAGGAGTATCCAGAAGACCGGACATGATCTTGAAGTTGTGAACCATACCGATGTTCATATTGTCCACAGCCAGCTTGGAAACGGATTTGATAATGGCTGTCGGACCCTTGAAATCTGCACCCTGGGTGGGGCTGATTCCGTCGGACAGAGGCAGCCACGCCTTTCTTCCGTTGGCAGATGCGCCTGTAAGCTGACCGAATGGTGTATTGTTTGAAATGGACAGGGTTCCGTGGCTCATTACAGAATATAAAGTCTTATATTTTCTATGGTCCATCTCTGTAAAGTTGATGAGATCAGATGCGATCAAGTCGGCATAATCGTCATCATTTCCGTATTTTGGAGCATTAAGACAATCCTGCAGAACCTGCTCATAGCCGGCAAAATCCGCCTTCAGTGCCTGGTTCAGCTGCTCCAGTGTATATTTCTTGTCATCAAAGACCAGCTTCTTGATAGCAGCCATGGAGTCGGTATAGGTCGCAAGTCCGGACCATATGACGCCGGGACCAAAGTTGTACATAGCTCCGCCTGCCGAAACGTCCTTTGCTTTTTCCATACAGCCCTCGTACATGATGGACATAAGCGGCTTCGGAGCCAGCTCCCGGTGTACACGCTGAGAGATAACCGTAGCAATGCTTGTAAGCTTCGTAACATACTGAATTTGATTTTTCACTGCCGCGTCAAACTCTTCGTAGGTTTTAAACTGGCTTAAATCTCCCAGATCCGGGGTAACCTGCTTGCCGTACCAGAGCGGAACACCGTGGTTCAGCACCAGCTCGATACAGATCGGCCACTGGGTATAGGCAGTTGAAGTCCACTGATACAGGCGACCCGCTTTCTGAGGTTCTACGCAGCCCATGAGGCAGTAGTCACGGGCATCCTCGATGGAAACGCCTTTGGCCAGCATCATCTTGATATGCGAGTCATCGAAATGGCAGGCCGGGAATCCCATGCCGGAACGAACCACGTCGACAATCTTCTTCAGATATTTCTGAGGCGACTTGGTATGAATACGGCAGGCCAGGGACGGCTGATAAATCTTGACGTGGCGTACCGCATCCATGAGCAGATATGTAAGTTCGTTGGTCGCATCGCGTCCGTCCCGGGTCACGCCGCCTACACACATGTTGACGAAGGGCTGGTATCCGGCAAAGAATTTGGAACCGCCTTCACTGGTAATCCACATCATCTCGGACATCTTGATGAGCATACAGCCTGAGAGCTCAAAGGCTTCAAAGTTGTTCATGCGGCCGGATTCGATATCCGCCTTGTAGTAAGGATACATGTACTGGTCAACACGGCCGATAGACATACCGGTCTGGTTTTCCTCCACGACCAGCAGTGATTCGATGGTCCAGACGGATTGGATTGCTTCCCAGAACGTTCTCGGTTTATGTGCCGGAACCCATGCGTTGACTTCAGAGATCTTCTGAAGCTCGGCTTTGCGCTTCGGATTGGTTTCCTTTGAGGCAAGTTCCGCAGCATACTCGGACAGTCGTTTTGCATAGATCATGACGCCTTCTGTCGTGTCGATCATCGCTTTATAGAAATATATTTTTTCAATGTCATCCGGATTGTCATAGCTCAGCTTTTCCAGATGCTCCTTGGCTTCCTGCTGAATATCCAGCATTCCCTTGTTCATCAGGATCACATCGTAGCCCGGATTGGAGTCTCCTCCGCCGTTTACCGCATGATAAGAACAGTCGGAAACGAAGGATTCACCGGAGATTTCCCAGACGCCGGCTTCACGGTACTGATCTTCGCAGTACTCGTCTACGGATTTACCCTGCCAGAACGGGAACAGCTCCTCACGCATGATTTTCTTGTCTTCCTCAGAAATATAAAACGGATCCTGGGGTCGGCTTCCTATGGTGTCGATTTCATCCACCATCCATCTCCAAGCGATATCCGGGGAGAATGCTCCGGCTCTCGGAGCCCCGCAGGGAGCGCCGACGATAAGCTCATTGTCCTGGATAACCAAAGGAGCGGTTTCGCAGCAATAGCGGAAGCACTTTGCGCGAAGCAAAATCTTGGGCATGCCGGGATTTTCCTTTGCAATTTTTGTGATCGCTCTCGCACGATAGGTTGTGATGGAAGGAACCTGCTTCAGATAGTTTTCTTTCAGCTTTGCGAGACGCTCCGTTATTCCGTCCGGAACACCGCTTTCATCTGTCGAACCTGCGGTCGCAGCAACTGCAGCATTTTTAACGGGCTCTTCCTTTGCGATCTCTTTGGAAACACTTTCAAACATCCGGATCAGGGATGCCCGTTCTTCAGCCGACATATTCTGGGTCGCCTGTGCAAGTTTGTTCGAAAATTCTCGAATATCCAAAGTCCTTACCTCTTTCTTCATTATTTCAGAATTATAATGTCTGATCATTTCCGGCTCGACCTGACTGGCTCGGCTGCCGGAAGGCGCTCTCCAGAGACCGCCCATGTATATCGATTGCCTGCCGCCTCGTATCTATTGGTGGCCGTCTTTTAATTCCCGGATGGCCGTCTCCAGAATGCGCTGCAGCATTTCCATATTTTCACGATTGAATTCCGGCTGCTGTACCGTCTGGCGCAGGGATGACTTGTCTTCAGCCAACATTCTCAGATCCTCTGTCTTGCGGACGCCGTATCCAACCTTGCGGATATAGATCAAATTCATCGGGGATACATTTTCCGAAGTGATCCCCTCACCGGCAGATCCGCTGCCCAATGTCATGGCGGGGAATAAATTCGTTGTCGCACCCATGCTCCCGAAGGTGGCGGGCGTATTGACCAATACCCGGCCCACCGGCTTTTTCAATGCGAACTGGCGAATTACTTCTTCATCCTTGGAGTGAATGACAAGAGTATGGCCGTTTCTTTCGCTCAGGAGCAGCTCGATGCACTTTTCACAGGCCTGCATCCAATCATCTTCGATGTAGTATGCAAGCACCGGACAGAGTTTTTCTTTTGAGTAGGGGTTCGTATCGAATACGTATTTCTGTTCCGAAAGCAGCAATACCACATCGCCCGGAACATAAAATTCCGCACGCCTGGCCAGTTCCTGTGCAGACTTGCCTACCATTTCGGAATCCAGGCTGCCATCCGGCAGAAAAAGCATGGAACCGAGCTTCTTTGACTCTTCTTCTGTCATGAAATATGCGCCGCTGCTCCGGAGCTCACGCCTTACTTCATCCTCGATGCAGCTGTCCACTACGATGGACTGCTCAGCCGCCGATACGATTCCGTTGTCAAAGGTTTTACTTGCGATGATATCCTTCACCGCCTGCTTGATATCTGCCGTCCGCTCGATAAATGCCGGTCCGTTCCCGGCACCGCCGTATATAACAGGCTTGCCGGAACGATATGCGCTTTTCAGCATACCAGGAACTCCTGTATCCATGATCAGCGAAGTTGCGGGATGGTTCATCAGTTCCAAGGTTCCGCCGTGGGTCACCGTATGCAGGTATGCCAGCGCTCCTTGCGGCAATCCGTTTTCTTCCGCCGTCCGGATGAGGATGTCAAGGGCTTTGCCCATGGTTTCCCTGGCTCTCGGATGCGGAGAAAAGATCATCGCATTTCCGGATTTGACTGCAATCAGCGCCTTGTATATCGTAGTGGAAACCGGACTGGTGGCAGGACATAATGCTACGATGACACCCATAGGTACTCCAACGTCCATGGTTTTCTTCTGCCGGTCTTCCCGGATGATACCGACACAGCGCATCTCTTTCAAACTGTTCAGCAAGTATTCACAAACAAACCGGTTCTTTATGTATTTATCCTGCCAGATACCGTAGTCGGTCTCCTCGCTGGACATCCTTGCAAGTTCGCAGGCATGCTTGCCGATTTCTTCTGCCATGCGTTCCACGATTTTATCCAATTTTTCCTGGGGGAAAGCCGCCAGATGCTTTTGCGCTTCACGGGCATTTTCCGCAAGAATTCGGGATTCCTGTATGGAGAGCAAATCATTGTCTATCATATTCATTTGTAACTCTCCTTTCTCCATCAGTTTGTTTCTTATCCAAGCAGGTTATCAAGAGAATAACGCGCGATAATTTTTTCAAGATCCGGATGCGGTCTTGCAATTACGACGTGGCTGTATAGATTTCCGCCTTCCATCTCTTCCACTGCCTTTACGCCGGCAGCGACGGCAGTTTTGCATGCTCCCACGTCTCCGCGTACCAGCACGGAAATATATCCGGAAGCAACGTTCTCATATCCGACCAATTCCACATCGGCAGCCTTGCACATGGCATCCGCTGCCTCCAGCACAAAGACCAGTCCGAATGTTTCAATCAGTCCTAACGCTTCATATCTTTCCATATGTCTCCCTTTCTTTTTTTAATTGCCGTACGATTTTTCAGTTTGCCGTACGAATGAACCATAACCGGATGTCCCTATTTATCAATGTCATGGACAGAAACGATGTCGCCAACACCTTTGATCGGCCTCGGCATTACATTTTTCGCCGTCAGCTTTCCGATGGCGGCAGCAGCCTCTGCGCCTGCTTCCACTGCAGCTCTGACTGCGGCAACGTCTCCTTTCACCATGACCGTAACAAGGGTTGATCCGATATTTTCATAGGAGATCAGTTCCACCTCAGCCGCCTTCAGCATTTTATCAGCCGCTTCGATTGCGGGAACCATACCCAACGTCTCAATCAATCCTAAAGCTTCTTCACCGTAATATCTCACTTTTGCTCCTCCTTTCCAGGCATTTCCTTTGATTGTTCAAGCGGAGACGGTCGAAAACACACCGTCTCTGCTTGAAATCCGATTTCAGCCTTTTTCCAGCCAAGCTGAAAAAATAAGATCCTTTTTTTATATCTGTTCTGTTAATCTTTGATGTAGTTGTTGATGGTAGCCGCTCCTTCTTCATGAGCACGGTAGTAAACTCTGAGCTCTCCTTTTTCGTCCAGATCATATCTTGTTTCTTCCAGAAGACCGTTCGCTTCACCCGTCATGATCGCTTCGATAACAGCCGGTTTTTTCAACGCTTTGAAGCTGCCATAGTCGCCTTTTAACGCTTCGATGACGTCATCTGCGCAAGCTTCTTTTACTGTCGTAAAATACTTTAATATCGCATAGTTCAGTGGTTTCATCGTTTTACGCCTCCTTCTTTCTGAATAAATCTAACGGGTTCATGGAAATGACCAGAATACCGAATGCCATTACGATAGCGGCAACCCAGGCGATCGGTGCAAGAGCCCAGCCATCCTGGCCTACAAATACTCCGAGAATCAGCCAGCAGAAGAACGGGCCCCAGAAGGAATACGCACCGTTGCAGGCCATACCGAGTGCTGCTCCGCACATGCTGTTTCCTTTATACCATAAGCTGTATGCAAATACTGCGAAGAATGCGCTGACGATAAACCATACCAGAGCGTCGCTGCTTGCAACCGCCTGGCCGACCAGACTTGGAGCAAGACCGAAGTTTCCGGCCATAATAGCCATGATCGGAAGTAAAATAATCAAATTAGAAAGACCGGATGTGCACTGACGGATGGTGATACCGATTTCGTAATCGATCATCGACGTGCCGTAACCGGCGATGCAGCCTTCCAGGCCCCAGCCGAAGGCTGCGATGAAAGCGATCAGGATTCCGAGAAGCATGCCTGCCGGAGCGTCGGACAAAAAGCCCAAGCCACCGATCATCAGGGTAGCGGCGAAACAGATCGCAATACCCAGAAGCATACGGGGAGTCAGTTTTTGCTTAAATAATACTCTGGCCATGATCGCTCCGATTGCCGGACAAAGCGCGGTGATCGGGATAACGATGGATCCGGCCATCTGAAGAGCAACGATGTAAGCCGTACTTGCGATGGGACCGCCGAGCAATGCGGCGAGCATCATCATTCTGCCGGGTTTTGTTTTCAGTGTTCTGAAGAAATCCCCAAGCTTCCCCTTGAAAGCAGCAATACCGATACACCAGAGCGCACTGATGGTATCATTGAGGGCGCTCCCCAGGGCTCCGAGCATGTATGTAATAACAAATGCCGATAATGCGGCAGTGTTAACGCCATACCAGTCAGCCCATACTCCGTTTGACATACCCAGGGTAATAAATGCGGAATATAGTCCATAACACATACCGGAAAGAATTGCGACGGTGACCCCTTTTTTGAAAAACTGAGATGATAGCTTTTTTTTCGCAGCAATTGCTGTTGCATTTGCCGTACCTGAAACGTCGTTCATAAAGCAAAAAACTCCTTTCATTTAACATTCTGTCTGATTTTCAAGGAAAATCGCCCGACAGAATTTAGGCTGGAAAATCGCAAATCGTGATTTGTCTGATTTTCTTCGTCTAAATAACTTTTTTTTGGTGTGTATCATTAAAAAATAATAATGACCGAGAAAGTGGTTCTATAAATAATGGAGACAATTTCAGTCTTTACAACAATGATAACTGACCCCGCTTTTTTTTCATGGCATAAAACGAAAAACTTTACTGTATAATCTCCTTTATTTTTTTCACAATATTGTACTATCGTTATATTTTTGCACAATCAGTAGTTTTTTTTACTGGAACTATATTCCGGTACTTGGATAATCTCCACTAAAAAAGCGGCAGTCTTCCAAAATGCGCTTTGGCTGCATGCTGCACCGTATCATACAGCATAGGGATGCGCTCTCTGCCACTGGCGGATGAGGAAGGCTGCCGCGTCGATTTATTGATTCACCGGGGTGCCGTAAAGATTCAGAACAACAACGCCCACCGTAATCATAACGATCGCGACAACACCTGCGGGCGTAATACCTTCTTTAAAAATAAGAACAGAAATAAGCGTGGCCGCAACCAATCCTACGGCACACCAGGTCGCATATGCAACACTGAGATTGATGGTCAGAAGTGATTTGGAAAAGACAAAAAAACATAAACTATAGGAAACGATGCTGATAACAGAGGGAACCAGCTTCGTAAATCCGTCCGAGTATTTCAGATAGGTGGTGCCGATCAATTCTCCTGCTATTGCGATTGCCAGATATAAATATGCCATAAAATTTCCTCACTCCCTCACAGTATTAGAATTTGATATCATTTCCCGTCGAACATGACGGGGAGATTTCTGATTTTAGGGTCAGATATAAGGCTCATCACCTCCCGGCAATGGCTGTTCAGAAACGGATCCTTCCCTCTGACGATGCCCTGCTGTTCCAGCTCATCTCTGACCATAATACATACGGCCTCAATCAGTGAGATCTTTTTTTCCGCATTCGCAGGAATGTCCGGTATCGCAGCCAGCTGTTCAAGCATGGGCTTTGCATCACGGAGTCGTTCCAGTTGCTCCATCCCCCGAAACATCCATTTGTAAAACGGCATGTATTTATGATTGAGCAGATAAACCATCGATATCGCGGTCTTGATAAATTCACCGCAGGAAAGATAAGCTGCGGCATATTCCTTCCTCTTCATGCACCGTTCATAATTGTACTGTCCGGCCTGGGACATCAATGCCATCCGTGCCGCCAGTTTTTTGATAAAAACATCCCTTGGGTAAAAATCAAGCAGGCCGTTTCTGATCTTCGTAAATTCGCCCAGGTTGTCTTCATAAACTTTTCCGTTTGTGGCAGTCGCAAGGCTGGTTTCCGCAGCGAAAAGCCATTCCACCGGATTCCCCGGCGTTCCGTCACAGCCGGTATACTTCCGGTAAAAGTCCCGGATGCTGAAGACTCCCACTCTTCCCATTCCTTCGGCGGTTTCCATTCTTCGCCTGCCCAGAAAGCTCTTCGGCAGTTTTTCATATGCTTCCTTCATCTTCCATCCGATGTTCCTGTAAATCTCATCAGGCACCCAAAGGCAGAAGCCGGGACCGAAATCGTGGCTCTCAGATATCTCGTCGTCAAAACCAAAGCATTCGGAGCCTTCACCGACAAGGCCTGCGGCGATGTAACGTCTGAATTCCGGAAAGCCTTCCTCAATCATCCGTTTTCCGTATTCGCTGTAATATGCCTCAGCCAGCTCCAGTCCGGTCATTCTCCGATCTGCCGAGAAACCCGCATCCGGTACTTTTGAAAGATTCGATGAAACCTCCCGGTAGTACTGGTTCTCTCCGTAATTCTCTCTGATGATTTCCAGGGCTTTCTTAAAATATGCGGCTGCCTCATCGTACCTGCCCTTGCGGCAGCAGATCTCGCCCATCGCGTTGAGCGCAGCTGCATAATGCGGATCCGTCTTTCCCGGCTTTCTTAAAAAAATACGCTCCGCTTCTTTTAAGTGGTTCCACGCCTTATCGTATTTCATAAGCTTTGAAAAGCGGGATGCCAAAGTGGTATGGGTCGTCGCAAGCTCCGTATCATAGCCCCTCAGGTTTTTGATAATTTCAAGGGCTTCTTCCGCACAGGGCAGGGCCTTTTCAATTTCTCCGAGCTTGTCATAGGCATGGCTCATGTTATTGTAGAGAGCGGCCATTTGGTAGTCCCGTTCCAGTCCGGCGTTCAAAAAAATCGTTTCCGCCTTCCGGTACAGCTTCAATGCTTTCTCCGGCTCATTTGCCTCCGTATAGACACTGCCGCGGTTCAGCAGAGTCGCTCCGTGCTGCAGGGTATTCTCAAGCCCCAGAAATCGGATGATCTCTTCCGCGATTCCATATACCTTCCCGGCTTCTCCCAAACGGTTTGTTACCCGCAAAATCCCTCCCAGTTCATTGGCGGCAGCCAAAAGAGCGGGCAGGTCATGACTTCCCGCAGCACGCTCCATAGCACCGATTAAATATTGCTCCGCGCCTTTTATGTTTCCTGCCTTGAATAAAGCGTCCAGTTCCTGAAAAAAATTCACCGTTTCCATTATTCGCATCCGCCTCACATTTTTCGTTCCGCATCATCCAACGAGTCATATCCGTACATTTTTACCATCTTGTCCCTGACTAAAAAGGCGAAATTAACTCCTTCTCTTTGGCAGGCTCTGATATAATCAACAAAAAAATTCAACGTAAACCTGGAATAGGTTTTTAGTTCTCCCCTTACATAGCTCTCCGCAGAAGTCTCCATGCCGCTGTCCTTCTCTGATCCGGCAGGCCTTCCTTTGCGGCCCAGCTTGGGATATTTCAAAGCAAATTTCCGGTCACAGCGGGTCATATATTCTGCAATTTCACTGATCATCGCCCCAGTTTCCTCATCGGGTTTCGGCAGATACTGCTCCAGTCTGCTTCTGTAATAATCCGGGTCGGTATATTCCATCATGTAAGCGTATTTTTCAGTTACGAGATTCCTCTTTCCCTGAAAGGCCTCATCCAGATCCCTCATATAGCTCCTCAGCATCTGATCCGACCATGCATGATAATAGGAATACCGCATGATATGGAAGGTATGCCAGTCCTCCTGGCAGCCCGCTTTTCCACCGATGCCTTCCACCGATTGAAGCATTTCCCATTCGGCACGGATTATCCTTTCAATGATCAGGTTTCGTTTCTCCGGTTTCATACTTTGGAACATTTTCCTTTACCCTCCCCGCAAAGCAGTCCTTTTTGTAAGAGCTTACCGGCCTCACTCCGATTCTATACACCTGTATCATAGCATACTACCTGCGGTTTTCAACGGAATCACAGTTTTACTAGTTTTTTTCCTATCTGTTCTGACGTTTTTGCAATTTTAAAAAAGCAGAACGGAATATCAAAGCTGCAATCGTATCCCGCTTCGGTGATACGCTCACAAAAAAATATGCCCTTGAGACAAGAGCATATTTTTTTATGGTATCCAGCACAAGATCTACACATTCTTCTGCTGAGTCGGAGGATTCAAATATTTCTTCAGTTTGGCAATTCCTCGCATATGCATGGACCGGACCGTATTATAATTCACCTTCAATATCTCGGAAACCTCTTTCAAGGGCAGGTCATAATAATAACGGAGGATATAGAGCTGCTGTTCCTCTTCTGACAGACTGTTGATCAGGTCCTTTACATACTCCTTGTCTTCGACGGATTTCGTAAAATCCGCCATATATAAAGGCACAAAGGAAACCTTCCCTGCAGTAATCACGCACTCACAGCGATTTTCCGGCCTGTCCGGGGCGTAATACCTTTTTGACTCCGCTTTGGCGATGGAAAAAATCCATGACTTCATTTTGCTGCTGTCGCGAAGATCATTCAGACCTTTCAGTGCTCCCAGCATGGTATTCTGGTAAATCTCTTCCATTGCAAAGGGATCTTTTCTAGTCAGGGTATAAATAAACCTTTGAAGATCCCTGCTGTACGCCGTGCAAACTTTTTCAAACACCTGCAGATTCCGGCATTCACTTATTGCGTCGTTCATTGAATACACCTTCAATTTCGACTTTCAATTGCATTATTACTAAACTATTTATATAATATACATCATTATTTGATATCGTGCGTAGTTATGTTGAAACTTACCGGTTTGGTTGGTGAAAATTACCGATTTTTCGGATAGAATTACCATATTCAGAACAACCAAAAACGGAGACGCTGCAAAATGGACCCAACCGGCCTTTTTAAACGCCTCCGTTTTGTTTCTCAAGACGGCACTGTTTTCAGCGCCGCGATTTACATCATCAATGTCGGCTCATTTTATCCTCCAGCAATTCCTGCCTTCCTTCTTCGCGCGGTAAAGCGCCTGATCCGCCGCGTTTACCAGAAATTCCAGCTTCATATCCTCTTTGGGGCATGTCACTCCGATTCCGATGGACACGGTGACGTATCCGTCGGGAGTCTTAACTGCACCCGGTATGCCGAGCTGCGCAACATGCTCCATGATTTTTGCCGCATAAGTCTCACAGGTCTCTTGTTCTGCATCGGGGATCAAAACGATGAATTCCTCACCGCCAAATCTTCCCACACAAGCACCGGAATCTTTTAACGCTTCCTCTATGGAACCGGCAATCTTCCGGAGACAGACGTCTCCTGCCAGATGTCCGAAGGTGTCGTTATAGACCTTGAAGTAGTCGATATCGATCATCATAATTCCAAGGGACGCGTTACCGGCAACGGCCGTCTTCCATTCCTTCTGGTAGATTTCATTGAAGTACCTGCGATTGAAGAGGCCCGTCAGACCGTCAATCTGTGACAGCTTTTCCAGCTCGCCGGACATGATATTCAGCTTGGACTGCATGATGTCAGACATTTTAACCATGGTGCGCATCTGCCTCAGCAGTTTTTTATATTCCCCCAACAGCTTTTTGTAGTACTCTTCATCATGCTCCGAATCGAAGGATTTTCCCTGGAGAAGTTCTTCTGCTTCCAGGATCACACTTTTTTCATTCTCAAAGATGTCTTCCATCCTGCCCTCCTAAATCACTTCGATCCGAAACGGCAAACTCTCCAAATCCTCTTTGAATTCCTCACCGCATTCGATCGCCGTCTCATTTTCTTTATCACACAGCCAAAGCACGGTGATATCTTTTCCCTCTGCCGATTTTTCCTGGAGCATATCAAATATGGTCATGAATATCTTTGAGGTACTGCTGTTGAAATAAATGATTTCAAATTGCAGAGATACCTTTTCATTCTTCAGACATTCCAGGTATTCCCTGAGCCATTCCAACACGGGAGCATAGAACTTTGCTGAATTCTCCGGGAAGGACTCTCCTTTTATAATGAGCACGTTCGTCGTCGGGTTTAAATATATGTAGGGTGTTGATTGTGTCTGTTCAATAATTAAAGTCTCCATCATCTTCTTCTACCTCCCAACAACTACTCTGATTGTAAAAAATGAGAATTCTTCATCCACTGGCAGAAAATTGTATTCGATGGGTTCTGTACCCTTTCTTGCCATTTCGATCAGGCCAAGACCTGCGCCCTTGCTTTCCGGGGCCGGGTCCATCCGCCTGCGCTCCTTGTAAAGCTTCTTCAGCTCCTCTTTATTCATATTCCGGATCAGCTCCAGCTTCTCAGATAAGGCCGGAACATCTGTGTTGTACATCTTGTTTCCGCACAAGATAAAATATCCGTTTTTTTCATGGCCGATCACAACCACTCCCGCCCGCAGATCATGCTCCTCTTCCGCCGGTTTTGATACCCGGTCTGCCGAATAGTTCAATATGTTCTGCATCTGTTCGATAAAAACGGAAAAGACCGCCTGAGCCGTAAGGTTTCCGGCTTCCTCATACTCAAGGTTTTTTCGAAGGGTCTGTGCGACGCCTTCAATACTGGCGTGAGCAACGGGCCCGCAATAATAGAATGTTATGTTCTTTCCTTTTGCCTCCTGATAAAAATCATAAAGATCCAGTTTCATATAAGTCCCTCCTGACTTGTGCGGTTTGTCATTGATCTGTCTGCCGGAATGCCGGCCCTGCCTTACAGCCGGAAACCGAACATGGTAACGTCGTCGCGCAGGATTTCATCCTTCTTATAATCTTCATAGGTGGACCATAGAATCTCTTTCTGCTCCTCCATGGTGCACTCCTGAATGGATTTTAAAACGGCAAGCATTCCCTTTTTCCCAAACGGAAGCCGCTGTTCACCTCCAACCTGATCCTTCAGTCCGTCTGTGGCAAGGTAGAAGGACATGCCCGGTTTTAATTGTATTTTATGATTTACAAAATGCTTTCCGTTTTGTTCTGCATCGGTTCCGACGGTGTAGGAAATCCCCTTCACTTCTTCCGCCTCCCCGCCTTCGATGATAAACAGAGAGATTCGCGCGCCGGAATACAGAACCTTTCCTTTTTTCGATACAAAGATCACGCCTGCGTCCATCCCATCCCGAAGATCTGATTCATTGCATCCCCTGCTGAGCGTCTGATGCAGAAGCCGGTTCAATTCGTTTAAAATCAAAGCTGGATCATCATGGCACATCTCGTCAACGATGCGGTCGAGGATCGCGTTTACAGCCATGGTCATCAGCGCGCCGGGAACACCGTGGCCGGTGCAGTCTCCGATAATAACGGTAAAACCGTCATCAAATTTCCGCATCCAGTAAAGATCGCCTCCAACGATATCACGCGGCTGCCAGATTATAAAATAATCTTTCAGCGCTTTGCTGATTTCCGCGTCATCCGGCAGGATGGTCTGCTGTATCATCTTGGCATACTCAATGCTGTCCTGCAATTTTGCGTTTTTTTCGTTGAGCTCTTTTGTACGTTCCAAAACCATGTTTTCAAGGGTCCGGCTGTAGTTTTGTATGGTGTCGGCCATATTATTGAAGGATCGGCCCAGCTCACCGATCTCATCCTTTGACCGGATTTCACAACGGGCATCCATATTCTTTTCACCGAACTGTTTCACAACCTTTGTCAAGTGCATCAGAGGCTTCAGAAGACCGTTCATCAAAGCGAAGATAATGGTCATACTGATCAGAATAGATATGGCGCACGCGAATGCAAAACCAAGAAGCAGGGAGTTCAGATCATCCGTGATTTCCGAAGAGGGCATGGAAAATCCGATAATCCATCCTGACGAGCTGATCCCGGTCAGGTAAAAATACTTCTCCTTTCCGTCGTAATCCGTCAGTCGTATGAGTTTGTAGTTCCCGCTGTCAATCTGATCCGATAGCGGCTGTAATCTTCCTTCCAGAATAGCACCGATCTGGTAAGACATCTCGTCTGTAGGCAGAAAGCTGTGATCCGGATACGTCATTATGTTCTTCTGACTGTCAATCAGAAATGCATTGCTTTCCTGTGAAATCTTGATGCTGTTGACCAGTTCCACCAGGTAATCCACTGTGATATCCACTGCAAGAACGCCTTCTGTTTTTCCGTCCACAAAGAGCGGCTCCGAAATGGTAACAACCATCAATTTCGTGTCGCTGTCCACATAGGGCGGCGTAATGACAACTCCGTTACGAAGCAGCGCCTCCACATACCAGTCCCTTTTTGTACAGTCGTAGTCTGCGGAAGGCTGCCATCCTGTACCTGAGAGCAGACGCTTGTCCCGGAAACCGATATAGTAATCCAGCACCTGTCCGTCCTGCGCGCCGAGTTTTTCTCTGAGCAGCATGTACAGACGTTCGTCGCTGTTGTAATAATCCGAACCAATGGCAATATTTTCCCTGATATCGTTCAGGCTGTTAATTTGGGTCTGCAGCCATGCATCAATTTCATTGGAGTACCGTTTGGACGCAATTTCAATTTTCGATGCTGTCATGCTTGACAGCAATTGGTATGAAATAGCATAGCTAACGGTTGCCACAACGGCCAGACTGAAGAGGCACACCAGGGTAATGGACAGAAAATACTTCTTTTTCAAGCTCAAGTGTGTCATGGGGCAAACTCCTTGCAGTTTTAAAATTGAAATGTCTTAATGTGCTGTTATTTGAAACGTTCCATCGCATTATAACAGAGCCCTGCATCGCTGTAATTCGGTATAATGCCCAGTCTCCAGACGGATACTCCGCGAATCCCGAAAAGCCTGGCCAGCTGCAATTTGTCGCTTATGCTGCGTTCATCCTCATACCAGACGAAATAGTTTTTCGCGTCTTCCGTGGCATAGGTGATATACGGATTGCGATACACCTCGGAATAGCCCATTTGAGCGCCCTCCTTCAGACGGGTATAAATGGTTGAAGGCGCCGGTCTTACCGATGCGGTGCGGGCCAGTTTTCCGTTCTCAAGCTCCCACCCCACACTGGAAAAGCTGATGGCGAGAGCCAGCTTGGATGGATCCTCCACACCCGTTTTTTCGTCGGTGATCACCTTCATGGCATAATACACGCTGGCAAAGGGCGTAACCGGTGTGTTCCTGTAGTATTCCGAGCCCAAAAGGCTGTCCGGCATCGTTGTTGCGTTGAAATCATGTGCCATCAGGATAACCTTGTCGGCAAGGCGTCCGATCGCACGAAAGTCATAGGCATCATAGTACGATCCGTCGGATGCCGCCGGCTGGACGGCGACGTAAAGAGTCCTCCCCATTGGTTTTATGGCTGCAGACAATTCCGTCAGGAAGGTATTGAACCCTGCTTTCAGCGCTTCTCCTCTCAGTCCTTCAAAGTCAATTGTCACGCCGCTGTAAGGGTTATACCCGATCTTCTGGTAGTTCACCGACAGTTCATTTACGATTGCGTTGACCGCCCGGGTTCGCTGCTCCGGATCCAGCAGGATGGCAGAACAGATGTCGATAACACCCTCCGCAGCTTCCACCTTTACCGAAGTATCCATATAAACGCTCAAGTGCGTCTTAGTGTTGTTTCCCTTGAAATAGGAGATAATATCTTCATATCCCTGCGGAATATAATATTCGTTGTTCCCTGCAGATGTCGTATTCAAATAGGCGCCCTTGTCCGGGCTGTAGCTCATTCTTCCCCAGCCGGCGGAAACGGCATCCATATCATCGGTCAGATCCTTCTGGGAATAGGATGAAATGGCATAGAATCCGTGAAACCAGTCGGTTTTCGAGATTAACTTCTCATATACTCTCACCAGCATAGCAGCAGCTTCTTCCCGTTTCGCCGTCATGGACGGAGAAAAAGTCGCTTCACCGGTTCCTTTGGTCATTCCGATGTCGCTTGCAATCGAGATGTATCCCGCATTATCTGTCACGTCGGAAAAAGGATTTCCAAAGGCTGCGACCGACTGGGCCAGCGAATTGTACCCCAATGCCCTGACCAGCATAACCGCCATTTCTTCCCGGGTGACAGGCTCTCCGGGACGAAATGTTCCTGTACTGTCTATCACCTTATGAACCAGCGCAGTTTCAACACCGGGATAATACCAATCACCCTTTGCCACATCGGAAAAGGCCGGAATCTCCGGGCTGACCGGCTCCCATCCAAACATCCTGCTCAACACGGTGATAAATTCCGCTTTTGTTATGGTACTGCCGAAACCGAAGATTCCGTCGCCCGTTCCCCGCATCAATCCGTAGTTCCCTGCCGCATTCACCGCATCCTCAGACCAGTGGCCCGCCGGAATATCGGAATAGCGGTTTTCCGCAGCCACAGCCGTAATCGGCGTCAGCGTAAACAGCATGCTTGCTGACAGCAAAAAACAGGTCACTTTTTTCTTCATTTAGTAATCCCCCCTTTTAAAAGAACAGCAGCCGAATCATGTCGAAAACTGTCTCTCTAATCTTTGATTATAGCACAGAAATGAATGGCGCGTATACGAAACTTTCCTGCAGATTTATCCTTTTTAAATTTTTTTTCAAAATATTATTATTGCCTATTGACAACTGAAGACGATTGTATTACTGTATTAATTGCCTAATACAATAATACAGTGCAGCAAAAAATTCACGCATTTTTAATTCGTGATTTATAGCATAGCATAGATAAGGAGGTTTCACACATGACGAATCAGTTCCAATCGAACATACCGATTTATTTGCAGCTGGTTAACAATTTCAAGCACCGAATCGTCTCAGGGGAATTGATGGCCGGTTCCAAGCTTGAATCCGTCCGGGATCTTGCACTCAGTTTTGAGGTCAATCCCAATACCATGCAGCGGGCGCTGGCGGAACTGGAGCGGGACGGACTCGTTCACGCCGACCGTACAGTAGGCCGGTTTATAACGGATAATAAGGAGTTGATCAATAAAATGAGAGAATCAGTAGCACAGGAATTGATAAGCCAATTTATTCAGCAGATGAAAAGCCTGGGTTTTTCAAACCAGGAGGCTTTCGAGCTGTTTCAGAAAATTCTGGAGAAAGGGGATCATCAAAATGAACACGCAAAATAACTTACAGGAAATTTCAAACACCCGCGAACCGGACAACAAAGGCGAACTGGCCAGGATAACCGGCCTGACAAAGAAATACCAGAACAAGGCTGTACTTTCAAACCTGAACCTGTCTCTGGAATCAGGCCATATCGTCGGTCTGCTGGGGCCCAACGGCAGCGGCAAGACTACATTGATTAAGATCCTGACCGGAGCGATCAGAGACTATGACGGAATCGTAACCATCGGCGGAAAGAGTGTGGGTCCCGAAACCAAAGCCATGGTGTCCTATCTGCCCGATTCCGCTTATTTCAGCCCTTGGATGTGCCCGCTTGACATGATTGCTCTGTTCAAAGATTTTTATGAAGACTTTGATGAGATCAAATGCCGGGAAATGCTGAAGCGGCTGGACCTTAACGAAAAACAAAAGATAAAAACCATGTCAAAGGGTATGGTTGAGAAATTCCAGCTCTGTCTGGTCATGTCGAGAAATGCCAGGCTCTACATCCTTGACGAGCCCATCGGAGGAGTTGATCCGGCTGCAAGAGATTATATCCTTGATACGATTCTTTCCAATTACAGTGAGGATGCAACCATTTTTATGTCGACTCACCTCATTTCCGATGTGGAACGAATCTTCGATACCGTAATCTTTCTCAGGGAAGGGGAAATTGTTATGCATGGCAATATCGACAACATAAGGGCCGAGGAGGAAAAGTCCATCGACCAGTTATTCAGGGAGGTATTCAAATGCTAGTTAAATTAATGAAATATGATATCCGCTCCACCTGGAGGGACTTTGCAGGGGTATACCTTTCCATCCTGCTCGGCGTGCTGATTCTTCCTCAGCTTTTCAATCATTTCAGCAGCGGCATCATCAATCTGATTGCAGGATTTCTCGCAATGGGGATCGCGATCACGACCATTGTATGTCTTGTCGTAATGCTCTTTCGGATTTTCAACACCAATGTGTTTTCGAAAGAAGGCTATCTTACTATGACGCTGCCTGTAACGTCAACGCAGATCGTCGTTTCCAAGCTTCTGGTCAGCGCGATGTGGATCATCCTTACGGGATTCGTGGCTGCCGTCGGCATATCCATCTTTATCCTTAATCTGAATGCAGCTCCGCCGCAAGAGATCCTTGCTGCGATCCGGAAACTTATGTCCATGTTCGACAGCCGCGGTGCACTGGCACTCATCCTGATGATCGGAGCCATGGTGGTCTCCGCTGTTAAGGAGATTGCCAAACTGTTCCTGGCCTGCTCTATCGCGCACCTGAAGCAGCTTTCCCGATTCAGGATTTTTGCCGGGATTCTGTCCTACTTCATATTCTCTTGGGTCGAAGCGCTCATCGCTCAGGCCGCAGGCTTTATTTTCAGCCTGTTCCCATACGGAAGGGAGCTGGTCCGCCAAATTGAGATGATAAACGATCCGGTCAGCATTCATCAATTTATCGGTTTATTCAGCGGCTTCATGATTATCGGCATCCTATACGCGGCGGCTGTCACCGTTCTTTACGGCATCGGAACCATTGCCATCCTGAATCGCAAGCTGGATCTGGATTAATACAAGCCGGATCCGGGCTAATCTGAAATACTACTTACAGTTATTCAACAGGGGATTTATATAAGAACGACGTATCACAACAGGGGATTAATACGAACAGGCCGCAGAAAGATACAAACGGCCTGTTCTTTTAATTACCGGAGCTTCTCGATTTTTATCTTCCCTGTTAACCCTGAATCCGCCGGTTATATTCGGTCACGATGGCGTTCCAGGTAATGGGGCCGATAACACCGGTGCCTTCTTCCAGGTACTTTTCGTCAAAAGCCTGAACTGCAGCCTGCGTTTCTTCATCGAAAATTCCGGTTACCGTAAGCTGCGGGATGTCCGGGTCTGTTTCCGCGATCCTTTGAAGGTAAGTCTGGATCAATCGGATATTGTTGTCGCCCATGCCGCGATACATCAGATAGCCGGGATAGATCGGTGAAATATTAAAACAGTCCGCCGGTATCCGATTCACGTTCTGCCGGTAATCCTGATAGAATCTTCCCCAGGTCTGTACGTCAACGATTCCGTCCTGAGGAAGGCCGTAGATTGCCTCCAGTCTCCTTACCGCTTCTGTGGTTTCCGGTCCGTACCTGCCGGTCATCTCGATCCGGGGCGTCAGAGCATAATAGCAGGAGAGGGCTCGAACATAATACTGGATCAACCTGACCCAAACTCCGAAGTCCCCTTCCTGCCAAAAAGCCTCAAAAGGCCGTTCCAGCTCCTCCGGTGCGATTCCTTCCGAGAACAATTCACCCAACCCTTTCACCGCATTAAAGATATATTTGATGCGGTACCAGGTCGCATTGCCGACCACACCGTCCTCTGCCAGGCCGAAAATTCTTTGAAATGCCCGTACCGCCGCTTCTGTATCGGCGCTGAAAATTCCGTCAACATTGGCAATTTTGGGAATTGCGGGATAATTATCCGCAATCCGGTTCAGCTCGTGCTGGATGATGGCAACCTCTCTTCCGAAGCTGCCCAGCCTTAACGGATACAGCGGATAGGATTCAAAATTAGCCATGATCGGTACGTCTCTCACCAGATCGATATCTTCACCATAGTAGTTCTGCAGGATTTCATAAGGGATCCTTCCCTGCCTCGCAAGATCCACCGTTCCCCACTGTGACAGCCCTTCACAGGTAACTTGAACACCGTCGCAATATGCGGCAAACAGCGGCTCCCTGGTCCCTCGTCTTACAATATAACTGTCAAAAATCTCATCCACGATTCTGCTGATGTTCTCAAAAATATCTCTTCCTTCTACGAAAGACTGGTCAAAACGGGTCGAGTTCGTGATATCGAAATCATAACCGCGGGCCCGGTACCACTCCGTATAAATCCTGTTCAGAGCAAAGCTGATCTGCGCATAGATGTTCGCTCTGAGCGCCGCTTCCGGCCATGTGGGAAACAGCTCGCTGGAGGCCACGTTTTTAATGTAATTCGGAAATGAAACAGTCACATTCCGGGCAGGCTGATCCGGTTCCCCCAGGTGGACTGTTATGCTTTCCGGGATAAACGGCACGTCGGGCCGACTGATGATTGCCATTTTCTACCCCTCACTTCTAAATAATTCTGTTTGTTCTGCTCCCGGAACTGCGTTTCCCGCGCCCTGACGCATAGGCAGCCTAAGAACGGAGGTAATCCCCTCAAAGATCTGTACATCGTAGACATCTCTTCTCTGAAAACCCGGCGCCTCCACACTGACGTGATAAGTGGCAAATGCTCTGCCTCCGCCGGGCCTCAGCGACACTTCCCTGCTTACTGTCGGCAGGGAGACCGGCGTGGCTTCCCCGCTCGCATCAGTAGTAAGATTTCTGTAAAAGAAGTAATTTTCTCCATTCAGCCTCTTGCTTATGGTGATTCTTGCATTTGGTATGGGAAGCCTTCCCGTTACCGGTGAGTCGCTGAAGATTTCGAAGGCGAGAAAGCCGGTTGCGGGATTCATCTGCATGAATGTGTTTAGATTATCATTCGCCGGAGCTTCACTTTTCTGCGCAGGTGATCCTGCAGATGTATAATATGTTCTCAGGTCAGTCATTTAATTTCCTCCTTTTATTAATCGGACATAATCGTCTTTAAGCATCAGTATGGCGAGGCGGGGGGATGTCCCTTCTCATTAAGGCGGATGCGATATAAGCGATATAATCAGTATATTATCCGTTTCGGCAAGTGTGAATGAAGCAGAAAGTAAAACGGAAAGCATTCATAGCTTTCCGCATCACTTATCTGATTTCGTATTCGGGAAATACTCAGGAACGGTATAAATAATCCCTGCACCATGGAATACGATCGTTTATTCCTTTTGTAAACATAAACTGATGAATATCTATATTGCCGGTGTTAAAAGAAGCCGCACAGGAATTCAGGTACAGCCGCCACATCCGGATGAAGCTTTCTTCTCTGTTTTTTCGAATTTCCGGCAAAGCCGTCTCAAAGTTTTCAGCCCAGTGCTCCAGTGTTCTCCCGTAATGCCTGCGAAGACTTTCCACATCGATGAGATGGAATCCTTCCTTTGACAGATGCCCCACCAGCTCCTGGATGCTGGGAATATAGCCTCCGGGGAAAATATATTGATTGATCCAGGAATTTGTCCCGCCTTCGCTTTCATGAATTCCTGTGATGCAGTGGAGCAGCGAAAGTCCGCCATCCGTCAGAAGCTGATTTACATGGAGAAAGTACTCATGCAGGTGATCCTTTCCCACATGCTCCGCCATGCCGACGCTAACGATCCGGTCAAACATCCTGTTCTTAATTTCTCTGTAATCCATTTTCTCCACTTCCGCAAGATCGGTCAGTCCTTCCTCCCCGATCCTTTGTTTTACCGCCGCGTACTGTTCTTCACTCAATGTGATACCCATTACTCTGACTTTGTATTTTCTGGCAGCCTCCAGCATCAGCCCGCCCCATCCGCATCCAATGTCCAGAAGAGTCTGTCCTTCTTCCAGGTTCAGTTTCTTCAGAATATAAGCCACCTTGTTTTCCTGTGCTTTCGTCAGGTTATCATCCCTGGAGCAGAAATATCCGCAGGAATATGTCATGGATTCATCCAGCCATAGTTTATAAAAATCATTACCGATGTCATAATGATGCTCAATGTTCTCCCTGCTTCTTTTCAGATTGTTTGACAGCTTTCTCAACCCTTTGTTGTATAAACGGCCCTGCTTCAGAAAGCTCTCCATATTCCGATACAAAGATTCGATGACCATTTGCAGGTCACCTTCGATTTCAATGTTTTTCCGCATATAGGCTTCTCCAAACGCCAGTGACGGATCGGCAATGATATCCTTTTTGGGTATTGGTTCGTTCAAGATAAGCTTGAAACAGCTTTCGCCTTCACCGAAAATCTCTTCCTCACCGTCCCAGAATTTTACCGTGCAGGTGTCAGAAAAGAGGCTTTTGAATAAGGTCTTAAAGAATGCTTTATCCATGCCGTTATGCTGCAGTTTCTTTTTATTTGCATTCATCGAACAACACTCCTTTCAGTTTCTTCCTATTTTAATCTTACACCTATTCCCGTATTGTTCAAGGGGATTAAAGAAGAATATGGAAAATCGGGAGTAGACGATTGACCGGGCAAATTCAATTTACACCCATTGGAACGCAGGCCCTCGGGCGTACAGCGCAAGGGAGCAGCTCCCTGAAGAGCTGCTCCCTTGTGAAATCTCATGCCGTATTATGGTCTGATAAACATCTGAACCCAGTAGGTTCCGCCCTTGCTGTCTGTCACGTAACCCACGCC
>JAVBVR010000038.1:0-6908 GCA_036677845.1 Anaerovoracaceae bacterium | reverse complement strand
TGTAACCCATCTCGATCAGAGCGGCAGGCATTGCTGTACGCCGGAGGACATACAGGCGTGTCGTCGGTATGACACTGCGAACCGGCAGACCGGTCTGGTTGCCGATCCCCTCAATAATACGTCTCGCAAAGGTGAATGCCGGACTGGCTTCGCTGAAAACATAGGCTTCTGCGCCTCTGATTGCCGGATTTTGATTTATGTTGGCGTGGAGGCTGATAAAGTAATCCGCCGGCCAGGTGTTTGCGGCATTTACTCTTGCCTGCAGACTGGTTGCCAAAGTTGTGCCAAGCTGCGTCGTCGGCGTTGGTCTGGATACCCTTGCCTCAAAGTTGGGATTGTTATTAAGTAATTCCGCAAGACGGATGCCCACCTGATAGTTGATGTCCTGCTCCCTGATTCCGCCAACCTCTGCGCCCGCATTGGGATTAACGGGATTGTGTCCCTGATCAATGAATATCTTAATCGCCATAATCATTCTCCTAATTTATAGATTGCGCATCGCGGGCAACCGCGATAGCGCTGCAGCGATAATATGATATTCATTATATGACGAATATGAAAAAAGGTTTGTATGTTGCGAAGGGAATCGGGAAATATCTTGAACGGTGCCTGCAGCAGACTGCTATCTGTCCTGGCAGCCGGAGGCAGCCAGGTGTCCGGAAGAAAAGGCGAACTGGAGATTATACCCGCCTGTATCTCCGTCAATATCAAGCACTTCCCCGGCGAGAAACAGTCCGGGATATTTTTTAGACTCCATGGTTCTCATACTGATTTCCGACAGGGCTATTCCACCCGCAGTAACCATGGCCGATTCGTAGCCGCCGAGCTTCTGTATCTTGAAATCGTCATGTACAAGGAGCCTGACCACAGCTTTGATTTTAGAAAGGGGAACTCTGGAAGCCTTTTCTGCAGTATCAATTCCAGCCCGGCCGCAGAGGAGTTCCAGAAAGCGCTTTGGGATATTCCCGGAGAAACCCTCCCTGCCTTTGTCGAAGTATTCATATAAAACCGTGAGAATCTGCCTGCTGCTTCCCGGTATGGTCAGTGACAATTCCCTGATGATAATATCCTCAGGCCTGGCCGGATAATAATTGAACGTAACGGTATCCCCCGGACGGGCAAATCTTGACAGATTCAGGACCGCCGGACCGGAAAAACAGGTATGGGTAAACAGCACCGCACCCCTGTTCCGTACGGAGCCGATGGATGCTTCAGCCTTATCAAAGGATATGCCTGACAGGCTTTGGTAGAGGTAATCATTCACATAAATGGGGACCAAGGCCGGAGTGGCAGGAACAATTTTAAATCCCATTCCCTCCAAAACAGAAAAAAAGCCTCCATCCGAACCGGTAGCGGGGTAAGAGCAGCCACCTGTAGCAATGATCAATCTGCCTGTTTTATAGGTTCGGTCGTTGCAGCAAACCGTGTAAGCCGGTGAGGAATCCGGCCCATGATACAGGATACGGTCTACCACAGAGGTGCAGTGAAGCTGAAGGCCGTTTTCGATGCATCCATGAACGAGTACATTGAGAATATCCTGTGCACTCCCGGATTTTGGAAATATTTTGCCATCCTCGCGCTCCATGAGCGGAATTCCTCTCCTCTCAAAAAAATCGATCACCGAGAGGTTGTTAAAACGGTACAGAGCAGAGCGGATTTGAGAACCGTTCATGCCGTAATGGGGGATGAAATCCTTGATGCTCCCTCCGTGAGTAAGATTGCACTGGCCTGAGCCGGACAGGAGAAGTTTTCTGCCCGGTGAGGCTTTTTTCTCCAGGATCAGACCGTTGACCGGAGAGGAAAGGGACGCGCCCGCGAACAATCCCGCCGCTCCTCCGCCGATGATAATCAGGTCATATATCATAATAATTGAATACCTCCGAAAAAGTGAATCATAAAACGGGGACGAAGCGTTCATGCCGCTGAGGCAGGGAACGTCCGCTCTGTTGTTCATTATACCATAATGAGCAACAAATATAACAAGCGAAGATTTCTTTTGATGCTGCGGCGAAAAATATAAATGACCGTACAACTCCCCTGTGTACGGTCATATTGAAACCCCTTCAATTATTATAATCTATTGTGTCTGCGGCCATCGCAGCCCATAAGATCTGCTTTGCCGGAAACGGGATGTTACTTGAAATATTCCTGTACGTAATCGGGAATATTTCCTTCATTGAAATATATCTGCATCGTTGCAATGGATGCCTGTTCCACAGCATATTTTTCAGCAATTGCACGGTCATATCCGAATTCCTTATAAAACTCATCCGGACCGAGGATCCGATCACTTCCTTTATACACGATGACGCCGTAGTAATAATCGTTATAGTTGATATTCTGAGTCTCGTAGTTGTCGAGAAGATGCTTTATCCTGTCGGGATCGGTTATCTTCAGACTTTTTAGGCCCGGTGATAACGGGGCGGCTCTGTCGGCTTCATAGGCAACCGGGAATTGGCCGTAGTCATTGTCGGTCCGCACATAACGGTAGATCTCAATGGATTCGATTTCACTGACGTCATGGTCGAAACGCCCTCCATAACCGTGCTCTTCCAGCCACTTGATGGAGTTCGACCAACTTGGCGTGATTTTGTAGGTAACGCTGTAATTGAGCAGCTTGTTGGGTTCCCGTGAATCCTCATTCCGGTAGGTGAAGGAGATATTCGCCACCGCGTAGCCGTGCTTCAGACTCGTCATATCCTCAAAGGACTGTGCTTTGAAGTCCCGATCCAGACAGGCCATAAACTCCCGCATATGGTTTTTGCTGTCTATTTCGATGGTTTCTCTGTTGGGGATATCGCTGTTTAAATAGATATCCGTCAATTCCACGTAATTCAAATTGCCCGGCGCGAAATATTCCTTGAACTCCCTGGATTCGTATATCTGCTTGAACTCCGGGCTGTTCCGGTAGAAGTCATAGTCAATCTGGTATCTTCTTGACATCGGAAAGGCGCTGTCGGGGTTATAGCCCAGAAACACGTTTGACATATAAACGTTTTCAAGATTCTCAAACCTGTTTCTGTTGTCAATCAGAGACTGGTGAAGTTTCCTGGCTGCGGCGATATTCTCCGGGTCCTTCAGCCGGAATCCTTTCTGATCTCCGGAGTCCTTATAAAAGGAATGGCTGCTGGAGCTGTAGTAGTACATATTCATTCTGCTGCCCAGGGTAAAATCCTCTCTGATGGTAAAACTGTCTATTTTTCCGTCATCCGGGATGCGCTTTTCAAAACCTGTAACGTCTAAGTTCAGTCCGAGGAGGAACAGCACCGCTATGAGTGTGTAGACTCCAAGGCTTTTCAGGCTGCTCATGTTATAGATTCTCGGCGTCTTTTTTACGATCATCTGGCCGATGATAAAGAAGATCAGCGTACCTGCTGCAAGGCCGGCATACATATAAAGCTCCGATTGACCCAGCACCTCAAAGTAGAAGCCGAGCAAAGTCATGCCCAGAAAAGCGATGAGGTAACAAATAATCGGCTCCATAAATCCGAAGGCCAGAGAATCCGTCGCGTGCTCAAGCTTTCTTTTCTGGTAGAGGAAGCTCGTGATGCCGTAAAGGATAATGAAGCTCAGGATATAGTAGATCGTACTTCCTATGCCGAAGGTACCTTCGCTCTGAAGGATGTTCAGAAAAGGTGAGATCCGCATACCGAACTCTGTCCAGTTGCCGGAGGTGTCAAAACCATACAGATAATGGGAGAAATACGCGATAAAAACGGCATACAGCGCGGGGATTAAAAAGTTGAACCAGATTGCCGCAGCGAAATGCATCAGGGAATTCCCCGTAACGATACCTGCAAAGACCGATACCGCGTAGATGACGAAGGCGATGAGCAGGGATATCCAGATCCAGTTCAGAATGTCCGCTCTGGCAAAGAGATTGACCGTGTCCGTGACCATGCCCGTTTCTGTACCGTATTGGTTATAGACAGGCTTGCTGATGGCAAGCAAAATCAGCCCGTTCAACAGGATCGGCGCCGCGATCAGGATCAGCCCGGACAGAAAGCCGCTGTTATAGAGCTTTGCACGGGTGAAGGGCATGGAATGCATCACCGAGACGGAGCTGATTCCCTGTAAATATTTAAAAATGACCACTGCTGCCATGATGGGGAACATCAGATGGGCAAACATATAAAACGGCTGGTGGTTGGAGAGCGACATTTGGATGTAGCTTGCCATATTGTTCAGGTGGTTGTAGGACATCAGGATCGGAAACACACCAGACAGGAAATACACCAGAAAAGCCAGTGCCGGAATCGCCCAGAACCTGCGCAGATTTTCAATGATCAGCGGTTTTGATATGCTAAAATATGATGCTTTCGATTTCATTATCTCCACCTCCCAGCTCATAGATAAAAATTTCCTCAAGGGACAGGGGCAGCATGTCAAAGATGACAGGATGGCCTGCGTTGATGGTGCTTTCGACCTCATCCTTCCTGTTCCGGATAATCAGCAGATCCACAGTTCCTCTGGATTCCTTGTGAAGCACGTTCAGACCTGAATATGGATCCCCGGCAGGAGCTTTAAAAGCCACCTGAATTTTATGGATATCGGATTTCAATTCGTCCAGATCCCGTTCGATCATCATTTTCCCTTTGGAGAGGATTCCAATGGAATCGCATATGCCTTCCAGCTCCCGCAGGTTGTGGGAGGATACCAGAACCGTCATTTCCCGTTCCGCAACGTCCTCCACGATATATTTCCAGACCAGTTTTCGAATGATGGGATCCAGTCCATCGATGGGTTCATCCAGTATCAGGTAATCCGGCATGGAGGACATGGTCAGAATGAATGCGGCCTGCTTCTGCATTCCTTTTGAAAACTTGGAGAGTTTTCTCCTTTCACTCAGCTCAAACTGTTTTACCATGTGCTCATAACGAACCTGATTCCAGTTAGGATAGATGGATCGGTAGAATTTTGCCGACTCCTTCAGGTTATAAGTAGAAAAAAAGTACAGGTCATCAGGGATATAGCCCATCCTTTCCTTTACCGGAATATTCTCGTAGACGGGGTTGTCTTCTATTAATATTTCCCCGCGATCCGGCTTCAGTATTCCCGTTACATGCTTGATCAGCGTGGTTTTTCCTGCGCCGTTTGTGCCGACGAGACCATAGATGGATCCTTTTTTCACGTTCAGGTTCAAATCGGAAAGGGCTTTAAAGCCATCAAAGGATTTATCAAGATTAGTTACCTTTATCATTCCAATCACTCCTTTCCTCCAGCAATTCTTCCAATATTTTTGTGATTCTCTCCAGGGAACAGCCGATATATAACAGCTCCTTGATATCTTCCCTCATTTGCTCCTTCACGACGCCGATTCTTTTTTCATCGACGGGGAGATTTGCAGGAGACGCGACAAAGGTTCCCAGCCCCGAAACGGTATAGAGATATCCCTGGTACTCCAATTCACGATACGCTTTTTGTATGGTGTTTGGATTTACGGTGAGGGTTTTGGACAGTTCACGGACGGATGGGATTTTATCTTCCGCATGCAATATTCCTGTTATAATGAGCTCTTTGATGTTGTCGACGATCTGCTCATATATGGATTTTCTGCTTTTTAAATCAAGCTGAAACACAACATTAACCCTCCTTTTCTGTACTTAGTGTACTATATGACATAATACACTGTCAACAGATTTGACTGATTTTCATTGACAGATTTGATAAAATAGCGGAAAATAGAGAAAGAACAGCAATGAAAGGGGATTAAAGATGACTGAATTCAGGGAATATGACATAGAAGCACTGGATAAGGGAAAGAAAAAAAACAAAAGATTAAAGAAAAGTCTGATTATCTTTGGCTGTATTCTGGCGGGGATCTTGGTGATGGCTTTCATAGGAAACACCATCAAAGATGCAGTTTGGGGCGATAGGCAGGAGATTTCGGCAAGCGGGCCGTATATCGCAACGATGTACGTGGAGGGAACTATTATTTCCGGACAGGCGGACTCCTTCGGCATTCCCATCGGGTATCAGCATAATTGGACACTGGACAAAATTGAGGAACTGATGTCAGATAATAATAACCGCGGACTGATATTGTTTGTAGATTCTCCCGGCGGCGGCGTCTATGAGAGTGATGAGCTTTATCTGAAGCTAAAGGAGTACAAACAGCAGACACAGCGGCCCGTTTACGCGGTCATGGGCTCGATGGCGGCATCCGGCGGTTATTATATATCTGCAGCGGCGGATAAGATTGTTGCAAACAGAAACACATGGACCGGGTCCATCGGTGTAACCCTCGGAACGCTTTATGATATTTCAGAGCTGCTTGAAAAGTACGGAGTCAGGACAGTAACGATCACTGCAGGCTCCAACAAGGCCATGGGCAGCGTTGTTGAACCGCTGACGGCGGAGCAGCAGGAGATCTTTCAATCCCTTGTGGATGACGCATATGATCAGTTTACCGGTATTGTTTCGGAAGAAAGAGGTATCGATATTGAAGCAGTGAAGGGAATTGCCGACGGAAGGATTTATACGGCAAAGCAGGCTCGTGAACTTGGCCTGGTTGATATGATCGGAACTCTTGAGGATGCCTTGAACGATATGGCAGAGGAATACCAGCTCTATGACTGCGAAGTGATCGATGTGGTTTTCAAGGATAATTCTTTGTGGGGAAGCCTGTTTAGAGGTGTTAAGATGCCGGATCTCAGAGGAGGCGATGTTTCAGCCATACTGAATCGTATTGAAGGAGACGGAAGCTTCCCCATCAGCTATAAATGCGAGCTGCTGGATTAAGATATATGTCCTCCATCATAACGTGACACAGAAGGAGTAAGCCGTTTTCAATGGCTCTCTGTCAAGTGTTGGGGTGACCAAAGAAAAGAATAAAGTTTACCATTTGGCGGCTCTATCTAGGGCCGTCTAATTTATGTAGTCAATCTGTTAGCGAGCATTTGCCATGT
>JAVBVR010000037.1:0-4508 GCA_036677845.1 Anaerovoracaceae bacterium | reverse complement strand
CGTGATACTTTTTATTGATGAAATGCACACTCTGATAGGGGCGGGGGCTGCTGAAGGAGCCATAGATGCCGCCAACATATTAAAACCAGCTCTGGCCAGAGGGGAACTACAGGCTGTTGGCGCAACAACAATGGATGAATACCGTAAACATGTGGAACGAGATCCGGCTTTGGAAAGAAGGTTTCAGCCGATCCTGGTACAGGAGCCGAGCAAAGAAGAAACATATGCGATACTTAACGGTCTTCGTGATCTATATGAAGCCCACCACAGGGTAAAGATAACTGAAGAGGCTATAAGAGCTGCGGTCGAGCTTTCCGATCGTTATATTTCAGACCGCTTTTTGCCTGATAAAGCTATTGATTTGATAGATGAGGCTGCTTCGAAAGTTAGACTGAAAGTATATACCTCCCCGCCGGATCTTCACCAGTTGGAAGATCATATTCGCCAATTGGGCAAAGAAAAGGAAGCAGCCATTGTGGCTCAGGAATACGAAAAGGCTGCTGAACTGCGCGATGCCGAACATAAAGCTTTAAAAGAATTGGAGGAATACAGAAATAAGCTTGATCAGGAAAAACACACAAATGAACACCTGGTGTTTGAGAATGATATCGCCGAAGTGGTATCAAGCTGGACCGGCATACCTGTGAAACGCCTTGAAGAAGGTGAGTCGGAAAGATTACTGCATATGGAGGAAATATTCCATCAAAGGATAGTTGGCCAGGATGAAGCCATTACAGCTATTTCGCGAGCTATTCGCCGAGCCAGGGCGGGGCTTAAGGATCCTAAGCGCCCGATAGGTTCTTTTATCTTTGCCGGCCCCACCGGCGTAGGAAAGACTGAAGTAGCCAAGGCATTGGCCGAAATAATGTTTGGAGATGAGGATGCGATCGTTCGCCTGGACATGTCGGAATATATGGAAAAACACACGGTATCCAGATTGATCGGTTCACCGCCCGGCTATATCGGGCATGATGAAGGTGGTCAACTGACCGAAGCGGTGAGAAAAAAGCCGTATTCAGTGATCCTGCTTGATGAAATAGAGAAAGCCCACAGCGATGTTTTTAATGTGCTGCTGCAGGTGATGGAAGACGGACGATTGACGGATGCCAAAGGCCGCACGGTGAATTTCCGCAACACTGTGATCATCATGACCTCTAATGTCGGGGCATCGACAGCTAAAAAAGAGTCTACAATGGGTTTCGTGGCCGGCAACAAGGAAAGTGATGAATATGCGAGAATGAAAAACAGGATCCTTGAAGAAATAAAAAAATCTTTTAGGCCTGAGTTTCTTAATCGTATCGAGGACACGATAGTATTCCATCCTTTGAATAGGGACCATTTGAAGCACATCGTCGATTTGATGCTGAAGGAACTGGTCAAACGTCTGGCAGAAAAAGAGGTTGAGGTTGAAGTTACGGAGCAGGCGAAGGAAGTAATAATCAAAGAGGGCTATAATCCTATTTATGGAGCCAGACCCCTGCGCAGAGCGATCCAGACTCTGGTTGAAGACAGACTTTCAGAGGAGATGTTAAGAACGGGTCTGGATAAAGGCACAAGCATCATGATCGATGCAACCGAAGGAAGGATCACTATAAAGAAGGTATAAAATGAGATGAGCGTAGAAATGAGGAAAAGGGCTTGAACAGGAAAAAAAGCAGATATGTATGTCAGCAATGCGGCTTTGAATCTCTGCGCTGGCTGGGCAGATGTCCAGAATGTGAAAGCTGGAACAGCATGGTCGAGGAATTTGCTACGGCTGCCGCAGCCAAAAGAACAGGCTCAGATACTTCGTCCTTGCCCCAAATCCTTGCGGAGGTCAAACAGCTTAAAACCGAGAGACTGGACATGGGGATGGCTGAACTAAACAGGGTTCTTGGGGGAGGACTTGTGCCAGGGACGGTGGTCCTGCTTGCCGGAGATCCGGGGATAGGCAAGTCGACACTGCTTTTGCAGGCGGCGGCTAAAATAGATGGGCTTCAAGGGCGGGTCTTATATATTTCAGGCGAGGAGTCTACACAACAGATCAAGCTTAGAGCGGTGAGAATGGGTTTAGGCAAAAATCAAATCATGGTTTGGGCTGAAACCGACCTAGAAAATGTTATAAAAGAAATTAAAAAACAAAAACCTGATTTGGTGATCATCGATTCGATCCAGACGATATATATACCAGACACAGACTTAGCTCCGGGCAGCGTGAGCCAAATAAGAGAAGCAACGGCACAACTGGTAAATTTGTCAAAAAGCATGCATATCCCCGTGATCATCGTCGGACATGTAACTAAAGAGGGTGGCATAGCCGGTCCGAGGCTTCTCGAGCATATGGTAGATACAGTGCTATATTTTGAGGGAGACCGCCGATATCAGTACCGTATCCTGCGGACAATAAAGAACCGTTTTGGGTCGACTGCGGAACTGGGAGTTTTTGAAATGAGCAGCGAAGGATTAATAGAAGTTCCGAATCCATCGAGCGCTTTTTTGGCTGAAAGGCCTCTTCATTCTCCGGGTTCGGTCGTAGCAGCTTGTATGGAGGGCTCCAGACCTTTGTTGATCGAGATCCAGGCCTTGGTGAGCCCGAGCCCGTTTGGCCAACCGCGTCGAATGATGACAGGGATCGATTATAATCGGGCAAATCTTATCCTTGCCGTTCTGGAAAAAAAGGCTGGGTTCAACATTGCCGGTCAGGATGTATATGTTAATATCGCAGGTGGGATCAGGATACAGGAACCGGCAATAGACCTGGCTATAGCTATGGCTATCGTTTCAAGCTTTCGCAATAAGCCTTGCCCCGAAAAAATGGCAGTAGTCGGAGAGGTCGGACTGACAGGAGAAATCAGAGGGGTGGCTCATTTATCCCGAAGGATGCAGGAAATAAAGAAGCTGGGATTTTCAAGCTGCTTGATCCCGGCTGGAGAGCAAACCGAAAAAATAACAGGGTTGAGAGTAATTGCGGTAAAGAGCTTGGAAGAGGCTTTGCGTCTCGGGATGGATCAGTAAAAGTGCATAAATTCACAAATATTGACAAACAATCATGTTAGGATTAAACTAAGCATAGGTATACTGGTATACCAGGAAGGCGGGAAAATTTGTGATCCCCATCCATGATCAAGCATTAAACAAACTTGTTGACAAATCATCGGAAACACTTTATTCGCAAATTGTAGAACGAATTCGCCAATGGATCATGCAGGGATATTTAAAAGAAGGTGATGCCCTGCCTTCGGAAAGAGAACTGGCCCAAATGTTTGATGTCAGCAGAGTGCCGGTAAGGGAAGCACTGAAAATCATGGAATTTTTGGGTGTTGTTCAGCACGTTCGCGGAAAAGGTGTTTTTGTTAAAAAGATGGACATTCATAATGTACTAAATAATATAGATTTTCTGGTTTCGGATTCAGAATCCGGGATCCACGACTTATTTGAAGCTCGCGAAGCGATTGAGAGCCAAGCGGCAAGATTAGCGGCACAAAGGCGAACCGATGAGGACCTCTATGCCATGGAAGACTCCATCCTGGAAATGGAAAGAAACATTACGATGAAAAGGGATCTGAAAGGTCCTTCACTCCGTTTCCATTCAGCACTCATTTCTGCATCAGGAAATATTGTCCTGGTAAAAATATATGAATATCTTTCTGATTTGGTCAATTATTCTTTACAGCAGTCCTTGAAAGACACAGCCCGGCATGAGCCTTCCCTTAGCCATCATAAACAGATTTTTCAAAAAATCAAGGACAGGGATCCGGATGGCGCTGTTGAGGCTATGCAGAAGCATCTTCGCGAGTCGGACGAAGCGATCAAGAACTTGAATTGCCATGAAAAACTTGTATAAGACTGGACTATTTATATGGTATACCTGTATACCGATATTAATGAAGCAAAAAAGGAAAGCTATCAAGACAAAAAAGAAATAACATGATCATGGAAGGGGCGCATGCCTATGAGAGCGTGAATAAAATTCTGGATGCTAATCTTAACTAAGATATGGAGGAAAAAAGGATGTATTTGAACAAAGAGCAACAAGAAATGCTGGCCGGCAATTATGGACGCGGTTGTCAGAAAGCGATCGAAATCATTATTCAGCTGGCCGAAGCACAAGGTGCGCAGGAGTTAGTCAAAATCAGCTACGCTCACCTAATGCCTCCCGATGTCATGTTCTATCCTTATGGGCGTCAGGGCAAATGGGCCAATGATATGACTGGTGAATTGACGAAGGATGTTGATCATCTGCGCGTTCCGGCGACAATTGAACCGAAATTTTGCAATCTTGCCGTCGCTAAAACTCTACAGTATCCTGATAACATAATCGAAGAAATACGTGATATCCAAGGCCGGGCTACAGATTTTTATGAGAGGATCGGAGTTATTCCGACATATTCGGCGCTGCCCTTTTATGTCAGACCGGGAAGATTCGGGGAGCACGTCAGCATTGCTGAATCTATCTCAATATTATGGTATAACACGATGTTTGGCTCAAGATGCGAAAGAGATGATGGAGTAACATCACTTTCTGCCGC
>JAVBVR010000036.1:0-35490 GCA_036677845.1 Anaerovoracaceae bacterium | reverse complement strand
AGGGGGACAATTTGTTCTCTCTGCTATTCTCACACCAGGTGTAACCGCCGCCTGCGTCGGTAGCCATAAATCCGAATTCGGGATTAGCGACGACATTAATCCAAGGAGCCGGCGTCATCCGGTCTTTCTCTAGCCTGATCACATACTCTCTCCCGTTTGCTGCAAATCCTCCGATGCTGTTATAAAACTGAGTTATGCCTGCCGATCCTGCAGGCTCGTCATTTGACGGTTCTTCCTCTATCATACGGCTGCTTTCGTTTTTCTTCTTTTTCCGGTTCTCTGCAGGATACGGCTTCGTTTTCAGTGGTTCCGGACAAACGGCGTTTTTGCGGCTCCGGCTGCTCTCCATCTGATCTTTTAGAGTTCCGTCGCCTCCACTAAAAATCATTCTTGCAGCAGCGTAAAACAAGGAAACATCTTCAGGAGCCACATTGTTCGCATTTACGATAAAAATATCGTTATGACGGTGAAGAGAGTCAAAGGTTTGGCTCGAGTGAACAATTTCAGAAATCAGCGAATATAAAGGATTGGAATAGCTGGTCTCCTCATGGCTCAGAACGACCACATCCACCTTTAAGTCCTTTAGCCGCCAGTATTCCTGCGCCTTAAGGACCTCATACAGGATATCCACTTCTTCCGTTTTCCTAAGAACCACAAGCAGGATCGGTTTGTCTCCTGAAATGCCGAACGGCCATAATCCGGATTGACCTTTTCTGTTTTCCCGAATGAGATGATTGAATTTCTGCTTCTGTTCACTCTGATACAGGATATTGGAAATCATATGCTGATACAGCTCCATCTCATGGGCTTTAATATTCAGATACTTGGTCTCGACCTGGCTTCTGGTCAGTGCAAGCCAGAAGGCGGAATCACAGGCCTCCATGCTGTTATATTTCTCGATCAGTTCTGTCAGGGAATCTTTGCTGCCTGCCGTTACGGTAACAAAGGACATCTGAGCTGCTTCGCCGGGATTGATTTTTACCTTGATCCGAAGGCTGAATATTGGATCCAGTACCGCGCCTGACGTATTGGATAACGGTCTGTCCCGCTCCATCACTACAGGATTGCTTACGGTATGTCCTCTTCCGATGAACTGCATCCGGTCTGTTTCATACTGGATATCTTCCACGACATCGCCGTCGATGACCGGAATTTCTGCCATCCACATTTCCTTGTCGTCCTGACCTCTCGGCCTCCTGTTTGCCAGCAGAGCCCTGTGTCTGGGATCATATTCGGTCCGGATAAACAGATTGCTGAAGGCAGGATGTGCCAAATCACTGTTTCCGGGAGCCAGGACCACCTCGAAATAGCTGGTCACTTCAAGAAAACAGGATTCCTCACCGCAATTTTTTAAACTCAATTTGCGAACTTCCGCGTTGTCACCGGAGGCCACCGCAATTTCCAGCATTGTTTCGATCTGTCCGTCAAACCGTTTAAAGGATGCTTTATCCGGTGTAAAAACAACCTCGTACTTTTCAGGCAACACGTTAAGTGGAGCATAAGCAGAGCACCAGTACCGATCTTCCGTTGTGTTTTTAATATAATAGAACATTCCGTAGCTGTCGAGAACAGGATCTTCCCTCCACCTTGTAATGTCGGCCGTTTTGCTTCTGCTGTAGCCGGTGCCTTTATCGGTCAGCATGACCGAGTAGCTTCCGTTGGAAAGAACATGTGCTCTCGGAAGTTCAAAATCAGGTGAGGCATATTTACGATACGCTCCCTTGTCCCGGTATATTTTAGCTTTCGGCATGGCAATTTTTTCTTTGTTGTCCTTGGTAAAGAGGATATTGACCGGTATCTTTTCCTGAAGCAGCAGCCTTGCAGCTTTCACTTCCGGAATCGAAGAAAACCGCTTCTGCATGATGTTGCTGTTCAGATAGTTGTTCAGGGACAGCAGGCTCATTCCCTCATGATGAGCCATAACGCTTTTGATTATCATTTTGCGGGACTGTAAATTCAACCGTTCCGGAGTATAATCCGCAGCCTCGTAAAATCCGTAACCGCCTTCCAGTCCCTCTGTTCTTAAATACTGAATATTCTCATAGGCCTCTCTGGGACTGACCATCAGTGCCATGAAGGTAGAATAGGGTGAGGTCACCGCATCCTCTACCAGTCCCCTTTTCAATCCAAGCCAGGGGACTCCGATAGCCTTGTACTGGTAATCCAGATTGATATCAAGAGAATGAAAAGAGGATTCCGATACGCCCCATGGCATATTTCTGACTTTGCCGTATTTCTGCTGACTCTTGACAACAAAGGAATATGTCTCGTCCAGAAGCGTGTTCCGGTAGCTTTTCATCAGGAGAAGAGGCATCAGATATTCGAACATTGTCCCGCTCCAGGATACAAGTCCCTGATACCGGTCCACAACCGTGAGCAGTCTGCCCAGCGTGAACCAGTGCTTCGGCGGCACCTCTCCTCTCGCGATGGCTATATAGCTGGCCTGTCGTGCTTCCGAGGCAAGCAGATCATAGTAGGAATTGGTAAGCTTCTTTTCCCCCACATCAAAGCCGATGGAAAAAAGCTGTCTGCCTTCGTTATATAACGGCTGAAAGCTGATCGCGGAGGCCAGTTTCTCGATCCGGTCAATCAACACTTCATATTTTCCCGTAAACTCCTGATAGAATTGATTGGACTTCAGTACAGCACCGATTACTTCATTGAGCCATGAGAATCCTTCTGTAAATGTTTCCCCTTTAATTTTTACGGAGTATTTTGTCATATGGTCGATCTGCTCCAGTATTTTTCTGCCGGTTTCAGGAATTTCATTGAAAACCGGATTGGCTCGCAGGATGGAGATTAGTTTTTCCGTCTTATCCGCCATTTCAGGATGAAGCAAATCTTCGGGCATGAATTCCGTCAGGACGACCCACGGAACCAGCATGTTCAATTCTTCCTGAAGCATTCTTCCCATACGCTCAGCTTTTTTTCTCCAAATCTGTCTCTCGATCAAGGGCGGGAGCGTACCGCCGTTCAATTCATTCAGTGCCCTGTTCCAGGAAACCAGGTTGATTTCTCGTTCTTTTTCCATAAAATCAAAACACCGGAACTCCGGCGGCAGTTCTTTTGTATCTTTCAGACCGTTTCGAACCGTATCTCTGATTCCCCTTGCAAATGCGGAATCGACCAAAGGCAGCGACAAATAGTCTCTCAAACCCTCTGCCAGAGTGATCAGATAGCAAACGAAATTTCCGCTGTCCACGGTTGACACATACAGCGGATGCAGCGGCTCAAGCAACCGGGTATCATACCAGTTGAAAAGATGTCCGTTCCACTTTTCCATCTTCTCTATGGTATTAACAGTTTTCGAAATCGAGTCAACGGTTTCGATGATCCCGGCATAGCCCATATCTCTGCCCGTCAGCGAGGCCAGAAGTCCTAACCCGATATTGGTAGGCGAGGTTCTGTATGCGATTCCTCTGGGCGGATCCTCCTGAAAATTATCCGGGGCAAGATAATGATTCTTTTCGTTGGAAAACTCTTCGAAATACCTCCATGTTCTGCGGGCGATCATGCCCAAATCTTCTAATTCCTCCTTCTTAAGCGGCTCTTCCTCATCGCTGTCATCCAGGCTGATCCGATATGCAATCCATGGTGCGATTCCCCAGGCAATGAAAAGTGCAGCGCTGAAAATAAGACCTTCCGGCTTATAGATGAAGGCAAAAAAAAGGATGAAAAGTCCGAAGACTGCAGTTGGACCCAAGGACGAAAAACTGCTCTTCATGGTTTCGTTCTGGCTCCGCTCCACATCGGCGGAGGTCACCCATTCCAGCAGGTTTTTTCTGGAAATGCAGACACGGTATAAAGTCACCAATATTGCATCCAGCGTTTTGATGGACTGATATGGCAAGAAAACCACCGTCAGCAGGAATTGAAACAGGGAAGATTTAATTCCGAAGAAGCCCGGTCTGTACCGTTTGATTCTGTCATATTTCATTCTCATTCTCAATTGATCCAGAAAGTTCAGCAAAAGGGGCAGGCCTATGGAAAAAACCGCTAAACCGGCCCAAAAGTTTGCATTGCCGGGCAGAATGCTGAATCCGAGAAGCAGAAGGAGAAGCTGTGATGGAGCTACAAGGCTCCTCCGCAGATTGTCCGTGATCTTCCAGATTGAAATAAAGGACAGCGGATTTTTTACCCGTTCATTTTTGCTGTTATATACCCTTCGACCCAACCAGGGAATCAGCTGCCAGTCTCCCCTGATCCATCTATGAAGTCTGGCCATAAAGGAGCTGTACTTTGTCGGGTAGGAGTCCACCAGTTCCAGGTCTGTAACCAGTGCTGCCCTGGCATAGGAGCCTTCCAGCAAATCATGGCTCAGTACGGCATTTTCCGGTATGGCGTCCTTCAATACATTATGAAATGTTTTTAACTCATAAATCCCCTTGCCCGTGAAGATTCCTTCTCCGAACAGATCCTGATAGACGTCGGAAATAGCGCTGGAATAGGGATCGATTCCCTCCTGTCCGGTATAGATCCTTGAAAAAACCGACCTGTTTGCACTTTCAATATCAAAGGAGATCTTTGGCTGCATCACGCCGTAACCTTCCGTAACAATCCCCTTTTTCCGGTCGACAACGGGAGCACTCAGGGGGTGGGCCATGGTCCCGATCATTTTTTTCGCCATTCCAAAGGGCAGTATTGTATCTGAATCCAGGGTAATGATATATTTAATATGATCGGAAGGCAGCCTGCTGTTGGAATAAAAAATAAAGCTGGTTTCCTGAGAGCCGAGCAGCAGTTCGTTGAATTCCATCAGGGCACCCCTTTTACGCTCCCAACCAATCCATTTATTGTCGCACTCACTGAAGCTTCTTAACCGATTGTAAAAATAAAATAAATCCTCCCCTTCATTTGCATATTTTTGATTTAACGCTTTGATTCCTTCCGAAGCCGTATGCAGAACACCGGCGTCATTTTCATGTTTTGGTCCGTTTGAGTCGGAAAAGGCTCCAATCAAAGCAAAATAAAGGTTTTTTTCCCGGTTGGCCAGATAATGGCTTTCCATGTTATCCAGAAGCTGTTTCACTCTTTTTTCATCCGAAAGCAGCGCCGGAATCACCACCATAGTACACAGGTCTTCTGGAATCCCGTTCTCCAGTTCCAGCCGCGGAAAATACGATGGTTTTTTTACTTTACATATCAGCCAATTGGCAAAGGTAACGGATATCTCCGATGCGGGGATTAAAACGGCAGCGGCGGTGAGAACAGCCGGCAGCACAGTTCTGTTTTCGGTAACACCGTATGCAAATACGGCACCAATCGCTGCAAGAATCAGAGTAATTCCTATGATAAAGCACAGATAAAGAAATCCCAGACGTTCCGGCAGCCTGCTTTTCACACGATCAGATCGCTTTTGTTCGCCTTTTTGTCTGCTTTCCAGCAGAGAAAACCCGTTTCCCAGCAGGTAGTATCCCACATGAGCCTTTTTTCTTCGTATTGCTTCATCTTCTTCGGGATTACTTTCCTCCGATGCTTTTTTAGCAAGGTCAATGGCTTCCCGGGCGATATGAAGCTCCGATACCCGGTACGCTTTCGCAAGCGTACCGATTTTACCTTTGTAATGGTTTCGGGAATCGATATCCATCCTGCCGTAGGTTCCGTCGGGATCCTGCCTTAGAACTCTTTCGAGAAAGCTGACATTTTCAAATATTTCTGACCAAAGAAAGCTGGAAAGATATTTCAGGCTTGCGATGCAGTTGCCCATGGAAACTGTATATACGGCCTGGACGTTATGCTCCTTCTGTGCGATCGTTTCTGCTGTGGTATTGTATTTGTCAAGATATTCATCAATATATCTCAGCACACTGGAATAGCTCCGGCCGGACCTTCTCAACCGGTAAAACAAATGCTCAATCAGAGAAGGGTTGACTTCTTCCATAGCATTAATATTGTTTTTAAAAAGTTTATCGATCTGCTTTATGTCAAAGTCGTCTTCTGCCGCCCATTTTTCAGCAATCTCGTCGGCAATATTCCATTGAACCTTTGCTTCCTGGATCTTCTCACTGATCATCCTGATTTTCTCAATCAAAGCCAGCTTGATCATGATGGGCATGATGCTGATTTCCCGCTCCAGAAGTACCGTATGAGATTGATAGGCTTCCAGGTATTTCTGTAAAGTTCCGATCTCGACTTGTCCGTCGGTATGAGATACAAGCTCCATTGCAATGGCAAGAATTCTCGCATGCCCCTTCGAGGGACCTTTGTTCAATACAGGAAGGTTATAATACTCTTTCTTTGTAAGGTCTCTGCGGATACTCTTGACCTGTTCTTCTACAATATAGAAATTATCGAGCAGCCATTCTGCCGCAGGAGGAACGGTCCTCTTATGCGCTACGTCTTCGTTCAGACTTTTACTAACGGACAGGATCGCGTGATAATTGTCGTTCATCCGGACTATGGGCCAGCGCGAAGAGCTGAAATTTAACGAAGTAGAATGTTCCCTGGCAATGGTTCTGGCGTGGTCCTCCAATACTTCCTCAGACAGAGAAGCACCGCGGATTTCGAGGTTTTTATATTTCCTCATCCGCAGCAAGACAAAAAACAATAGTACTGCAATCAATAACGCAATACCAATACCTGAAAAATAATAAAAATTCGAGCTCAATTTATCATTCTCCTAATTTAGACTTAATAATATACTACTATTCATCATATGGTTTACAGAAATTTCTATTCATAATAGCATCTCCGCATTCGAATCGATCTATTCATAAATTGATGTTTCCCAACGAAAAAACCACAGATTGTAATCTGTGGTTTCCTCCTTCTCATCATATCATCATTCATTGCAGTCACCGGCTTTTGATTGCTTCCGTCAGCCTCTTGTCGATCTTCACGTCCAGTTCCTGCTCCAAGCGCTTTTTAAAACTGTAGTAGAGTTTAACAGCTTTGCTTTTCCTCCCCTGCATCATGTATATTTCTAGCAGTTCAAGGCACATGTTCTCATCATACGGATCATCTGCCAACGCACGCCTTAGAACTTCCTCAGCTTGCCGGAATTCTCCACTCGCTTTCATGAGCCTGCTGAGTTTTACGCATGCCTCCGAAAAGATCAATTTGAGTCTCTCCCTTTCAAAAAATGCCAGGTCTCCGAAATCGCTTCCCTCCAAAAGCTCCCCTTTATAGATATGTACCATCCGTTTCAGCGTATCTGTCAGTTCCTGATCCGGCTGCCGGGAACCTGTTTCATACCGGGACCATTGTTCATAAAGCCGTAGAAATTCATTCACATCGATCTCCAATGCGGCACTCCTTTTTATTATGAAACCTTCCGGGGTCTCCAATATGAATGGGTTATCCCCTGTAACCTCCACATGATATTTTGCCAGAATCTTTCTTAGATAATGCAATGCCGTACGCTGGGAAGCCGCTGCTGATTTCCAGTCGGCGCCGGGCCAAAGAAGCTCTGCCATAACCTCTTTTGATACGGTATTATCGCAGTTCAATAAAAGATACTCAAGAAAGGCCTTGACCTTTTTTGTTTTCCATTCCGAGTCCGGAATACTGACGCCGTTTACCGATATTTCAGGAATGCCGAACAAAGATGCCTTCACAAAATAATGCGGTTCAGACTGATGTGTCTGATGCGCGATGATAAATTCATCTACGAAAGCATTGATGCTGCTTTCTTCCAGGGTTTTAACCTTCTCTTTCAGATATATCACTGTTTTCCTTTCAAAATAGTGATTCAGCAGCTCCTCCGCATAGCCGGCGGAATATCCGTACCGAGTTCCGCGAAGCGCCATTTCAACCAGAGTCGGGATGTGGATGTCCCAGAACATGAAATACCGGTTGGCAGCTGCCATTTCCAGGGTTTGCTTCAGCCTTCGGTGCCCCTGTTCCGTATCACCACAGGAAAAATACAACCTAGCCAAATGCAATCCCGCACCGCATAAAACCTGCTGCGTCTTCTTTTCCTCTGCCAATTTTTCAGAATAAAGCAAACAATGCTCCGCAAAAGAAAAATCCCCTGTTTCTCTTGCAATTGCTCCCATTACCGAGAGAGAAATTTCATGAACCATCAAACCTGGGCAGGATTCCCGTATTATGCTCAGATTCCCCCGGGCTTCTTCCAGATCCGGGGAAGTGCTGCCTGGCTTTATCACCCAAAGGGCTCGGAGCATTCTGCATGCGGCAGCCATTGCCATATTGTTGATCTGCCGGAAATGGTAAGCGGCTTGATCCAGCATCTCTGAGAACGCCTGCTGATCAAAGGCCAGGTACTGTTCAAACGCAGCCAGCCGTTTGCCGTGGGCTGACAGATATTCATAATCATACTTTTCTCCGACAGCAAGAACCTCATCGATATAATCGGGAATGGAGTCCCGCTCGTTCTTCAGAGACAGAGCGACAGAGAAAAAAAGAAGGATAAATCCTCTTGAGGGCTCAATATTTTTAAATTTCGCTAATGCCAATGCAGTTTTCATGCAGCGTACCGCATGGTCAAGCTTGCCCAGACAAAAGTAGGTGATGCACGAAAGAATTAAATACAGCCATTGACTGTCTTCGGGCAGAAGTGTAAAAAGGACTCTATCACTATGTGCTTCGGCTTCGTAAAACCGATCCTCTCCGATCGATCGTACCATGTCCAGAATTCCAAGCGTATTCTCAAGCTCTGCCGGGGCACCATGCCTATGCTCCCCGAGCCCATCTGTCATTTCTACAAGTCCTTTCATGTCGTTGCCGCACATGTATATGTAAACCAAAACGGTTGCAGCATTGTAATAGGTAACAAGATCGTTGCTTTCCAGCGACAGCTGTAAAACCTCCTTGAGCGTGTCTATCATTTCCCGCTGTCTGCTGTTGGGCAGCAGCTGCGCCTGAAACAGAAGAAGGACCGGGTTATTCCGGACCAGATCCTCCGGCAGCCGATCCAGCCAGAGCTTCAACTGTCCGGTCTCGCCGATCATAAACTTGTTAAATCCCTCTTTTGATACCATTTCCATTGCCGAAGCGGGATTGCCGCATTTGGCCAGATGTTCTGCAGCCCGTCCGTAGGCTGTGCGGCTCATATAATATCCCGCGGCCTTCAGATGGAGCCCCGCAACCTCCTCCTCATGATGCCGGTCCGCGAGAACCGACAGCAGAAACTCACGAAACAAGGAGTGAAACCGATATACCACCGGTTTTCCGGGAATCCTCTGAATGAACATTCCGAAGCCCATACACTTTCCCATCAATGATTTAATCTCACCAATTTCAAAGATTTCCGATGCTTCCGACTCTGAAAAATCTTGAATCAGAGCAAGTCTGGCAATCGCGTCCTGGGTATCCTCATCCACTGATTTTAGGACTTCCAGAGACATATAGCGAAACAAAGCATTCTCATGATCCAGCTTTCCGGTATCAATGGATGCGGCACAGGCTTTTTTGTTTTTAACTGCATGGTATAGGATAATGATCCCTGCGATCCAGCCTTCCGTACTTTTTTCTATAAATTCGGTCAGCCTCCTGTCTTCGCCGGTTTGACCAATGCTGAGCATGAGAGCCTGGATTTCTGCACTGCTGAAAGCAAGAGCATTCAGATCGATTTCAAGAATCTTCTTGTCAAGTTTTTGTTTTTCGGTAAACACGGCAAGGCTTGACCGGCTCAGGATAAAGATAGAACAGAACGGCGGAAGGTTGTCGAGCAAATATCTGGTCAAATCGCAGATATCCTGTACCTGGGCCACGTTTTGAAAATCATCCAGCACAAGATATGTGCGGGAATCACCGTTGCTGCTGTAAAGCCTCCACATTTCCCTGCAAATCATGGCAATGATCTCCTGCGGCTTCTCACAGCCGTAATCTCTAAACGCCTCCCTGGCTGCTGAATAAACAGGAGCCGCAGCCGGAAACAGAACTTCTTTCAGATGAGCGAGAAACACAGACAGGCTTTTATCTTCAGCATCCAGGCGATACCAGCAGACTCGGCAGGGCATATCTGCCCGACGGTTTAAATAGGAAACTGCCAGCGTTGTTTTCCCGTATCCGGCGGGAGCACATACGGTAACTGCCCTGCTGGAATCCATACTGTTATGAAGCTTTTTAAGCCGGTCTGTCAGCAGAAAGCTTTCGGATAATTCCGGCATAGTCAGTTTGCTCCTTAAAACGAGAATGTCGTTCATATTCTCAACCTCGTAAACAATAATCTTACACATGATGAAACATCATAAAAATTTACTTTATTTTACCATATAAAACAGGAATGTAAAAGGGGTAGTCACGTTGATTTTCAGAGGATTGAAACACTCGTGCCCACTTTTTTCATTTTATATTTTTTTAATAGCGCTGCGATAAAATCGAATCATGATAAAAGAAACAGAAAGGATGAATAAGAAATGTTTTGTACAGAATGCGGTCAAAATGCAGGAAATGCAAAGTTCTGCCCGAATTGCGGAGCGGCACTTGCCGAAGAAACTTTGGGACAGCAGAATGGTAACGGCTCGGAACGCGCGCCATCCGGCTTTTCAACGGTGAAAATGAAGAAAGCCGATGAGGTGGAATACAAGGTCCACGGAGAGGATCTTCAGTTTGTTGAGATCATGCTGGACCCTGCGGAGACCATCATCGCCGAAGCAGGAGCGATGATGTATATGGACGAAGCCATCAAAATGGACACGATCTTCGGCGATGGTTCGGGCAAAGAAGGCAGCGATCTCAAGAGCAAGCTCTTTGCAGCGGGCAAGCGGGTAATTACCGGTGAAAGCCTGTTCATGACATCGTTTACCAACACCGCCTCAGAAAAAAAATGCGTATCCTTTGCGGCCCCCTATCCCGGCAAGGTCGTACCCTTTGATCTTGGAGACTGCGGGGGAACCATGATCTGCCAGAGGGATTCTTTCCTCTGTGCCGCGAAAGGAATCTCCATCGGCATCGCCTTTCAGAAGAAAATCGGAGTAGGTTTTTTCGGCGGTGAAGGTTTTATCATGCAGAGACTGGAAGGGGATGGCCTCACGTTCATGCATGCGGGAGGGACCATCATCAGGAAAGACCTGAAAAATGGAGAGACCGTCAGGCTTGATACGGGCTGTCTCGTTGCCATGACCAAAACGGTGCATTACGACATCCAGTTTGCGGGAGACATCAAGACCGCACTGTTCGGCGGCGAAGGCCTTGCCCTTGCCACGCTCAGCGGACCTGGCACCGTATGGCTGCAGTCGCTGCCCTTCTCAAGGCTGGCGGACCGAATCCATTCCGCAGGCAAGGGAGTGAGCCGGACCAAAGAAGAGGGCAGCCTCCTGGGCGGCATCGGCATCGGGAATCTACTCAAGAACGATTGACATGATATAAACAGATAATGATTTTGAAAGGAGATATCAGATATGCGACATAAATATAAAGCGAACAGGCTGTTATCCGTCCTGCTTTCCGTCATTCTGGTCCTGACGATGCTGCCGAGCACGGTGTGGGCGGCAGGCGACCATCCGGAGCTTCAATCGGCTACCGTGACCAGCGCAGGCGATGTAGAACTGAAATTTGATATGGAGATGGCCGACCCGTCTTCAGATATAAGCTCCTTCAGGCTGCGCAGAAATGATGGAGTCGTTCAGACTCTAACATCAGTCGGCCTGAAATCCGGAGACAGCACCATTATTGAGTTGATCCCGGAGACCAAAATAAAGGGGGGTTATGTATTTGACATTTCGTATAACATTACCGGCACTCCTCCCGGTACCGTTCAATCGAGTGACGGTAAGACTCTGGAAACAATTTCATACCATTCGGTGACCAACGATCTGCCCCATCCAACCATAACGGAAGAAACTCTGCCAGTGGCAACGTTGGGGATTTCCTATAGTTATAATTTCAACGCAAGCGGCGGGAGCGGCTCTTATTACTTTTCTAAAGACAGCGGTAATCTGCCTCTTGGACTTTCGCTCAATAGCGCCGGCATACTAAGCGGGACACCCACCACATACTCTGGAACCTATGAATTCTGGGTTCGTGTCACCGATGTAGACGGTGCAATCGATAGAAAATATTTCGGCATTACCGTCAATTCTGCCGGAGATACGACGCCGCCGACTTTTGCGATACTCCCGCAGAACAATCCACAAGCGTCCGGCTCACGGCAAGTCTATATATACGCTACTGCGGAGGAGCCGGCTTATTACCACGCCGTTATTGTGGCAGATGGCGATAACGAACCTACCAAAGAGCAGGTCGCTGCCGGACAGGATGCCAGTGGCAATGCAGCCCTAAGAGTATTCTCCAGCAGCACAAAATCCACCAATATCACCGTAGCCGGCTTTGTCCCGCTGCATAGCGCAGAGTATGACGTCTATATAGTGCTGAAGGATGACGCAGGCAACCTGTCGGAGCCCGCAAAGGTTGATTTTCCGTCACCGCCGCCTGCGGACCTGCTTGCTGACAGCTACCCGCAGATTGGGGATGCCCAGCCTGGCGGCAGCAAACAGGTGCAGATAAAAGTAAAGATTCAAAATATTAACATTGACAGAAAAGGCAAGGTTTACTGGGTTCTCCTGCCTGACAGTGCGGCGGAGCCTTGCATTGAACAGATCGCCGCAGGAACGGACGGCGACGACAATGTCGCGGTCACTTCCGGAAACCCCGAATTCAGTCCGGGAAATGAGATGAGCTTTCTTGTGACCGGCGCTGCCGGAGAAACGAAGTATGATCTTTATATGGTGGTGGGCGATACTTTGTACGCTGCTCCTCTAGCACGCTGCACCGATGTTATCAAGCTGGTCGTCACCACCCCGGCAAATATTCCAGAAGCAGTCCTTCCAGCCCGCATCGCCGCGGGAAGCGGATTTTCTCTTTACCTGAAAGAGGATGGAACTGTCTGGGCCTGGGGAGGCAATTCCTCCGGACAGCTAGGCCGAGGTACCACCTCGTCCTACTCTTATGACGTACCTGCACAAGTAACAGAGCTTTCCAATGTAAAATCCATTGCAGCCGGTCACGTGTTCTCTCTGGCATTGAAGAATGACGGCACCGTCTGGGCCTGGGGTACCAACGGTAACGGACAGTTAGGGCTCCCGCATACGGCAACCTATTACAGTGCTACGCCGGTTCAGGTTGGCGGTCTCTCCGGGATTCAGGCAATTTCAGCAGGATACAGATTCTGTTTGGCTCTTGACGCCAACGGCGATGTATGGGCTTGGGGAAATAACGCGAAAGGGCAGCTTGGTCAACCCGCCACAGAAACGATCCATACTCCGGGTAAAATATCCGGTCTGTCTGACATTATCGCCATCAGCGCCGGCTATATGCATTCTCTGGCTCTTGATTCAAGCGGCCGTGTCTGGGCCTGGGGAAGCAATTATTTCGGTGAGCTGGGCAATGGCACTGTAGATGCCGCCGGCAATTACCCTGTTCCGTCTCAGGTCTTGAATACCGCTAGTCTAAATGTAGCTCGAATTTACGCTGCTTTTCAGAATTCCATGCTGATTACCGACACGGGAGCCGTCTACGGCTGGGGTTACAACAGCAAAGGCTCACTGGGAGATGGAACCTCAGCTAACCGAAGTATTCCTACTCCATCTTTGTCATCCTCAAATATCACCGCCCTGGGCGGCACAGGGGCATTCTATATCACCCTTAAAGGCGACGGAACCGTGTGGGCCTCCGGGGAAAACAACTTTAGCTCTGAAATCATATACTATGGCGCGTCTCCGGTTCCGGTAAACGGCCTGGCCGGAATTACCGCCATTTCGCAGGGAAACGGGGGTAACCACGCCTTGGCACTCGACTCAACCGGTGCGGTATGGGCTTGGGGCAGCAATACCAGCGAGGAGTGCGGCCAAAACACAGATTATTATGGTCTGCCCAAAAAAATTGATCCTCCGGCAAAGGTGCAGTTCCCCGGCGGCGATATCTCAGCGGCTTCGGTTACTATTGCACTGCCCGTAGCAGGAGGAACGCCGCAGACGGCCGCTCAGGTGCAGGCAGCCACCAACCATATCGATTATACTGTAACGGGTCTGACATGGAACGAGGCCATGACTGCCGAAGGGAAATTCAAAGCTGAGCAGACATATACAACCACAGTTACCCTTACCTCCAAGAACGGCAATAAATTTCAATCAACCGCTTTCACTCCCACAGTAGCAGGAGCAGCATCCGTGGGTCAAACGGTAACCTCCGGTTCGAGTACGGGAAATACGGTAACCTTTACGGTTACCTATGGGCAAACAGCAGTAGATCCTGATTCGCAGGCCGTAGCGGATGCCAAGGAAGCCCTGACCTTTAATGCGATCAAGGGAAGCAATACGGCGGAAAATAACATCCTATCCAACCTAAATCTTACCACTTCCGGGATCAACGGCACCAGCATCAGCTGGTCAAGCGACAAGCCGGCCTCAATCTCAGCCAGTGGTACGGTGGACCGTCCTGCTCATGATACAAGTGACCAAACGGTTATTCTGACTGCCACCATCAACAAGGGATCGGCAAGCGATACTAAAATCTTTATTCTGACAGTCAAAAAACAGCTGTCGGCGTCTACCCCCTCGGAACCCGGTTCTCGCGACAGAGGAGGATCCACACCCCCGCCTGTACCTCAATTAACAGCTCAAATTCTTGATTCCACCGGTAAGATTAGCAGCACACTCACTGCCACACTGGACAGCAACACGGGTACTGTGAAAGTAGAAGCTTCCTCAGACTTATTGACCGACGCCTTCAATCACTCAAAACCTGATTGGACGGGATTAAAGATGATACAGATTGATATTCCTGAGAAAGGTGCAAAGGTCTATACATCCGTACTTCCCGCAAGCTTTCTGGGATCCGGCGACACATCCAGAGCAATCGAAATGAAGACTGAGCTGGTGTCCGTTACCGTTCTGGGTAGTATGCTGGAAGCAGACGATTCTTCTAGGAAGGCACAGGCCGTAACTCTGGCGATCGCTGCCGGCGATAAAAGCAGACTGGATGCAGAGGTGCGGAAGCAGATCGGAAACAGGCCGCTGATCATGCTGGAATTGAAAATCGACGGACGACAGGTTTCCTGGAACAACGAAAACGCTCCTGTAACGGTTTCCATTCCCTATTCTCCTACAGCCGCTGAGCTCCTTGATCCTGAGCACATCGTAATATGGTATATCGACGGGTCCGGAAATCCGGTTTCGGTGCCAAGCGGAAGGTATGACCCGGATACCGGAACCGTAACCTTTACCACCACTCATTTTAGTGGTTATGCCATTGCTTATGTGAAAAAGACGTTTACAGACTTAAACGGAGTAAAATGGGCGAAGAATGCCATTGAGGTTATGGCCTCCAAAGGAATCGTAAACGGCACCGGCAAGGATGCCTATTCTCCAGCAGCCGGTATAACCAGAGCGGATTTCATGGTAATGCTGGTCAAGACCCTCGGCTTGACGGCGAAATATGATCAGAACTTTACCGATGTGTCTCAAGGTGCATATTATTACGATTCTCTAGGCATCGCAAGAGAAATGGGCATCGCCACAGGCAGCGGAGACAACCGGTTCCGGCCGAAAGAAAAAATATCCAGACAGGATATGATGGTGCTGACCGCCAGAGCTTTGGAAAAATCAGGCAGGCTGAAGACAGATGGAACTAGTGCGATACTGGATCAATTCAGCGACAGAGACGTAATCTCCGGATATGCATCGGAACGTCTTGCAGCATTAATCAAAGGCGGGCTGGTTACAGGCAGTGGAAACAAATTGAACCCCCGCGGCAATACAACCCGTGCTGAAGCCGCTGTATTTTTACATCGGATATACAATCAATAATGTGCTGTCGAACCTAAAGACTGGAACAGCATATATGGATAAATGATAATTATGAAGGAGGAAAATATGAAACGAATACTTTTTATCTTTGTTATGATCCTTGTATTATTTCTGGGAACCGGATTACCCTCTGGAGAAATGCCTGCTGCGGCAAATACCGGAACCTATTCCTGGGAAGGCGAATGGTCGACAAACTGGGGGGACATGGTTCTTACTCAAACCGGTTCAAAGGTTTCAGGAACGTATACCCATGATCAGGGTAAGATCAGCGGAACGGTTTCCGGCAATACCTTGACCGGCACCTGGTCCGAATCTCCGTCTTATTCTCCTCCGGGAGATGCGGGAGAAGTGGAATTGGTGATGTCGGAAGACGGCAAATCCTTTACCGGAAAATGGCGTTACGGTTCCGAAGGATCCTGGGGCAGCTGGGATGGAGGCACCAGGGTAACCGATGTGATTGTCACTAGGCCGACGGATTATGATCACGCGTCGTCCTGGGCGATTTCCGAGCTTGACAAAGCTTCAGAATTTGGTCTGATACCCGATTCCCTCAAAGGAGCGGACATGACCAAGCCCATAACCAGAGAAGAATTTGCCGAACTGGCCGTCAAGCTATATGAACAGACCACAGGAACCTCTGCAGATGCTGTGTCACCCAATCCTTTTACGGATACAATGAATCCCGAGGTCTTGAAGGCTTTCAAACTGGGAATCACCTCAGGGATATCAGCGTCTGCCTTTGCGCCTGATGAGCTCACCAATCGGGAACAGGTTTCCGCGATGCTCAGCCGCACCATTCGAATCATGGCGCCGGGGGGAGATTTCTCTACCGCCGGAGCACCGGTTTTTTCCGATCAGAAAGATATCTCCTCCTGGGCGCTGGAGCATGTTCAGTTTATGGCAAAATCAGGAATCATCAAGGGTACGGATGGGAAATTCATGCCGAAAGCAACAACCACAGCACAAAAGTCAGCAGGCTATGCAACGGCCACAAGAGAGCAGGCGCTCCTCATGAGTGTAAGAGCTTTCGAAAAGTATACCTCTGAGTAAGGATGGATGAGAATGAGTATGATAAAAAGAATCCTGATCATCAGTATGTTCACTCTGCTGATGCTGACCGTATTAACAGGCTGCAATAATAATGAGGCACCTGCCGCTGCTCCTCCGGAATCGCAAGGTCTCGTATCAAATCAGGCAGGCTCTGATTCGGAACTGTACGCAAAATACCTTACCATAGCCGACGTGGAGGAAGTGACCGGCATGACCGGTCTGACATCAAGAGAAGAAGCGATTACTCTTACGTTCTTTTCAGATGACGGCACTGACATTCTGGAAGTCCGTTTCGACGGAAACTCCTTCTATGATGCCGAGGTTGGGGCAAATGAAGAGTATTATACCCCGGTATCAGACCTGGGAGACAAGGCTGCAATCTGTATCCCGGCTATGCCTTACAAGGTAACCTTCCTGCAGGGAGATCACTGCATCATGGTGCAGACAATACCCCAGAGCAGTGATCTGCCAGTCACGGAGGATCAACTGATAACCCTTGCTAAAATTGTCGCTTCTAGATTGTAGCAGCTTTTGCACCACGGAAAAGCCACGAATCCCAGTACTCTGGTGTTCGTGGCTTTGTTTTTAAATATGTCGGCCCGATTTCCGGCAGCTGATCTGATTTCCCGCTGCCGGCCGGTATGGTGAATTGGTTCGTATCAGTGAATTTCAAATTCACAGTGGACGATGGCCGTGATCTCCTTTTCCAGAGAATACGTATCGTTCATTCCGTAATCGGACACCTCATTGGAATAGAGCGGTGTGATCTGTATGACCCCCATATCCGCATATTTCAGTTTTCCGAGTTTATTGCCCGCATTTTCCGCAATCATTTCCGCACGCTTTGTGGCGTCCTTGGTGGCTTCCGCCAGCATGGTAACCTTCATGTCGGCAATCTTCGTATACATGTACTGAGGCGAATAGGATTGGAACTGGATACCCTCATTGATGAGCTCCGTGATGTTCCTGGAAATCTCCGTGATCTTGTCGATCTCTCCGGAGCTTATTGTGACGTTCTGATATAGTTCATAGTAGTCTACATCGCTGGTATACTGGCCGTTTGGCAGCATTATGTAATAGGTGCTCGTAGAAATGGAAGAGAACACGATCTTATCCTCCGGAACACCCTGCTTGATCAGGTAATCCAGAACTTTTCTCTTGTCTGCTTCCAGCATTGCATAGGCGTCCTGAAGCATCGGCGACTTGGCATGGAAGCTTCCGGTCCAGACGATCAAGTCGGAAGTAATCTGCTGTTTCGCCGATCCTGTTACAATGATCCGGTTATTTCCGCCTTTGACCTTTTCAATTCCATCGACCAGGATCATGGAGGAAATGACGATTGCAAGCGCTGCAATGACTGCAATTATGATGTTTGCTGTGATTTTACCTTTCAGTTCATTCATTTAATTTTACCTCTAATTCCTTTCCCTGAAAATCGGGTCAATTTTGTGACTCTCATTGGATTACCCAATTTTTGTCATTCCCTTAGACGGAAGGCATAGCGGAAATGTTCCTGTTTAAATCAAAATTCATAGGCGCCGCAGTCAACGGCTCTGCCTCTGATCCGGGGCTCTCCGGCAAAATCAGTCACACCATCCTCCGAAATATAGGCCGGATCACCGGAATCGATAGCCGGCGAATACGAAAGCAGCCTGAAATCTCCCTGAGCGGCATCTGTAAACTTTGGATCCGCTATTATGGAATTACCGTCCTGTCCGGTCTTCTGTCTCCACATGTTCAGCCCCACGAAGCCCGTTTTTACTCCTTTAAATCGCAATCCCCTGGAGCCGCCCGGCCCGTAATACAGATTATGATGGAATGTATTGTTATAGATATACTTTTCACCGAAATCCTCCGTGGTAACGGCAAGATTCTGAGGCCCTGTGTATATGATATTGCTGTGGAACAGCAAACCGTGACTCTTTGCTATGTTAATCTCACCCCTTCCCTGTTTCAGGGTGTCGTTGTTATAGAGCGTATTGGTCAGAAACCGGCAGTCCACAGCCCAGCCTCTGTATATATCATAGCCGCCCACCTGTATCCCGCAGGCATTATTTCCGTAGATCAGATTGTCCCGCACCGTTATTCGGCTGCAGATCTTTTCTCTGGCTTCGCTCGCCACTTCGATTCCGATATCGTTTTCGCTGCAGCGGTTATATGCGATCGTCACATCCTTTGCGCCATCTGCATAAATGCCGCCTGCACTGTTATCATTCCTGGGGTAGCAGGGGTTCTCTGCACAGCTGTTTCGTTCCATTCTGTTATAGCCGACAAAACCGTTCCTTGCACGGTTGACAGCTTCCACAGGGCATACCGGCTCATTGCCGAACATTTCGTCACCAATGAGCGCCAAACCGATATTATTGTTATCGTGGACATAATTGTTGGTAAATCGGAAATCCTCAACATTGCCGTTCAGCGCAACAGCTTCGCTGGTACCGCATTTGATATCCCAGATCTCATTTCCGTCAATAACAAGTCCGCGGATCGGGTTGTCCCCGTTTCTTCCATAAACGGCAACAGCCTGGGCGCCGGTATCCTGATCGGAACCGGTATACCAAATATGATGGATTTTACAGTCCCTGATTTGGATTCCCTCTCCTTCTCCCCAGACACCGATTCCGGTAACAAAATAATCCTTGTCATTGTTTCTGTTGTTGGTAATTTCCAGGCCAACAATATGAACAAAACTCTGATTACCGATATGGATCAGAGCTTCCTGCTCTTTCGGTGAGGAGTCGGAGCCGTCAATAATCACCTTGTCACTCTGATAATTTGTGAATACAATGGGCTTTTCGGCAGATTTGCCCGACACTTTGACATTCACCCGCTCATTATAAGTCCCTGCCTTGATATAAACCGTGCTTCCGGGCACGGCGGATTCAGCTGCTTTCTGGATTGTTCTCCATGGTTTATCCTCTGTGCCGGGGCCGGAGTCGGAACCGTCAGGAGATACAAAATAACGGTCTGATGCCGGAACGGTAACAGATGTTCCGTTATTTACAGAAAAACTGAAAATGATAAGAATGGCTAAGAAAAGATTCGTAAAAAACGCCTTCTTCATAATAAACCCTCCTGTTACCACCATTTAACCATTTGCTATGATTTATGTCAAGCATACGAATTGACAGCTATACGAAATGATACCGGCATAAGGCAATGATACCCGGATGCCAACTGGTCTTCATGCCGTTACTGGTGTTAAGGACCAATTTTATGGTAAGAAGCAAGTGCGGAATCGCTGCCGCTTTCGGATTCGTTGAGGCAATGGTTTACATACTGGGACTGAGTATGGTATTAACCGGAAACAGCGGTCTTCCGACAATGCTGGTCTATGCCTCCGGTTTTGCGATCGGAATCTGTCTGGGCGGTTTTTTTGAGAAAAAGCTTGCAATCGGCAATATTATTGTCACCGTGAACATTAAGCAAATGAATCACGAACTGATCAGCAATCTGAGGAACAGCAATTTTCATTTCACTCTATTTGAGGGACAGGGTATCGACGGAGCTCGCTACCGTTTCGATATCCTGATATCCAGGCACAGGGAATGTGAATTGATCGATTTAATAGAAACCTTCGAGCCGGAATCCTTTATTGTAGTAACGGAACCCAGAAAGCATAAAGTAAGAAAGAATTTAAAATTAGGCTCTGTTAGATGAAAGTGTTGCCTATACATACTATTCCAATAATGTGATATAATATATGTTAAAAGTATCACTAAGGAGAAAACTGATGGCGAATATTGTAAAGATGGAGTCCTATCTAAAAACCTTACCCGAGGATGAATTGCTAGGACTATTTGATTTCATCGGTGAAATTCTAACTTTTGGATCTATCAAGTCATCACTAAATACGGAAATCAAAGAATCTCGATTTAGCAAGGGGCAAATATGTCCTCATTGCGGAGCAAATTCCGTTAAAAAGAATGGAAAAGCAAATGGGTTGCAGAGATATTTTTGTAATTCATGTAAAAAAACTTTTAGCGAGTTTTCTTTGTCTCCCTTAGCATATTCTAAGCTTCCCTTGGACAAATGGGTTGCTTATGCGAAAGGTATGGTTCTCGGGTTTTCGATAAGAAAAAACGCCCGAGAAGTTGGAGTCTGTGTCAAAACCTCCTTTTACATGCGTCACAAGGTTTTAGATTGTATTCGGGTGTATATGGGGATTGGAGATGTTGATGGTCTTGTCGAAATGGACGAAACATTTTTTCCATTGTCATATAAAGGGAATCATAAGAAAAGTGGATTTAAAATGCCCAGGCCGGCCCGAAAACGAGGTAAACAGATCCAACTTCGTGGAATTAGTAGGGATCAGGTTTGTGTTGCTTCCGCTTTAGATAGAAACGGAAATATCATTATGGAATCCGTATGCACCGGAAGAATTAGCTATAAAACTTTAGAACGGTTATACGCCGGCAGAATAGATGAAAACTCCATTATCTGCACAGATAGCCATAAATCATATATCCGGTTTGCGAAAGACTTTAAACTAGATCATAAGCGGATTCCAAGTGGACATCATACAAACGGCATTTATCATATTAATCATGTCAACAGCCTGCATAGTAATCTAAAACTTTGGATGCGTAAATTCAGAGGAATTGCAACAAAGTATTTGCCCAATTATCTGAATTGGTATAAATGGGTTGAGAGCTTCAGTAGCGAAAAAGATGCCATCAAGACAAAGAATATATTAATCCATAGTGCTACACCTTTCGTAGATACAAAGATAGTAAATTTTAAACGAAGGGTAATCCAGTTCACATAAAAAGTTTAGCAGAAAGAAACTTAATCTTCATTAATTGAAGAAATCTAGAATATATGAGGTTTTAAAATGAGAAAAAAATTTTTATTACTGAGTTTCCTATTCATTGTTTTGGTAGGGATTAGCGCATGCAGTGGCCAATCAAAGACTGATTTGCAATCGGTTTCGAAAGATGCAGAACTATTTACAGTAGCTAATAATATCAGCTTAAAGACAGGAACAAATATTGACGGTGATACAGTGCTTGAAAGTGCAGATTTTATTGGCTTTAACTATGAATATAATGAATCTCAAAAGGAGTATATCTTTACATTCAAGCTAACGGGTGAAGGACAGAAAAAACTGACAGAGGTATCTACAAAACTTGCTGAGACATCAGGTGATTTGTCCTTGTGGATTGGTGATGAACTAATTACATCTCCGAAAGTTATGGAACCTATTACCGGGGATGCGTTTGCAGCATACATAGTAGAGGTAAACGAAGACAACATATCTGACTTTCTTGATAAATTGGAAGGGAAACATCAATAGATACATTTCAAAAACTAATAAAAACCATGGAATCAACAAGTGTCCACAACCCTGTCTGGATGTGGACACTTGTTTTAGGTTAAATAGGCAACATTTTCATCTAACAGAGCCTAAAATTAAAATAAAACCCTTAATCACTAACTGTCCTGCCGGCAGTTTCGCATTTCAAAATAAAACTTCATCGGTAGGGTTCCAACCATTTTATGATAGCATTTGTTCATGTGAGATTGGTCGTAGTATCCTGCCTGAACGGCCCTCCCTGTTCTATCTGCGGCTTGCAGATGATGATTCCCTGATAATCCATCAGCAATGGATTGCAGAATGCGTGAAGCGGGGAATCTTCCTGACCTCTCACCATAATCACTTCGTCAATGCGGCGCTGACAGATGAGGACATCAATCGATCGATTGAAATTGCAGAAGATGCGTTCCATGCTCTTCATAATATCAGATAACGAATGTAAAAAGATGGAGGGGCTGCCGCACTAGCGAATAAAAAATCAATAGTACGAGAGCCCCTTTTCCTGTCACAGTATGTATCCATACCAGGTCAATTACAATCGGTTAAACATCTCATCCGGCCGGATATCAGGGTGGCGGTACCGTTCTCTTCCTGCAGTTTTTAAGGAATACTGGATTGCTTCTTCGGGACACCACTGGATACATGCCATGCAGTGCTCACAATTGCCCTGCCACCGGGGTTTTTGATCCTCCGACATCCGGACGTTTCCAGCCGGACATACTCGTTTGCAGATCCCGCAGCCGGTACACTTTTCATCGACGGTGAAATTTCGGTCAAGGACCGGAAACTTCGGCAGCATGGATTGATATATGAATTTACCGATTCTGCCGATCGCAAAGCCGCCTGATATGACCCCAGCGTCTTTCTGCACTGTAATATCCCGGACAATTTTCTGCACAGCCTCTTTTTCTTTCCGAAACAGCTTTTCCTGTTTTGCTTTTTTAAATGCTCCGTACTTGACAATATAGCTGCCAGGCATCGGAACTGCATAGCCTGCGTTCAGACGGATTCCCGCAGCCTGAAGCTGCCCCTGCAATTCCGGCAGTGTATTTGCGGGGATTCCGCCATAGGTGCAGACGGCAAAAAGAAACTTGATCTTTTTCGGCTCCAGTCTTTTAATAAAATCGGAGACAATCCGCGGTATTCCCGAAAAGTATTCAGGAAAAACGATACCGATCCTGTCTGCGTCCAGATCAATCTCCCCATCCATTACCTGTGGGATGGAAAAGATCCGCGCCTCGGGAAGACCTGCAGCAATATCTTTTGCCACGGCCAATGAATTCCCTGTCGCAGAAAAATAGTAAATATTTGTACTCATGATTTCACCCCTTTTTTGTTAAACCGGATCGTGTCCGGTACATTTTTTGCCGCTGCCACACACAGCTTCATATCATTCAAGCCGAATTTTCCTTTAAAATAATTCTTCTTTTCGTTAATTATCATCAGGGCCCCATACAGTTCCTGATAGTCTGCTTTCGTTACCTTATCCACCGTATCGCATTCAGAATCAACCAGCAGGCGGGCAAAATTAGCTCCCACCCATTTTATTCTCGCCACATCCGTCAGTTTTGCAAGCTCGAGGATTTCATCGTATGGTATCCCTGTTTTATCACATAACATGCTCCTCGCGCTTTCCGTCTTGATATGATCATAAAGCTGTATCGTATTTCTGATCTTGAGCTTTTCCAACTGCTCGACAGCAGTTTTGGAAATACCGGGAAATTCGTTCAGATTGATAGGCTTTGGCTGATTGCTGGCGATTTCACGTTTTAAGATAACAAGATATTCTTCCGGCAAACCGGTTTTCATGGAAAAAGTCTTCATTTTAACCGGTGTTTTCAGTACGGTCATCAGGTCATCCAGATTTTCAACCCCATATTCACGCATTACGGCAAACCGTTCTTTCAGACCCTCTTTGATGATTCTTCTGCTGGCGATTAATTCAGTCCTTTCCAGTTCCTCTTCATATTCAAATAAAGAGATTGATTTGAGATCAATATGATATTCTCCCTTCATCTCACTGCCCCCTTTACACAAATATATGGCTGCTTCATCAAATGTTCTCTAGTACACTTATACTACATTTTGATTTATAAGGCAAATATTCCCTGTCCATTATAGTATAAGCTCCCAGGTCTCACCTGTTAATTTTTTGCCAAAGCTCTGGTGTTCGTCCTGTTGCACCAGTTTGAAACCGGCCTTGGAATAAATATGCCTGGCTTCCACCAGCACGCTGTTGGTCCATAGAACAAGCTTTTTGTAACCTGCGTGCCTTGCAAATGCAATGCATTCGTGCACCAGCCGGCTACCGAGGCCCAAGCCGCGTGCCTCAGGCTCAACCAACAGCAGGCGCAGCTTAGCGTCTGTTTCGCTGCTCCGAACGACAAAAACAGAACCTGCTATTTCACCGTTCATTTCTGCAATGTAACAACGATCATACTCCGGCTTATAATGATTGATAAACTCTGAAACGATCTGAGCAACCAATGCTTCAAAACGTTCATCCCAGCCATACTCCTTCGCATACAAAACGCCGTGACGATGAGTAACCCAGCCCATATCGCCCGGCCGGTGGGTTCTGAGAAAGAATGCCTCAGAAAATTTAAAGCTTTCCTTAGCCAGAATATTTTCAATGGCCTGCATGGATTTCAGGAGCTTCAGCTGCTCTTCCTCCGTCAAATCGGACAGGATTTCTTCAATTTCTTCTCTCGAGCGTCTGTCCAGAGCGGAATAGGCCTCTGAGCCCTTTTGTGTAAGACGGATCAGGAACTGTCTTCCGTCCCGCTCAGAGCGGATTCTCTCAGCCAGTCCCTGCTCCTCAAATCGGGAAAGAATACGGCTCAGGTACCCCGCATCCAGTCCAAGCTCACGTCCCAGTTCAGCGGCAGTCGGTGCTTCACTGTTTGCAATTTCAAACAGAATTCGAGCTTCTGTAAGGGAAAAGGAACTGTGCAGCAGTCTCTCCCTCAGAACTCCGATCTTCCTTGTAAAAAAGCGGTTGAATTCCCGAATCTGATCAACTCGCTTATCATTATCATTGCTTCTCACTTTAATCCCCCCTGGCATGATTTCTAATTATATTCATAACAAATTTATTTGACTGTGTCAATTAATTTTGTTGTTTTTGTCAAGTATTTTATTGCTTTTGTCAAGTACTTACTAATTCCGTCATGTATTTTGGGCTTAAACTATAAACCGTTAAAATACAAGTATTTATACTTGTATGTCGCACTCCAATAGTATAGTATTACTATGGAAATAGGAGGATAGATTATGTATGACAACATTCTTGGAGCCATCGGACACACACCATTAGTGAGAATAAACAGATTGAACCCAAAGCCCCAAATACCGCTTTATGCAAAGCTGGAGGGTTTTAACCCCACTGGAAGCATCAAGGACCGCATCGCGCTGAAAATGATCGAACAGGCAGAAGCATGCGGTACGCTTTTCCCGGGTAAAACCATCATCGAACCTACATCGGGCAACACAGGAATCGGCCTCGCAATGATCGGTGCGGTAAAAGGCTATCCCGTTGAGATCGTAATGAGTGAAGCGGTTTCCGTCGAGCGACGCAAGATGATCCAGGCCTTCGGAGCAAAAACAATCCTGACGGATGCGGTGCTCGGCACTGACGGTGCAATCAGAAAAGCAAATGAGCTGGTTCGGACATATCCTGATCGTTATTTCATGCCAAACCAGTTTTCCAATGAATATAATAAGTTAGCTCATTACCAGACCACAGCCAATGAAATATGGGAGGAAACAGAAGGAAAGGTAACTCATTTTGTTTCTGCGTTAGGCACGTCGGGAACAATCATGGGTGTGGGAATGGGCTTAAAAGATAAAAATCCCGAAATACAGATCGTGGAGGCTCATCCGGTCAAAGGCCATTATATCCAGGGCTTGAAGAATATGGAGGAAGCCATCGTCCCTGAAATCTATGACCCCTCTAAAATTGACCGGACCTATATGATAGAGTCGGAAGAAGCCTTTACAATGGCACGGGCCATCGTACTGCAAGAGGGCATTTTTGTCGGCATGAGCAGCGGTGCCGCCATGATCGCCGCACTGGAATGTATTAAGGAAATCAGAAAAGGCTTTGTTGTCGTCGCGTTTGCCGACCGCGGGGAAAAATATCTCAGCACGACGCTGTTCGAAATGCAGGCGTCGAAGAGTCTATAAAAATTTGGTTTAACAGGTTTTACTTGACAGGAATAATTGGAACCAGGGTAATTGTTAAGGCAGGCAACGGATTTTGGTGCCTGCTTTTTGCTTTTTGCCGTCTTATATATAATATTAACAACTATTGACTTAAAAAGAAAAATATTATATACTACATTCATTCACAGAATATTGTTCGGCGAAATGCGTTCGGTGAAATGATCTGGTCAATCTTTTGCTGTACGGATGGGGGAAGGCTGGATTCAACATCTGGAGAATTCCCCAATTTTATGGCGTTAAGCCAGAGGAGGTGAAATTGCAATAATTTATTCAAATTCTCTGTTAAAAATAAAGGAGGAAATTTGTTATGAGTAAAAAAATAAAGTTACATAGCTTTTTCTTGGCGTTTTTAATGGTGCTATCAGTATTATCCGGATGTTCGCCCGGCAGTGAAGAGACTTCCGGGGGCACCGCAGAATCTGTTACATTTAATATGTCTCATTTCTTATCAAACCAGCATCCTTTGCATACGAACGTACTAGTTCCATTCTCAGAAGCAGTTCTCGAGCAAACCGAAGGCAGAGTAAATATTCAAATTTATCCAAACAATGAGCTTGGCGCCCCGTCAACAACAGTAGATCAGGTAGTAAGCGGCTCATTAGATATGGGTATAACTCTGGCGGCTTATACCCCTGGAAGATTTCCTTTAACATCGATTCTTGAGTTTCCGTTTATGTTTGAAAACTCATTGCAGGGAAACCTTGTGGCTGCTGATTTAAAGCAGGAGTTACAGGAGAATGATTATAAAGATATGAAGCTGCTTTGGGTCGGCGGTACTGATGTGGCGAAAATATTAATTAATAAGGACGTGTCAACGATAGCCGGTCTTGGCGGTTTGAAACTCAGATCCCCCGGTTTGCTCTACAATGATGTATTCCGCGCGTTGGGTGCAACCGAGTTGTCTCTTCCGGTCAGTGATCTCTATGATGCCATGGATCGCAACATTGTAGACGGAAGCCTCATGTCTCCTTCTGCTTTAATATCGTTCAAGCTGGCCGAGGTAACAGATAATGTGATCGATCTGGACGTTTACATGAATCCGATGATTTTTGTCATGAATCAAAATTCCTGGGCAAAAGTATCTGCTGAGGATCAAGAGGTAATAGAAGGTCTTCTGGATGAATTCCCGGAAAAAATAGGAGCTCAATATGACAGAGAATCTGCTGCCGGTATGGAAGTGGCGAAAGAAAAGAATATTAAAATTATCAGCCTTTCTGATGAAGAAAAAGCGAAATTTCATGCAGTAACGGATCCTTTAAAGAAAAAATGGCTGGATGACATGGATGCAAAAGGACTTCCCGGCACTGCAACTTATGAGAAAGCACTGCAGTTTGCTGAGCAGCATTAATTTATTCTTTAAATCTGTAGCGTATCCTTATTAAAGGTTTTACGCTACAGATTATTTCTTCGGAGGGAAAACAATGAGTAAACCCGAAAAAATAATGAGAAAGATAATACATTTTTCCGCCTTAATCAGCGGGATCTGTATTTTCGCATTAATGGTCATCACAATGTGGGATATCATTGGCAGACGTTTATTCAGCTCTTCAGTGCCAGGAGTATATGAACTCTCCAGTTTGGGATTGGTAGTAATCAGCTTTTTAGCGATGGGTTTGCCGCAGATTGAAGGCGAAAATATCGGAGTGACAATGTTATATAACCGGATGAAACCAAAAGTAAAAGCGATAATGGACTTGGGAATAAGTATTCTGTGCATCGGTCTGTTCGCTCTGGTTGTGAAGCAAACAATAGCATTTGCCTTGAGAATGTCCGGCACCAATCAAGTGACACCGGTTCTTCACATCCCACTACAACCCTTTATATACACAGCCGCTATCGGAATAGTTATACTGATTCTCGGATTCATTTTGGATTTGATGAAATCACTACGCGATTTAAAAGGAGATGGAACAGATGTTTGATTTAAGTCATGAAATGATCGGAGTCATCGGCATATTATGTCTGTTTGTTCTCATATTTCTTAAAGTTCCGATCGGCTTCAGTTTGTTTCTGGTCGGAGCGGTAGGATACGGGGTGATCGTAAGCCCTCAGGCTGCTCTGGTCAAGCTGGGAAGCGACCCGTTTAACAATATAAACAACTACACACTCAGCGTTATTCCCATGTTTACCTTTATGGGAATGCTGCTTGGCCATACAGGCCTTGGGCATGATCTTTTTGCAGCCTTTAATTCCATTCTGGGCCGTTTTCGGGGAGGGTTGGCAATGGCAACGGTTGGTACCTGCGCAGCCTTTGCCGCCGTATCAGGTTCTGTAATCGCAACGACGGCAACAATTGCTCCTGTATCTGTCCCCGCAATGAAAAAGAATCATTATCATGATTCGCTTGCTGCAGGAGTTGTGGCATCCGGCAGTACTTTAGGTATACTGATTCCGCCTAGCTCAAATCTGGTAATCTATGGCATGTTGACGGAGGAATCCATAGGCCAGCTCTTGATCGCTGGTATTTTTCCGGGATTAATGACGGCTTTGTTTATGATACTCACAATCTTCATTATGGTAAGGTTAAAACCGGATCTGGCCCCGGCGTCTGTTACTGTAGACAGCAAGGAACGATCCGAAGCACTGAAAAAGGTCTGGCCGGTTCCCGTTATATTTCTTTTATCCATGGGGGGAATTCTCCTTGGACTTTTTACAGCGACAGAGGGCGGAGCTTTCGGTGCCTTCCTCGCATTGTTGACCAGTATTGTGACAAAACGCTGCGCTTTGTGTGATTTAAAAGCTTCACTCGTAGGTACCGCAAGAATCACAGGTATGCTGATGATTTTCATAGTGGGAGGAGTAACCTTCGGCAATTTTATATCGGTAAGCCGCATTCCGGCTTTTTTACAGGTTTACTTAGTGGATCTGCCGCCGGTCTTGCTGATGCTGACCATCTTTGCGATTTTCTTTGTCTCAGGATTTTTTATGGACGCAATGGCATCCCTGATCATTTTTACAAGTCTCTTTTATCCCCTTGTTATTGCCGCAGGATTCAGTGGAGTATGGTATGGTATCATCACCATTTTGATGATTCTGATCGGATTTCTGACACCTCCGGTAGGGGTCGTTGCAATTGTTACATCCGGACTGACCAAGATCAAGCTGGAAACAGTTTTCCAGGGGACGATACCATTCTGGTTCTCCTTAATGGCTGCTGCCCTCGTATTGATTTTGTTCCCACAGATCGCAACCTTCCTGCCCAGCTTGATGGTGAAATAGGCGGATACCGAGCTGTTTTATTCCAGTATAGAAATCTATGTTGGTGTGAATGGATTAATTGATCAAGGAAGTACTGCTTCATGAAAACAAGTACCGATCAGATGCAAAGCTAAATTTTTGTAAAACCCTTTAACTTAATGCTTGCCGTAAGCATTCTTTCCTATACCGGCCATTACATGTTAATGGCAACCGTTCCCCTATATGCAAAGGAGCTGAGCGGCAGCAATGTCATGGCCGGCTTGATGGTAACCGCGCTTACCGTCTCAGCTCTGCTGTTTCGCCCTTTATTCGGTTTCCTGATCGATGAGCAAGGAAGGAAGCCTGTACTCGTAGTTGGTTCTGTTTTCTTTGTCATCACAGCTGTCTTATACTGCTTTACCGCAACAATGATTGTTTTACTCACCTTGCGGATCCTAAACGGCATCGGGTTCAGCGCCCATACCTCTTCAGCAGGAACGATTGCTTCAGACCTGGTACCAAAATCCCGTATCGCAGAAGGAATGAGCTATTATGGTATTTCCATCATAATCGGCACTGCGATCGGGCCTTCTTTGGGTCTGGGACTAAGCGAACAAGTTGGATACCGGTTTATGTTTTTCTGCGTACTCCTTATCTGGACTGCCGGATTGCTTTTTTCTCTCCCGGTGCATTACGAGAAGAAAAGTATGAAAGATACGGATTTCAACGGCGGCACTGCGATTACAGTAACAAGCTGCAAAGAAAAAAACAGCTTCCTGGAAAAAACGTCTCTTCTTCCCTCTTTGTCAATGTTCTTTGTCTCACTTACCTTTGGATCGGTCATTGCCTTTTTGCCTTCTTACGGCGTCGTTCGCAATATAGACCATATCGGCTCCTTCTTTATCATATATTCGATTGCTGTGTTGATTTCCAGGCTTACTACCGGAAAACTTGCCGATCAGCGTGGATTCGGCATTGTTCTTGTCCCGTCCCTCGCAGCCCTATTTCTGTCCATGATAATCCTTGCATTTGCAAACTCGCTGGCATTGGTTCTGATCGCTTCAGTATTCTTTGGTATTGGATTTGGGACAGCCTACCCCATTACAAATGCCATTGTAATCAAGCTTTGCCCGAAGAAAAGAAGAGGCGCGGCAACTTCAACCATTCTTGCTTCGATGGATCTAGGCATCGGAGCAGGCGCTCTGATTTGGGGGGCAATGCTGGAAGTTACCGATTTCAGGACAGTATATCTGGCCTCGTCCCTTTGTGCTGTTCTTTCCATTCTGGTCTATTTCTTTTTTGTTCCTAAAAGCCTGTAGCCATTTCCGCACCGCTCAGCATAATAAATGTTGGACTGCCGTTCGCCACTTGGTCAGTCCAACATTTATTTAGAGAATCATTTCATTTGTTTTTTAGAGAGTATTTATTGATCTCTCGGCAATATGGTATACATTCTGTCGCAGACATTATTGGGGTCAAACAGTTCTTTGATCTGTGCCTGAACGTCAAAGACATACGGTTGTTTTGCCTTTCTCAGCTCGTCATATAACTTTTGATCCGACCATCCGATCTGCAGGTAGATATACTCTTTCCCGGGAGGATAACCATTTGCCAGAGCATCTTTGACCGCATCCTCCATGTGCTTGATTCCTGCTTCGGTGGATTCATAATCAGCCGGGTCATAGGATACGAACTGTTCAAAGCCCATGGCGCCGCCGCCTGAGAGTCCGCTGCCGCAGCCCATCAGGGCGTCACCTCCGCACTGGACCAGCTTGCCATCCTTGGCGTCTCTTTCCAGACCGGCTGCTGCAATCGGCGCATAGCCTTTCACCCAGTCAGGCGTACCGGACTGCATCCAGCTTCCAAGATAGCCTCCTACCCACACGAAGTTCAGGTGTTTATGGCCCAGTCTCTGCAAATACATGTTGGTAAACTCAGCCATATCTTTATCACAATATTTTTCGACCTTCCAGCCGCCGACTTCTTCAAGAATCTGATCCAGGATCTTATCCTGAAGCTCAATATCTCTCTTCGAACGACCAGAAAGGATTAATTGGAAGGATATTCTCATTTCTTCCGTCAGCGCCTGTATTTCCGGATCCTTTACCATCGTTTCGACGTCATTCAGCGTCTTGGTATGGTCATTGTACATGAGCCAGAAGGCAGGTGCAAGATCTGCTCCTGCAAGGTTGAACTGTCTGTGGAAGATATATCCGATTTCATTGTCATAAATCTTATAGTAACACTCTGCCCATGCGTCCCAGGTGGGTACGGCAAGGGTATAGACTCTCTGGTTATCCGGAACCGGCAGCCGATATGCAGGAACGGTGCCCTTAACGTCCAGCTTTGCGGGTCCGGTCCATGGTGATAATTTGATTGCGCATTTGGTATATACGCCTAAACCCCCCCTGGAACCCATAACACCGCGGTTCATGCCTCTTACGCTGGGGCCGGGGCCTTCGCTGCAGAACCAATTTCCTGCAGCGTTCACGGATCCGATCTTCAGAATTTCACCTTCCGGTGTAACCCATTCGAATCCCAGCAAGTTGTCAGAGTTGTGTCCCATATAAAACGTGCTGGGGCCGGGGCCAAAATATGCACATGCGCTTGCAACGATGGAAGTTGTCGAACCGGCTCCTATAATGTTCAGATTCAGACCCCGTTTCATTACTTCCGCCTGCAGCGTAGCACAGATCACATATGGCTCCACGATGGCAACCATGTTTTTCTCATCGATCTCAATGATCTTATTCATTCTTCTCAAATCCAGCTGAATCATATCCTCATCGTCCTTCAGCGGGGCCGCCCAATGATACCAGCCTGTCGAAATCGGCTTTAACTTAACAAGATATTTGTTGCATACTTTTGTGATTGCCTGAACCTCCTCGGTGCTGCCGGGAAGAATGACAGCCACAGGTCTTGGCATGTAATGGCTCTGATTTGGCCTTACGGTTTCTGCAAGCCATTCAAATGCATAGGAATCCATAAACGCCGGATCATCGGAAATATATTCCGGTCCAACGATATCCTCTAATGCGCGATACGCGTCTTTAGACAGTGCCATATTAACCCTCCTTTTCTACTAAATTGCCTGTTTCACAAGCTCAAGAATATCGATGACTTCCATTTTGCGAACATCTGCTTCTACATCCATAAAGTTTCTCTCGCACCATGGGCATGCACTGACGATTGCTTCCGCACCGGTCGTCTGTGCCTCTTCGATTCTTTCCATCGCTGTCTGCCCGGCAAATTCAGGATAAGCTTCTTTGACGCCGCCTCCGGCGCCGCAGCACCATGCCGCTTCCTTAATGCGTTCCATTTCAACAAGTTCGATACCCGGAATCGCTTTCAGGATGCTCCTTGGGGCTTCGTATACACCGTAAGCGCCGATATACCTTGGTCTCGGCGGATCATAAACGACTGCCTGCCCGAATATTTTCTTTTCCTTGCCGTTCCATGGAATATACGGTTCTCCCTGTCTTCCCAGATAGCACGGATCATGATATGTAACTTTTTTGTTTACAGGCTTTGTAAACTTGATCTTGCCTTCCCTGATCAAACGATCGACAAACTCAACCATGTGCAATACTTCAACAGTTGATCCGTCCTGCGGATAGAGGCGTTTGAAGGTATGGTAGCAGTCTGCACAAGGAGTAATGACGGTCTTAACACCGGCCTTCTTCCATGCGGCCAGATTTCTCGCTGCTCCTTGCTTGTAATCATCCTGATAGCCCATGTGATACGCACGTCCGCCGCAGCAATTCTCTTCTTTGCCCATGATACCGAAGTCAACTCCGGCATTCTGAAGAATTTCCACTGAAATCTTCGCAACCCTCTGAAGCTCCGTATCGTAGGAATACTGACAGCCTGCATGGAATACCACCTCTGCGGTGTCCTTCGTCAGATCCTTGACCTTGATTCCATCTGCCCAATCGCCTTTCTTATCCTTCGGCTTTTTAAGCATGTTGTTCAGCTTGCGATATCCTTCAATCACCTGGTCATGCTCGTGAATGGTATGTCCGCCTTCCACCATAGTAAAGCGAAGCTCATGCATCGCAGCCAGAGGTTCCATATCATAGCGGCAAATTTTACAGGTCACATCACAATTCCCGCACATTTGGCATTTAAATACGGATTCCTTCAGCTTATCCGTTACCTCAACCCTGTTTTCCAACAAGGATAAAGCAGTAACGTATCTTCCCCCGGCTGAGTAGGAATGGAAATGGTTGAATTCTATGCTTGGACAGCCTTTCGAGAATCTCCAGCTCTTGATTAGATCAATGGGAACCCACTTACAATAAGCACATCGAGTGCAGCGCAGCGCATCTGCTCTGAAATCTTCAAGTGACATTCTTTACACCTCCTGTATGGTTAATAAAAACAAAGCTTTCCGGGATTCATTACATTGTTCGGATCGAAAATCTTCTTTAATTTCCGTAATGTTGTCGTACTGTCCAGATCCCGCTGGTAAACCAGCTCGGACCATATTCCGTACGGCCTTGAGAAATATGCATCCTGTGATGCCAGTTCCCTGCTCGCACTTTCATAAAGCGTCTGCACTTTTTCGGTTTCCTTCTTATTGCCCGGATCATAAGGAAGATTGAATTCACAATGATAAACTGCACCCTGATGCTGAGGCTGGATATAAATACCGATATCGCTTGAGCTGAAGCCCTGCGCTTCCGCTGCGGAGTATATGGTTTTGATATATCGAGGAGTTTTATCTAATGTAGTCATAAAGAAAATATCCTGGCAGCCTCCCTTGTAGTTCAGCTTCCAGTAATTTTCATCCGAAGGATTTAAGATCTTGCCAAGCAGTGCATTGCTGTTGATGCCCGGGATACCGGCAATAACATTAAGCCCGAACTGCTGTGCGGTATCGATGATATCCTGCTCCATAACGGCAAGCTTTTCATCGGCATATAATGCTCTGCCGGCAACTCCGATCAGCATGGTCCAAAATGGCAATTGCTGTTTCAATTCCGAAATCTGATTGGCATTCCCGGAAATCATATTAGCAAGCTGCGAATTGTTGACGATCATCACCTCGTCGCCCATCCTCAGTCTTTGGATCCGATAAGAGAATTCTATCAGACTTTCAAGTTTGTCAGCTGGTACGATAAGGAGCTTTCGGGCTTCAGGAAGAATTTCACATTTTACCGATGCCCAGAAGACAATCCCCATCGTTCCCTGTGAACCGGTTATGATTTTCGTAAAGTCTGTTGCATTCGGACCTTTTGGGTCAATTTGAACCATACCCGCTTTCCATTGGTCTTCCAGATTATATGGGCCGTTGCCTGCATCACCGGTATAGAGTTTTTGGCCATTTCCCCAGATAACGCCACAGTTTCTTAACGGCTCTGTCAGCGAATACTGATATCTTGGGATAACCGTCGGCTGTCTTTCCAGAAGGCTTGCAACGACAGATTTATTTTTTCTGGGAAGTAAAGGCATCGTTACCCTCAATCCTTCTTTTTCGAGCTCCGCTTCCAGCTGGTCATATGTAACGCCGGGTTCAATTACTGCAACTCTGTTTCTGCGGTCGATTCTCAGGATCTTCTTCATCCCGCTCAAATCAATGATCACAGCACCCGCTGCGCTTGGCACCGTATCGCCGTTAAAGTGGGGTGCCCCTGAACTTACAGGAATTAACGGCGTCTTTGTCTCATTCGCCCATTTGACCAACTCCTGTATTTGATCCGCGTTAGAAGGTTTGACTACGAACCATGGTCTGAGGCTTCGTCTAAAACTCTGATCTTTCGCGTAGGACTCAAGAGTCTCCAAACTGTCGAAAACATTTTCTTTTCCAACAATTTGCGATAGTCTTTCTTTCATTTCATCCACCTTTTATACCTCCTTACTTTTATAAAACATTTCCGAATACTATTCGCCGAATATAGTTCGTTGAAACAGGTTCATTATATGATATTAACGATTGCTTGTAAAGAGTTTGGGCAAAGAAAAAAAAATACTGAGAAAAATATAATGATTTCACGCAAGGAAAAATGGTTG